>DASYJF010000149.1:0-51057 GCA_035996815.1 Thermoanaerobaculia bacterium | reverse complement strand
GTACCGCGCCGTGGAGAACGACCGCCTGCTCCTGCTCGTGGACGGCGTCGAGCAGAACGATCTGAGCCTGGGGACCGTGTACATGAACCGTCAGTTCCCGTTGAGCAATATCGATCGCATCGAAGTGATCTACGGGCCGGCGTCGACGATGTACGGAGCAAACGCTTATACCGGTGTCATCAGCATCGTCACGCGGGAGCCGGAGACCATGATCAAAGAGAAGGGGCGATTTGGCGTAATCGGCCAGATCACGGCGGGTGGATACGGGAACCTCGTGGCCGACGTCACGGCGGCCGGCACCGATGGGAGCGGCACCATCGCGTGGTCAGTCACCGCCTTGGCTCAGAAATCGAAAGAACGCGACCTGTCGGGACTCGACTTCTGGGACTACGAATTCCGGAATGTTGACTATCAGAGACTGATGCGGCTGCCCGGGACTGCCGAAGAGCGGGCAGCGCTCTGCGCAATCCCCTCCCCCAACATTCGCTGCAGTCCCACGGGAATCGATCTGACGGATCAGGGAGCGGCGCTCGTCCGCGACCTCGACCGGCGACAGATCGCGGACAACGGCCTGGGGTTCTCCGATAGGGCGACGAATTGGTCGCTCTTCGCCAAGGTCAGGATCTCGAACCTCACAATTGGTCTGGACACATGGCGGAGTCAGGAAGGGATCGCATCGGCGTATGGAACGTTCGATAACGTCGCCGGAAATACGGCGTGGACACCGAAGGAGACGGCGGTTTATCTCAAGTATCAGCTTCCCCTGGACCGGGTCAAACTGAACGTATTTACACGATACGAACAAACGACGCTCGAAAGGAGCGGATCGCAGTTTGACTACCTGCACAACTACGCCAGCGGATTCCTGAGTCTCTGGAGTCTCGTTGCGCCGTGTCAGGCCCCCCTCGATCCCGAGCCTGTGAGTTGCGCGCCGGCATCACCCTGGTTGGAAAAAGACACATTCGGAAGTCTTTCCAGCCAGTTCCGAACCGAGGCGAGCGTCGCCTACGTGCCGTCAGAGAAGTTCAGCGCGGTGAGCGGGATCGAATTCGTCAAGAGCTCGATCCAAAGCACGTATGACCAGTCGGCGAGCGGCCCGGGAGGATTTCTCATCGGGTCTTTTTCGGACGTGCCGAAGCAAACCGAACATACCGATACGGCGCTCTATGCGCAGGGCTCTTACAAACTCCGGCGCTCGCTTCGCTTCGTATTCGCAGGCCGGATGAGCTACAACCAGATCAATGACAAGCCGGGTGTCTCCGGGTTCGGCGCGCTGTTTACGCCGCGCATTGCCGTGATCTATTCGCCGGGGACGGGGCGTATGGTGTTCAAGGGAATTTACGCCGAGGCGTTCAAGGATCCGACCGACGCCCAGAAGTTCGGCATCATTCCGTTTTTTCAACCGTACGCCAGTAACGGATTGCGTCCGGAAAGGGTACGCAACATCGAGCTCACCGCTAATTGGCAAACAGCCGAACGGTGGTCTATCGAGGGATCTCTCTATCAGGCCGCCTATTCAGACGTGGTGGCGCTCGGATATCCCAAGCTGCCGGACGGCAGCCTGGTCCCCGACTGCCAGACCGGCTGTGTTCAAGACCAGAATCGGGACCAGATCCGCATTCGAGGGATTCAGGTAATGGCCAGGTACCGCTTTTCGAGAGCCGGCCTATGGGCAAACTATACGCACACGGAGCCGTTCCAGACGAACCCAACCGATGCGAAAGGAGTCCCGCTGACAGACGATCAGGGCATGCCGGTCCGCGAGCTCCGCGTTGCCGACATTTCGTCCAATCAGATCGTGCTCGGACTGGACAGCGATTGGGGCGACAGGTTGAGGGCGAGCTTACGGCTCCATTTTATCGGCCCCCGGCCAACGGGTGCAGGAACGACTTTTTCAGACGCCCCATTCAGCCGAACCGACTCTTACTCTACTGCAGATGCGACGTTGGCCTATCGGCCGTTTAGATCAAATACGACGCTCGAGCTCATCGTCGGCAACCTATTCAACAAGGACTACTACGATCCCGGCGATTTCTCGACGGTTCCAAGGGTGCTTCAGGCCGGCCGTACCGTCAATCTGCGGCTCATTTATCAATGGCCGACACACGGCAGATAGGAGGACAGGAGAGTGCAGTGGTTTGGTTTCATTGTGGTCGTCTAATTCACCAACACAAAGAGGAGTGACGTCATGTCCGCATATGACAAGGAACAAAAAAAATACGCCAAAGTCATCGTTAAAGCCTGGACGGATGATGCCTTTCGGAAGCAGTTGATCGCAAACCCGAGGCAGGTTCTGGAGGCGGAAGGACTCGAGATTCCGGCAGGCGTCGACATCACGGTGACGCCCCATTCGTCCCGGTCCTCCATCGTTCTCTTCCTGCCCCCAAGACCCCAGGGAGTCGCCGATGACAAGCTGATCGACGCCGTCGGAGCAGAACCGTTCTGCGCCTGCTGAGGAGATCTCACCCCGGGGTTGTAGCGAAGCGGCACCGCGCTCATTGAAATTGCCCGTATGAAATCGAAAAGGAGAACGCATGTCCACGTATGGAAAGGAACAAAAAGAGTATGCCAAGGTCATCGTGAAAGCCTGGATGGATGATGCCTTTCGGGCTCGGCTGATCGCAAACCCCAGGCAGGTCCTCGAAGGGGAGGGGTTCGAGATCCCGGCAGGTATTGCGATCACGATCACGACGAATTCGTCACCGTCTTCCATCGCTCTTTTCCTTCCCCCAAGGCCGGAGGGCGTCGCGGACGACAAGCTGATCGACCGCGTCGGGGAGGAGTGGCACTTCTGCCACTGCTGAGTCCACGGGATTCGCGTGCCTGTGGAGTCGAGGTACTCCACAGGCACTGCATGGATGTATGGCGAACCCCCTGGCTGGCGGCTCGCCCGGCCTTAATAGGAGAACTGTCTGCTCAAGCTTCCAGTGTTCAAGAGCTGTTATGAAGTCGAGGTTGTCGATGGCCGGCATGTTCTGCTTCTCAGCGAGCGCGGGAACCATCTGCTCACTGGATCGGCCTACGTCATCCTGACAGAGCTCTTCGGCGCCGGAAGAGACGTTGACGATCTCGTCGATGCTGCCGCTGACCGGCTATCCATCGCCGAGGTCTATTACGCGCTCGCACGGCTCGAAACGTTGGGAGTGATTCGCGAGGCTCACGACGTGCTGCCGCGAGCAGCCGCTGCATTCTGGGATGCCCTCGGCGTAGATGCCACCGCGGTATCGCAAGCGATCGAGCAGACCACTGTAACCCTGCTGCCGATGGGCGAGGTGACTGCGCATCACCTCGCCTGCTCTCTCGCCGCGCTAGGCGTCGGCGTAGGCCCGGGAGGGGATTTCTGCGTCGCTCTGGTCGACGACTACCTGCGGCCCGAGCTCGCTACGTTGAACCAGGAGTGTCTCGCGAAAGACCGTCCGTGGATGCTCGCCCGGCCGGTCGGATCGATCCTCTGGTTAGGCCCACTGGTGCGACCCGGGAAGACCGGCTGTTGGGAGTGCATGGCTCATCGGATGCGCGGCCATCGCGCGGCCGAAACCTATGCGCAAGCCAGGAACCAGCATTCTCATCCTCGCGCGTTCGCCGCGTCTGCCCTTCCGTCGACGGAGCTTGCCGCAGCCGGTTTGATCGCCACAGAGATCGTCAAGTCGCTTGGTGCGGCGGCGAGTCTGGAGGGCGTTCTGCTCACCATCGACATGGCTACGCTGACGACGCAGCGGCACTCCATTATCCGCCGTCCTCAGTGTCCGGCCTGCGGTGAAGGAGATGCCGGCTCGAGGCGCCCACTGGAGCCCATCCGGTTAGCGAGTTGCGCCAAACAGTTCACCTCCGACGGGGGATACCGGTCGACGACACCCGAGGCGATCCTTGAGAAGTACGGCCGCCACGTCAGCCGCCTCACTGGCGTTGTGAGCGAGCTGACAGCCCACTCTTCCATCGACCAAGCAGCCGCGCCGCTTTGGTTTTCGGGTCCGAACGCCGCGCGGAAAGACGACACGATCGATTCGCTACGCGGCCACTTCCGCGCAGTCAGCGGAGGAAAGGGGAAAACTTCGCAACAGGCCAAGGCCGGAGCACTCTGCGAGGCGATCGAGCGCTACAGCGGCGTCTTCGAAGGAAACGAACCTCGCATTCGGGGCAGCCTCGAGACGCTCGGCGCCGCCGCGATTCATCCGAACGCCTGCATGCTCTTCAGCAAATCACAGTTCGCCCGCCGGCACGAGAGCTCCACACGCCGCTCCAGCCGCGTGCCGATGCCTTTCGATGAGAGCGCGGAGATCGAGTGGTCGCCGCTTTGGTCGCTGACGGGCGAGCGGTTCCGCTATCTGCCCACCGCCTACTGCTACTTCGACTATCCGTTCTCGCCTTTCTGCTGGCCCGATTCCAACGGTTGTGCGGCTGGCAATTCGCCGGAGGAGGCGATCCTTCAAGGTTTTCTTGAACTGGTGGAACGCGACACCGTGGCGATGTGGTGGTACAACCGGGTACCGCGCCCTGCCGTAGATCTGGAGTCGTTCGATGAGCCCTATTTCGCGGCACAGCAAAACTACTACCGCTCCCTCCATCGCGAGCTTTGGGTCCTGGACATCACGGGCGATCTGGGCATTCCATCGTTCGCTGCGGTCAGCCGCCGCACCGGAGCGCCGTCCGAGGACATCATCTTCGGCTTCGGTTGCCATCTCGATGCGAACCTGGGAGTTTTGCGCGCGCTCACGGAGGTGAATCAGATGCTGCCGGCTGCCCTTGACCGTTGCGGCGATCCGTCGGTCCCTCTCAGAACGACGGAGGACGAAGTGCTCTCGTGGCTGCAAACTGCAACCGTTGCAGACAATCCCTTCCTGTTTCCGGACTCAGAATCGATCGTCAGCGCAGGCAACTTCAGGCAACACCGGACCGACGATCTGCGAGACGACATCGAAACGTGCGTCCGGGTTGCCGCGGAGCGCGGTCTGGAAACACTGGTTCTCGATCAGACGCGTCCCGACATCGGGCTGTCGGTCGTGCGCGTCGTCGTGCCAGGGATGCGACACTTCTGGCAACGACTCGGTCCCGGACGGCTCTACGACGTGCCCGTGACGCTCGGCTGGCTGCCGGCTCCGCTGGCGGAAGAGGAGCTGAATCCCGTGCCAGTCTGCTTCTGAGGAGCTGCAATGCCGGCGCGGATCTTACTTCTGCTAAGCGAAGCTAACGAGACCATGGCCTACCTGCCATCAGGAGTGCGCGCCGCGCTGGAGCGTATTGCGGACCGGGGTGAGTCCGAGGCTGAGCTGGAGGCAAGCGTCCTGGAGACGGACGGCGTAGCAGGCCTGCCGCTGCTCTACATCTCGCTCAACCGGCTGGCACAGCGCGGCCTGCTGTCCTACCGCGCTGCCGGAGGGAGCGGGCCGCTCGCTACGGCGACATGCACGACACTGATCGACATCCGCGCGGCAGATCCCGCCGCGCGGTACATGCTGTCGCGCTTCGCGTTGGTGCGCCGCATCGGCGAGCGGTTGATCATCGAGACATCGCTGTCGCCGGCGCGCATCACCATCGACGACGCGCGGCTGCTGCCGTTCATAGCCGCACTGGCCATGCCCCGCGGTATGGAAGAACTGACGGGCGCCTTGTCGAATGACGAGATCTCCGCGCTCATCTCATTGCTTCTCAGTTGCCAAATGTTCGCCGATTCAAACGAAAACGACGGTTCAATGGCGTACTGGAACTTTCACGACCTCCTGTTCCACGCACGAACGCGCCTCGGCCGGCATCACGGTGTGTTGGGAGGCTCGTTCCCGTTTCGCGGCCGAACTGAGCCCCTGCCGGTTGCCAAGCCGGAGATGTCGGACGACGTCGTGCAGCTCGACACACCCATCCTTCGGGATGGCTTCACCACCATTCTCGACGGTCGCCACACTTCGCGGGTCTTTGACGATCCACCCATCACCCGCAGCCAGCTGGGAGAGTTTCTCTACCGCTCCGCGCGAATCCGCAACTGCTACGACCTCGGCACGGGACAGCAGCTCAGCAAACGGTCGTATCCGGGTGGGGGCGCCGTATACGAGCTGGAGATATACGCCTCGGTCCGTGCGTGCGTCGACCTGGCACCCGGGCTTTATCATTACTGTCCGCTTTCTCACCGCCTGTGTCGGATCGCCGACAACTCGGAAGCGTTGCTGCGGAATGCAACGCAACCGCCCCACGCTGCGCCGCAGGTGCTGCTCACCATCGCCGCGCGCTTCGGGCGGATCTTCTGGAAGTATGAGGCGATGGGATACGCGCTCATCCTCAAAGACGTCGGTGCGCTCTTCCAGACGATGTATCTCGTGGCTCAGGCGATGGGGCTTGGCGCGTGCGCGATCGGCGGCGGTGATTCCGACCTCTTCGCTGCCGCCGCGGGCCTCGACTATTACGCCGAGACATCCGTCGGCGAGATCGTCATCGGCAGTACAACGGAGAGCAATAAACGATGAGACATCACTACCAGATCATCGACGCAGACTGTCACGTCTGGGAGCCGGACTGGGTGTGGAGCCGCTATCTGGAACCCGAGTTCCGAAAGCACACCCTCACACAAGGCAAGCTGGACGGCGAACCAATCGACAACAAGGTCTCCAAAGATCTTCGAGTCGTGGCCCCGTCGTCGTGGAAACGCAACTGCGCGATATACGGAATCACGGACTACGACGCAGCGGCGGTGGTGAAGGCTGTCAAGATCCTCGGCGCAGACTGTGCGTTCCTCTATCCTTCCGTCGGGGGCTGGCTGTTCGCCGTCGATTCGATGGATGCGGCGCTGGTCGGAGCGTTCGTGCGCGCGTACAACAGTTGGCTTCACGATTTTTGCGATCACGACCCGCACGTTCTGCGCGCCGTCGGCGCCATCAACCGTCACGCGCCGGAGGAGATGGTGCCGGAACTGCGCCGCATCGCCGACTTCGGATGGCGCGCCGTCGCGTTGCGGCCGAATCCGATTAAGGGACGTCTGCTCAGCGATCCGGCGTACGAGCCGTTCTGGACCGAGTGCGAGGCGTTGAACATCGCGGTCGGTATTCACGAGGGAACACACGCGCGCGTGCCCTCCGCGGGAGCCGACCGCTTCGACTCCCGCTTCGCCATGCATGCCTGCTCGCATCCGATGGAACAGATGATGGCGTTGCTGGCGCTCATCGAAGGCGGCGTGCTGGAACGGCATCCGCGTCTTCGCTTCGCATTTCTCGAGGCCGGTGGCGGCTGGATTCCGTATTGGCTCTGGCGTCTCGACCGCGAATACCACGACCTGGAGTGGGAGGTGCGCGGCAACGTGACGATGAAGCCGTCCGACTACTTCCGCCGCCAGTGTTTCGTTTCCGTCGAACCAACCGAGCCGTACCTCGGACCGCTCATGGACTTCCTCGGCGCCGACAACATCATCATCGGTTCCGACTTCCCGCATATGGATCACGATCCGAACGTGATGAAGGATGCCATTGCTCTCGAGGGAACGCTTGGGCGTGCGACGGTCGAGAAGCTCCTCTGGCACAACCCGAAGCGTTTCTACGGGCTCTAAGCTGCGCCGCGCAGAGCCGCTTTTTCAGTGTCCCGAGAACTCGGTCTGAAGCGCAGCCAGATCGTGGCTGCCATTCGCGACGGTCGAAGAAAATGAGTCTGGGCGGCGGTCTTACTGACCGCCCGCGCAGAGGCGCTCGATGGCGCGCGGGATGTCGTTGAGGGCGAGGACCTGTGACGTGAAGATTTATACCTATTCGGAAGCACGACAGAATCTCGCCACCCTTCTCGACGAAGCACGGCGAACGGGAGGAGTGCGCATCCGGCGCCGCGACGGCGCGAGCTTCGTTCTGCGGCCCGAAACGACGGACTCCGCTCCACTTGATCGAAGGCACCAAACTCCGCCTGAATCGAAGTCAGATCGTTGCCGCGGTCCGCGACAGTAGAAGGAAGTGAGCCGGCGCGTCGTCGCTGCCACCTTGACCTGCCGGCCTGCCCGCTACCCCGCGCAAAGCCGTTCGATGGCGCGCGGGATGTCGTTCAACGCGAGGACCTGATCGACGCAGCCCGTTTTGATGGCCTCGTTCGGCATGCCGAAGATGATGGCGGTTTGCGCGGACTCGGCGATCGTGCGACCGCCACGTTCGCGGACGCGGCGGATCGCTTGCGCGCCGTCGTCGCCCATGCCGGTCATGATGATGGCCACCATGCGGTCGCCGCAGGCGTCGCTGGCGGAGGTGAGGAGTCGATCGACCGAGGGGGCGTAGAGATCGCTCGATTTTGCGGCGAAGGTCCGCACCTGCAATCCTTCCGCGATGCGGCGGATCTCCATCTGCATCCCGCCGGGTGCGACGTAGATGGTGCCCGGTTTCAGCAGTTCGCCGTCGTCGCCTTCCTTCACCGTGTACGTCGTCAACTTGTTGACGCGTTCCGCGAAGAGGCGCGTGAACGCGGGCGGCATGTGCTGCGCGACCACGATCGGAATTGGCAGCAGCGGCAGGTTTTGAAACACGTGCTGCAGCGCGGGAGGGCCGCCGGTGGAGCATCCGATCGCGACGAGGTCAATGCCGCCTTCGCAAACGGTCGGCGGCTCGACGTCGCGCGGCGCAACCTCGTCCTCTTCGACGATGCGGCGCCGCAGGTTCTCCATGCGGATGTCGGCGACCTGCAGAACTTTGGCGATCAGATCGCGCTGGATTTCTTCGAGGCGCGGCGAAACGCGTCCGCCCGGCTTGGCGATGAAATCGACCGCGCCGAGGTCGAGCGCTTTGAAGACGCTGCGGTCGGAGGAACGCGACGACACCGCGATCACCGCCGTCGGCACATTCGCCATCAGCCAGCGCAGGAAGGCGAAGCCGTCCATCACCGGCATCTCCAGATCGAGCGTGATGACATCCGGCCGATGCCGCATCACCTGCCGGATTCCGTCCTCGCCATTGACCGCCGTCGCCACGACGTCGATGTCCGGCGACGACGCCAGCAACCGCGAAATCGTCACGCGGTTGTAGGCAGAGTCGTCGATGACCAGCGCGCGGAGCGGCTTCACTTCTGGTACACCATGTCGTTCTTCAGGTGGCGCAGTTTGAACTGCGTGGAGAGCGAGATCAGCGACTCCGAGTGGCCGAGGAGGAGGTAGCCGTTGTCGGTGAGGCGGTTGAAAAAATTCGAGACCACCACCTTCTTCGACTGGTCATCGAAATAGATGATCACGTTGCGGCAGAAGATGATGTCGAGGTGGCCGAGGAGCGAGACGCGCGGCTCGTCGTAGAGGTTGAGGCGGCCGAAGGAAACTCTGTTTCGAATATCGTCGTGGATGTGCCAGGAGCCGTCCTCGTTGCGCGTGAAGTACTTGTCGCGCAGCGGTCCGTCGGTGGCGCGGAATGCGCTTTCGCGATAGTGGCCACGGCGCGCTTTGGCGAGCACCTGCTGGTTGATGTCGCTCGCGAAAATCTCGAACGCGGCGCGATCGTAGTAGCCGGCTTCGCTCAGCAGCATGGCGATGGAGTACGGCTCCTCGCCCGATGAGCAGCCGGCCGACCAGATGCGGATCTTCTTGACCGCCTTGCGCGACAGAATCTCCGGCACGATCTCGTCCGCGAACGCGGCCAACTGCGCCGGCTCGCGAAAAAAGTACGTTTCATTCGTCGTGACCAGATCGTAAATCTGATCGAACTCGGCCTCGGCGCGCGGGTCGTACTGCAGGAAGTAGAAGTACTTCTGAAACGATTCGAAATTCAGCTCGCGCGCGCGCGGCGAGAGACGCTTCTGAAGGAGGTACTTCGAGGTGTCGGCGAACCACATCCCCGTCCGCTTGTAAATCTGATCCCGCATCAGCCGGAACACGTCGTCCGGCAGATCGAGATGGTGATTCAAGGAGAGGTTGAATGTGGACATGTTGAGTGGCCAGTGGTCAGTGGCTAGTGGTCAGGAGTCATGAAAAAGCTGACCACTGACCACTGGCCACTACTTCTCTTTCATCGCTTGCAAAATCGCCGCGATCACCACTTCGCGACGGCTGTCGGCTGTGCGCCAGGCCTCCTCCAGAAGATCGCGGTAAAGCTGTTTGTGCCGGACGAAAAGATCGGAAACCTCATCGAGGATGACGCTGTTTTCCAGCGCCCGGAACAGATGCGGGAACGACTCGCGGTCGGGCAGCTTGTCGAGCGCCAGCACCGCGGATTGCTGCACGTACGTGTCGGGATCGAGCAGCGCGGTGTGCAGCGCCGGCAACGCGGTGCGATCGCCGCGAACAGCCACCGCGGTCACTGCCGCGGCGCGGATGCGCCAGTCGACGTCCGTCGTCGCGAACATCAGATAGTCGAAGACTTCCTCGCCGGGCACGCGTCCGAGGGAGAGAATCGCGGCGCGGCGGACTTCGAGATCCGACTCATGCGCGCAATCAAACAGCACGCTCTTGGCCCGATCGTCGCCGGACTTGCCGAGTGCCTCGATTGCGGCGATGCGGACCGGCGGAAGATCGTGATCGAGGTGACGGACGAGCGGCTCGATCGCGTCGGGATTGCGATACTCGCCGAGTGCCTGCGCGGCCGCGGTGCGAATCCAGATGTCGGAGTCTTCGAGCGCCGAGATCAGCGGATCGAGTCCCTGCGCCGGACGATGACGAACGATCGCATTGATCGCGGCGAGACGCACGGACGTCGCTTCGTCGGCGAGCGAGAGCACGAGCGCGTCGGCGAAACGTTCCTCGCTGAACATCCCCATCAGCGAAACGGCCTTTTGCCGAATGACGGGATCGCTGTCCTTCGACGCCAGCAGCAGTTCGTCGTGATACCCCTCGCCCTGGATGTTGACGAAGACCGACAGCGAGTTGAGCTTCATCGGCACCGAGGGGTTCTGAAGCAGGCGCCGGATCTTCGAAAGCACCTGCGTCTTGATTTCGGGGAACGCTGCCACCATCGCCGAGATCGCATTGACTGCTGCCTGCTGCGATGCGACATCCGCGTCATCGAGTTTCGCGAGCAGGTAGTCGGCCGATCGTGGGTCAACGATCTCACCGAGCGTTTCGATTGCGAGCCGGCGGATCATCGGGTTCTCGTGATCGAGCAGCGGCAGGATGTTCGGACCGGCCTCGCTGCCTCCGATCACATTCAGGACACGCAGCAGCAGGGCGATGATCTCGTCCTCTTCCGCAGTGCGGAGCGCTTCGAGGATGGCCGGCACGGCATTCGGTCCGAAGTCGATCAGCGCCTGAGCTGCAGTCTCCGCGGAGTCGGGATGATCGAGGCAATTCATCAGCACCGGCAGCGCGCGTTCGTCACCCGACCAGCCGAGGAACTTGAGGATGAACGTCTTCACATCGCGCTTCGGCGTCGAATGCAGATGCTCGATCAGCGGATCGATTTTCGATTCCGGGAACGACTCGCGGAACTTGCGCTGGATGAGCAGCCGCTCCGTTTGCTCCACGATCTTCGGCTTGCTCGTTTCGGCGATCCGCACCAGCGCGCGCAGCGCCGTGAGGTTCAGCTTCTCGTCCGTCGCGATGATCCGCAGCAGGAACGAGACCGTGCCGACGTCGGCGATCTTGCCGACCGCTTCGAGCACCGGCTTGCGTAGCGACTTCTCCTTGTACAACGGCAGGATCGCCGGCAGCGCGGCGCGGTCGCCGATCTCGCCAAGCGCTTCGATGGCGTGGAACTTCAGCCACAAGTCCTCGCGCTGCAGCACGCGCAACAGATGCGGCAGCGCGGCGGCGTCGCGATACTTGCCGAGCGACGAGACGATCGACGACGAGACGTTGATGTCCGGCTCCCCTTCCAGCGTCTCGACGAGGATGTCGAAGGCGTCGCTGCTGCGAAGATCGCCGAGGAGGTTGACGAGCGAGAGGCGGACGTCGACGTCGCGTTCGATGCGCAGCCGTTCGACGATCGGAATGATCGCGTCCTCGCCAATCCTGATCAGCGCCTCGGTGGCCGAATTGCGCTTGCCGGCGTTCTCAGCATCGGCCAATGAATCGAGCAATCCCGTGACGACCTCGGGTTGCGGATCGCGCACGAAGCCGTCGACGATGGTCTTGCGCACGCGCCAGTCTTTGTCGCCGAGGAGCTCGAACATCAGCGAATAGTCGCGGTCGTCGACCATGTGCGCGACGAGGTACGCCGCCTTCTGGCGCGCGTCGGGATCGGCCGAACGCGCCTGTTCGATGAGAAGCGGGTCGGCGTTCATTGATCCGTCCCGGTCATCAGTCTTCCCATCTCTTCACGTTTCATGCGCACGAATTGCTGGAGCGTCTCCGAAAAAATCTCGGTGTTCTGGCGCACGCGCAGCGGCACGCGCGAGTCGTAGTAATTGCGGCCCTCGGCGATCTCGGCTTTCAGCACGTCGAAGAAGTTGTCGTCGCGAATGCCGACTTCCACCTTGGCGGGATGGTAGATGACGATGTCGCTGAGGATCAGCCGCGCCAGCCGCCGCGCTTCGTCGTACTCCTTCGGCTCGATCGGCAACTCCTCGGTATGCCCGACCTGCGGAAAGAGTTTCCGGATGATCTGCCGGAACTCTTTCTCCGGAATCTGCTCTTCGATGTATTCGTCCGCGCCGTAGAGGTTCGTCGGATTGGCGCGAAAGCGATTGGCGCGAAACAGTGCGCCGATGAGGATCACGCGCGTGCTTGCGAGCGACGGATCGGCGCGGATGTCTTCGGTGACCTCGACGCCGAGGCGTTCCTTGAGATAGACATTGACGATGGCGAGATCGGCGCGCGCGCGGCGAATGAAATTCAGCGCCGGCTCGCCGGACTCGAACATCGTCACGTCGAAGCCGAGGCGGCGAAGATGCTCGCCGAGGAAGGAGCGGAACGGGCGAGGCTCGTCGGCGATCACGGCGATGCGGCGGCTTTTCTGCGGCAGCGGCGTGTTTTGCAGCGTCACGGGCTGACTGGCCGTCCGCGGCATCGCCACCGGAAACGCGGCCGGCTTGAGCACCATCTGATTGCTGCACGACGGGCAGGCCACGCGCACGGCGCGCGTCAACGGCTCGGGAATCGTCGCGCGAAATCGCGCGCCACATTGTTTGCAGGTGAGATCCATCAGTCGGTCAGGCGAGTAGCTTGTCCAAATCGAGCAGGATCGTCAACGCGTTGGCGTGGCGGAAGACGCCGCGGACGGCCTCGGTCAGCTCACTCGAATGCACGACGGGATACGGCTCGACGGCGGCGGAGTCTACTTTGAGCACGCGCAGGACGCGATCGACTTCGAAGCCGAGGACCTCGCCGGCTCGCTCGACGACGATCACGCGCGCGTCGTTGCCGCCGGCCGCGGGCGGATGCCGCAACTTGCGGCGAACGTCGATGACCGTGACCATCGTTCCGCGCAGCGAGATGATCCCGACGATGGTCGGATCCGCATTCGGCACCTGCGTGGCCGCGCGCGGCGTGATGATTTCGACGAGGTGCTCGATCGAAACGGCGTACTGCTCGCCGGCAATGGTGAACGTGAGCAGCTCGACCTGTTCGGCAGAGGTGGTTTCGTCTTCGCGTTCGAAAAAGCCTTCGCGGCGCTGGCCGGCGGTGGCTTTGAATTGTTCGAGTTTGTTGGACGTGGGGGTGGGGAGTGGGGGGTGGGGTGTTGGAGCCGGGCTCGCGACCGGCTCGGGCTCCGGTGCGACGGCGGTTTCTGCTGGCGGCGCGTTGACAGCGTCGGCGGCGGGCTTCTTCTCCGACTCCCGACCCCCGACTCCCGACTCCCGAGCCTTCTTCTTGCGAATCTTGACCAGATCAACCATGAACGTGGTCGATCCTCTCATCTTTCGGCGGCGCTTCGCGCAGACGATGCTCGCGCGCGGCGGCGGAGATGCGCGATGCATCGATCGTCCCGGCGTCGTCGCCGAAGGCGTCGAGAAGCGCGGTCGTGGCGAGTGTGTTCAGGACACGCGGAATGCCGCCGCTGATTGCGTGCATGGCACGGACGGCGTCCGCAGTGAACGGATTCCGCGATCCGCCGGCGACGCGGATGCGATGGTCGATGTAGTTCACCGTTTCCTCGAGCGTCAGCGGGCCGAGGCGATAGCGCATCCCGATGCGTTGCCGGAGCGGCGCGTAGTGCGCGCGTTCGAGACGCGTTTCCAACTCCGGCTGACCGATCAGGAGAACTGACAGCAGGTTCTGATCGTCGAGCTGGAAGTTCGTGAGCAGGCGGATCTCGTCGAACGTCGATTTCGTCGGAATGAGTTGCGCCTCGTCGATGATCAGCACCGGCTCGCGTCCCGCTTCGTACAGCTCGAAAAGTTTGGTGTGAATCTGATCGAGCAACTCGTTGCGAAAGCGGGCCGGCTGAATTCCGAGCCCCGAGGCGATGGAGCGGAGGAGTTGCGTCGGCGTGAGGCGCGGATTGATCAGCAGGATCACCGGCCGCGCATCGCCGATGCGGTCGATCAGCGCGCGCGACAGCGTGGTCTTCCCCGATCCGATCTCGCCGACCAGCAGCGATAGCTCCTTCTCCTCGACCGCGTACTCCAGCCGCGCCAGCGCCTCGCCGTGCTGGGCGCTTTCGTAGAGGAATCCCGGATCGGGCGTTTTGCCGAAGGGCTTGGTGGTGAGGCCGAAGAATTCTTCAAACATAGTGGATTAGTGGATCAGTAGATTAGTGGACTAGTAGATCAGCAAAGCGAGCCCTGAGAGATGGCCGCTCGTGTGCGAACGACCTTTCCGATTGAACACCGACCAACCCGAGTGCCCCCTGATCTACTGATCTACTAATCCACTAATCTACTGACTCACTCCCGCCCGCATCTCCCGCGCCGCGCCGCCGAATGCGTCGATCAACGTTCCGACGTCGATCACGAGCACGATTTCTCCTTCGCCGACTTCCGTCGCTCCGGCGATGCCTGGGATCGTTTTCAGCCGCTCGCCGATCGACTTGATCACCACTTCCTGTTGCCGCACGAGCGCATCTACGAGGATGCCGGCCACTTTTTCGCCGGCGCGTGTCACCACGACGAACCATTTCGTGTCGGGACCTTCGTCGCGGTGGCTGTCGAGACGGAACGCGTCGGCGAGGCGCAGCAGCGGGAGGGTGAAATCGCGCAGCGTGAAGACTTCGCGGCGCTCGACGGTGCGGATGTCGCGCGAATAGATGCGCAGCGATTCTTCGACCGAGGTGAGGGGGATGGCGAACTGCTCCCCGGCGGCGCGGACGACCAGCGCCTGGATGATGGCCAGCGTAATCGGCAACATGATCCGGAATGTCGTCCCTTCGCCGGGGATGGAAAGGATATCGATCGAGCCCTTCAACTCCTGCAGGTTCTTCTTGACGACATCGAGGCCGACGCCGCGGCCGGAGATTTCGCTGACCGACGCGGCGGTTGAGAAGCCTGGCATGAAGAGCATTTCGTAGGCGCGCTGCTGATCGAAGGGATCGTGCTGCGCGATGAGATTGCGCTTCACGGCCGACTTGCGCACCAGTTCGGGATCAATGCCGCGGCCGTCGTCGGTCACGTCGAGCACGACGGAGTTGCCCTGCTGATACGCGTTGAGCGTGACCTTGCCGATCGGGTTTTTTCCCTTCGCGACGCGCTCGTCAGTCGGCTCAATGCCGTGATCGAGCGCGTTGCGGATGATGTGCATCAGCGGATCGGTCAGCTCCTCGACCATCACTTTGTCGAGCTCCGTGTCTTCACCGCGCAGCACCAGCTCGATCTCCTTGTTCAGCTCGCGCGCGACCTTGCGGACGGTCCGGGAGAGCTTGGCGTAGATCTGTCCGACCGGAACCATGCGCGTCTCGATGACCGATTTCTGCAGCTCGTTGAGTTTGCGATCGAGGTTGCGCGCGATCTTGGTCAGTTCGTGCGCGGTGAGCCGGGCCTGTTGCAGCGCCTCGCCCTGGTGCAGCGAGCGCGTGAGCGAATCGAGCTGCGTCTTTTCGATGATCAATTCGCCGACGATGTTCATGACGTGATCGAGCTTGCTGATGTCGACGCGCACGGTCTGCGAGATCGAGCGCAGCGACTGTTCCTCCTCAGCTTCGGACTCAATCGCCGTCACTCCCTCTTTCCGCAGGGACGTGACCTTCCCTTCGGGCACGAGCGCGCTGACGGCATCCGCGCCGAGGATCGATCCGTACAGCAGCCGGAAGGCGATTCCCGACCCGCCGCTGCTGTCGATGGCCGGCAGCGTGGAGATCACTTCGCCCGACGCATTCAGCAACTCGGTCAGCGCGCGAAGCCTTTCGTCGAAGTCGCTGAAATCGAAGCGCACCTCGACGGCCAGGATCTGCTTCCGCGCCCTGACGTTTTCCTGCAGGCGATGCTCTTCATATTCGGTCAGCGACTTTCGGGTCTGCTCGTCGAGCGTCAACTCGCCGAACGGATTGCCGTGCACAAGCGCCGGCTGATTCGTGACCAGCTGATGGATGCGCCGCGTGAGGCCAGTGACGTCGATCAGGGCGCTGACCGATGGATCGTTGATCGAAATGACCTGCCGGTTCAGCGAGTCGATGGCGTCGTAAAGCAGGTCGATCAAGTCCTTCGTGATCTCGATCTTGCCCATGCGCAGCCGGTCGAGCATGTCCTCGAGGCTGTGCGCCAGCTCGGAGATTTCGCCGAAACCGAGCATTCCCGCGAGGCCTTTCAGCGAGTGCACTTCGCGGAAGATTTTGTTGATGACCTCGGGGCGCACATCCCGCCCCTGCGATTCGAATTCGACCAGGTCGCGCGAGAGCGTATCGAGCAACTCCTCCGCTTCGCCCGTGAACTCGTCCCGGGCCCGATCGTCTTCCTTCGACATTCGGGGCATTGTAGCGGGTGAGATGATTGCGGAATCCGATGCCTTCGCCGTGGCACTACCTCTCCCGCGCGCCGATGAAGTTCCGCAAGGTCTTCCTGCCGAGCCGTGCGGAGCGGCTGCACATCGGCTCCGGACCGCAGAGCCTCAGCGGATGGGTGAACATCGACATCGTCCGCTATCCCGGCGTCGATCGCATTCTCGACATTCGCCGAGGATTGCCATTCAAAGACGTGCGGTTCATTTTCGCCGAGCACTTCATCGAGCACCTCGACCTCAACGACGCGATGTACCTTTTTCTGGAGTGCCGCCGAGTGCTGCGCGATGACGGCGCGCTGCGGCTCTCGACACCGAATCTCAATTGGGTCTGGGCGACGCACTACGCGACTGCGGCCGGCAGCGAGGACGCGGTCAGAGACTGCTTCCAATTGAATGGCGCGTTTCGCGGATGGGGACATCGATTTCTCTACAACGAGGCGACGCTGCGATCGCTGCTCCTCGAGGCTGGTTTCGCGACCGTGGTCTGCCAGCGTTACGGCGAAAGCACGCACCCGGAATTGCGAGGGATCGAGCGCCACGAGCGGTCGGAAGATTTCAACGGACTGGCTGACATTCTTATTGTTGAGGCCTCCGGCCGTGGCGGTACTGCGCCGCCGTATCTCAAAGCGCCGCAACGCGACTTCTTTCACAAGCTCGGCGCGGCCTGAGCGCATTGCGGCATTGCAGCGGGCGTTGTAACGTCGCGCGTTCATGGCGGCGCAGCTCATCGATGGCAAAGCGGTAGCGAAGACGATCGAAGCCGAGGTCGTTGCGGCGATCGCATCGCTCGGCGTCGCGCCGGGACTCGTGGCCGTTCGCGTCGGCAACGATCCAGCCTCCGAGGTCTACGTGCGGAGCAAAGCGAAAAAGGCGCGCGAGCTGGGGCTTCGCGGCGATGAGTTGATTCTGCCGGAGTCGACGACGGAAGCGGAGCTGCTCGCGCACATCGATCGCCTCAATCACGACGATGCCGTCGACGGAATCCTCGTCCAGCTTCCGCTGCCGCCGCAGATCGATGCGAAGAAGGTGATCGATGCGATCGATCCCTCGAAAGACGTCGACGGCTTTCATCCGATCAACGTCGGCAAGCTGCACCTCGGACGTCCGACTCTCGTGCCGTGTACGCCCGCGGGCGTGATCCGGCTGATCGAGTCGACCGGCGTTCTGATCGCGGGCAGCAACGCGGTGGTGATCGGACGTAGCGACATCGTCGGCAAACCGATGGCCGCGCTGCTGCTCCAACGAAATGCAACGGTGACGATCGCCCACTCGCGCACGCGCGACCTGCCGTCGATCGTGCGCGGCGCGGAAATCATCGTCGCCGCCGTCGGCAAGCCGCTACTAGTGACTGCCGAGATGGTGAAACCCGGCGCGGTCGTCATCGACGTCGGCATGAACCGTCTCGCTACCTCGGACGCGAATGTCGTCGCGCATGACGAAGAAAAATCGCGGCTTCTGGCGAAAAACGGAACAGTCCTCGTCGGCGACGTCGACTTCGCTCGCGTGCGCGAAGTGGCCGGTTGGATCACGCCCGTTCCCGGCGGCGTCGGTCCGATGACGATCGCCATGCTGATGCGCAACACGGTGACGGCGGCGCAGTGGCGGCGGCGATGATCCTCCGCACCGGCCTGACCGGCGGCATCGCCAGCGGCAAATCGACCATCGCGCGCATCTTCGCAACGCTCGGCTGCATCACTGTCGACGCCGATCAGATCGTGGCGCGCCTTTACCAGCCCGGCGAAGCGGGACACGAAGCGCTCGTGCGCACGTACGGATCCGGAATCCTTCTGCCGGACGGCGCGATCGACCGGCGCAAACTCGCCGACGTCGCTTTCGCCAGCGACGGCGCGGCGAAAGCGCTGAACGCGCTGATTCATCCGCTCGTCGTCGCCGAGGAAGTGCGGCTGATGGACGAAGAAACGCGTGATGGCATTGTGATCGTCGAGGCCACGCTGCTGATCGAAGCGGGCGGCAAGGACCGCTACGACCGCATCCTCATCGTCGACGTCGATCCGGCTACGCAACTGGCCCGCGCGATCGCGCGCGGCATGACGCGCGACGATGCGGAGCGTCGCATCGCCCGCCAACTGCCGCGCGAGGAGCGCCTTCGCTACGCTGACTACGTCATCGACAACAGCGGCGATCTGCAACAGGCGGAAGCGGAGACCAGGCGCGTGTTCGCCGCGCTGCAGCGCGATCTGGGAACGCGGGCGTCCCGCCCGCTGTCGAAGAGCCGCTGATTGGAGCGAGAACGGCGGGCGAGAGGCCCGCGCTCCCACCAAACGAAAAACGCCCCGCCGGGTGGCGGGGCGCTCGAAAAAACAGATTGCGGCGGAGGTTAGTGCTTCTTCGTCGTCGTCGACTTCGTGGTGGTCTTCGAGGAGGTCGACGTCGTGCCGGTGGTTCCGGTCGACGCCGTACCGCTGGTTGACATTGCGCCGGAGCCGGTCGTATCGGTCGACATCGCGCTGGTGTCCGTCGTGCTGGTCATCGTGCTGGCCGTGCCAGTCGTATCGGTGGACATCGTGCCGGTCGTTCCGGTCATCGAGGTGTCGGTGGACATCGTGGTGCTGGACGTCGACGAGCTGTCGGTAGTGACGGCGCCCGTGTCGGTCACGTTGTTGTTGTTCGTCTCGCTCTTGCAGGCGAAGCCGAAGACGGTCAGCGCCAGGATGGTGATGAGAATCAGGGTCTTCTTCATTTGTCGTTCCTCTCAGATGGTTGCTTGTGAATCGGTTGCTGCGACATGAAGGTGCGATGTCGGATTTCTGGGAGTGCCTGCCTCACCTCCTTCGCATCTGCTGAAATTTGAAACTCGCCGCGAAGCACAGCGCCTCGCAAGGGATCGTTTTCAGGGACGGGAGGAAATTAGCAAGAGAAATGCCACGGTGGGCCGAAACGAAGACGCCCCGCCGAACTGCGGCGGGGCGTCTCGGAACTGCGAAAAATCGTGATCAGTGCTTCTTGGTGGACGACGTGGTGGTCGTGCCGGTGGTGCCCGAGGTCGTCGTCGAGGTCGTGCCGGTGGTCGACGTAGCCGTCGTCGACGTCATGGCGGTGCCCGAGGTGTCGCTCATCGTGCCGGCCGGCATGGCCGAGGTGGACGTCGAGCCGGTCGTGTCGGTGGCCATCGTGCCGGTGGTGCTGGCAGTGTCGGTAGCCATCGTCGAGGCGGTGTCAGTCGCAGCCGCGCTCGTGTCGGTGTTGTTGTTGTTGGTTTCGCTCTTACAGGCGAAGCCGAAGATGCTCAGTGCGAGAACCGTGACGAGAACCAGAAGTTTCTTGCTCATATGCTTTTTTCCTCTCGATAAATGTTTTGTTGTGGGAAGTCGGGTTGGTCGAAAAAGAGTGCCTGCTCACCCCCCTTGGCAATCGATGAATGGATTTCCGCGAAGCGGGCTGCTTCGCAACCTGGGATTCGAAATCGGATTTCTACACTATTCGTAGCACAGATTGGCAACGTTGATGCCAGCCTGGATTTGTAACCGCTTGAAAATGGGAACTCAACGCGTCGCCGTGGTCGCGCTGGTGGCCATCGTATTGGTCGATGACGCGCCGGTGCTGGTGGTAGTCGTCGAGGTGCTTGTCGTGCTCGTCGGGACCGTGTCGGTGGTGCTCGTTCCCGTCGCGGTCCCGCCGGTCGACGGTACGCCCGTATCGACCGCGGCGGTGTCGGTATTGGCGTTGCTTTCCTTTTTGCAGCCGATGGCCAGCGCCGCTACGACGAGCAGCACGGCAACCAACAATCTCTTCATGCGTAGGGACTCCTCAACGATGATCTCCGGGGATGTAGCAAGGAAGGATGAGCGAAGGCCGCTCAACGAGCGGCTATAGTCTAGGACGAACGCCGTCATGTCAAGCGCCCCCGCTCCGCTCCACCCCGTCCCGCGGCCGCCCGTCGCCGCCGTCGTGCCGTCGTTCGACGGGACGGAGATCGCGTACGACCTCTACGATCACACTTCGCGCTCGCTGGTGCTTGTGATCCCCGGCTTCTGGCGCGACCGCCGCCACCCCTCGATGCTGGCCCTCGCCTCCCACCTCACGGACCTCGGCTACCGCACCGCCATCACCGATCCGCGCGGCCACGGCGACAGCGGCGGGACATACGGTTTCAATCTCTACGAGCACTACGACACGGCCGCGGTCGCCGAGGAGTTGCTGCGCAGGCTGCCGATCGAGTCGATCACGATCGTGGCTCTGTCGTATGGCGCGTCAGTGGCCATCTCGACGGCGGCGCGGCACAAGCTGCCGATCGCATCATTACTTCTGATTTCGGCCGTCGCCGATTTCGGCAAGATCACGCCGCGCATCAATCCCTTCACGCTGCACCGCCACATCGCGCTGTCGCAGGCGCTCAAGCGTCCGCGATTCGACTGGCAGTTCAGGCGCAGTCCAAAAGTGCAGGCCATCGACGACGTCCGCGACGTTCACGCGCCGATCTGCCTGGTGCACGTGAAGAACGATTGGCTGATCGGCCACGATCACTCCCTGGCGCTCTACGAAGCGGCGAACGAGCCGAAGGAACTGCACGTGATCGACATCCCCGGCAACTACCACGCCGACCGGATTTTCTCCGTCGCCGCCAGCGAGATCGATCCGCTGTTCACGGACTTTCTGCGCACGTACACGATCGTGTAAGCGCGAAGCGTGGTTACACGACGGAACGCTGGCGTCCTCGCCGGCTGGCTCGGCTGCGTCTCGCTGCCGACGTGACAAAAACCTCGAATTTCGCTAGTAAACGAGACACCCGCGCAAGCTCCCCATTCGGCAGCGAGGACGCAGCCGAGCCAGCCGGCGAGGACGCCAGCGTTCCGGCCGCGAGGACCGACGACTCCCGCCGGCTTCGCCGACGGATATATTGCTCGCCGTGAACGCCGGCGACGAAATCACGATCACACCGACGGAACTGGTCGCGGGTGGCGCAGCGATCGCGCGCGTCGATGGCTTTCCGATCTTCGCGACGAACGTTTATCCCGGCGACCTCGCGATCGTTCGGCTGCTCGAGGTGAAGAAGGGATTCGCGCACGCCGATCTGGTGCGGGTCATCGAGCCGAGTACGTTGCGGCGCGCGATGCCGTGTCCGGTCGCGAACGAGTGCGGCGGCTGCGATTGGACGGCGCTGCGGCTCGACAAGCAGCTTGAAGCGAAGCAACGGATTCTGACGGAGTCGCTGCGCCGCATCGGCAAAATTGATCCGGCCACATTGCCGCCGATTGCGATTCATCCATCGCCGCTGAATTACCGGCTGCGCAGCCGGCTGCATCGCGACGGCGACAAGGTCGGCTTCTACGCGATGCGGACGAATGACGTCGTACCGCTGCCGCGCGAGTGCGAGGTGGTCGGCGTGCAAACGCGCGAGCATCCGCGCGAGGGCGAGACGTGGGAGGTGGATGGGAAGTTGATCGCCGACGGCGAGTTGATGATCGACGGCTACTACGTCACCACCGATGCGTTCTTCCAGGTCAACCGGCATCTTCACGCGACGATGCGAACGCTGGTGACGAAACTGGCGGCGCGGGCGTCGGGAGTCGGGGGTCGGGGGTCGGAGAACGCGGACGAGAATCGCTCCGACCCCCGACTCCCGACTCCCCACTCCCGCAAAACCGCCATCGATCTCTACTCCGGCGTCGGATTTTTCACTCGTCCGCTGGCGGAGTTGTTCGAACAAGTCACCGCGGTCGAAGGCGCCGAGGCAGCGCACGAATGCGCGAAGCGGAACGTGCCGGCGAACGTGACGCTCGTGAACGCGCCGGTGGAGTGGTGGGTGAATCGCATGCCGCGCGCGGATTTTGTTTTTCTCGATCCGCCGCGCAGCGGAGCGCGTCGCAACGTGATCGACGCGATCGCCGAGCGCGCCACCGCGATGGTTTGCTTCCTCGCCTGCGATCCGGTAACGTTCGCCCGCGACGCGAGCCGGCTGATTGCGTCAGGTTGGCGACTCGCTTCGCTCGACCTCCTCGACCTCTTCCCCAATACGCATCACGTGGAAACGCTCGCTTCGTTCGAGCGTGCGTAGCGACACCCCCGCCGCACTTCCGCTGATCTTCTACGCCGCCGGACTGGCGCTCGGGCACTCGTATGCCGAGGCGATCGGATTCGCGTGCGTGGCAGTATTGCTGATCGCGATTCGGAAACCGCGAATGGCCATGCTCTGCCTCGCGCTCGCTGGTGGCGTGTGCGCGGCGACGCATGCGCGCGCGCGAAGCGACGCGGACGATCGTGCCATCGCGCCGCTGATCGCCGATCGCTTCGTGACGGTGGTTGCACCGATCGATCGCGATTGGTCGTCGCGCGGCGAGGCGCACGTGCTGCGTTGCGCGCGATTCGTCGCCAACGGCGTCGCGATCGAACGGCCGATCACGATCTACACGCGTTTTCCGCCGCCGCTGATCGACATGCAGCGCTCTGTTCGTGCCGAGGGGTTTCTGCGGCGCAACGAAAAAGGGGATGCCGTGCTGACGGTGAAATCGCCGCGGCTGATGTCGTACGAAGGATCGCTGAATCCGTTCACGCCGTCCGCGTGGAACCGTGCGCTGGCCAATCGCGTCCGCCCGTTCGCGAACAAGTATCCGACCGAGGTCGCGCTGGTCGAAGCGCTCGCCCTCGGGCGCGGCGAGCGGCTGAGCGACGACGTTCGCGACAGCTACAAACGCGGCGGGACGTACCACCTGCTGGTCTTTTCCGGACTGCAGATCGCGTTCGCGGCGGCCTTGATCGCGCTCGCGTTGCGCTGGCTGCACGCGCCGCGCGCCGGCGATTGGTCGCTGCTCCTCTTCGCGATCGCCGCGCCGCTGTTCGTCGGACCGACCGCCTCGGTGTCGCGCGCCAGCATCGCCATCGGCGTCTACGCGATCTCACGAATCCTGCACCGCCCGACGACGCTCGAAAATCTCTGGTGTGTGGCCGCGCTGCTTCGCCTGATCATCGCGCCACACGACTTGGTCGAACCGGCGTTTCATCTGACCTACGCCGGTGCCGCCGCGCTGCTCTTCGCCGGAAAAGCGCTTGCCGCGCGCCGCACGCGCTGGCTGACCTATGCGGCCTCGGCGGAACTGTCGATTACGCCGCTGACGCTCTTCCACTTTCACCAATACGCCCTCGGCGGATCGCTGATGACGCTGCTGCTGACGCCGATCGTCTTTGCGATGCTGATTACTTCCGTCTTCGTCTGCGCGATCCCGTGCGGAGCGCTGTTCGGGGTCATCGGCGCGCTTCACAAAGTATGCACGTTGGTGAACGGCGCCGCGTCGCCGATGTGGGGCTACTTCGCCGCGCCGCCGATCGTCGCGATCGTGTGCGGTTACTCGATGGCGATGCTGGCGATCGCATTTCTGCGAGGACGCATTCGCGCGTCCGTGATCTTCACGGCGATGTTGATCCCGCTCCTCGCGGCGCTGATCGTCGGACGCGCAGACGTGGCGAACCCGCGGCTGACGATGCTCGACGTCGGTCAGGGTGACTCGCTCCTTCTCCGATCTCCGAGTCACGTCGTCCTCATCGACGCCGGCGGCCGGCTCGGCGACGGACATTTCGGCGAACAGGAGCTCCTGCCGCTGCTCGTCGATCGAGGTGTTCGTCACATCGATGTCGCCGTCCTGACCCACGTGCATCCCGATCACTGCGGCGGACTTCCGGCCGTGTTGGAAAATCTTGATGTCAGCAGCGTCTGGATTTCACCGCGACGTTTTCGCGGCGATTGCGCGCAACGCGTGCTCGAAGCGTGCTCGCGGCGCGCCATTCCGATTCACCTCGTGCGCGATGGCGACGTTCGCGACGTCGGCGGGATGTCGATGCGCGCGTTCGTCGCCGACCACACGTTCAAACATTCGCCCGAGAACAACAGTTCGGTCGTGCTGCGCGTCGTCATCGGCCGCTGGACGGCGCTGCTCACCGGCGACATTGAACGCGATGCCGAGGAATCGCTGGCGGAGCGCGATGTTCGCGCGGACGTACTGAAGGTCGGACACCACGGCAGCAAGACGTCATCGACGCCGCTCCTGCTTGACGCCGTTCATCCGCGCATCGCGCTCATCTCGTGCGGGCTGCACAACCTGTTCGGACATCCGCATCCGAGTGTTCTGGAATCGCTGCGAAGCCGCGGCATTCATTCGTGGAGGACTGATCGCAACGGCACCATCGACGTCGATTTCCTCCCCGCGCAACTCGTGGTCCGGCAGCAAGTTGACACTCCCCGATGAGCACCCTACAGTGAATTTCCCTCATGTCATCGACACTGCTGCGCCTCGGCCTCTGGGTCATCCTGCTCGTGGTCGTGCTTTACGTTTTGCAGCAGACGTACGAAGAGGCGCCCTTCGTCGATTTCTTCGCCCCCGCCATGCTCGAAAAAGCGCTGGCCCTCGGCGGAATCCTGGTCGCGGCCGGCGTCGTGATGCGCATCCTCGAACGCGGCGCGAAAACCATCGTGGTGAAGAGCCGCTGCGTGGTCTGCAAAACGCCGATCGAACACGGCGCCCTCTACTGCCGCCAGCACCTCCGCCGCATGCTCAACCGCGAGGACGACCGGACGCATCGGACGCGCGTGAAGTAATCGCCGCTCGCGCGAACAGCGCCGCCGGCAATCCGATCAGGAACATGTGCACGATCACGCTGCACGTCACCCACAGCAGGTTGAAGCTCTTCGGGCGGGCCGCGTTCGAGAGCGGGATGACAACGTAGTTCATCACGATGTAGACGAGGATGCCGTAGACGATGCCGCAGACGACCGCGTGCCGCGTCAACACCGGCAGCGCCTTCGCGGCCAGCCAGTAGACGATGACGATACTGAACGCGATGAAGTAGTGAAGCGCCGCGCCGAGAAGTGCGCTGTTCATCCCACCGTTGAATGAAGCTTTGCCCAGGATGCCGGCTGCCACGCTTTGGAACACACGCGTCGGCGCGACGCCGCGGAACCACCAGAAGAGAGTGGCGTAGCTGATGTCGAGGGATCCCACGACGATTCCACCGGCGATGAGTTTTCGCATGACCGGCGAATGTAGCTTCGGTGGCGGGTTCTGCGTGCTAACTCATGGGAAACAGTGCATCCTGAACCGCCGGAGCAAAGCGAAGGACGGTTCAGGATCTCCGGTGGCGCCGCGCTGCCTTTGAGAGAGGGATCTCTTCACCGAGAAGAACGGTCTCTTCATCGAGAAGAACGGTCTCTTCATCGAGAGGACCGAGTTCCTCATCGAGAGGACCGAGTTCCTCATCGAGAGGACCGAGTTCTTCATTGAGAGGACTGAGTTCCTCATCGAGAGGACCGAGTTCCTCATCGAGAGGACCGAGTTCTTCATTGAGAGGACTGAGTTCCTCATCGAGAGGACCGAGTTCCTCATCGAGAAGAACGACCTCTTCATCGAGAGGACCGAGTTCCTCATCGAGAAGAACGACCTCTTCATCGTGATAAAAATCTAGACACCGATGCCTGGATTTTGGACGTCAACGAGAAAAACGTCCATATCTCGAACAACCTCCCAACCGCGTAAATCTGCGTCCATCTGCAGATAGACGTCTATCCGCAGATGTCGCGTGTTGCGACCATCGGCACAGTTCGCGCGGTATCACCGAAGATCCTGATGCCGGCCTTCGCTTCGCTCAGCGGCATCAGGATTAGGGCGTAGACGGAGGAGGCACCCTCTTCTTCGTCGCCTGTTCGAATGAATACGCCAGCTTCAGAAGCGTCGGCTCGCTACACGCTATCCCCGTGAAACTCACTCCGAACGGCTGCGGGAGCGCTTTGAACGATTCCGGGAACGCGGTCTGCGGCGCGTTCGGGACCATCGCCCAGGGAACGATCACCGTCGGGTAGCCGGGACGCGCGGCAATTGACGCGCCGCTGGGGCCGGGGAAGAGGATCGCGTCGAGGTTCTGCGACTTCATGACTTCGTCGATGCCGTGCGTGGCGCTGAGGCGGATGTCGTTGGCGCGGTCGGACTCGTAGCGCGCTTTGAAGAGATCGAGATCCATCGCGTCGGAGATGTCGAGCAGCGACTGGCCGTACTTGATCGCGCCCATCTTCTGATGGTCGGTGTTCCATTTGCGCAGCTCGGCCAGCGACTTCACCGGCGCGGCGGTGCCGAGGGATGCGAGCCACTTGTTGAAATCGCGCTCCATCCCGTAGGCGAGATCGATCGAGCACTTCTTGCCCTTGACGTCGTCCATGTCGGTGCACACGCCCCAGAGGAAGTAGTTGTCGGCGGCGTTCTTGTCGATGACGCTGGGGATGTCGGCCGGATCGACAACGATCGCGCCCTGATCCTTGAGGACGGCGATCGCGTCATTCATTGCCTTGGTCTGCTCGGGATTCAGTCCGCCACGCGGTGTGGTCGCGCCGGGCGTCGTGAACTTGTCGTAGAAGCCGGAGCGCGGGATTCCGATGCGCGCGCCTTTCAGTCCGTCCTTTTTCAGGAAGACGGTGTAGTCGTGATTCGGCGGCGGCGTGCAGCGCGTCGTGGCGGAATCGTTCGGATCGGGATTGTTGCCTTCGAGGACGCCGAACATGATGGCCGCGTCGGTCACGAACTTCGCCATCGGACCGGCCGTGTCCTGATCGGCGGTGATGGGGATGACGCCATAACGAGAGATGCGGCCGACGGTCGGTTTGATCGCGGCGAGCATGTTCTGGTTCGCCGGGCTGAGGATGGATCCCGAGGTCTCGCTGCCGACGTTCGCGGCCCAGAAGTTCGCGGTGGTGCCCGCGCCGGAGCTCGATCCGCCGGTGGCGAGCGCGGGACGGCCGTCGCCGGTTTCGGTGCGCGGGTCGCGGCGCGGATCGTACGGATTGAAACCGTAGCCGTTCAGCGCGTTGTAGTTCGTCGGCATCGGCGGATTGCCGGCCACCCAGTTCGCCAGCTCGGTGAGCTGCGTCTTGGCCATGATGATCGCGCCGGCGTCGCGCAGGTTCTTCGTCAGCGTGGCGTCGTACGGCGGAACGAGATTCACAAACGCCAGCGCTCCGCCGGTTGTCGGCAGGTCGGTGGTCTGGATGTTGTCCTTCAGCGCGATCGGAATGCCGTGCAGCGGTCCGCGAATCTTTCCGGCGGCGCGCTCGCGGTCGCGTTCGTCCGCTTCCTTCAACGCATTCGGATTAACGGTGATCGCGGCGTGCAGCTTGTCCTCGTACGTGGCGATGCGGAGGAGGTACTGCAGCACCAGCTCGTGCGATGTGACGCGTCCGTCTTTCAACGCCGCCTGCATGTCGGAGATGCTGGCCTCGACGACGTTGAAGGGCTTCGGCGCAGGTTTCGGTTTCGTAGCGGCGGAGACGGTGAATGTGATGGCGAGAACGAGGAGGGCGGACGTTACGGCGCTCTTCATGGGCGGCGATTATCACCACAGAGGCACAGAGATCACAGAGGTTTCTCTGCGATCTTTGTGTCTCTGTGGTTCTACGCCTCCGTCTCCGGCACATTCCGCCGGTCGCGCCGACGCCGCTCCTCGAACGCAAACCGCGGACGATTTTCCTGCGGCACTTCCATCCGGTCTTCGCTGATCTCGCGCGGGATGACGGTGATGTATCCGAGGTCGAGGTGGACGTGATCGTCGGCATTGAGGCCGGTCACGTGGCCATACGGCAGTACGTGAATGTCGTCGCTCAAATCCTCGGCGATGCCGTTGAACTTTTCGATCGACTCTTTGCCGCGAAGGATGGTCGTACCGATTCGGTAGACGTCGGCGGCCGTCGCCCACATGTGCGGCGTTGCGGTCTGCGAAAGCTTGTGCGACGGCGAGCGATACGCGCCGTTGACGGCGATGTGCACCGAGGCTCCGACATCGCGGCGGAACTGCTCGAGGTAGAAGGCCAGCACGCGCACCGCGCACGGAACGTAGCGCGGGAACTCCTGCAGCCGCGGCGCTTCCTTGAGATCGACGAGAACGAATTCGTTCAGACCGAAATGCGGCGACAACCGGATGCTCACCGCCGCTTCGCGGTCGGGGATTTCGTAAAAGTAGCGCGGCAAACGATGCCGCCGCCCCTCGGCGTCGCGCATCATCTCGCCCGGTTTGAGCAGCGACCGCAACTCGTCATCGAGATCGAAGGCGTCGACGACCTTGATCGAGTGATTGGCCGCCTGCTGATCACTCATACGTCAATCCGGCCAGCGTGTTGTAGATGTCGCGCGAGACGTCGGCGACGGCGGTGCCTCGCGCTTTGCCCGGGCCGAACTGCGTGAGGATCACCAATACGTACGGCTCGCGCCCTTCCAGAAAAACGATCCCGGCATCGTGATGCACGGTGGAGATATTGCCCGTTTTGTGTGCAACGCGCGCGGCCTTCGGCAATCCGGCCGGGATGCCGCTGCGGTATTGCTGATCGAGCATGATCTCCAGCATCTCTTTGCACGCTTCTTCTGAAAATGCTTTGCCGTCGGCGATGACGCGCAGCATTTTCAGCAATCCGTTCGCCGTGACTTCGTTGTTGAGGCCCGCGGCGAACGCGGCCTGATCCTCGACGCCGCGCAACACACGAACGCCGTCGATATCCAGCTCATCGAGCGCGAACTGAATCGTCTCGATGCCGATGACGTCGACGAGCAGGTTCGTGGCGAGGTTGCTCGACTTCGTGATCATCCAGTACGCCAGCTCTTTCACCGTGAGCGTCTTGCCGAGGTGGCCGTAGACGTCAGGGTCGGCATCGCGGCCGAGGTCGAGCATGAACGGCTCGCGGTTGACGATGCTGGTGAAGCGGTTGCGGACGTGGACAGGTGAGTCGAGAGCGAGCTCGCCCCGATCGATTTCGCGGAAGACGCCGAGAAGCACCGCCAGCTTCATCGTCGACGCGGCGTGGAAGTAATGGTCGGCGTTGAACGACCACTGGATCGTCGTCTGCGCATCCCAGAACGAGATGCCGAGCTCCTCGAGGTCGTGCTCTTTCTTGATTTTGAGAACGTTGCGATAAAGAGAAATCTCCGACGCTGCTACCGAGTCGGTCGGCGGCGGCACCGGCAATTTTTCATCGTCGGGTTTCGACTTCAGTTTCACGGCGGCGCGAATGGTACTGAATCCTCGGCGGTGACGTTGCAAGTTTCGAGCGCTGTTGATTTTCAACGTCCAGCCGCGCGCAGCCAGCGGCCGATCTGCCCGATTCCGTAGCTGATGTCATCGAGTTTCGCGGCGTAGGAAATGCGCACGAAGCCTTCGCCGAGCGAACCGAATGCGACACCGGGAATGACCAGCACCGCGGCGTCGGTGGCCAGCGTTTTCGCGAAGGTGACGGTGTCACACGCCGGCACCGGCACGAACGCGTAGAACGCGCCGGCCGGCGGCGGGATGGTGACCTCCAGCTCGCGCGTGATCGCGGCAAGCGCTTTTTCGCGCTGCTTCACGAACTGGGCGCGAATGCCTTCTAGCCACGCGCGATTCCAATCGGGACGGATGAGAATCGCCTCGGCCAGCGACTGCGAGAATGACGATGCACAGGTTGCGATGTATTGGTGCGCCTTGACGATCGGCGTCATCACATTCTCGGCGGCAATCGCCCAGCCAAGGCGAAGGCCGGTCATTGAGTGACTCTTCGACATGCCGCCGACGACGATGACGTTGTCGGACATTCCGAGCATCGACGGCGGCGGTTCGTCGTACCAGATCTCGCGATAGACCTCGTCGCTGACAACGAGCGGCCCAGCGTTCGCGATCACTCGCAATGTGTCCTCATCGATCACGCTGCCGAGGGGATTCGATGGCGAGTTGACGACGATGAGCTTCGTCTTCGGCGTGATTTTCTTCAGCAGCGTATCGATGTCGACACGCCACTCCGGCGGTTCGAGGTCGTAGGTCACCGGCGTCGCACCGGCAATGCGCGCCAGCGTCGCGTACGCGAGGAAGCCTGGATTCGGGACGAGCACTTCGTCGCCGGGATCGACGTACGCCTGAAAAATCGAGAAGAGCGCTTCCTCGGTGCCGGCCGTGACGCAGACTTCGTTCGGTTCGAATCCACTCTCGCCAGCGATCAGCTTGCGCAGCGAAAGCGTCCCCGCATTCGGCGTGTAGTGCCACGAGCCGTTCACCGCGGCGTCGACGGCGAGCTTGCGCAGGTTCTCGTCCGGCTCGATGTTCGGCTCGCCGATGCCGAGGTTGACGCAGAGCGGCGTCGCCAGCGCGTTGATCTGACGGATGAGGGAGATTTCGATGTCGGCGAAGCGCTTCGCGGGCGTCATGTCAGTTGACCTCGGGGAACCGGTTTCACGCGGAGGCGCGGTGATCGCGGAGATGTATGTCTCTCACTCCGCGTGCTCCGCGTCTCCGCGTGATGAAGGTTTCCCTGTGTGGTTCGAGATGTTCGTCACCGCAGAGCGTCCTCAAGGGCAGTCGCACTGTCTGTTTTTTCGTCGCGATACTTCACGATTACGGGCGTGTAGATGTGCAGCGCGTGCTCGCCCGCGAACTCCCCTTTCATCGGACGCGAGCCCGGGATGACCACGGCGCCGTAGGGGATTTCCAGCGGGCGATCGGCGGTCCTGCGATAGATCTGGCCGCGAACCGTGTCGTAGACGGGTGTCGATCCGGTGAGCACGACGCCCGCTCCGATGACGGCGCGGCCGCGAACGATCGTCCCTTCGTAGATGCCGCAGTTGCCGCCGACGATGACGTCGTCTTCGATGATGACCGGAAGTCCGCCGACCGGTTCGAGCACGCCGCCGATCTGTGCGGCCGCGGAGAGGTGTACGCGCTTGCCGATCTGCGCGCACGAACCGACCAGCGCGTGCGAGTCGATCATCGTGTCTTCGTCGACATACGCGCCGACGTTGACGTACGCCGGCGGCATCATCACCACGCCCTTCGCCACGAACGCGCCGCGGCGCACCGACGATCCGCCGGGCACGATGCGCACGCCGTCGTCGACGCGGAAGCGGCGCGTCGGCATCGTGTCTTTGTCGATGAACGTCAGCGCGCCGGACCCCGCCTCGGTGATCACGCCGATGCGAAACGCCGTCAGGATTCCCTGCTTCACCCACGGCTGCGCGTGCCAGACGCCGTCGTCGTCGCGCGTCGCCGAGCGGATCGTGCCGTGCTCCAACTCGCCAAGAAAGTCGCCGATCGTCTTGACGGCTTGCCACCGATCAGTGGCGGGAGTGATCGCGGCGAGGCGTTCCTGAATCGAATCGGCCATTACGACAATCCGCATTCTTTCAGGATCGTTTCGAGCTTCTTCCGATTCGCCTCGGTGATCGGTGCGAGTGGGGAGCGGACGGTGTCGCTGTCGATGATGCCTAAGAGCTTGCAGGCGGTTTTGACGGGGATCGGATTCGATTCCATGAAATTGCCGAGGAGGAGCGGGAGGACGCGGTAGTGGACGGCGCGCGCGGCTTCGAAATCGTTGCGAAGTGCCGCGTGAACGAGGTCCGACATCAGGCGCGGAATTTCGTTTGAGGCGACGGAGACGAGGCCGTCGGCGCCGGCGCCGATGAGCGGCAGCGTCCAGGCATCGTCGCCGCTGAGGACGAGGAAGCCGTCGGCGCGGTCGCGGATCACGGTCATGATCTGTTCGAGATTCGCCGAGGCCTCTTTGACGCCGATGATGTTCGGGATTTCCGCGGCCATGCGCAACGTCGTTTCGGCGGCCATGTTCACGCCGGTGCGGCCGGGGACGTTGTACATGATCATCGGGAAGCCGGATTTTTTTCGCTCGATGGCTTCGGCCTGAAGTCCGAAATGGCGACGCAGTCCATCGGGCGTCGGCTTGTTGTAGTACGGCGTGATGGTGAGGACGCCGTCGGCGCCGATGTCGATGGCCTGTTCGGCCAGTTCGATCGCGCGCGGCGTCGAGTTGCTGCCGGCTCCGGCGAGGACGGCCACGCGTCCATTGGCGCGGCGGACGACGATCTCGACGACGCGGCGATGCTCGTCCGCCGTCAGCGCCGGATTCTCGCCGGTCGTGCCGCAGGGGACGAGGAAATCGACACCGCCGTCGATCTGAAAATCGACGAAGCGTTCGAGCGCGGATTCATCGAGCGCCGCGCTTTCGGTGAAGGGCGTGATGAGGGCAGTGCCGAGACCACGAAACCTTTCTGCTTTCTGCTTTCTGCCTTCTGCTTTCACGCCATCACCAGCTCTTCGAAGCGAAACAATCCTTTGCGGCCGCGCAGGAGTGCGGCGGCCAGGACCGCGCCGCGGGCGAAGCCTTCGCGGCCGCGCGCGCGATGCGAGATTTCGATGAGATCGTCGGGCGAGTCGAAGAAAAGCGTGTGGAGTCCGAACTCCGCGCCGACGCGCGACGAGACGATCGGCGGATCGAGCTTGCCATCGCTGCCGCTCTTCGCCGCGGCGGCGATGCGCAACGCCGTGCCGCTCGGCGCGTCGAGCTTCTGCGAATGGTGCCGCTCCTCCATGCCCGCCGCGTACTGCGGAAATCGTGCAACGAGCTCTCCGGCCCGTTGCGCCAGCGCGAAGACGACGTTGGCGCCGGGCGAAAAGTTCGACGCGTACACGCACGCGATGCCGGCATTCTCCACGCGCTGTTGCACATCGGCCAGCCGATCGTTCCAGCCGGTCGTACCGATGACGAGATTCAGTTTGTTGGCGCACGCGCGCGCCAGCGTGTCGTCGAGCGCGCCCGCGTGCGAGAAATCGATCATCACCTCGGCATCGGCAAGAGGTTCGTCGCGATCGACGTCCAGAATGCAGACCACCTCGTGGCCCGACTCGCGCGCCACTTTCTCGATCGTCTGCCCCATCTTGCCGTAGCCGTGAATGGCGATCTTCACACCGCCACCGCCTGCTCGAAGAGCGCCACGTGGATGCGCTGGATGGCTTCATCCGATTTGGCGTCGTCGATGACGATGCTCAGGTTCAAGCCGGAGCGGCCGAGGGAAATCATCTGCATCGGCACGCCTTGCATCGATTCGAACACGCGCGCGCCGACCATCGCGTCGGCCAGCAGATTGCGGCCGACGATGGCGATGATGCACTGCCCATTGATGACTTCGACGTCCGCGACGCCCGTCAACCGCGTCTTCAACTCGTCGAGATCGTGTTGCTCATCGACCGTCACGGAAACCGACACTTCGGACGTCGCGATCAGATCGACGGAGATCTTCAGATCCTGAAAGATGTCGAACAGCTTCGCCAGAAAGCCGTGCGCGCCGAGCATCTTGTTCGAGGTCATGTGCACGACAGTGACGTTGCGTTTTCGCGCAACCGACCGCGGCCCGCGCGCACGTGCGACGCCTTCGCGCGTGATGAGCGTGCCGGGCGAGGCAGGGTTTTGCGTGTTGAGCACGCGCACCGGAATGCCCGCTTCGATGGCCGGCTCCAGCGTGCGCGGATGGAGCTTCGCGCCGAACGACGCCAGCTCCGCCGCCTCTTCGTGCGAGAGGTGATCGATGACGCGCGCGGACGGCACGAAGCGCGGATCGCAGGTCAACAGGCCGTCGACATCGGTCCAGATCTGCACCTCGCTCGCACCAACCGCCGCGGCGACGATCGCGGCGCTGTAGTCGGAACCGTTGCGGCCGAGCGTTGTGGTGGCGCCGTCGACGGTGCGTCCGATGAAGCCGCCGAGGACGGGGATGTGATTCCGTTCGACGATCGGCAGCAGTGTTTTTCTCGCCGCCTCGGAGGTCAGGTCCATGCGCGGCGTGGCTCCGCCGAAATGGTCATTCGTCCAGATGACATCTTCCGACTCGACGTGCTCGCCGGGCAGCGCGCGCATCATCATCGAATACGCGAAGAGCACTGACGACAGCTTCTCGCCAATCGAGACGATCTTGTCGTGCGCACGTGCGGTGACTTCGCGCAGCAGCGTAATGCCGCGCAGGATCGTGTGAATCTCTTCGATCTGTTTGTCGAGCCGCTTCACGAACGCTTCGAAGAAATCGAATTTCTGCTGCACGAGCCGCATGGCCACGTCTTCGTGACGCTGCCGCACGCGATCGACGATCGCTTTGACCCGGTCGCCATCGCCCGCGCACGCCGCCTCGGTGGCCGCGACGAGATCGTTCGTCACGCCCGAAAGCGCGGAGACGACCACGATCGGATTCAGGTCCCGCCGCTCTGCGACGATATCGATTGCATTCGCGACGCGCTCGGCATCGCCGACCGAGGTGCCGCCGAATTTGATGACAATCACGGCCGCCCACCCGGCCAGTGGATTAGTGGATTAGTGATTAGTGGATTAGAGGGCACACATCCGGCCCGCTTTCCTAATCTACTAATCCACTGATCTACTAATCTACTGCCTCTCACAGCAGCCCCTTCGCATCCAACAGCTCCGCGTTCAGCAGCGCTGCGCCGGCGGCGCCGCGAATGGTGTTGTGGACGAGGGCGACCATGCGGATGTCGAGGAGCGGGCAGGGGCGGAGGCGGCCGACGGTGACGGCCATGCCGCGGTCGCGGTCGCGGTCGAGACGTGGCTGGGGGCGGTCGGGCTCCGAGGCGTAGTGGATCGGCTGTTTCGGCGCCGAGGGGAGATTCAATTTCTGCGGCTCGCCGGTGAAGTTGAGGATCGCGTCGCGAATGGCGTCGAGGTCAACAGCGCCGTCGCGAAGTTTCAGCGAGATCGTCATCAGATGTCCGTCGATCGTCGGGACGCGATTTACCTGCGCGGAGATGCGGAACGGCGCGTCGATGAAGCGGTCGTTGTCCCAGCGTCCGAGGATTTTGCGCGGCTCGGTCTCGATCTTTTCCTCCTCGCCGCCGCCGATGAACGGGATGACGTTATCGAGAATCGCGTACGACGGCACGCCCGCGTAGCCGGCGCCTGAGATGGCCTGCATGGTGGTGACGTGGAGCTGGTCGATGCCGAAGCGGCGTTCGATCGGCGCGATGGCCATCGCTAGTCCGATCGTGGAGCAATTGGGATTCGTGACGATGTAGCCGTTGCCGCCGCGGCGTGTTTTTTGTAAGTCAATGGCTCCGAGGTGGTCGGCGTTGACCTCGGGGATCAGGAGTGGGACGTCGGCGTCCATTCGATGATTGCGCGAATTCGATACGACGACGCATCCGCGATTCGCGTAGTCGTCCTCGGCTTCGCCGGCGACGGAGGAGTCGAGTCCGGAGAAGATGAGGCGCGATTCGAGATGCGCGCCGAGCGGCTTCACTTCGAGTGACGCAGTTGCATTCGGAAGCAGCGTTTCGAGTCGCCAATCTGCCGCGTCGCCGTAAGACCGTCCCGCACTTCGTTCCGAGGCCACGACTTCGTGGAGGCGGAACCAGGGATGCGATTCGAGTAGCTGCACGAATCGCTGGCCGACGGAGCCGGTCGCGCCGAGGACGGCCACCGGGATGCGGCGATCTCGAGTTTCAGCGCGCGGCGGCAACGTCAGTGTTTCGGTCATTCAGCCTCATGTGTTGCAAAAATGATTCTAAGCCGAAGAACGCGGCGAGATGGACGATGCGAATGGCGGTCGTCCACGCGGCCAGGGGGCCGACGCCGATGTCGTCGAGGTGCGCGGTGAAGGGCGCGTGCAACGGACCCCATCGAAAGAGGAGCGATCCGTGCGCGGGCGATGTCATCCCGGCGAAGTCGGGAAACAGCGCGCCCTCGGTGATGATGACGTCCCAGATCACGATCCACCACGCGATGGCGCGCCAGCGTTTGATGGCGGGGACGAGCAATGCGGGGATGATCACCGGCGCGAGCACGTACCAGTACCAACCTTCTTTCCCGCCAATCGGAATGTCGTTGCCGCCATGGCGCGCGAGGACGCAGGCGACAACGTTATATGTCTGCGCCAGCGCGAACGCGCCAAGCGCTGCAAGCGCCAGGAACGCCGGCGTCACGCCGGCTGGCTCGGCGGCGTCTCGCCGCCGAACCGCCAGAATCGCGATTGTAAAAATAGGAACGAGGTAGAGCGCGATCGCAATCGGCCGCAACGCGTCGTTGTGCTGTCCCGACGTCCACGCAAACGATGCGACCGTCACGCGGACGATTTCGCCGATGTTCACCTTCGCCTCGTACACAACGCCGCCCGGACGATCGAGTGCGACGATTCCTAGCGGGTTGCGCGTGCGCGAGGAGAGTTCGGCAAACGTGAGCACGACTGCAATCGCAGCCACGATCGTCACCGCAATCACGCGCGTTTTCGACGCGCGCTGACGCCACCACAGCAGCGGCAGGATGATCAGCAGCGGCCACGTGTACATCTTCGCGTTCAACGCCAGTCCCCAGACGATCGCTTCGGCCGCGATGCCGAGCGCGCGTTTGGGCGCGGAGACACTGATCAGCACCGCGATCGCAACGAGCATGCACGCGAAGGCATCATTGCTGGCGCGCAACACCAGCGTTTCCCACGTCGGCAGCAAGACGAGAATCGCGCCGCCGAGGATGCCGATCGGTCCGAGCCAACGTCGTCCGATTTCAGCGGTGGCGAGGACGGTGATCAGCGCGAAGAGGAGCGACATGGCGCGCCATGCACGCAGCTCGAAAAGTGCGCTGCGCACAGGAACGAGTCGCGCGGCGAGTGAGTAGTAGATGCTCGTCTGCTGCGCTTCGTAGTTCTTGACGGTGTACGGTTTGAGGTCGGCGGTCGTCAGTGGCTGGTCAACAACGACATTTCCGCGCGCGACGATCGCGGGCCACCGCTCCGCCGCTTCTCCCATCGCAGGCATGGCGGCATCAACAGGACGCAGGCGCGGGACGCCTGCGGGCCAGCCGGCGAGGACGCCAGCGTTCCGGCCGTTCGCGATGCTGCGCATCAGGTACGGAGGGATCGACGCCTCGCTCGTCGTCGGATTGCGATGCTCCGCGCGGACGAACGCCAGCCGCGCCACGTGGTAGACCTCGTCGAGCCCCGTGTACGGCGGCATCGCCGCCATCTGCAAAAACAGCCGCGCGAATGCGCAGACGGTCAGCAGCGCGTAAGCCGTCTGCGTTTTCGTGAACCTCATTCGACCCGATGGTACCCTCCGCAGCCGCTTGGCCACGCACGATCCGTATGCCGCGCTGCGCGTCAGAAACTTTCTCTGGCTGATCCTCGGCTACGCCACCTCCACCGTCGCGCGCGAGGCGCAGATCGTCGTCGTCGGCTGGCAGGTCTTCCAGGCCACGCGCGATCCGCTGGCACTCGGGATGATCGGTCTGGCCGAGGCGCTGCCGTTCATCGCGGTGGCGTTGTATGCGGGACATGTGGCGGATCGATTGCCGCGACGTCCGATCGCCATCGCCGGCACGTTCGCGATGCTGCTGTCCGCGATCGCATTGCTGCTGTTCACTACGAGCGGCATGATCGGCAATGGACACGTCTGGCCGATCTACCTGGTCATTTTTCTCAGCGGCATCGCGCGGAGTTTCATCCGGCCGGCGTTCACGGCACTTTCGGCCGAGGTCGTGACGCGCGACCTGTTCGCAAATGCGGTGGCGTGGCGGAGCTCGACGTGGCAATTCGCGGCCGTCCTCGGACCGGCGATCGGAGGATTGATTTACGGATTCGCAGGCGCCTCTGCCGCGTACGCGGTCGTGATCGTAATGATGACGCTGTCGCTCGGCGCGCTCTGGCTCATCGCCCACGACGCGCGGCCGCAGTCCGGCGAAGAGATCCCGATCGGCGAGAGCCTGCGCATCGGAATCCGCTTCCTCCTCGGGCAGCGAATTCTGCTCGCCGCGATGACGCTCGATCTCTTCTCGGTCCTCTTCGGCGGCGCCGTCGCGCTGCTGCCTGTGTTCGCGCATCTGCTCGGAGCCGGCCCGCAAGGCCTCGGCATCCTGCGCGCGGCGCCGGCGGCTGGATCGCTGGTGACCGGCATCATCGTCGCGCACCGTCGTCCGATGCGGCGCACCGGCGCGGCGCTCTTCACCTCGGTGGCGATCTTCGGACTGACCATCATCGGCTTCGCCCTCTCGCGCAGCTTCTGGATTTCGTTCGCGCTGCTGACGATCGGCGGGATGGCCGACAACGTGAGCGTGATCATCCGCGGCACACTGCTGCAGACACTGACCCCGCAGCACATGCTCGGCCGCGTGTCGTCGGTGAATCAGATCTTCATCGGCTCATCGAACGAGATCGGCGCATTCGAATCCGGCCTCGCCGCGCGCCTTCTCGGCACCGTCCCCTCGGTCATCTTCGGCGGCGTCATGACGCTGATCGTCGTCGCGCTGACGATGACGTGGGCGCCGCAGTTGCGAAAGATGCGCGAGATCGACGAAGTCAAAAGCGTTTAACCACGACAAAGGTTTTGTGATCAGTCTTCAGGTAGTAGAGAACCTTCGCCGGGACAGAGAGACGTAACGAATTTTCACCAGCATTCCCTGACTCGCGCGGTAGCCTCGAAGCGATGTCAGACCCGGAATCCAACAACGGCATCAAAGGCCGCGGCGCGAGCTGGAATCCGCAGAACCGCTTCGAACGACTCGAATACGTTCACGACGAAGACGCGCAGGACCACTTGCAGAACGACGACGAGCCGTCGCCGCTGCCGCGCACGATTTTTCTGCGCGATCCGACGCGGACGATCCTCGCGCACAACGACAGCCCCGACGTCGGCTTCGATACGAGCATCAATCCCTACCGTGGTTGCGAGCACGGCTGCATCTATTGCTTCGCGCGCCCTTCCCACGAATACCTCGGCTTCTCCGCAGGGCTCGAGTTCGAAACGAAGATCCTGGTGAAAGACGACGCGCCGGAGCTGCTGCGCGAAGAATTGATGTCGAAAAAGTACCAGCCGCGCATGATCGCCATCAGCGGCGTCACCGATCCCTACCAGCCGATCGAGCGGAAGCTGAAGCTGACGCGGCGCTGCCTGCAAGTGCTGGCGGAGTTCCGCAATCCGGTCGGCATCATCACCAAGAACCACCTCGTCACGCGCGACATCGACTTCCTGCAGGAGCTGGCGGCGTACAACGCGGTGTCGGTACACATCTCCGTGACCACGCTCGATCCGCATCTCGCGAATCTGATGGAGCCGCGCGCGTCGCGGCCGGAGCTGCGCATCGCGGCCATCGAGATGCTCGCAAAGGCGGGCATTCCGGCCGGCGTGATGGTCGCGCCGATCATTCCGGCCATCACCGATCATGAGATGCCGGCCATCCTGAAGGCCGTCGCCGACGCGGGCGGCACGACCGCGGGATTCGTCGTTCTGCGCCTGCCGTGGGCCGTAGCGCCACTGTTCGAGAAGTGGCTCGACGAGCACTATCCCGACCGCAAAGAGAAGGTGATGAACCGCGTCCGCGATTTACGCGAAGGGAAGCTGTACGACCCGCAATGGGGCGTGCGGCAGCGCGGCAAAGGGATCTTCGCCGATCAGATCGCGTCGATGTTCGAAGTCACCTGCCGGCGGTTGGGATTGAACGAGAAACGCTACGACCTAAGCGCCGACGCTTTCCGGCGTCCAACCCCGCAGGGAAGTCTCTTTTGAACGTTGGGCAATCGCGGTCTCAGCGCACTTCGTGACGGTTTCGATCAGCTGATGAAGATCAAACGGCTTGCGGAGTAGCGCGCAGATCAGCTTTTGGTCGTCGAAGTCGCGAAGCGTAATTTCCGCCACGGCCGTGACGACGATGACGCGTTCGAGCAGGGAGCGCCGCTCGGCTTTCAGAAAGCGGATCAATTCGAATCCGTTCAGCCGAGGAAGCATGAGGTCGAGGAGGATGGCGTCGTAATCGTTGATGCGGAGCTTTTTTTCAGCCTCGGCTCCGTCGAGCGCCAGATCGCACTCGAAGCCTTTGCGTTGCAGCACCACGGCCAGGAGACCGCGGATGCCCGGGTCGTCGTCGATGATGAGGATCATGGGGTTCCTAACGCGGAGATGTTGCACGCTTCGCCGTTTTCCGCCTGTCCGTTTGCGTACTTCGGCATGCGTTTTGTTCTTATCGATCGCAGGCTCACGCAGACGTATACGTTGCGGCAGAATCTGTGTTGAATGTTCTTCCGGACGCGTCGTTCGACGCGTTGGCCGGGCATTTCAAGATTTTCGAAGCGCCGGTGGGAAAACGAATTTCGAGCAGGACACGCGCACCGCGCGTCCACTTCCCGCTCGGCGCCGTGATCTCGCTGATTCGTAATCTCGAAGACGGCGAAGCGCTCGAAGTGAGCATGATTGGTTCGGAAGGCCTGGCCGGCATCACCGAAGTGAATGTCCGACACGCACGTGCCTCGGTCGTGGAAACGCTTCAAGGACTTCTAGACGTTCATTCTCCCGCTGCGTTTCAACCTGTTCCTGCTTCTGGTCCTGAGCTGCGCGCTGATCGGCACGCATCAAGGCCACGACATCATTGCGCACCTCGCGGAAGCCGAGTGGATTGTTCCTGGCCTCTTCTTTCGGCCGTGCAACCCTGGCACTCGCGCTTCAGGTGTGGTTCTGGTCACGGCAGTTGCTCTATCTCGGTCACTACTTCGTTGCGACACCTACCGCCTGCGTCGCACTGATGAATGGGGGCTGGCGTTGAGCGTTTCGTTCGTCGCGATAGGGCGACTGCTCGTCGCACTGGTTCCGCGGCGCTGATTCTTCTCACTCCTCCGCCAAAATCGTATGCATCGCGACACCCACAGTAGCTGACGACAACACGATCACCGCGAAGAGCACCGTTACGGATAGGGACGCTGTCGCGTCCGTGCCGGTGGCGCCGAGGATTACGTGAGTGGGGGAAAAGCGGTTGATCCAGACCTGGAGGGCGGCGGACTTCCATGTCAGCAGCGCGGCCCAGCAGGCGGCGATAATCAGGTAGGCGGCAATCTGCAGGCGCGTGATCGGGAGCGATGCGCGTTCCACGGCGGCGTTCGATTGCAGCAGCCGCGCTTTCAGCCAGAGGACGGCGGGATCGGGGAGGATGTGCTCGCGTTCGTTGATACCGGAGAATGCGCCCATCCACGGCGCGACCTCGGCGGCGGCAGCGCACGACTCGCACGACGCGACGTGTCCGCGCAGCGACTCCGTCCACGCATCGTTCGTCGCCGCATCGATCACATTTGGCTCGAAGGGACAATCGGTTCTCATCGCGTCACCTCCGGGGCCAGGCCTTTCTTTGTCAGCATCTCGCCGAGGCGTTTGCGGGCGCGGAAGAGCATCACTTTGATGCTCTTCGACTTCACGCCGATGGCCTCCGCGATCTCCTCGTGCGAATTTCCTTCCACGTGCGCCAGCCACAGCAGCGCGCGCTCCTGCGGCTTCAGCTCGGCGAAGACGCGCGACATATCGTGGCGAAGATCGCCGCGATCCGGCCGCGCCTCGGACGGCATCCAGTCGTACGGGCGATCGCGGTCGCGCTTCGTTTCGCGGAAGTGATCGAAGACCAGATTCGTCGCGGTCTTGTAGACGTAGCGGCGAAGATGATCCTCATCGGCGATCACCGGATTGCTGCGCAGGAACTTGAAGAACGTCTTCTGCAGCAGATCGTCGGCCATCGATGCGTTGCCGGTCATCCGATAGATGTACGACCAGATACCTCCGGCCGTCTTCCAATAGAACGCCTCGAATGTAGCCTCATCCATCGGTCTCTCGGGCCGCCGCGGCGCCGCCGTTTTCACGGCGGCACCGAACGGGAACGCGCTCAGGGTACCTTCCAGTTGCACGATTGCCTCACGCCTGCGTTTCCGTTGAGTCGCGTCTGCCGATTCCATGACTCATCACCTCGCGCGGCGTCGGCGCGTCGTTGCCGATGAGACCGAAGCGCTGCGACATCTTCAGCGAGATCATCGTAGAGACGAAGAAGCCGATACCGAGTCCCATCAGGATGAAGCCGGGATACATGAAGCCGATGTTTCTGTCCGCGATCCAGATGCCGACGAACGCCAGGCCGAGCAACATCATGATCACGCCTCGCGATACGCCGCCGACGATTCGGTCGCGGGCCATGAGCTGCGGCATCTTGTCGATGCCGGTCAGGAACTGCTTGCCGGTGTCGGAGTTGAGAAAGTCGACGAACTCCGGCGCGTTGCTGAATTTGTCGATGAGCCGCGACTGCACATCGGCCTGCAATGCCGCGCGGCGGTTTTTCGCGTTCGCGCCCGCCCAAACGACGAGCACGACCATCGTGAAAAATCCGAGCGAGCAAACGATGGGAATCAGAATTAATGCACCGTCCATGATGACCTCCAGTTGAAACTCGCGAGCTAATACGGCTTGAGCGGGCATTGGTTAACGGCTGTCAACCAAGAGCGCGTGAAGAAACGGCGTTCGGACTCTTGATTCGCGCGCGGAGGCGCGCTCGACAATCCAGCCCCGCGCCTCCGCGCGCGACGCAACCATGGCTTCGCGCTTCGATTCCTCGCAGGCTCTCGAGATGACAGCGCACCGCATAGAATTCGCAGCCATGCACGCCACCGTCATCGTCGAGCTCAAACCGTCAGTACTCGACCCGCAGGGGAAAGCGATTCAGCATTCGATCAGCACGCTTGGGTTCGAAGGCGTGGAAGATGTGCGCGCCGGCAAGCTGTTTCGCATCACGCTTGCAGACACAGGTCAGCCTCGGGAAGAGATCGAACGTCAGCTCCGGCAGATCTGCGAACGCCTCCTCGCCAACACCGTCATCGAAAAGTTTTCGTATTCGATCGACGACTAAGTTCGTTGCGATTGCGTTGGTTGCGATTGCCGCCTCGGCCACTGCGCAGCCGCTCACTCCCGTCGCCACAAAAGACCAGAAAATCGTCAAGCGCTGGGAACTGCCCGGCGATCCGCACGGCGTCGCGGTCGGCGCCGACGGCACCATCTACGTCGGTCTCGCGAAGCCGCAGGCGGTCGTGGCCATCGATCCGAAGAGCGGCGAGATAAAGAACAAGCTCGTTCTCGACTCCGCGGAGATCGCCTCGACCAAAGAGCTCGTCACGATGCGCACCAACCGCGCCGGCACGCGGCTTTACATCGCGAACGGAAGCGACGAGAGCGCCACGATCATGTCCATCCCCGATCTCGCCGTCCTGCGCGAGATCACCATGGAAGGCGAAGCGATCCGCGACGCCGTTCCCGATCCGAAGGGACGTTACCTCTACCTTCTCGGACGCCACGTTCACGTATTCGACATCAAGGGCGAGAAAGAGCTGCGCACGATCAGCATCGACGATCCGATGGCGATCGCACCGAGTGCGAATGGATCGCTGCTGGCCGTCATCGCCCCCGAGGATTTCGGCAACGCCAAAGCGACCTCGGTGGCGCTCTTCGACACGACGACGTTCGCCGAAGCCGCGCGCGAACCGCTGCAGACCGACAAGGTGATCGAAGCCGCGCTCTTCGGCGCGAACGATCAGGCGCTCGTCGCGCTCAGCCGCGACCAGCTCTTCCAGAAGCCGCTGTCGGCGACGGCGAAGCCGGCCGCGAAGATGACTGCGGAGGCCAACGGCAAGATGCGCATGGCCGTCAACTTCGGCGACCTCACCAGCAGCGAAACGATCTGCCTCCCCGAGGGCAGCGGCGCGCAGATCGCGGCGATGGCGTCGCCCGACGTCCTCGTTTTCGCCGAACGGCGTTGCAGCGGCGGCAGCAGTTTCAACGGCTCCGAACGCCGCGTGAGCGCCATGTCGCTCTACGGAGTCGCCGCCTACGCGATCGCATACGACCACAACCAACTAATCGTCACCGACCGCGCGGGGTTCCTGACGATTTACAAAGCGCCGCGGCCAGGAGCGGCGAAGTAGCGCGTGCTACCATCGCCGGTCGGTCCTAATAATTTTCGTTCGGAGACTCCATGCACTTCGCTATTCGCCTTCGTGTCGCCGTTTTCGCGGCGGTGGTCAGCCTTTGCGGCAGCGTACTTTTTGCGTCCGATCCGTGGGACGCGGCGCCGTTTTCTTCCGATCCGAAAGAGTTGATCGCGGCGGCAGAGAAAGTGCCGAGCGAGGCCGGATTCGTCGTGCTGCTCGACGAGGCGCACTACTCGTTCGAGGCCGACGGCAAATCGCACACGACGCAGCGGCACATGTTCCGGATCGTCGACGACTCCGCGGTCGACGGGCTCGGAACGATCGAGGTGCCGTGGGCGCCCTGGTACAACGACCGGCCGACGGTGCAGGCGCGCGTCGTCTCCAAAGACGGAACGGTTCACACCCTCGACGCCAAGGCCATCATGGAGGCACCGTCGCGCGAGGATCTCGACATCTTCAGCGACAACCGCGTGCTGCGCGCGCCGCTGCCCGGAGTCGCCGTCGGCTCCGTCATCGAATACGTCATCGACTTCAACGGCAACAACCCGATCGGCGACGCCGGCGCGTCCGACATGTTCCTTTTCGGCGGTTACGCGCCAACGCAACGCTCGCGGATGATCATCGAAGGTCCCGCCTCGCTCGAGCCGAAACTCGTCAACAAAACGGACCTGCAGTCGAAGACCGAGGAGAAGAACGGCCGACGCATCATGACGTTCGAGAGCGGCCGCATCGAAGGGCGTAAAGACTTCGAAGCCTTCCTTCCGTTCGACGTCATTCCGCTGCCGTACATCGCCTTCTCCACCGGCTCGTCGTGGCGGAACCTGGCCACGCGCTACAGCGAGATCGTCGACAAACAGATTGCAGGTAACGACCTCAAGAAATTCGTACACGACGCCATCGGCAACGCCACCGATCGGCGCGAGATCATCGCCCGTTCGCTGGCGGCGGTCGAAAAGAACGTTCGCTACGCCGGCGTCGAAGTCGGCGAGTCCTCGATCGTCCCTCGGTCGCCGCATACGGTTCTCGGCAACAAGTACGGCGACTGCAAAGACAAGGCGACGTTGCTCGTGGCCATGTTGCGCGAGTCCGGCATCGCCGCGCATGTAGCGCTGCTACGCGCCGGTGTCGACTTCGACGTCCATCCCGAACTTCCGGGCATGGGGCGCTTCAATCACGCGATCGTCCGCGTCGACGCGACCGCGAAAGATCCGGCCATGTGGGTCGATCCGACGGACGACTTCGCGCACGCCGGCGACCTGCCGTCGCAGGATCAGGGACGCCTCGCGCTCATCGCTGCCGGCGACACGTCCAGTCTGACGAAGACGCCGGAGACGCCATCGACCGCGAATAAATATGCGGAGACGCGCATCTACACGCTCCCCGAGGATGGCAAGGCGCACGTCACGGAGATCAGCGAGACCGTAACCGGTTCCGAGGATTCGTTTCAGCGGCATTACTACGCCGAGAGCGACCGTACCAAGTATCGCGAGCAGATCGAGACCTACGTCAAGTCGTACTACTCGGCCAAGAAGCTGGAGAAGATCGAGGCCACCGATCCGCATGATCTGACGAAGCCGTTCCGCGTCACGATCGAAGCGTCCGAGGCGGAAACCGGAATTGCGCGCGACGGCGACGCGGCGGTGGCGCTGCATCCCGCCAACCTCCTCAACTGGCTGCCGTATCCGATTCGCAACTACGGAGACGACCGTGCCGAGGAGTCGCGGAAAAAGCGCGTCAGCGAGTTTGTCTTTCCCTCGGCCGGACTGCGCGAATGGACGTATCGCATCGTGCCGCCTCCCGGCTACGCCGTCCGCACGCTGCCGCCGAATGACACCACGAAACTCGGTACGACGACGCTGTCGAAAGAGTTCACGTCGCAGCCGGACGGCACCGTCGTCGCGCTGCTGCGCTTCGACAGCGGTCCGCGACGCATCAGCGCGGCCGATTTCGAAGAGACGCGCGCGGCGATGAAGAAAGTGTTCGACGCGAAGCCGACCATCATCGGCTTCGATCTGATCGGCCAGGCCAAACTCAATGCAGGCGACGTCACCGCGGCGCTGGCCGAGTTCCGCAAACTGGCCACTCTGCATCCGAAAGAGGCGCAGCACCACATCGAAATCGCCCGCGCCTTGCTCGTCGGCGGACTCGGCGACGCTGCCCGTGACGAGATCCACCGCGCCGTCGCGCTCGAACCGTCGAATGCACGTGCGCAGTTCGCGCTCGCGGGCATCCTCGAATACGACCTTCTCGGACGCCTTCTTCGCAAAGGCTGCGACATCGACAACGCGCTCGCCGCGCTGCGCAAGGCGAAGGAGATCGATCCGAAGAACGCCGAATACCGAGGCGCGCTCGGCAAGCTGCTGACGTACGGAACTGACGGAACGGAGTACGGTCCGGGCGCCAAACTCGATGAGGCCATCGCCGAGTTTCGCGCGGTCGGCAAAGATATCGGCGAGAAAGAGGGGAAGCAGTTCGATGGCGATCTGATGACGACGCTCGCGCATGCCAATCGCTTCGTCGACATGAAAGATCTGGCGAAAACGATTCAGGACACGCAGCTTCGCGAAACCGGACGCATCACCGCCGTCGCCGCCACGGACGGTTCCGCCGCCGCGGTGCGCGAGCTCGGAGCGTTCGACGCCAATACGCGCCGCCAATACGCGCAGACGATCGGACAGATGCTGCTGAACCTGCGCCTCTATCCGCAGGCCACGGAGATGTACGAGCTCTCCACGCAGGGCGCGCCGAATGCGTCGACCGCGCGGCCATTCATCGAAGCGCTGCGCAAAACGAAACGGATCGAAGAGCTGCCGCTGGACGAGAAAGACCCGCGCGCCGTCGTGCAGAAGATGATCCTGGCCATGGTCCGCGACGACAAGCCGGCGCTCAAGAAGCTTTTTGCGTTCGATCTCAAGCCGGCCTCCGATGATGAAGAGGACGATCCACTCAACGCCATGCGCGGCCTGACCACCGGCTCCACCATGCCCGCGGCGGTGGTCGGCGATCTGTCGTTCGCTACGATGCGGATGCAGAGCGACGGTAACGACAAGAGCGGCTATCGCGTGCGCACTCGCAGCGAGAACGGCGTCAATATGCCCGCGCTTTTTGTCGTCAGACAGGACGGTCAATACGTCATCCGCGCCGCGACGTCGACCGTCGACACCATCGGCGCCGCCGTCCTGGCGTTTGCCGAGGCGGGTGATCTCGAGTCAGCGCGCACGTGGCTGAACTGGGTGCGCGAAGACGTGCAGGCGGGCGGCGGCGACGATCCGCTGCACGGCCTTCCCTTCGCTACGCTCTGGCCGAAGGACAACGCCGCCACGAACGCGGACGAAATCCGCATCGCAGCGGCGTCACTGATGCTTCGAAAAGGTGAGGATCGCGGTCTGACGCTACTGCTCGCACAGCGCGAGAAGGCTAACGACCGCACGAAGACATGGATCGACGTCGCGCTCGGCGCCGCCTACACCGATCGTAAAGATTGGAAAAGCGTCGTCCCGATCGCCGAGCGCCTCACGGTCGCCTATCCCGATTCCGACAACGCCTTCCGCATGCACGTCTTCGCGCTCTCGCTGAGCGGACGGACGGCGGAAGCCGAGGAGCTTGCGAAGAAACGGTTGACGAAGAAGCCGAAGGATGACGAGGCGTTGCGTGCGTTGTCGTCGAATGCCGCGAAGGCGCACGACTACGCGACCGCCGCGAAGTACGCCGAGGAGCTCGTCGACGAGTTGTCGCCGACGCAGAACGACTACAACAACGCCGCGTGGTTCGAGCTGTTCGCCGGCAACGTGACGCACGCGATGGAAAACGCGCGGCGTGCCACTGCCGAGGAGTCGCAGACGTCCGCGGCGGCGCTGCACACGCTGGCGACGCTGTACGCGGAAACCGGCAAAAACATCGAAGCCCGCGACGCGCTTCTGCGCACGCTCGACAAGAGCCGCCGCGACCAGCCCGACAGCAGCGACTGGTACGTCCTCGGACGCATGGCCGAGAACTACGGCGTCCGCGAAGCCGCACTCGCGGCCTACAAACGCGTCGACAAGAAAGAGAACGACGGCGCCTCGGTGTGGGAGCTCGCACAACGCCGCCTGGCAGTGATGGGGAAAAATTAGCGCGATAAACTCCGGCGCGCTTGTTCATCACGTTCGAAGGAATCGAAGGCTCCGGCAAATCGACGCAACTGCGCCGTTTGGCGGAGCGCATTCCGGGCGCGGTCATCACGAAAGAGCCCGGCGGCACACCGCTGGCCGACCGCATCCGCGCCATCCTGCTCGACAGCAGCTCATACCTCGATCCGATCGCGGAGCTTTTCCTTTTCGCAGCGTCGCGGCGGCAGAACGTGATCGAAGTGATCAAGCCGGCGCTCGCACGAGGCGCGGTCGTACTTTGCGATCGCTTCACCGACTCGACGCTCGCGTACCAGGGCTTCGGACGGCTTATCAACCTCGACCAATTGCGAACGCTGAACGCATGGGCCACCGATTCGCTCACACCTGACCTCACGTTTCTGTTTGATCTATCCGAAGAAGTCGGGCTCACTCGCGCGCGCTCGCGCAATGCCGAGGCCGTGCAGGATGAGGGACGGTTCGAGGCGGAGGATCTTCGGTTTCATCGCCGCGTTCGCGAGGGGTATCGAACGCTCGCCATCGCGGAGCCGGGACGCTTCGCCGTGATCGACGGCGAGGGCGAGGTCGACGACGTCTTCGCGCGAGTCGTCGCCGAGGTTGAGAAACGAACGGAGCTGCTGCGATGAGCGCGACCGCGGAACTGCTGCTGCAAACCGCGCAGCGCGGCGAGCTGCATCACGCCATCCTCTGCTACGGCCCGAATACCGCGACGCTGCGGGAAGTCAGCGTTCGCATCGCCAGGACGCTCAACTGCCTCAACGGAACGGAAGGCGACGGCTGCACCGCGTGTACGCGCATCGAGCGCCGAATGCATCCCGACGTTCACTTCATCGAAGTCACCGGCGAACGAAAGATGATCAGCGTCGAGCAGATTCGCGAGATGGTGGCCGCGGCCACGCTCCGTCCGTACGAAGGCCGCAACAAAGTCTTCATCATCGATCCTGCGCACGCGCTCAGCGTCGGCGGCTCGAACTCGCTGCTCAAGACGCTCGAAGAGCCGGCCGGCGATACGACGTTCATCCTGCTGACGCGATCGCCCGATCTACTGCTGCCGACGATCCGTTCGCGCTGCCAGCCGGTCTTCATCGGCGGCGAAGTGGAAACGAACGATGTGCTTGCCGCGTCGATCGTGGCTGGCCTGACGCGCTTCTCCGACGATCGCGACACCGCAGCACTCCTCGGCATCGCCGCGCTCGTGGCGTCGCAGGACGATTGCAGCGATGCTGTCGCGCTACTCGGCCAGGTGCTTTGCGATGCGGTGGCCGGACGCGTTCCGCTGTCGATCGATCGCGATCGGCTGCTCGCTGCCGCGGACGCGACCACCAACGCCATCCGCTGGCTGACCGTCAACGCCGATGCACGGATGCTGGTCGAACAGGCCCTCGCCGAGCTCGTTACGTAACCGGTTACAAAAAAAGCCGGCCCCGCTTTTGGCGGGGCCGGCGAAATCTACTGGATTGTGTGGGTGCGAACGCTTGGGGGGCGAGATGTTGCTGGATCGGTAAGATTCAAAGAAGAATTCAAGCGGTAAAACTGGAGGCGGGCTGTTGAAACAGAAAGCTAATCCGCCCCCACGTCATCCAGTAAACCCTTTAACTTTTCAACGACGCGGTGGAGTATCTCACGACCTTGTGAAACTTTTCACCATGTAACAGCAACGTGACAACCTGCTGAGTTACTGAGACATAACCAACATTTTCGGAACGGCTGAAAGGCTACTACAGAACGACCGTTCGGTCAATTCTACGTACGAACCGAGCTTCAGGTTTCGTTGTCGCCGAACGGATATGCCGATCCGGTGCCGAGTCCCGCCTCGGGTACACTCGCGCGCCATGCTCCGGAAAAAGCGCGTCGTCGGAACGGCCGGACACATCGATCACGGCAAGACCGCGCTCGTCCGCGCCCTGACCGGCGTCGACACCGATCGCCTCCCCGAAGAGAAGAGGCGCGGCATCACCATCGACCTCGGCTTTGCGAGCTGGTTCACCGACGACTACCAGATCGGATTCATCGACGTTCCGGGCCACGAGCGCTTCGTCAAAAATATGCTGGCGGGCGTCGGCGGCATCGACAGCGCGCTGCTAGTCGTGGCCGCCGATGAGTCGATCAAGCCGCAGACGCGGGAGCACTTCGCCATCTGCCGTCTGCTCGACATCAAAACCGGCGTGGTGGCGATCACAAAGCGCGATCTCGTCGAGGACGACATCATCGACCTGGTCCGCCTCGAAATCGAAGAGCTGGTGGCCGGCAGTTTCCTGGCGGGCAAACCGATCGTCCCGGTCAGCAGCGTGACCGGCGCCGGACTCGATGACCTTCGCCGCGCACTCCTCTCCTCGGTCGCCGAAGTCGAAGACCGTGACGCCACCACGCGCGTCTTTCGCCTTCCGATCGACCGCGTTTTCACGATGAAGGGATTCGGCTCGGTAGTCACCGGCACGACGTACGCGGGACGCCTCAATATCGACACCGACGTCGAAGTGCTGCCGGGCGGAAAGCGCAGCCGCGCGCGCAACATCCAGGTGCACAGCGAAGCGCGCGACTACGCCTCGGCTGGCGAACGGACGTCCGTCAATCTTCCCGACATCGACCTCGATCAACTCCACCGCGGCCAGCAGCTCGTTACGCCGAATACGCTGCGGACGTCGCAGGTGATCACAGCCCGCCTCGATCTGCTGCCCGACGCGAAGCCGCT
>DASYJF010000148.1:0-62209 GCA_035996815.1 Thermoanaerobaculia bacterium | reverse complement strand
GTAGCGGCCGCCTCCGCGGCGCCGATCATTCGCGCGCGCCAATCCCCGCGCGGAGCGCGAGGCTGGATTGTTCACCGCGCCTCCGCGCGGGGCCGTCGCAAGAACGGTAGCCCAGGCGCCGTACGCGTCTGCGTCGCGTATAGACCGCTGCGGATGCTGGCGAGACTGTCATGCGGTCGCGCGCGGAGGCGCGCTGCACAATGCAGCCCCGCGCTCGGCGCGGGGAAAGCCGGCGTGCACGACGTTTGTGGCCGCGGAGGCGGCCACACAAAATGCTGCGCGAGAACATGTAGCGGCCGCCTCCGCGGCCGAGGATCATTCGCGCTCGCCAAACCCCGCGCCGAGCGCGGGGCTGGATTGTTCACCGCGCCTCCGCGCGGGGCCGTCGCAAGAACGGTAGCCCAAGCGACGCGCGCGGCTGCGTCGCGCATGAAGCGGTGCTGATATTCGCGAGACTGTGATGCGGTCGCGCGCGGAGGCGCGCTGCACAATGCAGCCCCGCGCTCGGCGCGGGGAAAGCCGGCGTGCACGAAGTTTGTGGCCGCGGAGGCGGCCACCACAAAATGCTCGCGCGGCGCCCCACACCCGGCGCGTCGATTGCTATTCGTTGCGTCGAATGCAAACGGCGCTTCGCGAGCTCGCGCGGTCGTACTTCATCCAGCTCAGTTATGAAGACGCGGCCGGCAAGCGGCGGCAGGCTTCGACCGATTCCCTGCGCGCGCTGCTCGACGTGTGCGTGCCCGGCGGCGTCAGGAATGTCGATGATGCGTTGCGCGCAAGGCAGGCAGAGCTCTGCCGGCGCGTCGTCGAGCCGGTCATGGTGGTCTGGGGGCGCAGCCGGCTCCGCCTTCCGGCGGGACACTGCGAAATCATTCTCGAAAGCGGCGAACGGATCGAAACGTCCGGCACGCACGCGCCGCGGCTGCCGTTCGGCTACCACACGCTGCGCGTTGACGACACTCATGAAGCGGCCATTTTCGCCGCTCCCATCAACGCTCCTTCGCCGAAGAACGGACGGGCGTGGGGCATCTTCGCGCCGGTCTACGCCATGCGCACCGACAAAACATGGGGCATCGGCGATCTCGGCGATCTGCAGCGCTACCGCGAATGGGTCAACGCCCTTGGCGGCGGCATCGTCGCCACGCTGCCGATGGCCGCGGCGTTCATGGACGAAGATCCCAGCCCCTACTCGCCCGTCAGCCGTCTCTTCTGGAACGAGCTCTATCTCGACATTCGCAAACTGCCGGAGTATCGCGGCGAGGCGCTCGAGCCAATCCCCGACGCCGGCCGCATCGACTACAAACGCATCGTGGCCGCGAAACGACGGCTGCTCGAAACGCTGGCGGAACGTTTCGCGCCGGATGACGCCTTCTCCGAGTTTGCACCGCATGCAAACGACTACGTGGAGTTCCGCGCCCGCCGCGAAGCCGATCGGCCGGGCAGCGATGATGGCGGCGAGTCCGCGTGCGCGATGCCGTTCGCCGACGATCATGACAAACGCGTTCGCTATCACCTCTACGTCCAATATCGAATGGCCCAGCAGATGCGCGACGTCGCGGATGACGCCAAGCGCGGCGGTCTCGGGCTGTACCTCGACTTCCCGCTGGGCGTGAATCCAAACGGCTACGACTCGTGGCGCTACAGCGAGCACTTCGCGAAAGGCGTCTCCGCCGGTTCGCCGCCCGATCCCTTTTTCACGCGTGGGCAGAACTGGGGTTTTCCGCCGCTCGATCCCGATGCCATCCGCGCGCATCACCACAAATACTTCCGCGCCTGCATCCGGCAGCAACTCTCCCACGCCGGAATCCTGCGCATCGATCACGTCATGGGGCTGCATCGCCTCTTCTGGATTCCGAACGGCGCTGAGGCGAAGGAGGGTATGTATGTTCACTACCCTCGTGAGGAGTTGTACGCGCTGCTCACCATCGAAGCGAACCGCGCGGACTGCGTCATCGTCGGCGAAGATCTCGGCACGGTTCCGGCCTACGTTCCCGACATCATGCGTAAACGCGGCATCCGGCGGATGTACGTCGTCCAGTACGAGATCAAGCCGGAGGGCGAGCAGCCGATCGGGGCGCCGCCGACGCAGTCGATCGCGTCGATCAACACGCACGACATGCCGGCATTCGCCGGGTTCTGGTCCGGAGCCGACATCGACGATCGACTGGCGCAGGGTCTGCTCGATGATCGCGATGCCGGACGCGAGCGCGCCACACGCGCGCAGATGCTCGACTCGCTCATCCGGTTTCTGAAGGCGCGCGGCTTGCTATCGAACGATGGCAGCGACACGATGGCGGTTCTCGACGCGCTCGTGCGCTTTCTCGGCAGCAGCGACGCCGAGATGGTGCTCGTGAATCTCGAAGATCTCTGGCTCGAACGCGAGCCGCAGAACGTTCCCGGCGTTCCCGATCGCAGTTGGCGGCAGCGTTTCCGCGTGCCACTGGAGGCGGCGCGCGCCGGCGAAACGATCACAACGATTCTCGGCGCGCTCGATCACTCACGAAGGATGGCTGATGGCAACCAGACGTAAGAAGGACAACGGCGCGGAAACACCCATACCGCCGGCGAAGAAACGGAGCACCTCGGCGAAGACCACGAGCGCGCCGCGGACGCGGAAGCCGCGCGCCGGCGAGGTGGCCGAGATCGCGCAGGCGATGGGCGCGGACGTCGTCCCCAGCGTTCCGATTGAAGTAGATTTGCCCGCCGTGGAAACAGCACATACACATCTCAGCGATTGGGACTTTCACCTCTTCAACGAAGGCAGCCACAGCCGCCTCTGGGAGAAACTCGGATCGCATGTCGTCACGCGCGACGGCGTGAAGGGAACGATGTTCGCCGTGTGGGCACCGAACGCCGCCGCGGTCAGCGTCATGGGCGACTGGAACGGCTGGAATCCCGATCAGCATCCACTTGCCCTCCTCGGCCCGTCCGGAATCTGGGAAGGCTTCGTGCCCGAGGCAGACAAGGGCGCGCACTACAAGTTCCACATCCGCTCGAAGTACAACGACTATCGCGTCGACAAAGCCGATCCGTTCAGCGTGATGCACGAGACGCCGCCCGACAGAGCGTCGGTGGTGTGGGATCTCGACTACGAATGGAACGACGGCGACTGGATGAAGCATCGCGCGGAACGCAACGCGCTCACCGCGCCGATGTCGATCTACGAAGTCCACCTCGGGTCGTGGCGTCGCGACGGCGATCGTCCGGTCACGTATCGCGAGATGGCAGCTCCGCTCGCCGAATACGTGCGCAAGATGAACTTCACGCACGTCGAAATCCTGCCGGTCATGGAGCATCCGTTCTACGGCTCCTGGGGCTACCAGTGCACCGGATTTTTCGCGCCCACCAGCCGCTACGGAACACCGCAGGATCTGATGTACCTCATCGACGTCCTGCACGAGAACGACATCGCCGTCATCCTCGATTGGGTGCCGTCGCACTTCCCCACTGACGAACACGGACTCTCCTACTTCGACGGCACGCACCTCTTCGAGCATGCCGATCCGCGCAAAGGGTTTCAGCCGGATTGGGGATCGCTCGTCTTCAACTACGGCCGCAACGAGGTCCGCTCGTTCCTGCTATCGAGCGCGCTCTACTGGCTTGGCGTTTTTCACGCGGACGGTCTGCGGGTCGATGCCGTCGCATCAATGCTCTACCTCGACTACTCGCGCAAACACGGCGAGTGGATTCCGAATGAATTCGGCGGCCGCGAAAACATCGAAGCGATCTCGTTCCTGCGGCGGCTGAACGAGGAGGTCTACAAAGCGCATCCGGATGTCCAGGTCATCGCCGAGGAGTCGACGGCGTGGCCGATGGTTTCGCGGCCGACGTACGTGGGCGGCCTCGGATTCGGCATGAAGTGGGACATGGGTTGGATGCACGACACGCTGCGCTACTTTGCGCTCGATCCGATCCATCGCAAGTTCCATCACAACGACCTGACCTTTCGGATGATGTACGCCTTCACGGAGAATTTCCTGCTGCCGCTGTCGCACGACGAGGTCGTGCACGGCAAGGGATCGCTGATCCGCAAGATGCCCGGCGACGAATGGCGGCGCTTCGCCAACCTGCGGCTGCTCTTCGCGCACATGTATTCGCAGCCAGCCAAGAAGCTGATGTTCATGGGCGGCGAGTTCGGGCAGTGGCGCGAATGGAATCACGACGCCAGTCTCGATTGGGACGAGCTCGATAAGCCGCCGAACGCGACGCTGCAACGATGGGTCGAGGATTTGAACAAGGCCTACCGCACGATCCCCGCTCTGCACGAAGGCGATCTGTTTCACGAAGGATCGGAATGGATCGACTGCTGCGACACCGAAAACAGCGTCATGGTGTTGATGCGGAAGTCGCAGTCGCATCCGGACCAGCCGGTGATCATCGCGCTGAACTTCACACCGATCCCGCGCTACAACTACCAGGCCGGCGTTCCGGCGGGCGGCCACTGGGCCGAGGTGCTGAACAGCGACGCGCTGCTGTACGGCGGAAGCGGTCAGGGAAACATGGGCGGCGTCGATGCGGCGCCAATTCCGCTGCACGGCCGCAAGTGGTCGGTCAATCTCACGCTGCCGCCGCTCGGCGCGGTGTTTCTGAGTCCATCCGCGGATGACACAGATGAAACCGATGAGCTCTGATGACACGCCGGTCCTCGGCGCGAATTTGATCGAACCCGGCCGCTGCGAGTTTCGTGTCTGGGCGCCGAATGTGGAGAGCGTCGAACTGCACATCGTCGATTGCGCTGGGAGTCGCGAGTCGGGTGTCGGGGGTCGGAGCCAAAGCAGCACCTCCGATCCCACGATGTCCGATTCCCCCATCTCCGACCCCCGACTCCCGACCCCCGACTCCCGCACGGATCGCCGCATCACGCTGACGAAGAATGCGCGCGGCTATCACGAGGCCACGATCGATGCCGGCGCGGGAACGCGCTACTTCTTCAACGTCAATGGCGATAACCGTCCCGATCCTGCGTCGCGTCTGCAACCCGAGGGCGTGCATGGACCGTCGGAAGTCGTGGCGCGTGAGTTCGAATGGCACGATGCAGGATGGACTGGCGTCGCGCTCGAGGACTACGTCGTTTACGAACTGCACGTCGGAACCTTCACTCGCGAAGGAACCTTCGACGCGGTCATCGAGCATCTCGACGGGCTGAAAGATCTCGGAATCACCGCGATCGAGTTGCTGCCGGTCGCGCAATTTCCAGGAACGCGCAACTGGGGATACGACGGCGTCTACATCGGCGCGGCGCAGAATTCGTACGGCGGTCCGGCGGGACTGAAGCGCCTCGCCGACGCCTGCCACGTCCGCGGCCTCGCGCTCCTCCTCGACGTCGTCTACAACCACCTCGGCCCCGAGGGAAACTACCTCGGTCAGTACGGCCCGTACTTCACCGATCGCTACAAAACGCCGTGGGGACTGGCCATCAATTTCGACGGCCCGCACAGCGACGACGTGCGTTGGTTTTTCATCCACAACGCGCTGCAATGGATCGATGAGTTTCACATCGACGGCCTCCGCGTCGATGCGGTCCACGCGATCGTCGATCACACCGCCGAGCCGTTCCTGCAGGACCTGACCACCGCCGTTCGCCAACGCGCCGAAACGCTCGGACGCCGCATCTACACGATCGCCGAATCCGACCTCAACGACCCGCGCGTGATCACGCCAAAGGACGATCTCGGCCTCGGCTTTGACTCGCAATGGTGCGACGATTTCCATCACTCGCTCCACACGCTGCTCACCGGCGAGCGCGATGGCTACTACGCCGGCTTCGGCCGCACCAGCGATCTCGCGCGCACGCTGACGACCGGTTATCTCTACACCGGCCAGCACTCACCCTACCGCGGACGCAAGTACGGCCTCGCGCCGAAGACGCGCGACGGCAAACAGTTCGTGGTCTTCGCGCAGAACCACGACCAGGTCGGCAACCGCATGCTCGGCGATCGCCTGTCGTCGCTCGGATCGATCAACAAACTGCGCCTCGCCGCAGCCACAGTCATCCTCTCCCCCTTCATCCCGATGCTCTTCATGGGCGAGGAGTACGGCGAAACCGCGCCGTTCCAGTACTTCACCTCGCACGGCGACCAGGACTTGATCGAAGCCGTACGAAAAGGCCGCGCCGAGGAGTTCGACGACTTCGATTGGGAAGGCGAACCACCCGACCCGCACGCCGAGGAGACGTTCCATCGCTCGAAACTGACGCGGTCCGAGCAATCCGGCTTGCGCGATCTCTATTGCGAGTTGCTGCGACTCCGCCGCGAAATCCCCGCCCTGCGGTCGCTCGATCTCGATGGTGTAAAAACACACGCGGACGACGAGCGGCGCACGTTGCTGGTTCAACGCGGCGATACGTTGTTGGCGTTCAACTTCAGCGATCGGGAGCAGGAGATTGAGTTGCCGTTCGAGAGTGATTGGACGGCGATGATCGAATGGGGCGGGCGAGTACACGGGAACCAGCTGATATTAAAGCAAGAATCGTTTGGGCTGTTCCGAAAGGCTGATTAGCGTAGCGCGCTCGCGGCTCGCTGGTGAATTACTAAGCGGAAGACTCGTAGGCGGCTGAAATGGAAGACTGGCAAGAGCGACTCGCGCGGTATCTCGATGGAAGAGCTGTCAACATCTTCGGTTGGATGACCATCTGGGCACAGAATGAACTCCTTCCGCAGATTGCCGCGGTCAACAAGCCGAATTTCGAGACCCTTCTCTTTCTTGGCACCCACTCCTTCATACAGGCCTTCATGGAAAGCGTCTACGACCTTCGAGGTTTAGCAGGCACGAAGGCATTCCTAGAGCGCTTCATGGACGAATCATCATCTTCAAATCAATTCTCCCTCATCGCAAGGGAAGTTCATGAAATGCGCAACGTTCTCGCGCATCAGCTCTACGCGATTCACACGCATCACATCGCGTACGACTACCGTCTTGCCGGTGGATGGGAACGACGGAGCGCAATGCTCCACATCAATCCCGTGGTGTATGGCCGCCAATTCGGAGCGGCACTTGACGGCGGCCGACTTACCAAATGGCGCAAATGGACCACGCCCGAGTCGCTGACCGTTCAGAAATGGCGCTTCATCATAAGGTGGCTCGGCCTGCCCAAAACCGATCCTCTCGCGCAGGCTGTGAAGGCGCTCCTTTCCCTAACGCCGGATCAAATCGCGAGAGGCACGCCCGCGATCCGCAAAATGTTTGCGGCGAAGTATGGTGTCTAGCAGCGGCGGCCTAGCTCAGTAACCTGGACTTAGAGCCGTTAGGCGGCTGAACCTCTTTACCTCGGCTTCGGAACTACAATGTCGCCAACATTCCATGCTAGGAGGCTTGCATGCGTACACTACTTCGTCTGGCTCCCTTGGCAATCGTTGTTTTCGCCGCCCTCGGTTGTTCTACTAGCCAGGACGTCGTGGTCAATCCCTCAAGCGTCGGGCACTCGTTTCACTCGGCCTACCTCGTCGCACATGGTGACAAATCCAGCGATGTAGACGCCGCCATTCAGCGAGAACTGTTCCGCCGTGGAATCACGGTCGCCGCAGGACCGGAAGGCAAGCAGCCAGAGACTTCCGAAGCCATCGTTAAATACAACGACGACTGGGGCTGGGACATGGCTATGTACCTCAAGACCCTCGACCTGCAGATCTACGACGCAAAATCTGGCTCTCTGCTTGCCTCGGCCGGTTGGAAGAACTCGGCGATGCACGGTTTTCACGGTCTCACCACCGTCGTGTCCGACCTCATCACTGGCGTGCTGAACAAACTTGGTATGAGGTAGCGGGCATGAATCGCTTCGTCACTCTCGCATTTCTAATCCTCACTTGCTGTGGAACGCTGCAGAACGGCGCCTTGAAGGTCAACTCCGGCGACACCAAGGAACAAGTAACCGCAGCCTTGGGCCAACCTCAGGATCGGCAGTTTCAGGGTGACGATGAGGTGTGGCAGTTTTGCCAGACCGGCGCTGGCTTCGGCTATCACGACTACCGGGTGGTCTGGTTCTATCGCGGAAAGGTTACGGGCATCACATCCTACAAAGACCACACGCCTGCCTCCGGTTGCGCGGGGCACTTCAGGCCCATCCAGTGGAGCGAAGCTCCGAAGCACGAATAACACGAGTCCACAACGCTCCAAGCCGGGGACCTTGGATCCGTCGGTGATGAGCAGGGAGAGGATTGAGTCACGCCGAGACGCGGAGCTGGTTTTCTCCGCCTCTCCGCGTCCTCCGCGTGAACCCGTCCCCCGGGCACTGAATCCGCAGCGCTGCAAGAAAGCATGTACCGCGTCCCGCGAGCCACGTACCGAATCCAATTCAACGCCGGCTTTACCTTCGCCGATGCGCGCGCGATCGTCCCCTACCTCGCGGAGCTCGGCATCAGCGACATCTACGCATCGCCGATTCTGAAAGCTCGCAAGGGCAGCGGACATGGATACGACGTCGTCGACGCGAACGCGCTGAATCCGGAGCTTGGATCGGATGATGATTTCAACGCGCTCCACGAAGAGTTGCAGCGGCGGCAGCTCGGACTTTTGCTCGACGTCGTCCCGAATCACATGGCCGCGAGTCCCGAAAACGCGTGGTGGATGAGCGTTCTCCAAAATGGGGAGCATTCGCGCTTCCTGCACTACTTCGACATCGACTGGACGCCCGTCACTACGCGCGGCCAGACCGTCAGCAAAGTTCTTCTCCCGATTCTCGGCAAGCCGTACGGCGAGGCGCTGGAGTCGCGCGAGATTCAGCTCCACTTCGACGTCGATGGTTTCTTCTTCACCTACTACGACAAGCGCCTGCCGCTTGCACCAGGCTCGTACGGTCAGGTGCTGCGCGAGTGCGTGGAGTCGCTGCCGCGCGAGGGCGTCGCCATCGAACTGCGCGAACTGGTCGAGAACGACGCGGGAGTGCCGAACAGCAAGTTTCTCAAGGAAACGTTGTGGCGGATTCATGAGCAGGACGAGACGTTTCGCGAGGCGCTGCACGCGGCCATCGAACGGATCAACAGCGACGCCGACTCGCTCGACGCCCTGCTCGACGCGCAGTGGTATCGCCTCGCGTACTGGCGCATCGCGAGCGAGAAGATCAACTACCGGCGCTTCTTCGACGTCACCGATCTCGTCGGCGTGCGCGTCGAGAGTCCCGAGGTGTTCGAAGCGCGCAATCGGAGAACGCTGGAGTTGATCGCGGAAGGGAAAGTGACCGGACTGCGCATCGATCACATCGACGGTCTTTACGATCCGATCGGCCACATGCGCAAGCTGCAATTGCGTTTGGCCGGCGAGCCATCCGGCGATGACCGTTTCTACATCGTCGTCGAGAAAATCCTCGAACACGGCGAGGAGCTTCCGGGCGAGTTTCCGGTCAGCGGCACGACGGGCTACGACTTCCTCGACCCGGTGAACGCGCTCTTCGTCGACGCGAACGGGTTGCAGCAGCTCGATCGCTTCTATCGCAAGTTCACCGGCGTGACGGCAACGTTCGACGACATCTGCTACGAGCGAAAGAAGCAGGTCATCCACGAGCTTTTCTCCGGCGAGATGCGCGCCCTCGGCAAGCAGCTCGGCGCCGTGGCCATGCCGGACCGCAACGCCCGCGATTTCGCGCCGGTCGATCTGACTGCCGCGCTGACCGAGGTCACTGCGTGCATGCGCGTGTACCGGACGTACATCCGCGAGGCGACCGTTGACGATGAGGATGTGCAGTCGATCCGCACCGCGATCGCCGACGCGCGGCGCCGCGCTGCGAACACGATCGACGATCGGCTGTTCACCTTTCTCGAACGTGTCCTTCTCGTCGATCCGCCGGCGTACGTCGCATCGGAACGTGAGAACTGGCAGGCCTTCGTCATGCGCTGGCAGCAGTTCACCGGACGCGTGATGGCCAAAGGCGTCGAGGACACGGCTTTCTACAACTACAACCGATTGATCTCGCTGAACGAGGTCGGCGGCAACCCCGGACGCGACGGCGACTTCGACGGCTTGGCCGAGTTTCACGCGCGCGCGTCGCAGATGCAGCAGCAGTGGCCGCACACGATGAACGCGACGTCGACGCACGACACGAAGCGTAGCGAGGACGCGCGCGCGCGCATCAACGTGCTGTCGGAAATCGCGCCGCAGTGGGAACGCCAGGTGCGCCGCTGGTCGAAGATGAACGCACCGCATCGCGTGAATGGAATCCCCGATGCGAACACGGAGCTGCTCATCTACGAGACGCTGATCGGCATGTGGCCTCTCGATCATGAGGAGTTGCCATCCGTCCGCGATCGCCTGAAGCAATATCTCGAAAAGGCCGCGCGCGAAGCGAAGACGCAGACGAGCTGGATCGCTCCGAATCCCGCGTACGAAGAATCGCTCCTCGGCTTCGCGGGCGCGATCCTCAGCGATACGAGCTTCTGCGAAGATCTCATCCGCCTTCAGAAGCGCGTTGCGTTCTACGGCTTTCTCAATGGCCTGTCTCAGGTCGTTCTCAAAGCGACCGCGCCCGGCGCGCCGGACTTTTACCAGGGCACGGAGCTGTGGGATTTCAGCCTCGTCGATCCCGACAATCGCCGTCCCGTCGACTACACGTCACGCGCCGCGATGCTAAAAAAGATGAAGGCAGCGGCCGAAAAAGATTCGCTCTCGATCGACACCCTCCTCCGCCGCTGGCACGACAGCCGGATCAAGATGTTCGTCACCTGGAAAGTGCTCGACGCACGATCGCGCCACGCGGAACTCTTCCGCGACGGAACGTACGAGCCGATCGACGCGGGACCAAACGTCGTCGCATTCACGCGCAGCCATGAAGACGACGCGATCATCGTCGCCGTCCCGCGACTAGTCGCGAATCTCGTCAAACCCGGCACGTTCCCGATCGGCGACGTCTGGCCCGATGCCTCAATTCCGATCGCGGGATCCTGGCGCAATCTCTTCACCGGGGAGAATTTGGAGGGGGACGAGATCGGGCTCCGCTCTCTGTTCAGCCGTTTCCCGGTAGCCGTTCTGGAGAAGGCGTAGACTTTCTGCCATGGCGCCGCAGACATCGACAAAGATGACGTATGAGGACTTGCTCCTCCTCCCTGAGGACGGTCTCCGCCACGAGATCATCGACGGGGAGCATTACGTGAACGCATCACCTCTTGAAAAACATCAGCGCGTCTCTTACAACTTCATCGTCGAGATCGGAATGTACCTCCGGCAGCATCCTGTCGGACGGCTTTACCACGCGCCTTTTGACGTTGTGTTCTCCCGTTACGACGTGGTCGAGCCTGACCTGCTGTTCATCAGCAGAGAGCACCAAGCGATCATCACATCGAGAAATGTTCAGGGTCCGCCTGATCTGCTCATCGAAATCCTCTCGCCGTCGAATACGCGCTACGACGAAGTCACGAAGCGCGCGCTCTACGAGCGCACGGGAGTTGGCGAGTACTGGATCGTGGATCCTATCCATGACACGGTTCGCGTCTTTCGGCGCAACGCGGCAGGCCGATACGAGGCCGCCGCGAACCTATCCCGGAACGAGACGCTGACCTCGCCGCTGTTCCCCATGCTCGAAATCCAGCTCGAAGACATCTTCGGCGGCTAGCGAAGAACGCAGGATCAAATCCGGCCTGACACCTCGCCCAAATCGCGCAGCTCCTCGGCATGCGCCGCCGTGAGCGCACCGTTGGCGACGCGCCATGACCAGTTGTCGTGCTCGGCGCCGGGACGGTTCATGCGCGCTTCGCTGCCGAGGTTGAGGATGTCCTGCACGGGGACGATGGCGGTTTCGGCGACGGATGTGTACGCGGCGCGGATCAGGCTCCAGGCAACGTCGGTCGCGTCGCGCACGCCGAGGTATGAGGCGATCGACTGAAGCTCGTCGGAGGTGGCGTGCTCGTACCAGCCGCGCGCGGTGTCGTTGTCGTGCGTGCCGGTGTAGACGACGGTCTTCGTTTCGTAGCGATGCGGCAGATGCGGGCTGTCCGGCTGCGCGAAGGCGAACTGCAGAATTTTCATGCCGGGGACGTTGATGGCCGTCCGCAGTTCATGCACTTCCTTCGTGATGTGGCCAAGGTCCTCGGCGATGAGCGGCAGATCGCCGATGGCGTCGCGAAGCGCGTCGAACAGCGCGCGGCCGGGGCCGGGCATCCAGCGGCCGTGGATGGCGGTGGGCTCGCCGGCCGGGATCTCCCAATATGCGGCGAAGGCGCGGAAGTGATCGACGCGGACGACGTCGGCAAAACGGAGCGCGGCGCGGAATCGCGAAACCCACCAGACGAAATGCGTGTTACGCAGCACGTCCCATCGATAGAGCGGATTCCCCCATCGCTGCCCGGTCTCGCTGAAGTAATCGGGAGGCACTCCAGCCACGACGTCAGGCTCACCTCGCTCGTCGAGTTGAAAGATTTCGCGATTGGCCCAGACGTCGGCGCTGTCGCCGGCGACGTAGATCGGGATGTCGCCCATGATGCGGAGGCTGCGCGCCGCGGCGGCCTCGCGCACGGCCGCCCACTGCGCGAAGAAGAGCCATTGGACGTATTCGTGAAATCGCAGCTCTTCAGCGAGTTTGAGGCGCGCCTCGGCGAGCGCATCGCGATCTCGTGACGCGACATCTGACGTCCACGCGGTCCATGACTTCCCGCCGTGCTGCTCCTTCAGCGCCGCGTACAACGTCCAGTCGGGAAGCCAGGCGTTGTCGTGAATGAACGCGGTGAGCGCATGGCGTTGTTCGTCCGAGGCGTGCTCGGCGAAGTGCTCGAACGATTTCCGCAGCAGCGATTCTTTGTACGCGTGAACGCGATCGAACTCGACGAAATCTTCCGCGAACGACGGGACATCATCGAGTGCATCGCCGGGCAGCAGTCCGCTCTCGACGAGACTCTGCGGCGAAATCAGCAGCGGATTGCCGGCGTACGACGAAAGACATCCGTACGGCGAGTTGCCGTAGCCCGGCGCGTTGAGCGGCAGCACCTGCCAGATGCGCAGCCCCGCGCTCTGCGCCCAATCGAGGAACGCGAGCAACTCGTCGCCGAGGTCGCCGATGCCAAAGCGTCCCGGCAGGCTGGTGGGATGAAGGAGGACGCCGGCGGTGCGGGTGCTCTGTGGTTCTGTCACCGAGGTGTGGGTCATCGTTCTGCGTGAATCTGCGTCATCTGCGGATCACCCTCGTGCCTCCGGACTGATCGACAACTTTTCGCCGAGGGCATCGAAGTGCTGCAGCCAGCGATTCGCGGCCGAGGAGCCGTTGCCCGCCGTTGCCGCGATCACCGGACGCACTGATTTCTTGAGCCTGTAGTAGTCGTTCTGCGGACGGCGCAAATCGACGTCGACGCCCGCGTCGCGGACGATCGATACAAGCTTGGTCCAGCTCTCCAACTTCTCCACATCTTCGGAGTTGCGCGAGAAATCGACGGCAGCGCGTTCGATGGCGGCGGTAAGCGACATCAGCGTCGTCTCATCGAGCGACACCTTCTCGTCGCGCGACTCGCGGAGGCGCGATTCCAGCTCACCGAACGGGACCTCGTTGCCGGCGACCATTCGCCGTAGTTGCGTGTTCACGTCGAACTCGGCCGCCATCCTCAAGACCTTCGGAAGCGGCACGCCGAGCGTTGCGTGAAAGCGCATCAGTGGGTCGTAGCGCTCGTGAAGTTGATGGAACGCGCTCTCGGCTTCGCTCAGCGTCGCGTCACAGAGTAGGTTGAGGATGCGTCGCTGCTCGTCGCGGAAGAGCGCGCGAATCGACAGCAGCGGCTCGTTGAAATACTCGTCGAGGACGCGGATGACCGAGGAGATGCCGTTGACGCGCAGGTCTTCGCTGAGGTCGCGCTTCATGGCGTCGTAGTGCTCGGCCACCGCCGCCGGCCGCACCCCCCCGGTGATCTCCGTCTCGCCGAGATGGATGACGGTGAATTCGAACGACGCTTCCTCGCGCGTGATCAGCGAGGTGACGGTGATCGAACCGATGGCCATGCGCGCGCGGCCGGCACGGAACGATTCGAAATCGTTCTGGCGCACGCGATAGCAGTACACGCGGTCGTCGTGCGCGAAGTTGTCGAAGAGCGAGGCGACGGCGTAGTGCGCGGCGACGCGGCGAAGGTCGAGACGCATCGGCTTTACTTCCAGCTCGTAAATCTGCCGCGCGTCGCCGTGCTGCGGCAGGTTGCTCTTGGCCGAGGCGATGCGGCGCAGAAACTCAAGCTCCAGACTGCGTCCGGCAATCGTTTCGGCGAGCTGGATCACGCGCGCCGCGTAGTGCAGCACCTGCACGGTCTCGATGCCGGAGATGTCGTTGAAGAACCAGCCGCAGCTCGTGTACATGAGCATGGCGTTGCGCTGCATCTCCAGCAGCTCGAGCACGGTGACGGCGTTGCTCCCCGTGACGGCGTGCTTCGTCATGAACCGCTCGACGCTGTCGTCGGAGCGGTCGAGAACGACGTCGATGTAGTCATCGCGCGCGTCCCACGGATCGCGCAGCAGCGTCGCGCCGCGCGATTCGAAGATGGCGATGCATTCGTCGCGAAGCCAATCGAGCGCCTCGCGCAACGGCATGCGCCACTGCTGGTTCCATCCATCCCCGCTGCCGCTGCTGCAGCCGCAATCGCGCTCCCATCGCCCGAGGCCGTGGCTGCAACTCCATGCCGTGTTTTCGGCGATCTCGACCTCGTATGTCGGCGGCACGTCGGCGAGAAACTGGCCGTAGTTCGCGACGCGCGAGAGCTTCTGCTCGTCGATGTAGTCGAGCGCGTACGCGAGGGCCATGTCGCCGTTGGGATGATGATGACCGTACGTTTCGCCGTCGGTGGCGATGTTGACGAGCTGCGGATGCGTGCGCCCTTCGCCGAACGCGCCGAGGAGACGATGCGCGAGGTTCTCGCCGCGGGCGAGCAGCCGCTCGAAGGCGACCGCGCGCGAGATCGGCCCGTCGTAGAAAAAGAGATCGATGGACCGGCCGGACGGCAGATTGCAGCGATACGGCATGGTCGGATCGATGGCGCCTTTCTGCTCGGTCCAGTCGTCCTCGCCGATCGCTCTCCATCGTTTCGCCTGCTGCGGCTCCAGAATCGTGAACGCAATCCCCTCGGCTGCCAGCGCTTCGAGCGATGCAATGTCGACCGCGGTCTCAGGCAGCCACATCGCCTCCGGCTTCCGCTTGAAACGCTTCTCGAAATCGCGGATGCCCCACCGCACCTGCGTTCGCTGGTCGCGCGCATTCGCCAGCGGCAGGATCATGTGGTTGTATGCCTGCGCGATGGCCGATCCGTGACCGCCGAACCGCTCGCGGCTGACGCGGTCGGCATCGAGAATCGCGGCGTACGTTTCCGGCTGCCGCTGCTCCAGCCACGACAGCAGCGTCGGTCCGAAGTTGAAACTGATCGCGGCGTAGTTGTTGACGATTTTGACGATGCGCTCGCGGGCGTCGAGGATTCGCGACGACGCATTCGGCCCGTAGCACTCGGCGGTGATGCGCTCATTCCAGTCGTGATACGGCGTCGCCGAGTCCTGCGTTTCCACCGCCTCCAGCCATGGGTTCTCCCGCGGCGGCTGATAGAAATGCCCGTGAATGCAGATGTACCGGATGCGCATCGTGGCGAGAATATCAGCGGCCGAGAAGCTCCAGCACGCCGCGGATCGGGATGCGCACCCAGTCGGGACGATTGTTCATCTCGTACGCGATTTCGTAGAGGGCTTTCTCGAGCAGGTGCGCATCCAACAGCACCTGCAACTCTTCGCGCGACTGCGGCAGGTGCGCGGCATTGCCGCTTTCGGCGAGGTAGGCGCGAAGAAACGCAGCGCTCACCCACCGATACCAGAAGTTGGCGCCACTCTCGACGGTAGCCGCATCCTCGGCACGAATCACCGAATGCTGCGATTGTCCGAATAGCACGGCGTACGGCGCGTAATGGAAAGAGCGCAGCATGCCGGCCACGTCGCGCAGGGCGCTGCGCTTGATGCGGCGCTCGCTCAATGGCCGTGACGGCTCGCCCTCGAAATCGATGATGACGAAGTCGTTGCCGGTGTGCAGCACCTGGCCGAGGTGATAGTCACCGTGCGTACGGATGCGCAGGCCTGTAATGCGGCCGTCGAGAATGCGCCGGATCCGCTGCTGCACTTCCTCTTCGCGCGCCAGCAATTCCTCCGCAGCCGGAATGCCTTTGCCACGACGGCGCAGCAGCTGGAATGTGCGAACGGCCTGCGAGCGGATGTGCTGATACATCGATCGCTGATAGTGCGGCGTAATCGCCTCGGGAGCGAACGCCGCGATGTCGTCGCGCGAGGCGAGCGCGAGGTGCATTTGCGCGGTGCGGCGCCCGAGGATTTCGGCGTCGGCAAGGTAGAGGCCAATGGTCTGTTGTGCAATCTCGAGCGTCGGTTTGTCCGCGATTGCGAGCAACGATTCTGATGGAGTGGCCTTCGCGAGCCGCTCCGCCGCCGACGGATCGCTCAGGACAGAATCGAAGAAGCGGCCGAACGCATCGACGGTATAAGTCCAGGCGTCGCCCGAATTCGCCACGAAGCGTTGCAGAATTGCCAGTGTGGTCGGCTCCGTCGAATCAGTCGCGTATTGCAGGGCACCTTCGAGCCCCGGGGTGGCTGTAAATGACGTCTCCTCATTGAGGAATCTCGTCACTTCGAGATCGGTATTGATGCCGGTCTCAATGCGCCGGAAAAGCTTCAGGAAGAACTGGTCGCCGTAAAGAACGGCGGTATTGCTTTGTTCGGCTTTGAGAACGTGCGCGGCGAGGTCGGCCGCGGCGCGCAGTTCCCGAGGATGGGACGCTGTGCCGACCACGGCGCCCTGTTCGCCCTTGAGCGTGCGGCGGCGCGCGATCATGCCGAGCAATGCTGCTGTGAATTTCGCGTCGGTCACAGGCTCATAGAGCAAATAGCCGTCGCGCAGGCGGGCGATGAGCGTCGGGATTCTCGCCTCCTGCTCCTGCGCCCGGCGAGCCTGCAGAATCGCAAGCGGAAGGAGATAGGTCTCAGGCTCGCCGTCCGCGTAGTCGATGCGCATGAAGGTGAGCTGGCCTGCGTCGTTCGGAAGCGCAACGGCTTCGGTGATCTGCAATGACGTGATCGTGCGCGCTTTGCCGCTGAACCAGCGGCGCGAGCGGACATACGTTTCGAGCGCGCTGCCGAGCGCGGCGCGGTTGCGGTCGGAGAACACTTCCTCGAAGGTCGCCGCTTTGAGCAACGGCGCCTCGTCGCTGCTGAGCGTCACCTCCGTCCGTTGACGCTCGAGCGTGAACCAGTAAAAGGCGAAGGGACCAAGGTTGAGGAAATACGGCTTGTCGCCGATTTCAGGGAATCGCGTTCCGCCGGAGAGCTCGACCGGAGCCATTCCGGCGAACTGCGATAAATCGAGATCGAAACACTGTACGAGCCGCGAGAGGTTGGCGACTACGAGGATCGTTTCCTCCTGATACCGGCGCACGAACGCCAGAATCTTGCGATTCTCCGGATGCAGAAATTCCATCGTGCCGCGGCCGAATGCCTGGTACCGATTCCGCTGCGCGATGAGGCGCTTCATCCACCACAAGAGCGAATACGGGCTGCCCTGCTGCTGCTCGACGTTGACCTGCTCATAGTGATATTCCGGATCGATGATGACCGGCATGTAGAGCTGCTGCGGATTGGCCTTGGAGAATCCGGCATTACGGTCGGGACTCCACTGCATCGGCGTGCGCACGCCGTTGCGGTCGCCGAGGTAAATATTGTCTCCCATCCCGATTTCGTCGCCGTAATAAATGATCGGCGTGCCGGGAAACGAGAAGAGCAATCCGTTCATGAGGTGAATGCGTCCGCGGTGATTCTGCATCAGCGGCGCGAGACGGCGCCGAATGCCGAGGTTGATGCGGGCCTGGCGGTCGGAGGCGTAGGTGCGCCACATGTAGTCGCGGTCTTCGTCCGTGACCATCTCCAGCGTCAGCTCGTCGTGGTTCCGTAGAAACATCGCCCATTGACAGTTCTCGGGAATTGCCGGCGTCTGGGCCATGATGTCGATGATCGGGAAGCGGTCCTCCTGCGCGAGCGCCATATACATGCGCGGCATGACCGGAAAGTTGAAGGCCATGTGGCACTCATCGCCATCCCCAAAGTACGGCAATGAGTCCTCAGGCCATTGATTCGCCTCGGCGAGCAGCATGCGGCCTGGATATTTTTGATCGACGTGCGCTCGCAATGTCTTCAAATACTCGTGCGTTTCCGGCAGGTTCTCGCATGTCGTCCCTTCACGCTCGAAAAGATACGGGATTGCATCGAGGCGGAAGGCGTCGACTCCCATGTCCATCCAGAAATCGAGCGCTTTGATCAGTGCCGCATGGACCGCGGGATTGTCGAAGTTGAGATCGGGCTGATGGGAGAAGAAGCGATGCCAGTAGTACGCCTTGGCAACCGGATCCCAAGCCCAGTTCGAAGTTTCGTAATCCTTGAAAATGATGCGCGCGTCCTTGTACTTGGTCGGCGTATCGCTCCAGACGTAGAAATCGCGCCATGGCGAGCCGGGCTTCGCGCGCCGAGATTTCTGAAACCATTCGTGCTGGTCGCTGGTGTGATTGATGACCAGCTCCGTGATCACTTTCAATCCGCGGCGATGCGCTTCCTTCAGGAACGCTTTGAAGTCGTTCAGCGTGCCATAACTGGGATTGACAGCGGTGTAATTGGCGATGTCATAGCCATCGTCGCGCAATGGCGACGGGTAGAACGGCAGCAGCCAGATGATGTTGATGCCGAGGTCCTGGAGGTAGTCCAGCTTGCGCGTCAGCCCCTGAAAATCGCCGATGCCGTCGTTGCTGGAATCGTAAAAGGCGCGGACATGCGTCTGATAAATGATCCCGTCTTTGTACCAAAGGTCGTCCATGGTTAGTCCGGTGTCACGCTCGTCCCGCATACCGCCGCGCGCGGAGGCGCGCCCCGCAATCCAGCCCCGCGCTCGGCGCGGGGAAAGCGCGCGTAACCGGGATCCGTGGCCGCGGAGGCGGCCACTACAAAATGTTCGCGCGGCGCGGTACCTTGTAGCGGCCGCCTCCGCGGCCGCACACTCGGCGGCGCGGCCCAACCCCGCGCCGAGCGCGGGGCTGGATTGTCGAGCGCGCCTCCGCGCGCGGGCGGACGGCCACGCTCTTCGGTTACCAGCGAACGTTTTGTGTCTGGCGGGCCGGCGGCGAGACGCCAGCGTGCCGTTCTCACATCATAGAAAGTATTCAAAATCCCTCTCACTTCTTACTTTGCGCCTGATTCGAAAGATATGTGCGGGGACCACGTGCGGATTCAGTTGCACGTAATTCCTGGCGCCGTGCCACGTGTAGCGCGCGCCGGAGAGCAGCTCGTGGACCTGGAACGGACGGTTGGCGTCGAGGTGCAATGCGGCGAGGTCGAGCTCGACGTAGCCGGCCTGCGTGTTGTGCGGATCGACATTGACGATGGTCAGAACGACGTCGGTCCCGGCCGATTTGCTGTAGCAGAGGATTTCGTCGTTCGTCGTCGTGTGAAAGCGCAGCGTTTCATTCTGCTGCAGCGGCGGATTGTCGCGGCGGATGCGGTTGACGACTGCGATGAGTTCGCTCAGGTCGTCACCGGTCGATTCCCAATGCTTGACTTCGTATTTTTCGGAATCGAGATACTCCTCGCCGCCCGGGTCGCGCGCTGTCCCGATGAAGCGTTCGAATGGCGGGCCGTAAATGCCGTAATTCGCTGAGAGCGTTGCCGCGAGCATCAGCCGGATGGTGAAGGCCGGGCGTCCGCCGTATTGCAGATATTCGGTGAGGACGTCGGGCGTGTTCGGCCAGGCATTCGGACGAAAGAAGTCGCTGATGGGCGGCTTGGTGATTTCCTCAAAGTACTCTGTCAATTCGTACTTCGTATTGCGCCACGCAAAGTACGTGTACGACTGGGAGAACCCGGCCTTCGCCAGCCAGTACATGATCTTCGGCCTCGTAAACGCCTCGGCGAGAAAGATCACGTCGGGATGGTGCTTCTTGACCGTGCGGATCACCCAATGCCAGAACGGCAGCGGCTTCGTATGCGGATTGTCGACGCGGAAAATACGCACGCCTTTGTCGATCCAGAAGCGGAAGACGTCGCACAGCTCTTTCCAGAGATCCGACCACGCCTCGGTCTCGAAGTGAAATGGATAGATATCCTGATACTTCTTTGGCGGATTCTCGGCGTATTGAATGGTTCCGTCGGGCCGCGTCTGAAACCAATCGGCGTGTTCTTGAACATACGGATGATCGGGCGATGCCTGGAACGCGATGTCCATCGCCAGCTCGATTCCGCGCTCGCGCGCCGCGGCGACTAGCTGCTTGAAATCGTCCATCGTCCCGAGCTGCGGATCGATCGCCTTGTGTCCGCCTTCTGCGCCGCCGATCGCCCATGGACTTCCGACGTCGCCCTCCGCGGCCGACACGCTGTTGTTCTTCCCTTTGCGGAACCTCGTCCCTATCGGATGAACCGGCGGGAGGTAGAGCACGTCGAATCCCATCTTCGCGATGCGCGGCAGTTCCGCTTCGACGTCGCGAAACGTTCCGGCGGACCGCGGGAAGAGCTCGTACCAGCTGCTGAAGGCGGCGCGGCGCGGATCGACTTCGATGGCCAGCTCGCCGCCGTAACGCGTCGCGAATTTGCGTTCCGCGTTTCGCTCCATCAGTCCGAGGAGCTCGTCGTTGGCGATCGCGTGAACTTTGTCGCGCGCTTCATCGTCGCCTTCGATGGTCGACACGTAGTGCTCGAGGCGTTTGCGATCGCGATCCGTTGCGCGTTCCGACACTGCGCGGATCATCTCCAGTCCGATGCGGAGCTGGACATCAAGATCGGCATCGGGACGCTTCTTCAGATCGCGATACCACGTCTGGAAATGATCGACCCATGCTTCGAAGGTGAAGTAGTAGAAGCCGAGGCGATCGACGGAGAGGTCGGCACGCCAGCGGTCGTTGACAAGCGCGGTCAGGCGCGTTTCCGTGAACGTGTTCTCCGACTCGTGGCGATGCAGCATCACCGCGGCCAGGAGGTCGTGGCCGTCTGCGAAGATGTCGGCTTCAACGGACACGACGTCGCCCACCGCGCGCTTGGCGGGGAAGCGACCGTCATCCACCGAAGGGGTCACACCTTCGATGACGACACGGCGACGCCCATCGAATTGCAATTCGGGCACGAGGCCGAGGTTGCGAGTTGCATGCCCTCTCGCGTTTACAGCAGCTTGCGCACGAACGGCCGCGCCGCGATGCCGAGGATGCTGCCGGCGGGGCGGCTGCGGAGAATTGATAATCGGTAGATCTGCTCGGCGGCGATGGCCGAGGCGACGATCAGCGAGATCACCGCGCCGCGATGCAGCGATGTGGCCATTCCGATCGCGGCGAAGAACAGAATCAGGATGGCGATGAGCGACGACTGGTGCCGATAGTCGTAACCGAATCTCGCCGCGACCCGCGCCTGATCGGCGGGGCTGAGCAGCGTCACCAGCGCTGCGCGCATCACGAGCGAATCGGTCACGGCGCGTTCCGCCGGCGTCTCGGTGATCGTGACGACCATCCCCTTCTCGCGCGCAAACGGCGAGACGGCGCGGGCGCGATCGGCGACGCTGCAGTAGTAAATGAGATAGCCGATGACGCCGATCGCGGAGCCCGCCGGCCGGCCGGTCATCCAGGCGATTCCGAATCGGAGCGACGTCTCAACGAAGAGATAGCCGGTGGCGACGATGAGTAGCAGCGACAGCGGCGCGTTCGCCATGAAGTCGCTGACGATCCACAGCACGAGCGCGATGACGACCGCGTACACACCGAGCGCGGAGATGATGGTCAGTCGCGTAGCGATGATGCCGAGCTCGCGTCCGATCTCCTCCTGTACAGCAGCGGGCAGGTGCCCGGCCAGCAGAGCCAGCGCGTTCGCCGACTTGCGTTTCGTCTCGCGCGCGAGTTGCGCTCGATAGTCAGCCAGCCGCTGCGTCTCGTGCGCGTCGTCGTAGTGATCGATTGTGCGCATGGCGTGCATGTCCTGCCACGGTTCGAGCACGTAACGAACGCCGCCCTGCGGCAGCGGTTCGGCGGAGATCACTTCGAAGTACCGTTCCTCCCACAGCACCGCCGTCCCCGGAAACTCGGCGGTCGTCAGCGTCTTCGGCGCGCGCGGTGTCCACGCTTTCGGAATGCGCGACAACAGCTCCACGCGCTCGCCATCGTCCGCGCGCACGCGATCGGAGCCGTATGCCTGCATTCCGTCATTCTAAGTGGCGCAGGAGCGCTTCTTGCTGCCGGAGCAATCGTGAGCGACACGCCATCCGCGGACTGCAGCATCCTGATCGTCGAAGATGATTCGTCGATCCGCCGCCTCGTGCGCACCGTGCTGCTGCGGCAGGGCTACCAGGTAGAAATCGCCGCGGACGGGTTGGAAGCGATCGCGAAACTCGAAGTCGCCAACTACGACGTGATCATCCTCGACCTGATGATGCCGAATCTGGACGGCTTTTCGTTCATGGCGGCGATGGCGCGCGACACGCCCGAGCGGCTGAAGCACGTGATCATCACCAGCGCCGCGTCGCCCGCGGTCATCAACGAGCGGCTGAAGGGGATTCCGTTCGATCTGCTGCCGAAGCCGTTCGACATTCACGAGTTGATTTCGCGCGTGCGCGCGTGCGTGGCGAGAGTGGAGAGAGTAGATTAGTGGCCAGTGGTCAGTGGTCAGCAACTGTGTCGTCTACTCACCACTAACCACTGACCACTGGCCACTCACCACTGGCCACTGCTTCTCGGCAGGCAATTCGCAATCACTATCCGCCGGAGGACTTCATGGCTGAACGAATCGTCGTCTACGGCGCGGACTGGGCGGCGACACGATGCGCACGCTGCGGCACCTCGACCGCTCCGGCGTCAAGTACGACTACATCGACATCGACAATGACAGCGAAGGCGAGAAAAAAGTCATCGCTCACAGCAACGGACGGCGCCGCATCCCGCTCGTGGAGATCGCGACGGATGGCGGCGAGCCGCAACGCGTCGCGGTTCCGCGAGATGCGGAGTTGGATTCTCTTTTGAAGAAAAAGTAAAGAGGGTGTGGGGAGTAGGGGGTGGGGCGTGGGAGCTGCCACACCCCACTCTCTACTCCCTACTCCCGAACCACCGGAATCACGTCATTCAGGATCCACAGCGGCCCGATGAGCAGGTGGACGACGTTGCGAAAAAACGCCGGCTGCTTGTGCTCGTACACGCTGTGCCCGATGAACTGAAAAATCCATCCGAGGATGAAGAGGGCGATGTTGGCCGTCATCGGCAGCCACGCACCGAGGAGGTAGAACGCGATCGAAACGATCAGCATCGGGATGGCCAGACGCCACTCGAGCGTGAGGTAGTAGATGACGGCGATCGCGATCAGGACGACCGCGGCGTCGATGCGAAATCCGTCGATCGTCAGGATCCGGACCCGCGCCAGCATGCCCAGGAGCGAAAGCATGATCAGCGGGATGCCGAGGCGATGAAACCACTTGTTGCCTTTGGTCTGGTGATAGGCGGCGTAATCGGCGAAAGAGTCGCTGATGTTCATGGCGGTGAGAGTTTACGCGCCTGCGCGCTGTGGAGCGCTGGCGTCCTCGCCGGCTGGCCTGGCCAATGACCTTAACGTTAACTTAAACTTAAGGGGCGCGCGGCGTTCGCGGACGGAACCGGCACTACGGCGACCTCTTCCAACGACGCTGGACGTTGGCGCGGCGGATGCCGAGGGCGATGACGTCGTAGCGCTTTCGTTCGTCGAGAGGCTCGGGCTGGCGTGGCGGCGTCTCGCCGCCACGCACATTTCATCATGCGGAGCGCTACAGAACGCAGGCGCGGGACGCCTGCGAGCCAGCCGGCGAGACGCCAGCGTTCCGTCGGTTACCGCTGATTAACCCGCATCCTCAATCCGCCTTTCGGCCTGAGCGTGATCGACGCTTGCGGCGTCACATCGCGGGACACCAGCTCCAACCTCCACCGCTGCGCGATCGTGGCCACGATCAGCACCGCTTCCATCCACGCGAATCCTTCGCCGATGCAAATGCGCGGTCCGGCGCCGAACGGAAAGTAGGCCAGCTTCGGGCGCGACGCTTTCGCCTCCGGAGTGAACCGCAACGGATCGAAGCGATCCGGATCGGGAAACCAACGCGGATCGCGATGGGTCACCGCCTGCGCGGCGACCACTACCGCGCCACGCGGCACCAGCCACTCGCCGATCATCGCGTCCTCGATGGCCAGCCGGCTTACCGCCCACGCCGGCGGAAACATCCGCATCGACTCCGCCACCACCATCTCCGTGTACGGCAGCCGCGCGTAATCGGCCGGCGTAGGAAGGCGATCGCCGAGCACGGCGTCGAGCTCGCGATGCATCGCGTTCGCGGCGTCGGGGTTCAACGAAAGGAGGTACCACGTCCACGCCAGCGCGTTCGCAGTCGTCTCGTGCCCGGCCAGGAAGAGCGTCATCGCCTCGTCGCGAAGCTGCTGATCATTCATGCTTCCGCCATCTTCCTCATCGACCGCCATCAGCAGCATCGACAGCAGGTCGCCGCGATCCTCACCCGACTTTCGCCGCTCGTCGATGATGCCGTAGACGGTCCGATCGAGCCGCTCCAGCGAACGACGAAACCGCATGGTCTGCGGCAACGGCAGCTTGCGCATCAGATTCGCGATCGGATTCATCAGCGTCGGAAAGAGATCGACCAGCGACGTCAACGCGGCCCCGATCTCGTCCGCCTCCTGATCGACATCCGCATCGAATAGTGTCTTGGCGACGACGGAAAGCGTAAGCCGCATCATCGCCTGATGGACGTCGAGCACCTCCCCATCCCTCCACCCCAGCCTCGCCGCCAGCTCGATCATGACCTCGGCATACCGCCCAATCCGCTCCCGATGAAACGCCGGCTGCACCAGCCGCCGCTGCCGCCGATGCACCTCCTCCTCGGACGTCAGCAGCCCCTCCCCAAAAATGATCTTCGACCGCTGCAACACCCGGCTCTTATGAAACGACCGATGCTGCATGACGAGCAGCTCGCGAATGAGATCGGGATGATTGAAGAAGAAGATCTGCTGCGGCCCGACATGAAACTGCGACGCATCGCCGTACTCCTCCGCCAGCCGTGTGAAGAACGGAATCGGATCGCGCTGCAGAGTGCGCAGGTAGCGGAAGGGGATGCGGCTTCTCGGTCCGGGTGGGGTGGGCATTTGCGTGCGGATGGTAAAGGGAGACGGGTTCACGCGGAGACGCGGAGTTCGCGGAGAGAAGCGCGCGGAGGGAGCTATCGTCTATTAGAGGTCGCCGCGGGAGTGAGGAGGCGTCCAGCCGAGGTGGAGACCCGCTTTGAGACGAGCGAGTGCACGACGCCGCGCGCGTCTGAATTTCCACTCACGCCGCAGCCACCGAAACCGATCGATCACGTTCATCTTCTGCTTTCTCTCCGCGCCCTCCGCGTCTCCGCGTGAACTGGGTCCCCTTGAAGTCGCCGCGAACGCTACGGCCAGCAAATCAACACGCGATCGCCGCAAGCTCCTCATCCGGCCACTCCATCGCTGCCGCAAACTCTGGCAGCGCCTCGGACAACTCCTCCATATGCGCGCTGGCGATGCCATCCAACTCCCGTTCGAGCACGCCGCTGACGGTGGTCTCGTCCTGCTCCGCTCTGTACTCCAGCATGGCGATCTGATGCCGCGGCAGACGGACGCGCAGTTCCGCCGTCCGCAGCACGTGCGGAAGAACGTGGTCCGCATCCGATCCGAGCGCCTCTTCGATCTGATGCAGAGGCCACATCTCGAGAGCCTTCGCCATCAACTCATACCGCCAGAACCACTTTCCGATCGGCGTCGTCATCAGTTCCACCTCACCCGAATCAATGGCCTCGGACATCTGGCGCGGCGTCCATCCGAGGAGTACCGTCGCCTGATGAATGTCGATGTGAGGCCGGGGGTGTAGGAAGATGTGGCGGATTCGATCGATCATCGCGGGCTTGAGCATGACTGAGCACCTCTTTATTAGCTGTAAAACAATGTAATTCCGTGCGGCCGATCTGTCAAGAGGCGATGAGAAGATCCAGAGACACAACCGAGGTCGGCGAACTGCTCGGCGCGCGCATTCGGGAAATCCGAACAAAGCGACGCATGAGTCAGCAGGCACTCGCCGAGCGCGTGGGCATCCCGCAGACGCATGTGAGTGCTATCGAGTTAGGAATTCAGTTCCCGAACCTTCTCACCGTTCTTCGTCTTGCCGTCGCGCTGGAGTGCAAGGTCGTGGAGTTGGTTGGCGTCTTCGACAAAAGAGACCTGGAATCGATGTTGCCGAAATAGAAGAGAAGGAGGGACGTTCGCGACGGCGTTCTCCACGTTTAGGGCCCCGCGCTCAGAACACGAATCTACTTAACGACGATCATTGGGCGCCGAGACGAACCCGCAAGGTGGGCGCGGCGAACGATGCTTTGAATCAGGGGCTCATCACAGCCAATGACGAAACGCTCACACCGCTCCGCTAACGCCAGGTTGTTTTCCCGTGTTTGGCCTCTTGTCAGAGGCTTGAACTCGAAGTGGTTGCCAAAATCTCCGATGAAGAGTGCAACCCTTCGGCTGAGAGGGATCATTTTGTGTACACCGGGCGTGGCGAGGCCAACCGCGGTACCAGCCTGCCACTCCGATGTCGGAATGAGAAGGAGTGGCGCGTCCGTCACGACAAGCGACATACGCGCTGGCGTGTGTGCGACACACCACTCCATATTTAGAAAAAGGTCCGCGAAATCACCGCTCATCTCCAGCATCATCTTGATAACGTTTTGTCGGGGTTCTGAGTACGCGTACCCGCCGCTCTGGAGAAGCTCGAAGTCCTCTTCCGCCGTTAGGTCTGACACATTGCCAGTACGGGTTTCCCATTCCTCACGGTGCTTTCGCACATCTTCGACTGTTGTCGCCATCCGGAGCGCAAGCGCTTGGAAAGCGCCGTTTACCATCTCCTGGATGGAGCGATCAAATTGAGGAACACGCGTGTGCAGCAGTGCGCAGAACAGCGCCAGTACCTCTCGCTCTTCATCGGTTGGACTTTCGCGCCGTTCAAGCTTGCGAATTACGGGTTCCGCTTTTCCTTCGATAGACGATAGGAATTCTTCTACCTCCATCGACCTAGCACCTGTCACTTCATCTTCCAAAGCATAGTAATAGCGGCTAACCGCGGTGTTCTTTGGTGTCTGTGTCCTGAAGGCGTTCTCTTCCCGGTCGAAGACTGTGAAGGTCGAGTCTCGTTCGCCGTCGGTTGTAAAGCCAGCCAAGTAGAACTCGGGGAGGTAGTGATGACGCTTTGGCATACCCATACTTCAGACGGAACAGAGAACGCATCTTCTGAGATTTCGGAACTATGGGCGGCTTCGATGCCGATTCAACCCAACCTTTTCCGCTCCTCCTCCGCGTTCTCCGCGTCTCCGCGTGAACCCGGTTCCCCCTTAGAATCTCGCGAAACATGAACGCCCTCCCGCTCATCCTCTTCTTCCTCGCGGTGACCGCCATCGGCTACCGCTACTACTCCGCCTTCCTCGCGGCGAAGGTGATGGCGCTCGATGACTCGCGAGTCACCCCCGCGCATCGGTTCAACGACGGCCAGAACTACGTGCCGACGAACAAGTGGGTGCTCTTCGGGCATCACTTCGCGGCTATCTCCGGCGCGGGGCCGTTGATCGGGCCGGTGCTGGCGGCGCAGTTCGGGTATCTGCCCGGATTGTTGTGGCTCGCCTTCGGCGTCGTGCTCGGCGGGGCGGTGCATGATTTCGTCACACTCGCCGCCTCGGTGCGGAGGAACGGGAAGTCGCTGGCGGAGATCGCGCGGACGGAGATTTCGCCGCTGGCGGGCATCACGGCCATGATCGCCATCCTCTTCATCATTGTCATCGCGCTGGCGGGACTTGGCATCGCCGTCGTCAACGCGCTGGCGGATTCGCCGTGGGGGACGTTCACGATTTTTCTGACGATTCCGATCGCACTATTGGTCGGGCAGTACCTGCATCGGTCGAAAGCGGCGTACGCAATTCGCAACGGCTCCATCGCCGGCGCGTTGATGGTGCTGGCAGCGGTCGTGGCAGGGCGCTTCGTCCCCGGCACCGCGTTGGGCGCGATTTTCACGATGTCGAAGCCGCAGATCACCGTCGCCATCGCCATCTACGGTTTCATCGCCTCGGTGCTCCCGGTCTGGATGCTTCTCTGCCCGCGCGACTACCTCTCGTCGTACATGAAGCTCGGCACGATCGCCGCGCTCGTCATCGGGACGGTGATCGTCGCGCCGCACATCTACGCGCCGCCCGTGTCGCAGTTCGCGGGCGGCGGCGGTCCGATCATCCCCGGCAAGCTCTTTCCTTTCGTCTTCATCACCATCGCCTGCGGCGCCATCTCCGGCTTCCACGCGCTGATCGGATCGGGGACGACGCCGAAGATGCTCGACAAGGAATCGGACGCGCGGATGATCGGCTACGGAGCGATGCTCTGCGAAGGGCTGGTCGGATGCGTCGCCCTCATCGCCGTCTGCGCGCTGCATCCCGGCGACTACTACGCCATCAACGTTCCGCCCGCCGTCTTCGCCAAGCTCGGACTATCGACGGTGAACCTGCCGCACTTTTCAACGATGGTCGGCGAGACGCTCGTCGGACGCACCGGCGGTGCCGTGTCGCTCGCAGTCGGCTTCGCGCAGATCTTCTCCGGCATCCCGCTGCTCGGCGGGCTGATGTCGTACTGGTACCACTTCGCGATCATGTTCGAGGCGCTATTCATCCTCACCACGATCGACACCGGCACGCGCGTAGCGCGCTTCATGGTCCAGGAGTTCCTCGGCCGCGCCTGGAAGCCGTTCGAGAACACGTCGTGGATTCCCGGCACGATCATCTCGACGGCATTAGTCGTCTTCGGCTGGACGTGGTTCATCCTCAACGGATCGATCTCGCAAATCTGGCCGATGTTCGGCATCGCCAATCAGTTACTCGCTGCCGTCGCGCTCTGCGTCGGGACGACCGTCATCCTCAACGCCGGCAAAGCGAAGTACGCATGGACGACGATGTTCCCGCTGGCCTTCGTCGCCTCGACGACTCTCTACGCCGGCTACCGCTCCATCATCGACAACTTTCTCGGTCCGAAGATGATGGCAAAAGACCCGTTCACCGGCTACCTCGACGCAACGCTGACGTCGATCCTGATGCTCTGCGTGATCGTGATCCTGGCCGCCTCGGCACGAGCATGGTTGCGCGCGATCCGCGGAGAAGGTGTACCGTTCCTCGCGGCCACGGCCGGTCCGGACCACATGCATATGCCAGGAAGCGGGTGCTGCTAATGATTAATGACAAGAAGATCGTCGCCTTCATCCCCACGCTCGATTTCGACAAAGCCCGCGCGTTCTACGTCGACACGCTCGGCCTCCGCTTCGTCGACAACGACGGCTTCGCGATGGTGCTCGACGCGAACGGCACGATGATCCGCGTCGCCAAAGTGCAGCCCGATTTCAAGCCGGCCATCTTCACGATCCTCGGCTGGGAAGTTTCGGAGATCGAGAAAGAGGTCACGGAGCTGACCGCAAAAGGCGTCGTCTTCGAACGCTTCAGCTTCTTCACGCAGGACGCCCTCGGCATCTGGGCCGCTCCCGGCGGCGCGAAAGTGGCGTGGTTCAAAGACCCGGACGGCAACACGCTGTCGGTTTCGCAACACGTGTAGCAGCGCCTGCCTCGGCGTCGTGATGGCGATGCCGAGGAAGAACACGACGCAGCCGGCGATGGCCGGTCCGAGGTGGAAAAGGTCCGTGTAGCCGATCAGGGGATGAACGGCGATCGCGGCGCAAAAGCCGGTCACTCCCGCCGCGGCCAATGCCTGCCAGAGACTGCGCGATGGCCTGCCGTAGAGCACTGCGAGGAACATCGCCAGGCCACAGGAGACGAGCGCGCCGCCGAAGCCGGCGCGGTCGTGGGCGATGAGCGGCACGAGGTGCGGATTCACCTGGCGCAGTTCCGCCGGCGTGATGCCCATGAACACGATGTCCGTCGGCACGAACACCGAGGTCATCCCGACGGTCATGATCGTCAGTCCGGCGGCGATGATGCCGAACGTCGCCATGAGCAGCAGCATTCGGCCGACACCGTTTCGCGAATGAACATCGAGCGCGGGCCGCGAAACCTGTTCGACGCGCAGAACACGCGTGCGCACGAGGCCCGCCGCGAACAGCGGCAGGAGAGCAAGCGTCGCCGCGCCGTGCCAGGAATCGAGATAGCCATAGCCGAGGTACGCGAGGAAGCTCAGAAAACCGGCGCTGCCGCTGATGAGCAGCGCCCACCACGCCCACGTCTCGCGGCGCCGCAGCGGAAACTCCGCCAGCCAGAGATACATGATTCCGATGGCCATCAGGACGCCGCCGAACGAGACGCGGTCGTGAACCATGAAGTGCACGATGCGGCAGCCGCGAAGCGCGCAAAGTTGCGCGGCCGTCATGCCGAGGTAGTCGGTGTCCTGCGGCAGGAACTGGCCGGTGGATGCTTGAAAGAGCGCGAACGCGCCGGCCCCGATCAACGCGAGTGCCGTCAACTTGATCAGCGAGCGGCCGTCGCCGAGGAAGGCTTCGAAGAATCCGCGATCGTCGTCAGTGCCACGCATCGTGAAAGGCTAACATCGTGCGATGGTTCCCACCGGCCGCTTCGCGCCATCCCCCACCGGTCCACTCCACCTCGGCAGTCTCGTCGCGGCGTTGGGATCGTGGCTGTTCGCGCGCCGCGAGGGCGGGCGGTGGATGGTGCGGATGGAGGATCTCGACACGCCGCGGGTCGTGGCGGGATCGGCGGATGAGATCCTTCGCGCGCTGGAGCGCTACGGGCTCACCTGGGATGGCGAAGTCGTTCACCAATCGCAGCGGATCGCGTTGTACGACGATGCGCTGGCCACACTGCGCGCGAAGAATCTCGTCTACGACTGCGGCTGCTCACGTGCTGATCTGGCGCGCACTGCCTCGGCGCCGCTTGGACGCGAGCCGGTCTATCCCGGAACCTGTCGCGGCGGATTGCCGGCCGGCCGCGTTGCACGCGCCGTCCGTTTCCGCACGTCGCACGAAGTGATCACATTCGACGACAGGATTCGCGGTCGTGTTGAAGAAGACCTCGCCGCCGAAACCGGCGACTTCGTCGTCCGCCGCGCGGATGGCGTCTACGCGTATCAACTGGCGGTGGTGGTCGACGATGCGGCGCAGGGCGTCACGCAGGTCGTTCGCGGTGCCGATCTGCTGACCTCGACCGCGCGTCAAATCGCGTTGCAGCGCGCGCTCGGATTACAGACTCCGACATACGCGCATCTGCCGCTCGTTCTGAATCCGGACGGCTCCAAACTCGGCAAGCGCGAAGGCGCATTGCCGTTGCCGTCGCTCGACGCCAATCGCGTTCGCGAGACGTTGTCGTTCGCGTTGCAATTCCTCGGCATCGAGGTCGTGCTCGACTCACCGTCGCGAATGTTGGAGGAGGCGTTGGGGAAGAACCGGTAATCGCGGCAAATTTCGCGAAGCTTTGGAGTGCGGTGGCGAGTAGCCACCGCTTTGGGAGGGCGGTGGAAATGGGGAGAGTTCGCAGATGACGAATCGTCACGATTCCACCGCCCTCCCAAAGCGGTGGCTACTCGCCACGCGCACTCCAAAGCTTCGCGAAATAGGAGGAAAGAGTCAGGCGAGCATCGTCACAGCTTCAGAATCAGCTTGGTCATGTCGTGCTGGTTGCCGTCGGGGTCCGTTCCGTAGCCGGGCATCACGTAAGAGGTGAAGCCGAGGTTTTGGAGGGTGGTCACGGCATCGGCTTCGAGGTCGGAGATCAGCATCGCGTTGATATGGCGGAGGCCTTTTTCGCGGGCGATGCCGATGAACTGGTTGACCAGCAACGTCCCGAGACCGACGCCGCGGAAGGCGGGATCGATCATCCACTTGAGGCGGCCGGTCAAGCGAAGCGGACCGCCGTGGCGGCGATGGAGCGTCGCGTCGGCGACGATGCGATTGCCATCGAGCGCCAGCAGCGGAAAGACCTTCGCGTAGTCGATGTCGCGGCCCCAGCTCTCGATCAGCGAACGGTTCTCGATCGGATCCCAGGCGAAGCGGCGGTAGGCGACGGGAAGGTGCTGGAAGAACTCAAACAACGCGTCGACGTCCTTCTCAGCGAAGGGACGGAGGAGAACTCTGCGGCCGTCGCGCAGGACGGCCTCCTGCGGATAGCGATGCGGCATTTGCGAACGATACCATCACGGACGCGGAGTGCGCGGAGAGGCGGAGGCCGCGGAGAAAAAAGGTTTTCTCCGCCTCTCAGCGTGCTCCGCGTGAAACCGTCTCCCTCTCCGCCCGCCGCTTGATCGCTTCGAGCCAGCTGCGACGGATCATGCCGCTGCCGGGACGGATGAAGCGCCAGTAGATCGCGAACTTGCGGCGCGCCGAATCCGTCTGCGAGAAAACGCGCGTTTCGGTGGTGACGAGGCCGTCGCCATCAATGTGAAAGTTCATTACCGCGAACGTCCGCGGTGCGACGCGGGATCCGATCACCAGCTCGCGCGGCGCATCGTCGGCCAACATGCGGAATCCGCTGCCGACGGCAACGTCGAGGATCGGCTTGTCCGCGGGCGCATGGAGGATGCTCTCCTTCTCACGACACCGGCCCATGCAGCGAATCGAGGTGAGCACTTGGAAGAAGCGGATCTCGCTCGCGGTCACACTGCGGATCGCGGAGTAGATCCGCTCCGGCGGCGCGGCGATACGGATTTCATGGCGTTCGACACACTGCCAGCGCGGCATGACCTCGTCGAGTTTCGTCCCGTTCGTCGCCGCGCGAGTCTCGGCTGCCGGCCAGCTCATCGCGATCAGAGCGACCGTGATGCCGGCAACGAACACCGCCACGGCCCGGCGCCGCATGCGGCGGCGCAGCATCGCAACCGCGGCGACGATCGCCGCGAGCAGACCGCCATAGAGAGGGACGGAGAGGAGCATTGACGCGAGTGTAGTACCACCGTTTGCAGGTCCGCGGATCGCGCGCGGAGGCGCGCTTCACAATGCAGCCCCGCGCTCGGCGCGGGGTTGGGTGCGTGCGGAGGGATTCCCGGCCGCGGAGGCGGCCGGAACAAGATCTCGCGAGAACTTATGGCGACCGCCTCAGCGTGCTACGCAGGTGGCATCGAGACTGGCCTGCAGTTCCGCGGTGAGCGCGTTGACGTCGTCCTCGCGGCCATGCCACGCGGCGGGCGTATTCTGGAAGAGCGCGATCTGCCATGCCTCGCCGCGCTTGACGGCGATGAGCGTCTGCACGGCGTTCGTGGCGCGATTGATCTCCGATTTGCCGGGAGGAACCATTCCGGCGTGCGCGCGAAGCAGCATCACATTCGGCGCAAGCTCGCGCACCTCCCGGACCAGCGTCACGAACGACGCGACTTTGTGGTTCGCGAAGATTCCGGCGAGGTACGACGAGATCCGCTCGCGCCCGCTCACTTCGCTGCCGTCGAAGCCGACGATCTGGCCGTCGTCAGCGAAGTCGCGCGTCATCGCGTCCGCGTCACCTGCGTTCCAACCGGCGATCATCCGGCCGTACAGATCGCGAATCTCGTTCATGCGCCGAAGGTGGCCGTACACGCGCGGCAACGTCGCGCCGCGGCCGGCACCATCTCCAGGCATTCCGGGCACGACTTCATCGGCGCGGCAGGAGGCGTCGGCACCGGCTTCACCAGTGCCTTCACGATGAGGAAAACGACGAACGAGATGATCAGGAAATCGATGACGATGCCGAGGAAGTGGCCGTAAAGGATGGCACTCTCGGCGATCTTGCCAGCGGCCGGGCGAAGAACGAATTTGGCCTGCCGCCAATCGCCGCCGGGGAGGAAAAGTCCGATCACCGGCATGAGGACGTCTGCAGCAAGCGCCGAAACGACATTGCCGACCGCGGCGCCGATGATGACGCCGACCGCCAGCGCCAGTGCATTCGTCTTCGTCAGAAACCCTCGAAACTCGGCAATCATGGCGGACGGATTGTACCGTCGGAAACGGTCCTCGGCTTCACGAGCGAATACGCGACCGGAAGTAATTCGCCATTGTCAGCCGCCAACCCGGCGCCCAATAGCACGCTGCTACAATGCCGCGATTCCCAACGACAGCAGCGAAAGGAACTCCGTGTCCGAAATCGCAATGAATGAACCGGCCGCTGTACGTCCGCGTCGCGGGTGGGTGATCGCGGCATGGATCGGCGTCGTCATGGTGCTGATTCCGATTCTGGTCGTAGCCGCCGTCCTCATCGACAAGCCGCATTTCGGCTGGATGGTGAAGTCGCTCTTCCTCGAGTTCATCAGCGCCGGCGTCATGATCGGGGGGCTACTCGTCTTCCTCGCCGCATGGTTTCTTCCGGAGCGCAAAACATGGCGCGGCATCACGCTGATGTTGTGGGGACTGATCGCGCTGACCTCGCCGGGATTCGGATTGATGTTCCTGCTGCCGTGGGGTCTTGTCGCGTTGGGGCTGCCGCTCGTCATCGCCATCATTCGGCGGCAATCGCGGATGACGAAGCCGTCGATCGCCTGAGTGCCGTCAAGGGCATAAGGGTCGCGCGGCGCGCGTTTGGGTTTTTCACGCGGAGACGCGGAGGAAAACCCACATGAAAAAGACAATTGGTCTGATAGCGATCGTCACGGTGCTTCTAAGTTGCGGCGCGAACGCCGAGGCGGTCAACAAGGCGATTCCCGCTCCGGAAGTCGACACCCCCGCCGCGGAGGCGACCAAGCCGCAGGTGGCGGTGCTTGCGGGCGGCTGCTTCTGGGGATTGCAGGGGATGTTCGAGCACGTGCAGGGCGTGACGCGCGTGGTGGCCGGATACTCAGGCGGCGACAGGGCCACGGCGCATTACGAGATGGTCGGCACCGAGCGGACCGGACATGCGGAATCCGTTCAGATCACGTTCGATCCGAAGCAGATCTCGTACGGTCAACTGCTCCGGCTCTTTTTCTCCGTCGCACACGATCCCACACAGCTCGACCGCCAGGATCCTGACCGCGGTCCCAGCTATCGCTCCGAAATCTTTTTCGCGTCGCCGTCGCAGGAGCGCGTGGCGCGCGCGTACGTGCAGCAGCTCACGAAAGCGAACGTCTTCGCGTCGCCGATCGCCACGAAAATAGAGCCCTTGAAGGGCTTCTATGCGGCCGAGGATTACCATCAGGATTACCTGATTCACAATCCGCATCAGCCGTACATCGTCGCGTACGATCTGCCGAAGATCGAAGCGTTGAAGCAGACCTATCCGCAGGTGTACCGGCCGAATCCCGTCGCGCTGAAATAGCGATTACGTCAACCACGCAGCCAAACCGAGGCAGACGGCGGCGACTCCGGAAAACGCGGCGGTGATCGGCGCGAAATAGAGGCAGCTCAGCGCGAAGCCGGCAATCTGAACAGCGCAGAACGCCCATCCGATCCCGCCGCACGCCTCCGGATACTGCACCGACATCTGCCCGAGCTGCCATGACAGGAACGCGGAGAAGAGCAGATAGACGGTGACGTACAGACCGAAGCCTCGATAGAAGCCGCCGTAGGTGTAGCTCCTGCCGCCGATGTGCAGCGGAACGTCGTTCATCGACTGCCACACCGCCTCGCCCTCCGCGGTGGCCGGTTTGAATTTCAGAAAGCCAGACGTATGATCGGCCGCGAAGAGGACGAACAGGACGGCCGCAATTCGATAGAGAAGAGAAGCGGTCATGACGGCTCCTTCGTGCAAACGGTCACGATGCTACGCTTTCCGCGATGTTTGCGGCGATCGTTGCTCTCATGGTTCTCGCACAACCGGTTGATCATCAGCGTGCGGACTTGCTGTCGGCGTATGCGAGCGTTCGCGCCGAGCTCGATTCCAGGTATGCGGATCCGATCCGCTCCGGCCGGTCCCACGACTTTCCACGAACGCTGAATCGCGCGTGGCGCATCGCCGGCGATTGGACCGCGCTCTATCTCAATCAGCATCCATCCGCGTCGCCGCGCGAAGTGGTCGATGCCATTCACCAACTCAACCACGGCGGCTCCGACGAGTACCGCCTCCGAGCCGAAGCCGTTCCGCTGAGAGATCGCGCAGCGTGGGCGATATCGGCGTCGTATCTTCACGGCGGAACGTTCTTCGTCGTCGCACGCGATCGAGGCGGTCCATTCGCCGTCCGCTGGAACATCAAAGACGTCGCTGCGCGCCATTACGCATCGCGCGACGAGATCGGCAACTGGGCGTCGTACGGATTCGGATGGGGCGATGGACCACTCACCGGCAGCGTCGGACAGCTGATCTCGAATCGCAACGGCCGGCCGCGCTTCTACGTCGACGCGCACGCCGCCGCGGCCGCCGGCGGAACGATCCGGCAGCAAATCAGCGTTTGGGAATGGGACGGCCACAACGCATCGCCGCTGTTCATCCGCTCCTACGCCACGTCTCTCGAAACCGCGCCTGATACGTTCTCGGATCGGCTGATCACCATCCACGCGAAAGGTGATTACCAATCGTTCTCCACCTGCGGCACCTGCCTCGAGCCAGAGGTGGTCTGGCAGATTCGGGCGACTCCCGATGCGGTGACACATACACCGCCGGAGTACGTAGACAAGGAACTCAAAGCCTGCGACTCGCTCTGGGACGCGGTCATCCACCACCGTCCCACGCAGAACATCGCATCGCCGAAGGTCATCGCGCTCCTCCGCAAACTCACCGCATCGATGATCGCCTCATCGCCCGATCACGACCGCATCCACCTCCTCGGCATGTTGATGACACACGACATCACACATTCGAAGACGCGAACAATCCTCGCGCTGAGCGCCGACAACCTGCCATGCAGCTCGATCCGTTTCGAAATCGAAGAGCGCCGCGGGATTCTCTACTTCGCGGACGTTCATGCTCCGCATTGCGAGTGATCACTGAGGCGTGAAGATCGTCAGCCGCCGGACCTGGCTCTGAAAGCCAGATACGCAAAGATGACCACGATGATGACGAGACAAACCCGTCCAATCCCCATCATCCGTGAGTGCGCCACGTGACGCGTCCCCTTCGGCTTGATCCCTGTCACGGCAGCAATCGCGGTAACCACTACGGCCAATCCCAACCAGGCGAGCCAGCTCATGCTATAGACCCCTGACCTGTACGGCCAATAGAAGGAGCGCGTATCCGATGATCCACGACCAGCTGGCGATATCTGAGCTGACGTGAATGACCGCAAAGTGCGCCGCGATCGCAACGATGAACAGGATCAGCGACACGATCCACGTGATGAACTTCGGGGCGTTGGTCTGTTTCGCCATGAGGTCGAGACTCCATGCGGCATCGCCGCGCGTACGAGGTTTGAGGTTGGGAAGACAGCGAAGAGTTCGGGGACGGACTGTTTGCTGCAAGGAACGAGCCGCGGACGCGGACCTCGCGGCACTCTGCTACCCTCGCCACGTTGAAAACGTCGATCGATTGGTCCCCGAATGAACGGCGAACGCTCTCGGCATTGAAGACGCCTGCGCACATCCAGCAGTTTCTCGATGAGCTGGATTACGACCCAAGAGGCGGCGCCGCCTCTCCCCGTGCAGTGATGAAGAGCGGACGCGCACAATGCTTCAGCGGCGCACTCTTCGCCGCCGCCGCGCTTCGCGAGCTTGGTCATCCGCCGCGCCTCATGTACATGGACGCGCCCAGCGACGACGGTCACTGCCTTGCGCTCTACGAAATCGGCGGCCTCTGGGGCGCCGTCGCGAAATCGAATTTCACCACCATCCGCTCCCGCGAAGCCATCTATCCCTACATCGCCCTCGGCCTCAGCTACTTCGACGGCTTCTTCAACGTCTATGGCAAACGGTCCATGCGCGCCTTCACCGTTCCTGTCGAATTGGAGCGATTCGAGCCCCGCGGCTGGCGCTTCAGCGGAGGGCAGTTGATGTACATCGACCGCGCCATCGACGACGCCCCGCGCGCGTGGAAATTACCGCGCAAACGAATCGCCGGCGTCAGCAACGTGTCGGAGCCACTGCGAGCGGCCGGCCTGGCCGGCGCAAACCCAGCCGGACTTTGGCGCCGTTCATAAGACGTCTTCTCATTGAGCGTTCTGGACCTTGCCGGCCGCATAAAACGCGAGCCCAAGAAGCGCCGCAATCACCACAGAGAAAATCGCGGGCACCACAAAGATGAATTTCCATGACAGGAATGCGCACGCCAGGGAGGCGGCGATGAAGGAGACGATCATCGGCCGGATGCGAACGGAATCAACGTTGGCGATTGCCGCGAGCTGCCAGAGTAGAACAGCCTGCAAAAGCAGAAAAACGCCGACGCTGAAGCCCAACCCGAGGTAGAAATCGAGGTACGTCCGGCTGACGCCTCCGGCATTGAAATGATACGACCGCATCGCGCGAAGCACATCGGTTTCTCCAACCGGAGACCACGAATCCGCTCCGCCAAGTGTATGCAGGACAGCGAACAACAAAGAAAGGATTGCCGCGATCCGCAATACGATTGCTGGTTTCATTTTCCCGCCTTGTTCGGCTCAGATAGCGCGCTAATCGAGACATAGTATCCATCGGGATCCCGGAGTGAGAATTCCCGCGTTTGCGTATTCTGCTGGCAACGTCGCTGACTCCGATGATCGTCCACGTGCGTTTCATGGCATTCCGCAGTGGCCTGGAGGCTTGAGGCCACGCGATAGTAACACCCGCGACCGACTCAGCTGCTGAGACTCAGCACGTAGTGGTAGCGCTGGCCCGCTGGACCCGAACGGATCAATGAATCCCTCGAAAATACCCCGCTAGCGCGAGCACGGCACCGAATGAGTTCGCGAAACAGTGGACGAACGCCTGTGCGTAGTAGTTTTTCCGCCACCACGTGAAGAGTGTCAGAGGCAACACAAATACGAAAATACTCAGATAGTTGTACGGCTGCCAGAAATGCGCGATCGCGAAAAGAAAGGTAGAGAGCACCGGCGCACCGAGGCGCAGCCGGCCTAGCTGCGGCAGCAGGAACCCTCTGAAGTACCGTTCTTCGACCAGCGGATTGATGATGCCGTCGATCAGTAGTTGGAGTATCAGCACAGGAAGAAGAATGCTGCGGCTGGTCATCGCCAGATCGTCATCCGCCGCGGGACTAAACGCGGCCGGCAACGTTGGGAAGCAATGGCCGGCCAGATAATCTGATACCCGGCCGAGGGGCAGCCGAAGAAGCAGGAGCTCGAGTGCGATCAGGACGACTGCGCCGACAACGTGCTGCCAAAGTGGAATCGGGCTGACAAATCTCACCACCGAATGCCCGACGGCTTTCGCCGTACGGCGAATGATTCCGAGCTGCATCGGAATGCCGATTACGGCAAATGCTGCCAGCAGTACAGCGACATGCGGCACGCCGTTCCTGCTCGTCCACGGCGTGACAAACCAATAAGCGCACGCAATCCCAATCGCCGGCAGGAAATGCAGCACGATCGCCCTAGACGCTTTGATATCCGTTTCGTTGCCGGACTGCATGCCCCTACCACGATGGGCTCGTTCGCCGGTTAACAAGCGAGAGATACTGAGTCAACCGGCATCGAGCTCTGGAAGCCATGTCTTCCAGAGAAGACGGATCGATCATTCGTCAGGGCAACCGATTCCAGAGATCAGGCGCCGTATGAGAACGCCTTGAGCGCCGCCATCCACGTCATCAACAGCAGAGCGAAGCGAAACCAGTTCAGAAGGACCCATGAGCGAACCATTCGAGTGAGCTGAGCAGGCGGGATGTCGGGTGCGTTCGCCAGCTTCATAAGGACCGGTACAAAATGGCGAACGTGACCGCGATGAGCGCCACGGCTGCGATCGAACCGATGAGCCACCACGTGCGCTGCGGTTCCGCTGCACCCCACGCCGCAAAAATATTCAGCAGAGAGATGACGCCGGTGACCGGTGTAAGAAACATCCAGAGCCGTCGCCCCGAGTCGGCCTTGATTGCTGTTGCGTGGTAGGCAAGCACCGAAGCGGGAGGTGCATTGGCCCAGAGAGGAACGAGTACCCGAGTCTCGAACAGCCCCGCGCCAGTCTGGACGCCGAGCGCAATCACGAGAAGCCAAAGAGCGATGCCAGCGATTGTCACAGTCACTCCCTTCCGATGTCCGAAAGGTGGATTCTACTCGGGCAGGCGGTTACGGACCAGACTCCGCGAAAACGCCTCATACGATTCCGGCGCTCAAAAGCTCGCTCGCCAGGAGATGACCCCAAACGGAATGGCCGGCTTTAGTCGGCCGAATGCGGCCGGGAAGGAAAAAGCCGCCTGCAACCGTATCCCATCGTTCAACAAATAGAGCACCGTGGCTTGTTGCCACCCGGCGGCTCATCGCATTCACAGCTCGATACCGATCGACGGCATCGGGAGCAATTCCGCGCTTGTTGAGATCCAGATTCGGAGCCCCTGGCCCCTGGACCACTGTCGATACACCCCCGTGCGCGGCGATCAGCCCAATCGCCGCCGAAAGGGCATTTTCATATTCCGCCAGGCTCGGGCGTGGCAACCGTGGCAATAAGGGCCGCAAGATATCGGCGGCCATTCCAAGCGCCGTTACTTTCGCCTGGTATCCAGGTCCGCTCTCCCGGCTTCTTTCGGTGACGACGCGCGCCGCTCGGCGAAAATGCTGAAGACGTTCGAATGGCGACCGGACCATGGCCGGCAGCCGCGACAGATCGACGACCATTGATCCCGTGACAGCAAGCCAGCCGACGGCCTCGATCACCACCACCTTCGGGTCACGGCCAAGAGCGGCGCGAACCCGCCGCGACAACTCGGCAGGGTGAGAATAAGGCTCGAGTAACAGTTGTACGCGATGCTCGGGACGAGCCGCCTGCAAATCGCCCCGACAGACCTCCGGGAAGGCGGCATCTGGCGGAACACCGTGATAACCCCTGGTGTGACACTGTCCAACGAAGGCGATTCGAATCTCCGTCATTCGAATCGAGTATACCGACGACTCCGGGCTACCTCCGCAATCAAATCTCTTCGAGCAGAGGGAAGATCCAGTCAGACTTGACGGAATCCCTGACGGATTTGCCCGACCGGTCCGTATCCGACGAGCGAGCGCCGTGGGCGAGCAGGATTCGTATGATTTTCTCCTGTTCGTCCCGCGCGATCGCGGTGCCGGCGCTGCTGCGTCCCGTGTTCTGAACGGCCAGATGCAGCGGCGCCGAACCGCTCTTGTTCCTCTTCACCGGATCCGCGCCGTTTGCGAGGAGTGCTCGAACAGCAGCGGTGCAACGTGTTCGCACGGCGCGATGTAACGGCGCGACGCCGCTCTTGTCCTGCGAGTTCGGATCCGCGCCTGCCCTGATCAGGAACTCAACGACGGCATACTGCGCATCAGGATCCCAGGCATCGCTCCCGGGAATTCCATCGGCCGCATAGTGAAGCGGTTCCGCACCCCGCCGGTTTCTGGCGCTCACGTTCGCCCCACTCGACACAAGCTCCTCGGCGATGTCGCGTTGGTACGCCGCCGCGGCGACGTGGAGCGCGGTATCGCCAGCGTAAACGTAGTGCATGATTTCGTTGAGGAAGTACGCTTTCGCCGCCTCACGAGTCGCCCCAGCGGTGATCGCCATTCGCGCCAACGACGGAGACTCCGCAAGCATGCGCGAAACCAGCGGACGCTCGCGCGAGACGATTGCCCGCATCAGTCTCTGAAGTGCATCCTCCTGCGAGCCGCCTGCCGAAGCGTTTTCCTTCATACAGCGCAATCCTCCTCGCCTGCACAACGGATCCGCGCTCCCGGCTTGGATCAGAGTTGCTCGCCAACGAAGCTATCTCCGCTTCTGACACCGGCGCTGTTCATGATGGTCGAAACAGGCTCTCTCCTCCGCGTCTCCGCGCCTCCGCGTGACCATCCTTCGATGAAAAGGGGCGACGCACACTCTTCTGTTTTTCGTCCACGAAGGCGGGCGGGGTCAGCGTACAGAGATCTCCCGGTCCACAGTGGCACCATTCATCACAGCGTTGAGTGACAACATCGCTCCAATCGCCGCGACAACGGGCCTTCCCTTTTTCAGCAAGTTGGCGAAGTCGTAGAGGTCGTCGGGCGACGTGAGAGTCGACACACCCAACAACCTCATCGTTTCCTGGAACATGGCTTCGCCTTCGGTCACGCCGAGGATTCGAACGAGCTTCGTTCGAGCCACGTCGTTCCAGGTCGCCGTGACCATCACGATTCCCGCGTGTAGCCCAACTCGCGCACCGCGTCGTCACGCTCACGATAGGCAGCGCGTACGGATGCTTCCATTGCTGCCGCCTGTTCGCGAATCTCCGCCGCCATCTCCTCGGCTGCGCGCCGGGCCCGCTCGCTCTCGTCCACCCTGGCCAGATAGATGCGATCAATTTCCCGCAGTTGTCTGCGTAGAAAGAGCACGACGACGATGCTGCAGAAGATGAGCAGCCCTGCGCCGGCGTAAAGGAGCGCCCGGTTCGCGCGGCGGGCGAGCTCGGCCCGTTCCGTCAGGAGGCGATTCTCCTCGCCACTGAGCTCGCTGAAGGATGCGCGCAGCCGATCCATCTCCTGCTTCCTGGCGGCCATGCGCGAAACGAACAGGGCCGATTGCTCCGGCGGAATCCGCGCTCTCTCGGCTTCCGCGTAGGCCAGCCACTGACGATACGTCTCGCGCGTAGCCGCGATCCGCCGGCCTTGCGATGGATTGTCGCCGGTCAGCCGGGAGAGTTGTTCCAGGCTTTTCGCGAAGCCCGCTTGCCCTGATTCGTACGGCTGCAGGAAGCGGCGATCGGAACTGAGCAGATATCCCCGCAGCCCGGTTTCCTGGTCGATCAGCAGCTTCTCGGCCTGATTGACCGTGGCCATCACTTCATAGCTGTGCTGTACCCACACTTCGGCGCGCGTCAGATGGGCGATCCACGCAGCCAACGCCACGGCAAGGGCGATCAACAGCAGAACAGGCACCGCCAGCGTGCGGGTTACGGTGCTCCCTAGGTTCGTGGTGGACATGATTGTTCAGCGTTCCTTTCGCTTGGGGGTACTTCGAGGATGGCGAGGCAGAATAACCGAAGATCATGGCCCTTCCCCGCCAAGCCATTGGCCAACTGTCATGCGGTGCCCGTCGGGAGTTTGCAGGACGAACTCCCGCATTCCCCACGGCTTGTCCGAGAGAGGCGACAACATCTCGACGCCTTTCACCTTCAGCTCATCGTAGAAACGGCCGGCGTCGTCGACGCGCAGGTAGCCGAAGTACCTGTGATCTCCCAAATCGCTGGCCGGTATGGCATCGGGACACTCGCCAAGCATGATCATGCAGTTGATTTTGAAGGCCGTCGTACGGACCGAGAAGATGCAGGCTCGAGGGACTGCTCGCACGACGATTTCTTCAGATTAGCCGCTGCGGCAACAACCTGGGAAGAAACCGCCGGATGTACTCGAGATATCCCTTTCTTCCACCCTGCTCACTCCACAGCTTCACCGATCGCTCCAGCTGTTTGAGGCACGAAACAAGAGTATCGATACTGATGCGGTCCGACGGCGCCGTTCCTCTGTCTTCGACATCGTTCGAGGCACGGCCGAGCAGCATCTCGCCGGCGCTGTGGAGAGCGGCAAAGAGCTCACGAACTCTTGCATCTCCCAACCTGGGTTGGAACGTGCGGCCCTGAGCCTCAGCCGCGAATTGGCGCCGGGTTGTCTCGAGTGCTTCGAGCACGTGGAGGTCGATGACACTTTCATCCGCGCTCGCAAATGAGTCGATGAGTGTCTCGAGAAAAAACAGCGAGGAAGCATTTTCGCCGGTGACCGCCATGAGAGCGTGACCAGACGGCTAACGGACTTGCGCTTCAGCCGCGCCGTCTGCGACGAAATCTTAGCGCAACTCGGAAGGAGTCACGTTTGCTGCTGATCTGCATGACTGACCATGTCGATGACGACGGTGCTCGCAAGAATCAGCACATCGTCCTCCCCTCCCGCGACATCGACTCCATACGTGTCGGAAAACGAAAACCATTCCTTTGATACGGTGGCGACGCTCCCGCCGGAGCGAGTAAAAACATACTCGTGATCGGTGAAGTTGCCCGAGGCCTGCAGGTCATCCGGCCCGGTAACGTCGACTGTGAATCGGCAATTAAAGAACGTGAACAGCTCCTTCTTCACAACAGCCGCCAGCTCGCCGTCGCGGTAAATCTCATACGTTGGTCCCCACGACATCAGCTTTTGCCGGATGAACGCGAGCTCGCGTCCCTCCAGATCGCGAAATGAAAGCTGATCGCCAAATGACAGCGCCTTGCCGTCGACGAGAAACACGTCGCGGCCTTCCTCGTCGCGGATGTAGAAGTCGTCGCCCCAGGAGAAGAGCTTCTGTTTCATCACGTATCGCATTTGTGAACGAGGATAGTACTAGTTGGGCAGAGTCCCATCGCGCCTGCGGTTACGACGCGTCCAACGCTGCCATGGGCGGCCACGCGCCGATCCGCTGCCGCAACGCAACGATCTTTCCAAGGTGATATGCGTTGTGTACCGCCACACTATTCAGCTCGTCAGCCATTGTCACGCCCGGTTGTATCTCGACCGCCAGCCGCTCAGGCGCCTGCCCCATCGCTGCCGCCGCGCGAGCGCCGTTCAGGAAAACGCGCACCAGGTCGTGCCATTGGTCCTCGTGCTCGGGCGCCGCGCTTGGATACACGTCGCGGGCCGGCTCGTCCGGCGCAATGACACTCTGCTGGTACGACACAACGTGCCACAGCTCCTCATAGATCGAGTGCGACGCGCCGTCCGGACATAGCGTGACTTGCTCGAGCGTCAGTCCGGACAGCAGGCGGGCTCGCTCGGGAAACTCGCCGGCCAGAAACAGATGTTCCAGGATATGCACCGCATCGCTCCTTTTCCTATGTTCGGTTCTTTCCCATGGCCTCGAAGTCGACCGCCCACCCGCCGAAGAGCCAGTAGCTGATCCCGTGTTGTCGAAGCAACGCTTGGAGCTCCGCGAGCGCCGCGAGCTGATGCGATGTGTTCGGGACTCCAACATGCGGGACACCGTGCGTGAAATCAGCGCAGCCGCGCGTCCATCGTGATCTCCGCGTTCAGCAGTTTCGAGATTGGGCAGCCACTCTTGGCCGCCGCGGCCGCGGTTGCAAACTGCTCCTCCGACGCGCCGGGCACACTCGCTTCGACCACGAGATGAACCTTCGTCACGCCGAAGCCTTGCTCCTGTTTCTCGAGAGTAACCGTCGCGGTCGTGGCGATTTCGTCCGCAGTCAGACCCGCGTTTCCAAGCTGCCCCGAGAGCGCCATCGAAAAGCAGCCGGCGTGTGCGGCCGCGATCAACTCCTCGGGATTCGTACCGATGCCGTTCTCAAAACGCGTCGAAAACGAATACTGCGCGTCCTTGAGCACACCACTTTGCGTGGAAACAGTGCCCTTCCCGTCCTTGATCCCTCCGCGCCAGACTGCCGAACCATTCCTGTTCATGTTGCCTCCCCTTTTCTTTTTTCAGAGCGCGCAGCATACCCGACGCTCCGCGCCTCCTGGCCTCCGCGCGAAGAAATCCCGGGTCCCATGCGAAGGACTCTGGAGTCCCGTGCGAAGGACTCCTGAGTCCCACGCGAAGGACCCCCAAGTTCCATGCGAAGGACTCCCGGGTCCCATGCGAAGGACTCTGGAGTCCCATGCGAAGGACTCCTGAGTCCCACGCGAAGGACTCCCAAGTTCCATGCGAAGGACTCCCGGGTCCCATGCGAAGGACTCCCGGGTCACATGCGAAGGACTCCTGAGTCCCATGCGAAGGACTCTCGAGTTCCAGGCGAAGGACTCCCGGGTCCCATGCGAAGGACTCCCGAGTCCTATGCGAAGGACTCCGAGTGCCATGCGAAGGACTCCCCAGTCCCATGCGAAGGACTCCGAGCTCCTTCACGGCGAGCGCAATCTCTTTGCAGCGCAGCCACTTACGTTTTTTTTTGATCCGCTATTGACTGCCTGGAATAGCGGGCTTATCATTATCGATCACGCAGAGGCGACGCCTGAGTCATAGCGTCCGTTCCCGAGCCAGAATCCGGTGGGGAGTAGATGACCGGATTTGAACGAGGTACAGATTCCGCCGAGCTTGAGCAAAGGCGACGCGGAGTCTGATGCAAGTGGGGTTGAGCGTTAGCTCCTCCAGCCTCATCACAACATGCGTTCCTCCGGGGCTCGCTACCCGCGGAGGCAGGCCAGCGGCGGTTTGCGACGTCCGCTCTTTTTGACGTTTCACCAGGATTCCTCCCGAGTTGCGCACACAGCACGAGCGGCGTCCTATTACCGATTTAGAAAGGAGAAGCATCATGGTCAGACAGACAGTAACCAATGAAACCGCCGCTACAGCGGCACAGGAAACGGCCGTGACGCCGGAATCGGTCGTAGAGAGCGTCCGCGCACTGAGGGCGCTCATCCCCAACTACGTGCAGTTGCCGATTCCGACGGCGCGGACGCTGCGGACGGTATCGGCAGTGAACCCCGACTTCACGCAGGCGGCCATCAATGCCGTCAGCGCCTCGGAGACCGTGCAGTCCACGGTGGGTCAAACCGCCGAGGAGCTGCAGGCGGCAGTCGACGCGACCGCGCGCTGGTCGACGGTACGCGACGAACTGAAAGCGACGCTCGATGGCGTCACCTCCGCCGTCCTCACGATGAAGCACAACCTCGGCCAGTCGGTCCTGCTGACCTATACGGTCAGCAAGAAACTGGTCAAGGTACCGCAGCACGCCAACCTGCTGCCGCACGTCGCGCTCATGCGGAAGACGAACCGCTTCGGCCGCAGCCGCAAGGCGCAGCCGCCGGCTCCCGCGCCCAATCCGGCACCCGCACCGCAGGTCTGAAGTAAACAACCCCGTTTCAAGCCGGGCGCGCCAACGCGGCGCGCCCGGCATTTGGAGGATTCAATGACGAAACAGAAGATCGACGTGGAAGGCATCCTCGACACGCTGGCCGCCGTCCGCAAACAGGTCCCGCACCTCGCCGACACTCCTACTCGCGACGCCACCGGCGCCCCAACACTCCTCGGCACCAGCGAAGAAGCAATGGAAATCTTCGAACTGGAAACGCTCGCTGACGCCCTGGAGACATTCGCCGGCGAGATCTCCGACTCGATCGAAACAGCCCGCGACCAGGCCGTAGCCGGCGCCCTCGAGATCTACTACGCCGCCGCGGAGCTGGCCAAGGAGCCCGAGCATTCGCACCTCATCCCGATTGTGGAGCAGACGCGCGAAAGCTATCGCCGCGATTTCGGGAGGGAGATTCCGGAGAGGAGCGTCGCGAGGAAGCGCTCGGAGTTTGCTGAAGGACGGTGAGGCGAGTGTCGGGCCTAGCAAAAGAGGCGAACTCCGGGTTCACGTCCGGTGGCGTAAACTTATGGCCTAATGCTCGATTTCCGACGCCGCCGGACACGCTTCGCTCACCAAAAACAATACGACGTCGCGAAATCGCGCGGGGTTGTGTTTGTAGAACTGACTAGCAAGATTGTTTCCGCAATCGCTTTGATTGTGCTTGGAACCGCAGGCTGGCTCCTGCAAGATAGAACAGAGCGCGCTCGGTCGCAGGCAGAACAGAGAGCAGGAATAGCGCGCAAGTATCTACCGATGCTACGTGGTCTCACACACCTTGAGGTCGCTTTCTCTGACGCGGCGCAGACCGATTTCAAGATGCCAGGGATTGGTCCGAGATTCGACGACAGACTGCTCTCAAAGCACGCCGACGAAATTCGAATGGCGGCAAGCTCTCTGTTTTTCGTTAATGGGGAACCGGGCATATCCGTTGTAGCACCAGAGTTAGGTGGCGAAATTCTACCAGCCAATCATCGTCGAGTTAATTTGCCGATCCGAGCTGCCGCACTTGCGTATTCTGAGCTATTGCGAATCCTTGCTGTAGAAGCGGGTTGGATACAACCGGGGGATCGACTCATGTTACTCAAACGACCCAATTATTCAGCAGTCGTGGTGTGGCACCAAAGACCGCAATCAACGCATGTGATTGATCTTGCGCCCGAGGCCTACGCCACTCTCAGAGTATTATTGGGGTCCGGAGACGTAGAAGCATTCAGACTCTATAATATTTCGCTCCCAGATTTGGCCGAGGAGCTACAGCGACGCACGAACGATCTGATTTCGGTGATTCTTCAGGGTAATCCGGAAGTGGCCGAGCGATATGCCGAGATGCGTTCGTCTCTCGTTCCAGCTCACGATAGCGTGGCATCTCACACCGCAAGGCTAGGGATGAAGGTGATTCCGGGACGACATTGGCTACCCTAACCGGCCTAACGTTCTCGCTGATCGATTTTGAGAGCCTGTGGAGAAATTGGCGCCCGTTTCGTGGCTCGAGAGCAAGTCGAACGCCGGCGTGAGCCACCGGCGAACGGCCTGTACAAGCGCTGTTGGGGATCAGACGCCTCCCCTTCTCCGCGTTAAACCGCTTCCCTTCCCAAAAACAACACCAGTCACGCGTGTACGCGCACCTTCTCGTACAGAAACTCCGGCGCGATGTCCGCGCCGTTGGGCCAAAAGATCGTTCCGTACTCGGCGAGGGAGAAGTTGCGGAAGTAGTTGACGTCCTTCAGCGGCTCGAAGACCGGACCCCATAGTGCATCGGCGAGGTCGATTTCGCCTTCGCTTCCATCAGCGAATTTCGCCCAAATGGTGAAATCGCGAACGTATCGTGCTTCAGTGACGGTGTAGTACATGTGCGTTTAGTCGAGCGGTTCGATCTTCTTCAGGGATGCGCCAGCTTGCGCGAGGTTCCAGTCCTCGAGAAGTTCCGTGCGATGAAGATGCCACCACTCCAGGACGAGCGCAAGCGCTCTCCGCTGCATTTGGCCGCTGACGCTTCCGTCGGAGATCCGCACCGAGATGTCCGAGCCGGCAAGTGGTTCGGGGCAATTGGAGTCCGCTTCGGCGCGGCCGGAATTCGACCTGATGAGTGAACATCCAGCGCTTCAAAGCATGAAAAGACGGACAAAGCAGATCAACCATCCGAGAAACAGCAATCGATATAGCCACAGAGCGACGCGTGCGAACGTGTCCGCGGTTACCCACGACGGATTAGCGATCAGCCACGCAAACAAGCAACTATTCCGAGATGAGCTCGAGGAGAGTGCTGGAAGCCCGAGAAGGCCTCGCGATTCGTCAGGAAGCCAGAAGAAACCGTGGGGTGAACCGCTGGCCTCCCACTCCTCGGTAAAGTCTCTGTAGCCTGCCCGTACGACGACGTCGAACGCGAGAAACGCGCCGATCAGGAAGGCAAATGTCAGCAGAAGTGGCACGAACGGATCACCGCGACAAAAGCGAGTTCACTTCCGCACCGTCGAGCGCCGCGACCAACGTGCTTGCTTTGCACTCCAAGGCTGCCGCCAGACGGAGTAGGGTCAACAGATTCGGAATCATTACTCCACGTTCGATCTCGCTCACGTGACTCTGCGGCAATCCCGAGCGCTCGGCGACGACTACCTGCGTCAGCCCGCGCCGGGTACGCATCTGGCGCACTCGCGCACCCAGCAATTCGCCGGCCCGCGTTCCTTCAGACAATCTGAAGACTCCTCTTGACTATCGAACATGATCGATATATATTTATCCCGATAGCGTGAGGGCAACGCAGCATGCATCCTTTTGACGACATCAACCGCATCCGCGCCATCTTCCTACATCCGGAGCCTCGCGTCACGGTCGCCGAGGCCGCGCACCTGCTCGGATGGTCCTCAGGGCGGATGAACGAGGCGATGCGCGACGGCGAGATCGAGGTCGCCGGGACGTGCCGGAGCTCGCGGGTCGAGGTAGCGGAGCTGGTGGAAATGGCGCTGTCGCTCTGGTCGATGACGGACATCGAGCGTGCGTTGGGGTCGAGCGCGCGGAAGATCCTGCCGCCCGGCCTGCGGACGCGGAGGCTTTGCACGCCACTGCCGCGCTATCTGATCGAGATGCTGCAGCACATCTGGCGGCGGCGGAGCGGCCATCGCTGGAGCTGTTCCTGTCGCGCGAGCTGCAGGACCTAGCCAGCGCGCGACGGGAAACGCTCGCGCGCGAGCTGCCTGGATTCGCCGAGGCGTTCGACTGGCCGCGGCGAAACGAGACGCAGCCGAACTGCTGAATCGGAGACGAAGGAGAGGATCGATGCGTCCCAAAACTGTCATCGCCAATCGAGAGCCGCAACCGTTTCTCCCGCGCCGAGCGCGCGGAGCGTGCCGACTGTCGCACGTCACATCGACCACAACCGCCGAGGAACCGACGACGAACGCACCGCGTCGCGAACGGCGGAAGAAGGACATTCGCGCCCTCACAGTCTCCACGCTGCTGCGGCAGCGATCATCGATGCGGAGCGGGCACGATCGCGTTCCGTTTCTACGCGTGAGCGGTCGGTGGCTGGAGCGGTGCGGCTTCGCGATCGGGACGCGATACTCGTGACCGTGGCGCAAGGGAAGCTGATGCTGACGCTCGCGGAGCCCGACGGATCGAATGAACCCGTGCCAGAGTCCGCGAGGCGGAGTTGACCCGGTTTCGTGGACATTCGAAGATTTGGGAGAGCACGATGCCAAAAAACATAAGTCCTATTCTGAAGACTTGAAGAAGAGGTTGATCTAGCCGGCGTACCAGAGCGTAGCGGCGGCGTACGTGTGGGCGGCAACGCGCCCACACGTGACCACTACTTCACGAGGCGCATGAGGAGGCCGATGAGTAACTCGTCCTTGTAGTCGAAGCCGAGGTCTTTGCCGGTGCGATAGCGGGCCACATAGCCGACCTTCGCGCCGGGTTTGAGGTACTTGAGCGCGACATCCGCGTATTTCTCCATCTTGTGCGTGTCGCCGGTGGTTGGTCGTGACGCGCGGAGATCGAACGAGAAGCTCCACGGGTAATAGCCCGTCGGTTTCGGCTCGGCTCCGGGGTCTGGCCCCTTGCAGAACGTGAACGCGAGGAGCTTCGGGAAGTAGTCTTGATACAGCTTCTCGAGGCCGCCGGTGTCGCCTTCCACGATCGGAATCGGGATCTCTGCCGTGAAGGCCAATTGAATCTTGTCGGTCGTGAGCTCAGGCGGGACATCCTGCTTCGTCTCGGAGTGATCGCGCACGGTGTAGTAGGTCAGCGCGAGGCGAGGGTACTCGTGGTCGGCGCGCGTGCGCCGTTCGAGGTCGCGGAGCCGGTACGTGAAGACGCGGTAGTCGACGCCGGCGCCGAGCAGGATTTGACGGACGCGGACGGTCTCGTTCGTCGTGGTGGTGCCCGTCTTTGGGAAGTCACCGACGCGCTGACGGAGGTCGCCATACACCTGCCACGAGGAGCCAGGGATGGTGGGCGGCGTCAGCACCTCGTCGGGCTTCGCCACGCAACTGGGCAGGAGGGTCGCGATGCTCTGGAAGCCGCTGTACGTCGGACGGATGGACGCGGTGCTTTGGTACGTGCCGTTGGAGCCGGGCGACCACAGCGCATCTACGTCGACCGTGGTGAAGAAGTGTCGGGCGTCTTTCGGGAAAATCTGCGCGCCCTTGAGCGTGACCTTCGGCCCGATCTCAAGGTCGATCGGCGTGGCGAACGGCGACTTCTCTAAATCGACAGGCAGGTGGTCCTCGGGACACCAACCGAGGTTCTTAAACGCGGTACGCTCAGCTTCGGAGAGGTTCGCGAGCCAGCCTTCGGCTTTGCAGGCCGTCGCCTTCTTCGCATCGGTTGCTGCGGGCGCCGCTGCAGGCTGCGGCATGGGTTGCGCAGTCTGCGCGAGCAGCAACGGCGCTGCGAACGAGCAGCAGAGCACCGCAGAGAGAAGCGTACGACCGCGCATCACCGCACCCCCCGCCACACGGCGCCGAGGTAGAAGGCGACCGCGTTGCGTGTCTGCTCCTGGTCCGCCTCGTTCTCGATGAGGGATTTGTTGGCCGCGTGCGAATCAGCGAGCGCATGGGTGAGGTCCGTGTCGGATTTCAGGTGCGCGTACACGAAGAGGGCGTAGACGCCGACCGTAGTGACGCGCGGGTTGGAGAACTCCACTGGCAACACGAAGATCCAGCGGATGTCCGGTACCCGCGCGGCGAGCAGTGTCGGCATCACGTCGTTCAGATGCGTCGCCTCGTCGACCCACTCCTTCGGCTCATCGAGCTTCGTGGTGATCGGTGCTCCGAAGGGTTTGCCCCAGCGACCGAGGGCCACCTGCCGTGCGATGTTCGCTTTCCGTTCGTCCAATTCCATACTTCACCTCCTGTAACGGTGAGACGGACAGGGATGCGGAATTCCGTAGGACCTACTGCTCGTCATCGAAATCAGCCAGCGATAGCGATTCCTCGCGTCGTCGGTTTCGGCGCGGAGGAGGTTTTCGAGGTTGGGTTGGACGGGGATTGGCACGTCCTTCTCGTGATAGACCTCGCGGTAGACGGGCATGCCCGTTCCGGCGGGGATGAGGCGGCCGAAGATGACGTTTCCTTGATGCCGCGCAGGTGGTCGACTCGGCCGGCGATCGACGCCTCGGTGAGCACCCTCGTGGTCTCTTGGAATGAGGCGGCGGAGATGAAGCTGTCGGTCGAGAGCGAGGTTTTGGTGATGCCGAGGAGGAGTGGGGTGCCGTCGGCGGGTTCGCCGCCGCGGTTCATCACTTTCTCGTTCTCTTCCATGAAGCGGAAGCGATCGACCTGCTCGTCCACGAGGAAGTCCGTGTCGCCGACGCGGGTCACGCGGACGGAACGGAGCATCTGGCGGCAGATGACTCGAGGTGCTCGTGTTGATGGCAACCGACTGGGAGCGGTAGACCTCCTGGATCTTGTCGACCAGATAGCGCTGCAGTTCTTTGATGCCTAGGACTGCCAGGACGTCGTGCGGATCGATCGGACCGTCGATGAGGAAAAGGTCTATAGGGTCAGCCCTTGGCCGCATGCGCTCCGGCCTGAAGAGTCCTCGCGTACGAACCTTGGAAACGGACTCGGATGTCCTCGTCCGCAGTACTGCGCGGACTCGTTGAGGGTGTCCCCGGATTCTCTTACGCAAGGCTGCAAGGCAGCGATCGCTTGTCGCGCCAGATGTTGTAGCGATTCGTCGCCAGTCAGCTCGCGATCACCGTTGCGGATCAGCGTCGAAATGTAGCCGGGACTTCGCGCGGCGGCTATCTCCCTCAGAGGTAGCAGCCTTCCTTCCGACCGATCCAGGCCCGCTCTGTTCCAACGAGATCCTCGGCACGAATGTGCGGCGCGATCGCATCGCTTTGCCGGCCTTGGCGTGCGGGCTTGTCGCGGGCGCCAGATCGCAACGCTGCTACTTCTTCACGACTGGTTTGGCGGCTCGTTCTTGCCGACGGACCGAATAGCTTCCGGACCGATTGCTCTTCGTCGAAGTCTTCGTGCTGGAGATGGTTGCAGGTTTTCCCATGGTTATCCTCGAATCTGTTGAATCGCAATGTACACGAACAAAATTACTTGTCCAGCAACTCCCGCGAGAATTGAGAAACCGGAAACCGACAGCCAAGTGGCTACGCGATTGTTCACGGCGGAGTTTTTGGCGATGGCGACGGAGTAGTCAATGACTCGGTCATCATAGAATTCGATATCGTTCGGAACCCCATCTTCATCAAAACCGTTGAGGATTTCATCCGGATCGGAGATGCCCTCATACTTTCGAACCTGCATCGCCAGGACGCAAAAGAGAATTGCAACGACGAAGGCGGCGCCGTCCAGGACGATAACCACAGCCGGCACGTGCGCACGGTTGACAAACTTTATGACGTCGTCGAATTTGAAGGCGATGGCGCCGACATAGAGTGAGGCAATCGAAAAGTAGAGCCGCGCTCGCGACTCCAGCTCTGCAAAGCGCTTCGATTCCTCCTCGTAAAGAGCTTGGAAGAATTTGTAGATCGGCTCGGACGCCATTGACGTTCTCTATTCGCCCGCCCCGAGGTTAACACCGCGGCACGCTCCGGACTGGAGAAGGGGTTAATCGCTCCAAAAACTTCGGGCGGCCTGTGGCCGCCCGAAGGGATCAACAGCGATGATAAACCTACTGCTCGTCGTCGAAGTCCGCCAGCGACAGCGCCTCTTCGGCCTCGTCGTCGGTCTCCGCGCGGAGGAGGTCTTCGAGGTTGGGCTGGACGGGGACGGGTTCGTCCTTTTCCAGGTAAACCTCGCGATAGACGGGCATGCCTGTTCCGGCGGGGATGAGGCGGCCGACGATGACGTTTTCCTTGAGGCCGCGGAGGTGGTCGACTCGGCCGGCGATGCTGGCTTCGGTGAGCACTCGGGTGGTCTCCTGGAACGACGCGGCGGAGATGAAGCTGTCCGTTGAGAGAGAGGCTTTGGTGATGCCGAGGAGGAGTGGGGTGCCGTCGGCGGGCTCGCCGCCGCGGTTCATCACTTTCTCGTTCTCTTCCATGAAGCGGAAGCGATCGACCTGCTCGTCGACGAGGAAGTCCGTGTCGCCGACGCGCGTCACGCGGACGGAACGGAGCATCTGGCGGCAGATGACTTCGATGTGCTTGTCGTTGATGGCAACCGACTGGGAGCGGTAGACCTCCTGGATCTTGTCGACCAGGTAGCGCTGCAGCTCCTTGATGCCGAGGACCGCGAGGACGTCGTGCGGATCGATCGGACCGTCGATGAGCGGATCGCCGGCGCGTACGCGCTCCCCTTCCTGAACGTTCACGTGAACACTGCGGGGAACGCTGTACTCGTGGCGGGTGCCTTCGTCGGTCTCGATGATGACGCGGCGCATGCCCTTGACGACCGGACCGTGATGCACCGTTCCCTCGACCTCGGAGATGACAGCCTTATCGCGCGGGTGACGGGCTTCGAAGAGCTCGACGACGCGCGGCAGACCGCCGGTGATGTCCTTCGTCTTGGTTGTGGCGCGCGGGATCTTGGCCAGGATGTCGCCCGGGTAGACCTCGTTGCCGTTCTGCACCATGACGTGGGCGCCGGTGGGAAGCAGGTAGCGCTTCTCCTCGCCCTTCTTCGATTTGATGGTGATGGTCGGCGTGCGCTTCTCGGCGGTGGCCGATTCGACGATGACCATCTGCGTGAGGCCGGTGACGCGGTCGGTTTCTTCGCGGACGTTCTCGCCTTCAACGATATCCTTGAACGTAACCTTGCCGCCAACCTCGGTGAGAATCGCCGAAGTGAACGGATCCCACTCGACGAGCGGCGTGCCGGCTTCGACGTGCTGGCCGTCGTGCACCTTCAACGTCGAACCGTAGACGAGCGCGTAACGCTCCTTCTCGCGGCCGGTCGTGTCGAGGACAGCGGCTTCGCCCTTCTTCAGCTTCTTGATCGCGGCGTCGTCCATGATCAGCAGCTTGCCGTTACGGTTGATGACGACGAGATCGCCGTTCTTGTTCGTGACGGTGGAGACGTTGATGAACTGAATCTTCCCGGGGTTGGTTGCTTCGTGCTTCGACTGCTCGGAAACGCGTGATGCCGTACCGCCGACGTGGAAGGTACGCATGGTGAGCTGCGTGCCCGGCTCGCCGATCGACTCGGCGGCGATGACGCCGACCGCTTCGCCGATCTCGACCATCTTGCCGCTTGCCAGGTTGCGGCCGTAGCAGCGGCGGCAGATGCCGCGGCGGGTTTCGCAGGTCAGACCGGAGCGGATCTTGACCTGCTCGATGCCGGCTTCCTGAATCGAGTTCGCGAGCTCGTCGGTGATCTCGTCGTTCTGCGAAACCAGAATGTCGCCGGTGAGCGGATCGTAGATGTCTTCCTGCGAGACGCGGCCGACGATGCGGTCGCGGAGCGGCTCGAGGATGTCGCCGCCTTCCATGATCGGGGTGACCACGATGCCGTCGAACGTCTGGCAATCCTGTTCGGTGACGATCACGTCCTGCGCGACGTCGACGAGACGGCGCGTGAGGTAGCCGGAGTCGGCGGTCTTGAGGGCCGTATCGGCCAGACCCTTGCGGGCGCCGTGCGTCGAGATGAAGTACTGCAGCACGGAGAGGCCTTCGCGGAAGTTGGCGGTGATGGGGGTTTCGATGACTTCGCCCGAGGGCTTGGACATCAGACCGCGCATACCGGCCAGCTGGCGGACCTGCTCCTTGGAACCGCGGGCGCCGGAGTCGGCCATCATGAAGATGGGGTTGAACTCTCCGCGATCCTGCTCGGTGCGGGCCATCTCGCTGAACATCTCGTCGGAGACGTTCTCCGTAGCGCGATGCCAGATGTCGATGATCTTGTTGTGGCGCTCGCCGTGGGTGATGGCGCCGTCGAGACGCTGGCGCTCGACCTCGAGGACAGCCTTGCGAGCACCTTCGACGATTTCCTGCTTCTTCGCCGGGATGACCATGTCGTCGACGCCGATGGAGACGCCGGCCTTCGTCGCGTAGAGGAAGCCGAGGTCCTTGAGATCGTCGAGCATCTGCACGGTGAGCGCGTTGCCGAAGTTGACGAACGCGAAGTTCACCAGCTCCTGCAGTGCGCGCTTCTTGAGGAGACCGTTGATGAACGGGATCTCATCGGGCATGTGCATCTTGAAGATGACGCGGCCGACGGTGGTCTCGACGATTTTCTTGTCGAGGTCCTGAATCTCGGCGTGCATCAGATCCTGATCGTTGAAATGCTTGGTGAGGTCGATGAACTTGCCCGTCACGCGTACGCGGATCGCCGTGAGCAGCTCGACTTCCTGGGCCTGCAGCGCGATGACGACTTCATCGAAGCTGCCGAAGACTTTGCCTTCGCCCTTGGCGCCGCGCTTTTCCTTGGTCAGGTAGTAGCAGCCGAGGACGAGATCCTGCGAGGGAACGGCGAGCGGCTTGCCGTTGGCCGGCGAGAGGATGTTGTTCGAAGCCAGCATCAGGATCTGCGACTCGACCTGAGCTTTCGGCGAGAGCGGGACGTGAACGGCCATCTGATCGCCGTCGAAGTCGGCGTTGAAAGCGGTGCAGACCAGCGGATGGATCTTGAGGGCCTTCCCTTCGACGAGGAGCGGCTCGAAGGCCTGGATGCCGAGGCGATGGAGCGTCGGCGCCCGGTTCAGAAGAATCGGATGCTCTTTGATGACCTCTTCGAGCGCATCCCACACTTCGATGGTCTGAAGCTCGACCATCTCTTTGGCGGCCTTGATCGTACCGACCAGGCCCTTCTGCTCGAGACGGTTGTAGATGAACGGCTTGAAGAGCTCGAGGGCCATCTTCTTCGGCAGACCGCACTGGTGCAGCTTCAGTTCGGGGCCGACGACGATGACGGAACGGCCGGAGTAATCGACGCGCTTGCCGAGGAGGTTCTGGCGGAAGCGGCCCTGCTTACCCTTGAGGGTGTCGGAGAGCGACTTCAGCGGACGATTGTTCGAGCCCTTCAGCACGCGGCCGCGGCGGCCGTTGTCGAAGAGCGCGTCGACCGCTTCCTGCAGCATGCGCTTCTCGTTGCGCACGATGACGTCAGGCGCGCGAAGCTCAAGCAGCTTCTTGAGGCGATTGTTGCGGTTGATGACGCGGCGATAGAGATCGTTCAGATCTGACGTCGCGAAGCGGCCGCCGTCGAGAGGAACGAGCGGACGAAGCTCGGGCGGAATGACCGGGATGACGTCGAGGATCATCCAGTCGGGGTGATGACCGGACTTGCGGAAGGCATCGACGACCTTGAGCCGCTTGGCAGCCTTGAGCTTTTTGATCTGCGACGTCTCGGTGCGCATCATGAGGCGCAGCTCGTCGCTGAGCTCTTCGATGTTGACGCGGCGGAGCAGTTCTTTGATCGCTTCGGCGCCCATCTTGGCGACGAACACATCGCCATGCTGTCCACGAAGCTCGCGATAGCGCTCTTCGGTGAGCAGCTCTTTCTCGTCGAGGACGGTGGCCAGGTCGCCCGGGTCGATCGTCACGTACGACTCGAAGTAGAGGATGCGCTCGAGGTCACGGAGCGAGATGTCGAGCAGATGTCCGATGCGCGACGGGAGGCCCTTGAAGAACCAGACGTGCGAAACGGGCGAGGCCAGCTCGATGTGGCCCATGCGCTCGCGGCGGACTTTGGACTTCGTGACTTCGACGCCGCACTTGTCGCAGATGACACCGCGATGCTTCATCCGCTTGTACTTGCCGCAGAGGCATTCCCAATCGGTGATGGGGCCGAAGATCTTCGCGCAGAAGAGGCCGTCGCGCTCCGGTTTGAAGGTGCGGTAGTTGATCGTCTCCGGCTTCGTTACTTCGCCGTACGACCACGACCGGATCTTTTCCGGGGACGCGAGGCTGATCTTGATGGCGTTGAAATCGTTGACCACCGCTGGCTTTTGTGACTGAAACAATGAGTTGAAGCTTTCCAAATGCGCCTCCCTATGTGTCAGGCGTTATCCGTTGAACGCGGTTTCGGAAGCGAGAAGGCCACTGTGTTGCCGTAGCACATCCAGCACGGAGCTTCCCATTCCTGGTCGCCCGTGTAGAAGTGCGCAGTCATGGGAATCGCGCCGATGCCGTGACAGGCAGGGCAATCGGCGTTCGGCATGCTGGCAACTGCTGTGACTTTGTTCGCCATGCGCTATTCCTTGAGCAACTCGACGTCGAGGCAGAGCGACTGCAGCTCGCGGACGAGGACGTTGAACGACTCGGGGAGACCCGGATCGTCCGGAACCTCGCCTTTGACGATGGCTTCGTAAATCTTGGAACGCCCTTCGACATCGTCGGACTTCGACGTGAGCAACTCCTGCAGCGTGTAAGCGGCTCCATATGCTTCGAGGGCCCAGACTTCCATTTCTCCGAAGCGCTGGCCGCCGAACTGCGCTTTTCCGCCGAGGGGCTGCTGGGTGATGAGCGAATACGGTCCGATCGAACGCGCGTGGATCTTGTCGTCGACCAGATGCGAGAGCTTTAGCATGTAGATGTAGCCGACGCAGACGCGCTGCTCGAACTGTTCGCCGGTCATGCCGTCGAAGAGCGGCGTCTTGCCGTCGTCGGGAAGGCCGGCGGCCTTGAGCTGCGCCTTGATCTCCGACTCGATGGCGCCGTCGAAGACAGGGGTTGAGAAGTAGAGGCCGAGGGACCTAGCGGCCCAGCCGAGGTGCGTCTCGAGAATCTGACCGACGTTCATGCGCGACGGAACGCCGAGCGGATTGAGGACGATCTCGACCGGCGTGCCATCCGGCAGGTACGGCATGTCCTCCTCGGGGAGGATGCGGCTGATGACGCCCTTGTTGCCGTGGCGTCCGGCCATCTTGTCGCCGACACTCAGCTTGCGCTTCATGGCGACGTAAACCTTGATCATCTTGATGACACCCGGCGGGAGCTCGTCGCCCTTCTGGAGGTCTTCGCGACGCTCCTCGGCTTTCTGCTCCAGCACACGGATGCGGTTCTCGGCGCGCTCGACGAACATGCGGATCGTCTCGCGCGTCTCTTCATCGACCGGCAGCGCCAGCAGCTCGCGGCGGGACAGGCGTCCAACCGTTTCGCGCGACGCCGTCTCGCCCTTGCCGACGAGCGTCTCGCCCGTGCGGAAGTCGACCACGTCGCGCTGCAGCTTCTTGTCACTGAGGACGTCGCCAATGCGCTTGTTGCGTGCGTCGGTGATGATGCGGATCTCGTCCTGGATGTTACGGTTCATCCGCTCGATCTCGCCCTCTTCGATCGACTTGGCGCGAAGGTCTTTCTCCACGCCCTTGCGCGAGAAGATCTTCACGTCGACGACCGTGCCTTCGATACCGGGAGGCGTTTTGAGCGATGCGTCGCGGACGTCGCCGGCCTTTTCGCCGAAGATGGCGCGAAGCAGCTTCTCTTCGGGAGTGAGCTGGGTCTCGCCCTTCGGCGTGACTTTGCCGACCAGGATATCGCCCTGCTTGCACGTGGCGCCGATGCGCACGATGCCGGACTCGTCGAGATCGCGCAGCGCGCCTTCACTGACGTTCGGGATGTCGCGCGTGATTTCCTCGGGACCGAGCTTGGTGTCGCGGGCTTCGATCTCGAACTCTTCGATGTGGATGGAGGTGTAGTAATCCTCTTTGGCCAGCTTCTCGGAGACCAGGATGGCGTCCTCGAAGTTGTTGCCGCGCCACGGCATGAACGCGACCAGAATGTTGCGTCCGAGGGCCAGCTCGCCGGCGTCAGTGCAGGGGCCGTCGGCCAGGACCTGGCCTTTGCGGACCCGCTGCCCTTCGCGGACGTTCGGCTTCTGCGTGATGCAGGTGTTCTGGTTGGAACGCTTGAACTTGATGAGCTGATAGATGTCGGCGCCGAACTCTTTGGTCTCGCCGGTCTCCTGATCTTCCGCTTCGACGCGAACGATGATGCGGTTGGAGTCGACGAGATCGACGACACCGCCACGCTTGCAGAGAATCACAGCGCCGGAGTCGCGGGCCACGATGTTCTCCATGCCGGTGCCGACCAGCGGCGAATCGGTACGGAGGAGAGGAACGGACTGGCGCTGCATGTTGGCGCCCATGAGTGCGCGGTTCGCGTCGTCGTTCTCGAGGAACGGAACGAGCGAGGCGGCCACGGAGACGAGCTGCTTCGGCGAGACGTCGATGAAGTCGACCTTCTCTTTCTCGATGGAGACGAAGTCGCCCGACTGGCGCGCGATGACGCGGTCGTGAACGAGATTGCCTTCCTCGTCCATCACCACGTTCGCCTGCGCGATCGTGTAGCGCTCTTCATCCCACGCCGAGAGATAGAACGCGTACGGCTCGGCTTCTGCGAGCTGGAGCTGGCCTTTGCGCGACTTGTTCGCCGCGTTCTCTTTGGCGATGCGGTTGTTTTCCTTCTGCAGATCACGCTTCTCGATGATCTGGCTGAGCGTGAAGCTGGAGTCGCCGACTTTCACGGCCCGGTAGTGGTCGAGCACGCGGCCGTTCTCGACCTTCTTGTACGGGCTCTCGATGAAGCCATACTCGTTGATGCGCGCGTAGCAAGCGAGCGACGAGATCAGACCGATGTTCGGACCTTCAGGCGTCTCGATCGGACAGATGCGGCCGTAGTGCGTCGGATGAACGTCGCGGACTTCGAATCCGGCGCGCTCGCGGGAGAGACCACCCGGTCCCAAGGCTGACAGACGCCGTTTGTGCGTGACTTCGGAGAGCGGATTCGTCTGATCCATGAACTGCGAGAGCTGCGACGAGCCGAAGAACTCCTTGATGGCCGCGATGACCGGCTTGGAGTTGATCAGATCGTGCGGCATCGCGGAGTCGATGTCCTGATGGACGGACATCTTTTCCTTGATCGCTCGCTCCATGCGCACGAGGCCGATGCGGAACTGGTTCTCGAGCAGTTCGCCAACCGCGCGAACACGGCGGTTGCCGAGGTTATCGATGTCGTCGACGCGGCCGACGTCCTTGCGGAGGCGGAGCAGGTAGTTGATGACGACGAAGAAGTCTTCGGCGGACATCGTCTTCTGCGTGACCGGCGAATCGAGATCGAGCTTGATGTTGAACTTGAAGCGGCCGACGCGCGAGAAGTCGTACTTGCGGGCGTCGAAGAACATCCCTTCGAAGAGCGTCTTAGCCGACTCGAGGGTCGGAGGATCGCCCGGGCGCATGCGGCGGTAGATTTCGATAATGGCCGCTTCGAACGACTTCGAGGTGTCCTTGCGAACCGTGTTGAGCAGGATGTCGGAGACGAGATCCCACTCCGGGAAGATGACGTCGACGGATTCGACCTCGTGCGCGCGAAGAACGTCGGCCCAATCGGCCGGCAGGTTCTCGCTCGCTTCGAAGAGCACTTCGCCGCTGTTGACGTCGACGACGTCGGAGAGGAAGACGGCCTTATCCATCGCCGCGAAGTCGACTTTCGCCGAGGCTTCGTTGTTCTTCGCCAGCGAATCGGCCATCTTCTGGTCGAGTTTCACGCCGGCGAAAACGGTGCGGACCGTGCGACGGCCGCGGATGGAGTGGCGTTCCTTCGCTTCTTCCTGATCGAGCACGCGGCGGTCGAACGACAGCGTGACCTGATCGCCGGTGATCTTCGCTTTGATCGGCGTGTAGAACTGGCGAAGGATTTCTTCGTCAGTGGTCAGGCCGAGCGCGCGCAGGAAGACCGAGCCGAGGAACTTGCGCTTGCGGTCGATGCGCACGTAGAGAATGTTTTTCTGGTCGTACTCGAACTCCACCCAGGAGCCGCGGTACGGGATGATCTTGGCGAGGAAGGTGTGGGCCGATTCCTTGGTGAAGAAGACGCCCGGCGAACGGTGGAGCTGCGAGACAATGACGCGCTCTGTTCCGTTGATGATGAACGTACCGTTGTCCGTCATCAGCGGGATGTCGCCGAAGAAAACTTCCTCTTCCTTGGCGTCGCGCATGTGCTTGACGCCGGTGTCGGGATCCTTGTCGTAGACGAAGAGGCGGAAGGTGACCTTCAGCGGAACGCTGTAGGACATGCCGCGCTCCTGGCACTCTTCGACCGAGTACTTCATCTGCAGGTCGACGGGGTTGCCGCAGATGTCGCAGATCTCGACGCGGTTCTTG
>DASYJF010000147.1:0-49040 GCA_035996815.1 Thermoanaerobaculia bacterium | reverse complement strand
ACCCGGTGAGCCTGCGGTCACGTGTTCGTTGCAAGGGAACAAATGGATTTGCCTGGCCGGTCCGTTTGTCACGGGAAGCACGATCAAGAACATCAAGTACGACATCACGGCGCCCAACGCTCCGGTTCTTGATCCCGACATCGAGATTTTCCCGTAAGTTGAGGCAGGAGGGAGCGATCTAGCTCCCTCCTGTTCGTTCGGCACTTATTTCCCCAACTTCTCGCCGAGGTCTTCCACCACTTCGCCCACCTTGCGGCGGGCTTTGCCGAAGCCGGCCTGGATGTCGCCGCTGGAGCGCTGGTCGGCGCCTTCATTTTCGAGAATCGGGTCGCCCAAAGCACGGCCGATGTTCTCTTTCACCGTACCGCTCGCCTTGTCGACATTGCCTTTGATTTCGTCGTCGTTGATGCGCATGTGTGAGTCTCCTTCGCAGCTCAAATAACTCAAGAACCCTGCCAAGGAGTTACTCCGCTTCCGTCTTCCGCACCGTCACGTCGAAGCGGTACTGGTGGTCTTTGTAATAGAACGACACCAGCGACACGAAGGTCTTGTCGAGCGGCTTGTTCTGCTTCGTTTCGAAGAGCGGATAGAGCGGCGTCGGACGCGTGTAGTGCCAGGCCAGCTCCCCGTGTCCGGTGGTCGGCTCGGTCGGATGACGTTGAAAATTGCGGAGGCCGTCGTAAACCTTGTAGCAAATCAGTCCGCGGAAGACCGGGCCTCGCGCGCTGGGCGACGTGCCGAGGATCGGAAAGCCTTTCGGGGTGACGTGAGCGATGTACTCGGCGCCATCCGGCGTCGGGCCGCCGGTGACCGTGATCAGCCCCGCGTTGCGAAGATTGTCGAACGTGCGCAGCGATCGATCGTCGTACTCATCCTTCGGGAATCGCGGGTTCCACCACACCTTTTGCGGCACCTCGGCGTAGATCGGTTCAGCCGCGAAGCGGAAGCCTTCGATGATCTGATTCGCCTTCTCCGCCGTGAGCGGTTCCGCCTTCTGGCACGCAACCATCAGGAGCAGGACCGCGCATGCAACTTGACTCGTTCGACCGCGCATGTTGTTATCCCCCGGCTTTCCGCGCGACGCGCACGATACCGCGAGAATTGAATTGACCGACCGAATCCTCGACGCGCTGGCGCGCCTCTGCCTGCGACGCAATAAAGAGATCCTGATCGCGGCCCTCGTGCTCGCGGTTCTGGCCGTGCTTGGCGCAACGCGCATCACCTTCGATCCCGACCTGCTCAACCTCATCCCGCAGCAGAACAAGCAGGTCAACGAGTTCCGCAAAGTCCTCAAAGATCTCGGCACGATCGACTACCACATCGTGCTCATGGACATGCCCAAAGGGCGCGACGTCCACGACTACGACACCCTCATCGATGCGGTGGCCGAGGGGTATCGGAAGAATCCGCGGATCGAGGATGTGACGTACAAAATCCCCAATCCGCTCGACTTCATCGAGATCATCCTGCCGATAGCGCTGCTCTTCCTGACGCCGGCGGAGCTCGACGAAGTCAGCGTCAAACTCACGGACGACGGCATCCGCGCCTCGGTGGCGCGCAATGCGGCCATGCTCCAGACGCCGCAGGGCACCGCGATGAAGCCGCTCGTTCAATACGATCCTTTCAACCTCGTCCCCATCTTCCTTCGCAAGTTTCAGTCCGCCGGCGGCGGCTTCAGCATCGACACGTCCAGCGGCTACTACATGTCGTCCGATCACAGCATGCTGCTGATTCTGACCAAGCCGAAGCGGCCGGCGCAGGACGTTCCGTTCGGCAAGAAACTGTTGAACGAAGGGACGCTGATTGAAGCGGAGGCGCTGAAGGAGTTTCAGAAGAGCGCTCCGCCGGGAACGCCGCTGCCGAGGATCTCGCACACCGGCGGATACGAAATCGCGGCGGGCGACGCCGACCTCATTCGCAGCGACGTCATCGTCAACATCCTCGGCACGGTCTTCGGCGTGCTGGCGCTGTTCCTCTACGCCTTCCGCCGTCCGGCCTCGATCATCTACGCCGGCGCGCCGCTCGCCCTCGGACTGCTTCTGACGTTCGGCATGGCCGGCGTGACGTACGGCAAGCTCTCCCAGGCAAGCGCTGGATTCGCGGCGCTGCTGGCTGGACTCGGCATCGACTTCATCACCGTCCTCTACGGCCGCTACGTCGATGAGCGCAACCGCGGCACGTCGATGCAGGAGTCGATTCGCACGATCATGCGCTCGACGATGCCGGGCGTCTTCGTGGCGGCGATCACGACCGCCGGAACGTTCTTCGCCTTCCTGGCCACCGACTTTCGCGGCATGACGCAGCTCGGCTTCCTGACCGGCGTCGGCATCCTGCTGTTCCTGCTCTGCGTGATGTTTCTGCTGCCGGCTCTGATCGTTTTTTCGGAACGGAAAGAATCGCGGCGCGCCCCGAAGCTGTATCTGCACTCGTTCGGCGCGGAGAAGCTCATCGACATCTCGGTAAAGAAGCCGCTCGTCACGATCGGCGTGTGGGTCGTCTTCATCATCGCGTGCGGGATCATGGCCACGCGCGTCCGCTTCAGCGACAACATTCAGGACCTGCGCGCGAAAGGAAATCCGGGCGTCGTCAATCAGTCGCGGATCACCGAGAAGTTCGGGCAGTCGTTCGACTTCATGATGTACGTCTGCGAGGGAAAAACGCTCGAGGAAGCGCTGGAGAAGACGCGCACGGCTTCGAAGGATCTCGACGCGCTCGTGGCCGATCACACCATCGCCTCGTACCAATCGATCTCGACGTTCCTCCCGCCCGTCGTCGATCAGGAGAAGATCATCGCCAGACTGCACGCCGGCTCCGCGAACGAGTTCAACATCGCGCGCGTCGAGAAAACCTTTCGTGCGGCCCTGACGGAGAACGGCTTTCGTCCCGATGCGTATGACGATTACCTGAAACTCTTCGCGCAGACGCTGCAACCGGCGCAGCCGATCACGCTGCAGACCATCGGCAACGCAGACATCACCAAACTCACCACGCGCTTCGTGAAGAAAGTCGGCGACGGCTGGATGTCGGTCATCAACGTTTATCCGGCGGGCGGCAAATGGCCGCGCGACGTTCCCGCGAAACTGATGGCCGTTCCCGACCGCCATCCCGGCGACGTCCTCACCGGCGTCAACCTCGTCAGTGGCACGCTGCGGCGCATCGTCAAAGCGGACGCCACCCGCTCCACGATCATCGGCTTCATCGCCGTGCTCGTGCTCATGTTCATCAGCTTCCGCAAGGTGAAACTGACGCTGCTCTCGTTCGTGCCGTTCGTAGCAGGCGCGGTGGGCATGCTCGGACTGATGGCGCTGCTCGGCCTCCAGTTCAACTTCATGAACATCTTCGTCGGCCTGATGATCATCGGGGTGTCCACCGACTACGCGATCTACATGCTGCAGCGCTACCAGGAAAACCCGGCGGCGTTCCGCGGCAGTGCACACGAAACGGGCAAAGCGATTCTCATGGCGTCTCTCACGGCCATCGTCGGCTACGGCGCCTTCGCGTTCTCGCACTATCCGGGGCTGCGATCGATTGGGTATGCTTCAACCTTCGGCATCGGCCTGAGCGGACTGGCCGCGATCACGCTGCTGCCGGCAATTCTTGTGATGGGACGACGAAACGATGAACAGTAAAGCGACCACGATTCCGAACACGCTCCTGACCCGCATCGTGCGCGGCCGCGCCGCTCTCGATGTCCTGCTCGTCGTCGTCGCATCCGCGATCATCGCCATCGCCGCACAGATCGCCATTCCCATTCCGGGCACGGTGGTCCCGCTGACCATGCAGCCGCTGGCAGTACTGCTGGTCGGCATCACGCTCGGCTCCGCGCGCGGTGCCGCGGCCGCTGCGCTCTACCTTCTCGAAGGATTCAGCGGCATGCCGGTCTTCGCGCAAGGCCACGGCGGAGCGATCTGGCTTGCCGGACCGACCGCCGGATACCTCTTCTCCTACCCGTTTGCCGCGTTCATCGCGGGCTGGTTTTCCGAGCGCGGCTGGGGCTCGACCACGGTCCGCTCGATCGCCGGCATGCTCGTCGCCCTCGGCATCATCTACCTCGGCGGCTGCTCATGGCTCGCTGCCTTCGCCGGTGCGAAGGGCGCGTGGCTCACCGGCGTCCGTCCCTTCCTCATCGCCGACATCCTCAAAGTCGCGGTCGGTGCGTCGCTGCTGCCGCAATTGCAGCGACTGATGTCGCGCATCTAAATCGTCCTCGGCAACCCGCAACGGCAGCGATCGTCGCGCGCGGAGGCGCGCTGAACAATCCAGCCCCGCGCTCAGCGCGGGGACCCGAGGTGCCAGATTTTTCGTGGCCGCGGAGGCGGCCACCACAAAATCTCCAATGCGCACGACCTTGCAGCGGCCGCCTCCGCGGCCGCACATCCCTGGACGCTACCTGAACCCCCGCGCCGAGCGCGGGGATTCAGCGCGCCTCCGCGCGCGACCTGAACGTCCAGAGCGATTTTCTACGCGTCGTATGGCACCCTCCTCGCAGTACAAATAACCGTTCATAGGAGGATGTGAATGGTCGACAACATGAATCCCACCAGTCAGTTTCATCCCTATCAGCGTGAAACGAGTGTGCCTGTCGCGGAACGTCCGGAGACTGGCCTCAACGCCATGCTGAACAAGGTTGGGATCGACCCGACGAGCGTTCGCTCGATCGGCGATCAGATGAAGAATCTCAACGTAAATCAAACGGTCGGAAAGGCACGCTCCTGGGCGCAAGCCAATCCGGCGAAAGTCCTCGGCGGTCTCGCAGCCGTTGCCATCGGCCTCGGCATGATGCGCGGACGAAGGGCGTAACAAACACACGCGTGGCGCCGCCGCCCGGCGGCGCTACTGCGCATGAAACGTGTAGTCGATCATCACGCGCTGCCCGATGATCCTTCCCTGCACGCGCACCGACGACGTCACCGGCGAAACGCCGCTCGTTGTCGCTTCAGCATCGATGTTGAACGCCTGCCCGCTCACCTTGCACGTGGCTTTCATCGATCCCTGTTCATCGTCCGCGTTGATCGTGTCGCCGGCCTTGCGGGTCACCATCGACGCTGCCGACAACTCCGCCGCGCTCTCTGCCAGCGTCGCCGCGACGACTTTCGAACGGAATCGCTGCGCCTCGCGCAGCGCGCGCGACGAATCGATCAGCATCAGCTCCATCAGCGCGAAGTAGAGGATCGCGATGGTGATCGCCGCTACGAGCACGTAGCCGCGCTCACGCGTGCGGACGCGGGACGATGAGCTCGTCGATCGCAAGTTTTTTCTCCTGATCCATCGCCCGGATGCGGATCGCGTCCTGCCCCGACGGCATCGGCTCGGCCGTAGCCATGAACAGCGGCAGTCCGCGCGCCATCCACTCCGACGATAGCAGCGTGGCCTTGAACGCTTTGCGGTGCGCCTCGCCGGGCGTCGTGAAATCCCACACGATCGTCTCCGCCGTGCCGTCGTTGTTGATGGTGTAGACGATGAGCGTCAGCGGCGAACTGCTATACGTCTCGAAGTTGTCGGGCCGCGCTGTACTGTCGTAGATGTCGCGCCGCATCCGCGCCAGCACGCTGCCGACGTCGGGATGCGCGAAAAAATTGACCGGCCACTTTTTCTCGTTGCGTTGCATCTCTGACGTCATCGTGACGATGATGAAGAGAAAGACTCCGAAGAGCGCCAGCGTGATGACGATCTCCATCATCGTGTAACCGCGCGCGCGGCGCCGCGTCACCACAAGCCGCTCCCGCCCGTGTCGGCGCGCGCGATGCCGAGGTGCGCTTCGCGCTTGGCCCAGTGGATGGTGAGCGTGACGTTGCGAACATCCGACCGTGGCGCGTCCACCTTCACCTCGGTCGTATACGGCGTCATCGGCGCGAGAATCGCGAGATCGGACTTGAAGGTCTGGTTGTCGGCCTTGTCGATCTGCGTGAACGGTTCCCGCCGCCAGTACTCCGCCTCATTCGACAGCGCCTGAAACGCCAGGATGGTCTCGCTCGCCTCGCGCAGCCGCCGCGTCCTCTCCGCAAACATTGCAATCGTGGTCGTAATCACGATCGCGAGAATCGCCAGCGCGACAAGAGTCTCCGCCAGCGAGAAGCCACGGGAGCGGTGCATTGCGGCGATTCTACGCGCTGTCATCCTGCTAGACTCCACCACCCTCATGAAGCTCCGTTTTGCTCCCTCTCCGACCGGCTTTCTCCACGTCGGCGGCGCGCGTACCGCGATTTTCAACCTCCTCCATGCGCGCCGTTACGGCGGCACGATGCTGCTGCGCATCGAGGACACGGACGTCGAGCGCTCGCGTCAGCATCACGCGGAGCAGATCGTCACGTCGTTGCGCTGGCTCGGCGTGGAGTGGGATGAAGGTCCGATCCATCAAAGCGATCGGCTCGATCGGTATCGCGAGCGGGCCGAGGAGTTGGTGGCGAGTGGCAAGGCGTACCGTTGCTATTGCACTGTCGAAGAACTCGAGGCAGAGCGTTCCGCCGCGGAAAAGGCGGGCAAGCAGTGGCGCTACTCAGGGCGCTGCCGCCATGTCACCGATGCATCTGATGAACCGCATGTGATTCGTTTCGAGGTTCCGCCGGGGACGATCGAATTTCAGGATCTCATCCGCGGCGACATGCAGTTCGAGGGCGATCTGATCGACGACTTCGTCCTGCTCCGCTCCGACGGCAATCCGACGTATCACCTCTCCGTCACCGTCGACGACATCGACATGGCCATCACGCACGTAGCGCGCGGCGACGACCACCTCTCGAACACGCCGAAGCACGTGCTGCTCTTCCGCGCGTTCGGCGCCGAGGTGCCGTCATTCGCGCACCTGCCGCTGATCCTCGGCGGCGACAAGAAGCGTTTATCGAAGCGCACCGGCGCGACGTCCGCCGAGGAGTATCGTGAGATGGGCATCGTCCCCGAGGCGCTCTTCAACTTCCTCACGCTCCTCGGCTGGTCGCCCGGCGAGAACCTCGAGCTCTTCACGCGCGACGAGGCGTCTCAGTGGTTCGATCTGCGCGACGTCAACAAAGCGCCGGCCGTCTTCGATCCGGAGAAGCTGCTCTGGATGAACGGCCAGTACTTGATGCGCATGACCCCGGAGCAGATCTATCCGCATCTGCTCCCATTCCTCGGCGACGATCCTCGATCCCTCGACGAACTGCGCACGATCATCGACCTCCACAAGATGCGCGCGCGCACGCTTCGCGAGCTCGCCGAGCAGATGGCCATCTACTTCGTCGACGACGATGCGATCGAGTACGACGACGCCACCGTGAAGAAGCACATCAAAGGCGACGACCTCGCCGCGCGGTTGTCGTCGCTACGCGACACGCTCGCATCAACCGGCCCGTTCGACGTCACGACCTCGGAAGCCGAACTCCGGGCGCTGGCGGAATCGCAAGGCGTCAGCGCCGCGAAACTCATTCACCCGTTGCGGCTCGCGCTGACGGGCAAAGGCGTATCGCCTCCGATCTTCGATGTGGCGGTGGTGTTGGGGAAGTCTCGGTCGTTGCGAAGACTGCAGCGATTAATCGAGCGCCTGCCGGAGCTGACCTGAAAACCGGAAATCCAGGCACATTTCGCGAAGCTTTGGAGTGCGGTGGCGACCGAGCCACCGCTTTGGGAGGGCGGGGGGAATCGCGACTATTCGCAACCTGCGTTGATCAGGCGTCCACCACCCTCCCAAAGCGGTAGCTCGACCGCTACCGCAATCCAAAGCTTCGCGAAATGTGCCGCGATTCGCGCGAAAACCTAACCCTCGTAATGCGCGAACTCCAACTCCGCCTGCGCGGCCGCCAGTCGCGCGACCGGCACGCGGTACGGCGAGCATGAGACGTAGTTGAGGCCGCACGTGCGGAAGAAGCGGATCGAGTCGGGGTCGCCGCCGTGCTCGCCGCAGACGCCGACTTTAAGATCGGCGTTTGTGCTGCGTCCGCGTTCCGTGCCGAGGCGGACGAGCTGGCCGACGCCCTCCTGATCGATCGACTCGAACGGATCCTTCGGCAGGATCTTCTTGTCGACGTACTCCGGCAGGAACGAGCCGGCATCGTCGCGTGAGTAGCCGAACGTCATCTGCGTCAGGTCGTTGGTACCGAAGGAGAAGAACTCCGCGACTTCGCCGAGCTTGTCGGCGATCAGTGCCGCGCGCGGGATCTCGATCATCGTGCCGACGATCACCTGCATTTCAACGCCACGTTCCGCGATTACCTCGGCGGCAACGCGCTGGACCATTTCTTTCAGCGTCGTGAGTTCTTTCACCGTTCCGACGAGCGGGATCATGACTTCCGGACGCGCGTCGATGCCGTCCTTCTTCACGTCGCACGCGGCCTGGAAAATCGCGCGCACCTGCATCTCGTAAATCTCGGGGAACGTCACCGCAAGCCGGCAGCCGCGGTGGCCGAGCATCGGATTCGATTCGTGGAGTTGATTCACTTTCGCGCGCAGTTCGACGAAGCCCCAGCCCATGTCGCGTGCGACGGCGGAAATCTGCTGCTCGCTCTGCGGGAGGAACTCGTGCAGCGGTGGATCGAGCAGTCGGATCGTGACCGGCAGCCCGTCAAGCTCGCGGAAAATGCCTTCAAAATCGGCCTTCTGAAACGGCAGCAACACATCGAGCGCCTTGCGGCGTCCGGCCTCGTTGCGGGCCAGAATCATTTCGCGAACGCGCAAGATGCGGTCCTCGGAAAAGAACATGTGCTCGGTGCGGCAAAGACCGATACCTGCCGCGCCGAAGAGCCGCGCCACGCGCGCGTCGTTGGGAGTGTCGGCGTTCGAACGCACGCCGAGGGTGCGAATCTCATCGGCCCACTTCAGCAGGCGATCGAAATTGCGGAACGTCTCCGACTGATCGGCAGGCAGCGAATTCTCGAGCAGCACCTGGATGACTTCGGACGGCCGCGTATCGAGCTTGCCGCCGATGATCTCGCCGGTCGAGCCGTCGATCGAAACAAAATCGCCTTCTTCAAGCGGCTCATGACCTTCGCTGCGAAGCTCGCCTTTGCCGTAGTCGACGCGCAGCGCGCCGGCGCCGACGATGCACGGCCGCCCCATGCCTCGCGCGACGACGGCGGCGTGCGACGTCAGACCGCCGCGCGTGGTGAGAATGCCCGCCGCGCTGTGCATGCCGGCAATGTCCTCGGGTGACGTTTCCACGCGCACCAGGATGACCGGGCCGTCCTTCGCCATCGACACGGCGCGCTCCGCGCTGAAGGCGATGCGGCCCGCGGCGGCGCCTGGACCGGCCGGAAGTCCACGCCCTAGGACGCGTCCTCCGGTGAGCGCCTTCTGTTTTTCTTTCGAGTCGAACACCGGCGCGAGCAGTTGCACGATCTGGCCGGCTTCGACGCGCGACACCGCCTCGGTGTGATTGATCAACCCTTCGTCGACCATGTCGCAGGCGATCTTCACCGCCGCGAATCCGGTGCGCTTTCCGGTGCGCGTTTGCAGCAGATAGAGCTTGCCGGACTGGATCGTGAACTCGATGTCCTGCATGTCGCGGTAGTGGCCTTCGAGTTTCTTGTAGACGTCCTCGAGTTGCGCGTAGACCGCGGGCATGGCTTCCTCAAGCGACTGCTCAGCATCAGGAGAGCCCGCCTGACCGACGGGGATCGCCTGCGCGTTCGAAATCGGCAGCGGCGTGCGGATGCCGGCCACGACGTCTTCGCCCTGCGCGTTCGGCAGGTACTCGCCGAAAAATCGATGCTCGCCGTTCGCGGGATTGCGCGTGAAGGCGACGCCGGTGGCGCAGTCGTCGCCCATGTTGCCGAAGACCATCGACTGCACGTTGACCGCGGTGCCCCAATCGTCGGGGATCTGGTTCAGCTTGCGGTAGGTGATGGCGCGCTGGTTGTTCCACGAATTGAAAACCGCGCCGATCGCGCCCCAGAGCTGCTGCTGCACGTCCTGCGGGAAATCGTTGCCGGTCTTGTCGCGAACGATGCCTTTGTACGTTTCAACGAGCCCGCGCAGTCCATCGGCCGGAATCTCCGCATCTGTCTTCACGCCCGATTTGTCACGCAGCGCGAAGAGCTCATGCTCGAAAAGATCCTTGTCCAGCTCCAGCACGACGCCGGAGTACATCTGGATGAAGCGGCGATACGAATCGAGCGCGAAGCGTTCATCCTTAGACGACTTTGCCAAGCCCTTCACCGTTTCGTCGTTCAGGCCGAGGTTGAGGATCGTGTCCATCATGCCGGGCATCGAGGCGCGGGCGCCGGAGCGGACGGAGACGAGCAGCGGCGCGTTCGCGTCGCCGAAATTGCGGCCGACTGATTTCTCCACGCGCGCGAGGTTCTCGGCGACCGATGCCTTCAATTCCGGCGGATACGTTTTGCCGTTCGCGTAAAAGTACGTACAGACCGCGGTGGAAATCGTGAAGCCGGGCGGCACCGGCACGCCGATGTTGGTCATCTCGGCCAGGCCCGCGCCTTTGCCGCCGAGGACGTCCTTCATCTTCGCGTTGCCATCGGCGGCACCGTCGCCGAAGTAGTAGACGTATTGCGGCTGCTGCATGGCCGCGCGATTATCTCCGAACTTCCACATCGACGCTGCTGTAGATCGCGCGGGCGGCGTCCGACTCGGGGACCTGCCGCGGCGAATCGCTGCCGGAGGCGACGAATTCGACGCGGGAGAGATCGACGTTCGCGAGCGCCACGCGTACCGAGGCAATCTCGCGTTCGGTGATTGCTTTGTTTCGCTTCGAATCCTGCCGGAACTCGTGCGCGATGATGCGAAGCGGACCGGGAACACCGCGGATGATGGTCGCCAATGACTGCAACTCCTCGCGGCTGGCATCGGCGAGAAGGTTGCCGTTCGCGTCGAACTGCAGCGCAAAGAGCGATACGTGCCCCGCGCGATGGAGCAGCGCGATCGGAACGTCGTCGCGCAGCGGCGTGGCCGCGCAATCGCCGCGGTCGCCGAACCACGGAAACGCGGCGAAGAGCGGGATGGCCTCCTCGTGCCAGTTCAGCGCGCTGACGTGCTTGCCGTCGGGCGAGGCGGTCAACGCCGTGTAGCCGTAGTCGTTGCCGCGAATCCAGTTGAATCGCCAGATGCGGCCGTTCGAACCGCCGGTGAGATAGAGGGGCTGCTTGTTCTGCTCGACGACGCCCGTGACGCGCGCACCATGCTGCGCAAATTTCGCAGCCTCGCCGTTGATCGACCAACAGCCGTCGATCGACGCGTTCTTCGGCGGCGTCAGCTCCGTTCCATGCGCGAGCAGCGAGTGAATGCGCGCGTCGTGCTCGGTGAACGCCGCATCGGGAATCGTGACGCGCAGATACGCGGCCTCGGCCGGCGCAACATCGACCCACTGCGCCGTGCTCACGTGGCGCGTCGTCATCGTGGCCAGCGGCAGCCAGTTCGCGCCATCCAGCGATCGATCAAACGAGACGTGATTGGCCTCGGCATGCAGCCCCGCGAGCGAACGAAATCCGACGCGGTCGATGCGGCTCGGCGCGGCGAGCGCGATCACAATCGACTGCGGATAGTCGTGCGGCGGCGGAGTCCAGAACGTGCCGATCTCGCCATCGATCGGGGCTATGGCGGAGGTGATGAGCATGGCCTCGCCGGTGCGGGAAACGATGGTAGCGCCGCGCGTGATGTCGAGAAGGCTGGAGCGTTCGTTAGCGATGTCTTTCGGCAATGTGCTGGGCAGCCGCTGATCCTCGGGGCGCTCCGGAGCGGGACGCGAACAACCGGCGATGAGGAGCAACGCGATGAACGTGCGCCGCTTCACGGGCGATACTCGCGCCGGTCGACCACGATCTTCGTGACGTCGGCGATCTTCATCACAGCGTTACCGATCGTGCGCAGCAGTGCCATGCGGTTGCGGCGCACGCCTTCGTCTTCGACCATGACCATCACTTCGTCGAAGAAGGTCTCCAGCTCGGGTGCGAGCGCGGCGAAGGTCTCCAGCGCGCGTTTGTAATCGCGCTCGCCGATCATCTCTTCGATCTGATCGGTGGCGATGGATACGAGATCCGCAAGACGGCGCTCGACATCGTTCTCTAGTTTCGAAGGATCGATGCGCGCGGCCGTTTCCTGACCGGCAGTGATGTTGGCGATGCGCTTTGCGGAGTCGAGGATCGACAGAAAGTTCGTCTCGCCGCGCATCGCCTTGAGTGCGGTGATGCGGTCGACGAGATCGGTGAGCGATGACGCCCAACCCGCTTCCATCGCGGCGGCGATCTCGTCGTACGCGAAACCGTAGGCGGAGGCTTCGAGGATCGTGCGGACGCGCTCGGCGAAGAATGCGAGGAGGTCGTCCTTTGGCTGGGCCGTCGCACCATGCGCCTCGAGAGCGATGTCGATCAGCTTGTCGATGCCGATCTTGACCGAGCGTTTGTCGCGGTTAAGCAGGAGCTGCACGACACCCTGCGCAGCGCGGCGCAATGCGAACGGATCCTTCGAGCCGGTCGGCTTCGCACCGATGCGGAAGAAGCCAACCAGCGTATCGATCTTGTCGGCCAGCGAGACGATCGCGCCGCTGAGCGTGCGAGGCAACGCGTCGTCGATGTTGATCGGAAGATAGTGATCGTAGACGGCCTGCCACGTGTCTTTCGGCAGTCCTTCTTCACGAGCGTAGATGCCGCCGATCTTGCCCTGGAGGTCGGTGAATTCCTTGACCATCTCCGTGACGAGATCGGTCTTGCAAAGCCTCGCGGCGGCGAGCGTTTCGGCGTCGTCCGAAATCGCGGCGGCGATTTTCTCGATGCGTTTGGTCTTGTCGAGATAGTTGCCGAGCTTCTCCTGAAACTGGAGCCGTTCGAGCTCGGGCAACCGCGACTCGAGCGTTCGCTTGCGATCCGTCTCGTAGAAAAACTTCGCGTCGGCGAAACGGGCATTCGTCACGAACGAATTGCCATAGGCGGCGTTGCCGTCCGGATCGGCGTCGTTGTCGAGCACGGCCAGGAACGAGTTGGTCAGCTTTTCATTGGCGTCGCGGATCGGTAGCTGCTTTTGATGGACGCGCATGACCGTGACCAGCACCTCGTCCGGCAGCGCGAGGAACTCGCGGCCGAACTCGGCGCGGACGACACCCGGATATTCGGTGAGGTATTGCCATTGCGACCAGATCGATGCATCGACCGACGGCGTGCCGCCGGCCTGCTGGCCGAGGACGCGGGCGCGTTCGGCCATCACGTGACGGCGGCGTTCGGCGTCGATGACGACACGAGCCAGCTCCAGCTTCGTCACGTATTCGTTGTACGAGAGCACCTCGATCGGCTTCGGCGACAGCGTGCGGTGTCCGCGCGTGGTCGTCCCCGAGGCGATGCCGAAGATCGCGAGCGGCAGGTGCTCGCCGTCGAGCACCGACACGACCGAGTGGATCGGGCGGATGTACGAATATTCGCCGTTGCCCCAGCGCATCATCTTCGGCCAGCGTAGCGACTCGACGATCTGCGGCACGCGCTCCTGCAAAATCTCGCCGGCCGAGCGGCCTTTGATCGTGCGGCGGACGCGGATGTAGTCAGAACGGGGGTCGGGAGTCGGGGGTCGGGGGTCGGATCCCGATGGTGCTTCACCGCTCCGACTCCCCACTCCCGACTCCCCACTCCCGATAATCACGTCCGCGAGAGTCGCATTGTTCTTTTTCAGGAATCCGTTCAGCGCTTGCGTCGGCTTCCCCTCGGCGTCGTACGCGGCCTTCACCGGCGGACCTTTGACTTCTTCGTCGCGGTCGCTTTCGCGTAGCGGGATGTGCGACAGAAAAAAGAGGATGCGCCGCGGCGTGCTGTTGACGACGACCGGATTGCGATCCTCGGGCTGCTCGCCGAGGTCGAGAGTCAGTTTCGTCAGGCGCTGCAGCAGCGTGGCCTGAGCGGCGTCGTGCATCCACGCCGGGATCTCTTCCGTCAGCAGCTCGAAAAAGTACTCAGCCATTGGACGCCTTCAGCAGCGGAAATCCGAGCGCTTCGCGGGCCGCGAGGAACTGGTGCGCGCAGGCGACGGCCAGCTCGCGAACGCGCTTGATGATGCCGACGCGCTCCGTCACCGAAACCGCGCCGCGCGCGTCGAGCGTGTTGAAAACGTGCGAGCACTTCAGCGTCCAGTCGTACGCGGGGAGGACGAGCTTGTTTTCGAGACAGCGCTTCGCTTCGCTCTCGTACATCTCAAATAGCTTCCAGTGCATGTCGACGTTCGCCGTCTCGAAGTAGTACTTCGAGAACTCGAACTCGTCCTGTTTGCGCACCGGGCCGTAGCCGAAGCCGGCGCCCCATTCGATGTCGTACACCGAGGGCTGGCGCGAGAGGAACATCGTCAGGCGCTCCAGGCCGTACGTGATCTCCGCGGAAATCGGCGCGAGGTCGATGCCGCCGGCCTGCTGAAAGTACGTGAACTGCGTGATCTCCATCCCATCGAGAAGGATCTGCCAGCCCACGCCCCATGCGCCGAGGGTGGGCGACTCCCAGTTGTCCTCTTCGAAGCGGATGTCGTGGCGGGTCAGGTCGAGGCCGAGCGCGCGCAAGGAGTCGAGATACAGCTCCTGCACGTCGAGCGGCGACGGCTTGAGGATGACTTGAAACTGATAGTGCTTGCCGAGGCGGAAGGGATTGTCGCCGTAGCGCCCGTCGGCGGGACGGCGTGACGGCTGGACGTAACCGACGTTCCACGGCTCGGGCCCGAGGACGCGCAGGAAGGTGGCGGGATGCATGGTGCCGGCGCCGACTTCGAGGTCGAGCGGCGTCTCGATCATGCAGCCGCGCTCTGCCCAGAAGTTCTGGAGGCGGAGGATGAGGTCCTGAAAGGAGAGGCGCGGCATCGGCGGCGCATTCTAACGATTTATCCGCAGATGACGCAGATGGGGCGCAGATTAGCCGCGGGTATCGGTGGTTGTGGGCGGTGGTGGCGGAGGCGGATCGCTGTCCTTGTTCTTGCTGTCATCTTTTTTCTTCGTATCGGTGGTCGATGAGGTGTCGGTCATGGCCGTGTCGGCCTGCGGCGGAGGAGCGGTCGTATCCGTCGCGGCGGTGTCGGTCTGTTGACGCTCGCGCGGAGGCGGCTGCGGGGCGCGTTCGCGCGGCATGGCCGGCGTGGTGCTGCCGATGGTGTCCGTGACGATTGGCGCGTTCGCTGCTGAGGCGGGGCGCGGCGATGTGCGCGGACGGGCCGCGGGGGACATGCCCGGCGTTCCGGCGGGATACGACGGCGGCATCGCCGACGTCATCGAACCGCCGGAAGTGGCGTTGCCGAGAGGGTTCGGATTGATCGGCAGCGTGAGGTTCCCGGTCGTATCGACATTAGTATTCGTCAACGGCGGCGCCGTCTCGCCGGGCGCGTTGATGGTCGACGTCACGCCGCTCGCGGAGCCTTCCTGGACGGTCTGATACTGCTGCTGATTGCGTTGCACCTTGCCCGATCGGGAGCATCCGAAAACCAACAATGCGGTGCAGGCGAGGGTGACGATTTTCTGCGTCATTTGACGCATTTCAATTGCGGCTTTGGTGCCGAAAGTGCCTGCTGCGCACGCCTTTTGCCTCCTGCTGAGACGGAGGTTTTCATGGAGGATCGAATTTGAGGCATGGCGGACGCGGTAGAGTTCACCACGTTTCACCAGAGTGCCTGATACTCCAGCACGTCTGCCGCTTCAGCATTCAATTCGTCAGCTACGGCGTTGATCAGAGCCACTTCCTCAGCATCCGATCTCTTTGACTTTCGAAGGACCTGCCGAATTGCATCGGCTATGAATTGATCGCGGTCTCCGGCAATCGTCAATCCTTGTGATCAAGTCTTCGGGAAGGTTCACCTGAATCGTCATGAGCTGGATAGCGTACAGCGATCGTGCCCGTTCGTCATCCCGGCTTCTTCAATCGAATGACCAGGAATGGGTTGACCGCTGAGCGCGCGAGCCGAGGTAGGTGATCCATCGCCGCAAAAAGAAACTGCATCGGCAATGCGAAGGCGCGGCCGTACCAGTGCTGGCGCACCTGGCGGAATCGCAAGCGTCCATTCGGGCTGACGGCGGTCACGGTGATGCGAGGATCGAGATCGTGGGCGAGTTGCACGACTTCGGCAAACGTCGGCAGGAAGCCTTCGTGAATCGAGTGGAATCGCGCGGAGCCGCCGCTCGTGTTGTGCCAGAAGTCGATCGGGAAGGCGCCGTTCGGGAAATCGAGATAGAGCGTGCCGCCGGGTGCGAGCACGCGGAGCAGGCCGGCCAGAAACGCGCGGCGGGCGTCGTCGCGATTCGGCAGCGGCTTGACGCGATATTCGTCGCCGCCGATCTCTTCGACGCCGATGTGTTCGAGAACACCGGAGCACAACAAAACGTCAAAGTACGCATCGGCGAACGGGAGCTTCGCCCCGTCAGCGACGGCGAGGCGTTCGCGATGAACACGTTCGCGCCATTGCCAGCGGCGCAGTGCCGAGGAGTCGATACCGTATGCGTCGTGGCCGGCGGCGTCGAGGAGATCGACAGAGATGCCGTTGCCGCAGCCGGCGTCGAGAATCCGTAACGAACTGTCTTTGATCAACGGGAGGTAGAAATCGTTGATCCGAGAGATGGCGCCGTCGTTCTCGCGTTCGAGTGCCTGGCGATGTTCCGTCGTCAGCACGGTGTTCTCGTCGAACTGATCGTAGTAGGCGCCGCGCATGAAGTCGGCGATGTGGTCGACGACGGGATAGTCGATGTCCTCGCGGTCGCAACGCAGCGAATCGATTCCAGCAATCAACGCACCGAGGCAGTTTGGGCAGCGATAGACGTCTACCAATGTCCGCGCTCCGCGCTGAACATCACCTCGTAGACCTTTCGTGCCCAGCTTCGTTTGCCGAATTCGACCGGGCCGGTTGCTTCCTGCGCCAGCCATTCGTTGATCGGCAGCGTGAAGCCCGTCTTGCGCCGTACGCGTACCTCGGCCGGGAGCGGCGGACGCGGCGCGGCAGCGAGGAGTTGTTTGCCGCGCTCACGTCGGGTCACCAGCGCGGGCGCGACTTTGCGGAGGAGATGCGCGTCGACGAGCGGGACGCGGACTTCGAGCGAGTGCGCCATCGAGGCCCAATCCATGTCGCGCAGGAGTTGGTTGCGGAGGTAGAGCGACGACTCGAGCGCTGCCACGCGCGCGAAGGGGTTGCCGGGATCGGGAGTTACCGCGCGTTCGATGAGATGGAGGAGGTCGAGGCGGGCGAGGCCTTCGGCGGCGATGTCGTCGCCGAGGATCGCGGGGAGCTCGGAGGCGAGGAAGCGTCCGCGCTTGACGAGATACGCTCCGGCGTAGCTGCCGCCGTAGCGGACAATCTCGCCCATCTTCGGACTGATGTGGCGGCTGCGTTTTGACAGCGACGTATTCAGGCGATGCACGGCGTCGCCGAGTTTGGGGACGCGAGAAAGCACCGACGTCACCGGCATCCAGCGTGGGATGTCGCGGAACGATGTATAGCCGCCGAACAGCTCGTCGCCGCCGGAGCCGGACATCGCTACTTTCAACCCGAGGCCGTGCGCGGCCTTGCTGATGAAATAGCTGTTGAGGCCATCGACAGTGGGCTGGTCCATCGCGTCGAAAATCCGCGGCAGCTCGGAGCGAAAATCGGCAAGCGTCAACTCCTGGATCGAATGGCGGACACCGTACTGCCGCGCTACGAGTGCGGCCAGCGGCGCTTCGTCGTTGACGCGTCCGCGGTACTCCTCAAAGCGCAGCGTCATCGTCTGGAGGTCGGTCGCGCCGATCTCGCGTGCGAGCGCGACGACGGCGGTGGAGTCGATACCAGCGGACAGAAATGCTCCGACCGGAACGTCGGCAACCATGTGATAGCGGACGGATTCGAGCACCGCGTCGTGAACGATTTCGCGGCGCTGGTCTTCGGTGAAGTGTTCATCACGTTCGACGGCATCGCGCAATATCGCCGCGATCGAAAAGTACGGCACCGGCTCGCCGACGCCATTCGAATCGACGTACAGGAACGAGCCCGCCGGAAGCGCGCGAATGGCGCGGTACATCGTGAACGGCTCCGGCACCGTTCCTCGGAGAAAAAATCCGGCCGCACCAGCGGAATCGAACTGCGTCGACACCTTCCCGCCCGCGACAAGCGCACGCACCTGCGAAGCGGTGCGAATCGTCGCGCCGTCATCGGCGTAGTAGAGCGGCTTGATGCCGTACGGGTCGCGCGCCAGCAGCATCCGCCGCTGCGCGCCGTCCCACAGCGCGATCGTGAACATGCCGCGCAGCTCACCGAGCATCGCCTCCTGCTTTTCGTCATACAACTGCAGCAGCACCTCGGTGTCCGACTGCGACGTGAATCGCCGCCCACGCGCTTCGAGCTGCGCGCGCAATTCGCGGTAGTTGTAGATCTCGCCATTGAAGACGATCGTCAGCGGCCCGAAATGTTTCGGCTGCGCTCCGCCGGGCGACAGATCGATGATGGCCAGGCGGCGATGCCCGAGTCCGACGCGGCCGTCGTCGGAAAACCACGCGTCGCCGGCGTCGGGTCCGCGGCTGTGCATTGATTCGCGCGTGGCGATCACTTCATCGCGATCGACCGCTGGCGCCGCGCCGCCGTACGCGAAGATCGCGTTGATGCCGCACATGGAAGGCGAGTGTATACGTCAGCGCGTGCCGCTGATCGCGATCGGCGCCGCCGCATCGACGCGGATGGAAACGTCGCTGGCGGGAATCGCGTCGACGGCCCTGCCGTGCGGTCGCACCCACACGACGACGGTGTAGATGCCGGGACCGTCGGGCAGCGGCATGGCGAAGGCGAACTTGCCGTCGGCGGCAACCTGGAAATCGCCCTTGCGGCCGTCGCTGTACTCCTCACGAATCTGCTCGACGCCGCCGGCCACAAGCCGCGTGAAGGACTTCAGCCGCGGCAGGTATTCGCGGCGCGCGTTGGGCAGGCTGTAGGTCTGAATGGCGTTCGCCGTCACCGCGGCCATCGGTTGCGGCAGCGGCTCGTGATGCACGGTGATCGCTTCGACGTCATAGCCCTTCACCGCATGGCCGCTGCAGAGTACCGGCTGCGCGTTGGTGACGCGGCGCGGCAACGGTCGAAGCCATTCGACGTAGTGGCGGATGAACTCCTGCGTCATCCGGAACTCGCCCTTCTCCCACGCCAGGCCGATGCCGACATGCGTTGCGGCAGGATCGAGAATCGTGCGGCGATGTCCATCATGCGGCGCGACCTCGGCCATCATCGCGGCTTCGGAGCTCCGCAACATGTCGTACAGCGCGCTGTCGCTGAAGCCGTAATTGGCCGACCACGCCGCGGCGTTTTCGCTCACGCCGTCGTTCCCGCCGGCGAAGGAGTAGCGCATGTACGGCGCTTGGCCGTCGGTCGTGAAATGCCCGGTTGTGCCGTTGCGGATCTGCGCGCGGCAGTACGCGTCGGCGACGACCGAGACTTGCGCGTCGAGCTGAACCGGAGCGAGTCCGAACTTGGCGCGGTCGCGATTGATGAGCCGCACGAACTCGCCGCGCAACGTCATCCGCGTCTCATCGGACGCCCCTTCGCCCTGCGCGAGTGTCGCGCCGAACGTAAAGGCGATCGTGAGGACCGCGAGAAGAAGCTTCTTCATGGGGCGACGATAAAACGAACGACGGTGGTTTGCCATTCCTAGAGCTACACGGCCGCGAACGCTTGATCGACGTCCGCGATCAAGTCCTCCACATCTTCGATGCCGACCGAGATGCGCACGAGTCCCGGCGTGATGCCGAGGCGGGTGCGGGTTTCGAGGGGGACGGAGGCGTGAGTCATCGATTCGGGATGCGAGATCAACGTCTCCACGCCGCCGAGCGATTCGCCAAGGGAGCAGAGGCGGACGCGGTCGAGGAACTTCTTGGCGTTGGCGAGCGAGCCGAGATCGAACGCGATCATCGCGCCGAATCCGCGCATCTGCCGTTTGGCGAGCTCGTGCTGCGGATGTTCGGGCAGGCCGGGGTAGTAAACCTTCAACGCCTTCGGCTGGCGCGACAGGTAATCCGCCATGGCCCGGCCGTTCTCCTCGTGCTGCTTCATGCGCACGGCCAGCGTCTTCACGCCGCGGAGGATCAGCCACGAATCCATTGGTGACAGGATCGCGCCGACGGCGTTCTGCAGAAATCCGATCTGCTCGGCGATGGCGTCGTCGTTCGTGATGACCACGCCGCCGACGGAATCCGAGTGGCCGTTGAGGAACTTCGTGGTCGAGTGCACGACGATGTCCGCGCCGAGCTCGAGCGGCTGCTGCAGCCATGGCGAACAGAACGTGTTGTCGACCACCACCAGCGAATCGTTCTTGTGCGCGACCTCGGCGCACGCGGCGATGTCGGTCACCGTCATCATCGGATTGGTCGGCGTCTCGAGGAAGACGATCTTCGTATTCGGGCGCAACGCCGCGCGGACTTTGTCGACGCACGCGGTGTCGACATACGTGAACTGCAGGCCGAACTTCTCACACACTTTGTTGAAGAGCCGGAACGAGCCGCCGTACATGTTCTCGCCGGCCACGACGTGATCGCCGGACTTCAGCATGCGGAAGACGGTATCGGTCGCGGACATCCCCGATGCGAAGCAGTGCGCATGTTTGCCGCGCTCGAGCGCGGCGAGGTTCGCTTCGAGCACGGAACGCGTCGGATTTTTCGTCCGCGCGTATTCGAAGCCTTTGTTCTTACCGAGCTCCGGCTGGACGTACGTCGATGTCTGAAAAATCGGATAGGTTACAGCGCCGGTGACCGGCTCCGGCTCCTGGCCGGCGTGGATGCAATCGGTGGAGAAACCCATGTGAATTCCTTTCGGGGTGTGGGGTGTGGGAGATTGATGATCGCCGGCGGCTGGAGTTTTTTGGTACTCCTACCCCCCACTCCCTACTCCCCACTCCCTAATCCCGGCTTCGCCCACTTCGTGTAAATGCCTTTCGACATGTAGCGCTCGGAGGCGTCGGGGATGAGCGTGACGACGCGTTTGCCCGGTCCGAGGTTCCTGCAAACCTGAATCGCCGCGGCGACATTCGCTCCCGCGGACGACGCGCCAAGCACGCCCTCCTCGGCAGCAAGACGCCGGACCATGACGAAAGCGGGATCGTCGTAGATCTGGATCACTTCATCGGCCAGCGACATGTCGAGCACGGGCGGGATGAACGACGAGGCGCCGATGCCTTCCACTTCGTGCGGCCCGGCTTCGCCGCCTTTGAGGATCGATCCCTGCGGCTCGACCACGACGCACCAGCAATTCGGATTGCGCTCCTTCAGATACTTCGCCACGCCGCTGAAGGTACCGCCGGTGCCGGCGCCGGCGAGCCAGCCATCGACGCGTCCTTCCATCTGCTCCCAGATCTCGGGACCGGTCGTGGCGTAGTGCGACTCGGCGTTGTAGGGATTCGCGAACTGCTGCGGGACATACGAGTTCTCGATCGTCTTCGACAACTCCTCGGCTTTCGCGATCGCGCCTTTCATCCCGTCGTCCTTCGGCGTGAGGACGACTTCTCCGCCGAGCGCCTTCATCACTTCGCGCTTTTCGATGGAGAAGTTCTCGGGGACGCACAGGATGACGCGATAGCCCATGCGCGTGCCGGCCAGCGCGAGGGCGATGCCGGTGTTGCCGGCAGTCGGCTCGATGATGGTGCCGCCTTTGGCGAGCTTTCCATCGCGCTCGGCGCGCTCGATCATCCCGACGCCGATGCGGTCTTTGACGGAGAAACCGGGATTGAGAAACTCGAGCTTCACGAAGAGATCGGCGACGTCAGGACCGGCGATGTTCGCGAGCTGCAGCATCGGCGTGTTGCCGACGAGATCGAGGATGTTGCGGACGGGTTTGCCGAGGGGACGGGTCAAGGCGGGCGGGATTGTATGCGAGGCGAAAACAAAACGGCGGACCGAAGTCCGCCGTGGTTGAAGTGATTGAGTTGAAACTTACGCCCAGCTGGAGGAGCGGGTCGTGGAGCGGCGCTGGTTGTAGCAATCGCGGCAGTAAACAGGTTTGCCGCTGACGGGAGTGAACGGAACTTCGGTCGCGACTCCGCAGCTATCGCACGTCACACTCACCATCGAACGCTCACGGCCACCGCCGCCGCCGTTTCCGTCGCGCGCCGTCTTCCGCTTGTCGCGGCAGTTTTTGCAGCGCTTCGGCTCGTTCGTGAAGCCACGCTCTGAGTAAAAGGCCTGCTCGTTTTTGCTGAACACGAATTCCTGTCCGCAATCGGCGCAGTTGAGAGACTTGTCGTTGAATGTATCCATGAACCTTGATCTCCTAAGTTGTTCCTTTGTTCGTACGATGAAAATGGTGATGCCGCAGCTCAGAGTGTGTGCGGGGTGCCGCGACCTCGCCCCCGCTTTGGTGCTTCACAAGCGAAATCGGATAGGTCGACCAGCCTCCCTTCGGTAACGAACACAGCACGCCCCCCGAACGCTCTATCGCGATTCATGGAAAGTGTTGTTTTTCGCTGGATTCGTTGGGCCGCCTTTTAGCATAGATGTCCAGCACAGGCAACGAATTACGCCTTGCTCAAAATAAGTTCGTCAACGTATTGACCATCGATTTATGGAACATCAGATTCGCATCGGACCGGCCGGCTGGAGCTACAAGGATTGGGAGGGAACCGTCTATCCGCCGCACGGTTCGAAGTTCGATCACCTCGCGTACCTCGCGTCGTTCTTCGACACGATCGAGATCAACTCGCCGTTTTACCGAATCCCGCCGCCGACGCATTCGAAGTCGTGGGTGCGCCGCGTGGCGGACAATCCGAATTTCAAATTCACGACGAAGGTCTTCCGCGGCTTCACGCACGATGACGCGGCGGTTTCTGACGCCGACGTAACCGCCTTCCGCAACTATCTCGATCCTCTCGCCGACGCGAACCGCCTCGGCGCGGTGCTGCTGCAGTATCCGTGGAGCTTCAAAAACAGCGATGAATCGCGCGACAAGCTGGCGGCGCTCTTCAACGCATTCGACGGCTATCCGCTGGCGCTCGAAGTGCGCCATTCGACGTTTCAAAACGAGGAGTTCCTTCAATTTCTCAACGAGCACGACGTCTCTTGGGTGAACGTCGATCAGCCGCTCTTCCACGATTCCGTCAAGCCGTCCGACGCCATAACCGGACCACTCGCCTACGCGCGCCTGCACGGCCGCAACTACGAGAAGTGGTTCGCGCACGGCGAGACCTGGGAGCGTTACAACTATCTCTATTCGAAGGAGGAGCTGGCGCCATGGGTGGACCGCATCCAGACGATGGCCGCGGCGAAGGAGACGTACGTCGTAACCAACAACCACTTCCGCGGACAGGCGATCGTCAACGCGGTCGAACTCGAAGAGTCGCTCGGGATGGACGCGAAGATGCCGCCGCAGTTGAAGGAGACGTATCCGGGAAGGGCGTGAACCTGAGTTGCAGCAGAGAATCTGCCGGACGCTTCCGTCGCGCACGAAACCACCGGGTTCCCGAGGATCTGGCCTCAAATCTTGATCGCTACGCTCACTATCGCGAGACGTAGGTCGCTGACGGCAGCAACGCACGCGACAAATTTACGTGTCCGGCCAGAGTCTCCGCAGGCTCATCGTTGACCAGAATCCGAACCCTCTTCGCGTCGGGGAAGTTCGTGGTCACGGTTTGGACGACGGAGTAGACGGCCATCAGCTCTTCGTGGCTGCCGGTGCCCCAGCCTTGCGCGAGCGTGGGGCCGCCGAGGTCGACGAAGGCGGTGCCGTCGGGGAGGAGGAAGGTGGCGCGGACGACGGTGTCGCGCGGAAAGATGTGCGGCACGCCGGCGTTCGCCGATCCTTTGAGCAACTCGCGGGCGACGATCGACAGCGCGCCGGCAGGGTTTTCGGGCAGGGCCACGTTGCGCGTCTCGCGGACGAGGAGCATCTCCGGGCCTTCGAAGAAAAGCGTCACCGGCCGCACCTGTACTTTGTTCTCCGCGTTGAGATTCGCCGACAGAGGTTTCTTCTTGCAGCCGCCGCCGATGATCGCGAGGATCGCCAGCGACAGCACGACCGCGCGGCGCACTACGTTCCCGTCCTCGTGGCCGGCTTCGTGGTGGTGGTCGCCGGGACGGTTGGAGCCGTGGTCGTTGGCGCCACGGCAGGAGCCGGTTGGGCGATGCCGATGCGCGTTTCGTAGTCGGTCTTGTAGCGCTCCACGGCGGTCGTCAATGCATCGACGACAGTCTCCTGGAATGCATCCGACTTGATCTTCGACTCTTCGTCAGGATTCGTGATGAACGCGACTTCGACCAGCGCGGCCGGCATCGTTGCGCCGACCAGCACCTTGAACGGCGCCTGCTTCACTCCTCGGCTTTGAATGCCGGTGATGCGGTTCATCTCTTCCTGCACCGCCTGCGCGAGGCGGCTCGATTCGTTGAGGTACTCCTGCTGCGCGAGGTCCCACAGCATCAGCTTCAGATCGCTCGACGCCGCCGGACCCGCGGGACCTTTCGACGCGTTCTCGAGCTCCGCGGCTTTCTCGGCGAGTTTGTCCGAGGCGTCGAGCGAGAGGAAATAGGTTTCGGCGCCGTGCGCGCCTTTGACGATGGCCGCGTTCATGTGGATGGAGAGGAAAAGGTCGGCGTGGTACTGGTTGGCGATGGCGGTGCGCTGATCGAGCGGAACGACCGAGTCATCATTGCGTGTGAGCACGACGCGCGTTTTCAGCTTCGCCTCGAGCGCGGCGGCGAGACGCTGGCAAAGCGCGAGCGTCGCGTCCTTTTCCATCAAGCCGCCGGGACCGATCGCGCCGACTTCCTTTCCACCGTGGCCGGGATCGATGACGATCGTGTGGATGCCCGGCGACTCCACCGGCCGCGTCGAATTCAGCGGCTGCGGCGTTCCGGGTGCGACGGACGCGCCTTTGCGCAGGTCGAGGACGACGCGAAACGGATTGTCGAGACGATAGGCGTCGGCGACGACGTCCGGCGCGGTCAACTGGATGCGCAGGTCGTTGCCGATGAACGATGTCTTCGCAACGTTCGGATCGTCGTGCGCCTGTTCCACATACGGCGCGCGAATGGCCGTCTTGAAACGGACCGTGTACGCGCCCGGCTCTTTGACGATGTTGTAGTCGGCCGGCGCGGTGAGCGTGAGGACGACTTTCGAAATCCCCTGCACGTTCGCGACGGACACCGTAACGGCCGCCGCCGTCGTCTGCGCGGGATGAATCTGCAGGATTTTCCCTGCCGCGTCCCACGTGGCGTCGAGTGCCGAGGAGCGCATCAGAAATCCCTGGAAAAACTGCCATGGGACGAACGGACGGTTGTCGATCGTGACCGGCGCCATCGGCATCTCGATCAGATCGTCCTTGACGACGCCGAAACGGCTGTCGGTTCCGAATGCGGCCACCGTGTTGTTGAGCGAGGCCTTGAACCCGTTGCCGTCGCGCGTGACCGATCCGCCGAGGGCGGCAACCACTTCATCGGCGGCGAAGTAGATCTGGCCGTTCTGGTGCGCGATGGTGATCGACTTGTCGCCGTTCGGCGCGCGCAACGTGGCCTGATTGGCGGGATTCGGAGGAGCGGGCGTCGGTGCCTGTGCCAAGAGAAGGAGGGCGGATGCGAACGCGATCGCCAGGAGAGAGAAGGAACGAGTCATAGGGACCGCGGGATTATCGCACGGAGGATTCGCCGCGCGCGGGCGCTGGGAGCTTCCCCTTCCGCGCGGACGTGAGTCTCGATGTGTTCTTCACCGAGAAGGATCTCGCGCGTGCGCAGATAGCCGATGCCAGCCAGGACGTCGAGCACATCCCATCGGCGTTCCGTAAAACTGAACGGCAGCCGGTGGCGCGGACGGATGACCACGACGCGCGGATCGGTGACGACGTGGTCGTAGTCGCCTTTACGTTTGAACAAACCACCTTCCGACTCCCCCTTCTGCGATACCACCACCACCGCGTCGCAGCCCTCGGCCAACGCCTTCTCGTACGGCGCGTTGTCGGAAAGGCCGCCGTCGCCGTACATCTCCCCGTTGATTACCGGCCGATGCGTGTAGAAGGGCGGCAGGTAATTCGTCGCGAGCAACAGCTGGAGCGGATCGTCGACGTCGCGCGCATCAAAGATGACGTTGGCGCCATCGCGGAAACGCGTCACGGAGACGAACAGAGGGAGCGCGTCGGGCTGTTTGAAGCGTTCGCGTCCGATGAAGCGTTCGAACGTGCGCTCGTGCAGCTTCCGAAAACGAAATGGCGAGTGATCGACGAGCATGTTGCGCAGGTCGATGTGCGGCATGCGCATGAACGAGCGCCAGTAGTAGCGGATGCGCGATTCGGAGCGCGCCGCGACCAGCGCCGCGTTCCACGCGCCGGCGGAGACGCCGATGGCCAGCGCGGGACGGACGCCGAGTTCGGCGAGTGCTTCGATGACGCCGATCTGGAATGCGCAGCGCGAGGAACCGCCGGAGAAGACGTAGCCAACTCGTTTCGCGTCGCGCAGAAGTGCCAGGGGATGCAACGGACTTCAGTTTATGCTTTTGCGGTGAACGCAAAGCGCTGCCTATTCATCGTCGCCATACTCGCCGCTGCCTGCGGCGGACCATCGGAACCGAAAGGTCCGCAAGTCCACAAAGATCCGATCAGCGTGCGTGGCTGGATCGTCGACGTCGAAACCGGTCCGAGCACGGCGTATCACACCGTCGAAACGGAGGCGGCCCGCAAGCGCGATCTCTTCCGCGGAACGAATGTGTGGGTCGAAAATGCGCCGTATGTTTCGGGCGGCGTGGCCGAGACGGGATCGTTTCTCCTGCTCGATGTGCCGCCGGGCGATGTGACGATCACCTTCTCCGCGCCGGGCGTGCCGGTGTCGCGGCTGGTGTTGAAACACATCCCCGGAAATGCCGACGTCTTCGTCCCGGCCATGCTCATCAAGCGCGATGCGGTGTCGCTGCTCGATCCGAAGAGCGCGAAGGTGCGGGTGGCGGCGCAGGTCGACAAGGCCGTTCCTACTGGCGCGTTTGCGAACGTGGGAGATCAGCGGATTGCGGTCGTCTCCACGCCCATTCGCGAAATGATCGATCGGCTTGACTATCCGAATCCACCGCCGTCGTACGCGCCGTTGGCGACCGTCAAGTAATCGGGCGGCGTCGCGCGCGAGCGATCAGCGCATCGATCGAGAAAAGTCCCGGGCCGAACGCGAGGACGATCAGCGAGACGAGCAAATAGAGGAACGGCGCGGCGTTCGTGAATGCGTCCTGGTCGTTGAAGAAACCTTTCACTGCTTCGAGATCGGCGGTGAGATACGCGACGATGAAGTTGATGACGAGCGGGATGCAGATCAGTCGCGACGCCAGGCCGAGGAGCAGCAGCAGACCGCCCACGCATTCGAGCGACGCCACAAGGTGCGCGTTTGCGGCGGGCATCGGGATGTGCAGGCGCGTCAGGAACTCGGTGAAGCGATCGATGTTCTCCAGCTTTCCTTTGCCCGTCTGAAAAAGTCCCCATCCGAAGATCAGCCGCAGCGCGAGCAACAGCGGACTGCGCAGTCTGTCGAAGATGCGCGTCGTGGCGAGGTCGTACCAGCGATCCAGTTTTGCGATCATCGTTTTCCTTTACTCGACCTCGATTGCCGTGAACAGTCCCGCGGCGCTCCAGTCGCGGAACCACGTGAAGAGATCCGATTGTGCGGGAAAACGGCGAAAGCGGCGGTGAAAGGTTTCGATGGCGGCGCCGATCGTATCCCTGGCCACAAGCGCTTCGAGGAAGACGAACGCCTCGCGCGTGAGCGGCATGCGGTAGACGCCGTAGTCGCGGCGATGAATGGCCAGCCACGATTTCTGACGCCGCGATTTCATCGGCTCTTCATCGCGAAATGCCTGAAACGCTTCGTTCGCGTCGTAGTCGAGCGCGAGCAGACGCAGCGCTGGAATCGGGATGATGCGCGCGTCAGCGATCTGCTCCGGCGCAATCGATGCGATTGCATCCGCTGGCAGCGGCTCAGCCTCCGCTTCATCGAACACGTGCGTCATCGCCAGCTCGACTTTCGCCAGATCGCGCAGAAAGTTTCGGCGCCTGAGAGACGATGACGCGATGTACTCCGGCAGCGAATCGCCCAAACGGTTGAACGTGTAGCTGCGCGACGGAAACTGCTGGACATAGTCGCGAACCAGATGCTCGAACGCGTGCTCGCCGAGGAACTCAGCGACCGCGGCGTAGTCGACGGTGAGCGCCTCGATCATCCGCATCATGTACATGCCGTGGTAAATCGCGACGCGCTGAATCGGCTGCAGCGTCTGCGACGGCAGGATGACGTCATCGACCGCGATCTCCGCCGCATCCGCCGCTTCGTACACGTCGGACGGATGCGTAACTACCGACTGCATCCACTCCTGCAGCGGCGCGAGCGCGACGTCAGACTGCATGCGGGACCTCGGGGTGTGGGGTGTGGGGTGTGGGGCGTGGGAGATCCGGAGTGGTTGGAAGATCAGGACTGGGAAGGGTTTTCCCACTCCCCACTCCCCACTCCCCACTCCCCTCACTTCGAAATGCCGAAGCCTTCTTCGCCTCCGCATGCACCGTTGCGAAATCCGGGATATCGGCATCCCACTCCAACAGCGTGGACACGTCGCCGGTGCGTGCACATGCGCGTCCGTACAACTTCCACACCTCGTCGATGACGAAGTCGTTGTGCGTGTCGATGATGTGCGTGCCGTGATTCTGATGACCGGCCAAGTGAACTTGCACGACCCGATCGGCGGGAATGGCGTCGACGTAGACATTCGGATCGAAGCCGTGGTTGAACGAGCTGACGTAGATGTTGTTGACGTCGAGCAGCAGTCCGCAATCGCTTTCTTCCGCGAGTGACGCCAGAAAATCCCACTCCGTCATCGTCGACGTCGCGAACTCCACGTACGACGATGGATTCTCGACGACCAGCGGCATTTCCAAAAAGTCCGACACCACGCGAACGCGCTCCGCCGTGTGGCGCAGCGACTCCGCGTTGTACGGCATGGGCAGCAGATCGTGAACGTTGCGGCCGCTAACGCCCGTCCAGCAGAGGTGATCGGAAATCCACCGCGCGTTGACGGTGCGGGCAAGCGATTTCAGTTTGCGGAGGTAATCGAAATCGAGCGGATCGGTGCCGCCGATCGAGAGCGAAACGCCGTGCAGCACGATCGGATACTGCTCCGCGATTTTCTCGAGCACGTAGCGCGGACGGCCACCCGTGTCCATGTAGTTCTCGGAGAGGGCCTCGAACCAATCGACGTCGGGCTGCGAGCCGAGGATGTGGCTGAAATGAACGGTGCGCAGCCCCACGCCGATGCCGAGGTCAGGGAAGTTGAATCGATTCATTGGGTGTCCGTTGGGAGTGAGAGACGTCATGCGATGGCCTGAATGATTCGGGAGTCGGGAGTCGGGAGTCGGGAGTCGTGAATCCGGAGTGCTAGTTCGTTTCTACGACACCCGACTTCCGACACCCGACTCCCCCGTGGAGGACAGGCGCGCGGGACGCCTGCCCTCCGTGGAGCAGACGCGTTACGAAGCCTTCGGAGCCGGCGGAACGGCGCAGCCGCCCTTGCCTTTGCAATCGTTCTTGCCGCCAGCGCCCTGACCCTTGCAGGCGTTCTTGCCGGCGCAGTCGTGTTTGTACTCCTTCGACGCGCAGCCGCCTTTGCCCTTGCACGAGTTCTTGCCCGCGCAACCGGCGTCGCCGGACTTGCAGTTGCCGTGCGACTTGCACGAGTTGAGGCCTTTACAGGCATGCTTGTCGGCGGCCTTCGCAGTGTCGGCCATCTGGACGGCCTGCGAGGTGGCCTGGTTGAGGCCGGCCGCGGCTGTCTTAGCCTGGTCAGCACGAAGAGAGGTTCCGGCGCTGAGGCCGGCGACGACACCACCGAGAACGAGATAACGAGCGAGATCACGACTATTCATGGGATTCTTCCTCCTAAATTTTGTTGGACAGCGTAAGACCTACGTTTGCGGGAACCGACTGGATGCGAGACGACCTTGGACAATGACGATATGGCACTCCCAGTGCAATTATTTGCAATGATGAGGCGCCACTTGGGAGTAATGATTGCGGCGATTGTAATCCTGTCGGCCTCCGCCGTGATGGCAGATTTTGGTGACGATTCCCGGACCGTCAACGAGATCGACCGCAACGCCGTGATTCGCGTTCGCGACACCATCGAAGTGCACAGCCTCGACGGATCGCTGACTCCGGCGCAGATCGATGACTTCGCCAATCTCGCCGAGAAAGGGGCCGGCGACATCGCCCGCTTCACCGGCGTCACTCCTCGCAGTCAGCGCATCCTCATCTATCTGTCGCCGCGCATCGACATTTCGCACACCTACCCGCACTATCCCGGCTCGTCGCGTCACGAGGCGCGCGTCTTCATCGACAGCGAGCGCGTCGAACACCGCGATGCTCCGTACCTTCACGAGCTCGTACACGCCGTGGTGGGGGATGGCGGCCCGATGTGGCTCGAAGAAGGCTTCGCGTCGTGGGTTGCATCGTCCGTGGCGACGACTGATGGCGGCTACTACGCGCCAGTACTCAGCGAAGGCAACGACCGTGTCGACACCCAAGCCCGCGCCGTCATCGAACGGTCGCGCGACACCGCAGCATGGTTCGAAACTGATTCGCCTGACCTTTCGTCCCGCGACCGCCGCAGCTTCTACATCCTCTCCCACTCATTCACGAAGTTCCTCGGCACCACCCTCGGCACGAGCCGTCTCGTGCGCATCCATAGCGCAAAGAACGCCAACGCGCTGGAGCTCATCTCCGGCATCTCCCTCGACGAATGGCGCACGCGCTGGATGTCCAGCCTCAGCGAATCGAACGGGCGGGTGGCCGCGGGTCGGTAGCGTTCCCTCGCGAAGTCTGCGCTCATCTGCGGATAAGCCTTTTTCGCACATGAGCGCAGATAGAAATCGTTACGACGCGCTCGCGCTTCGCAAACGCCGTATCTCCGCCACGAGTTGGTCGCGCGCGCTCGTCCCCTTTTGTACGCAGGCGGCGACTTTGAATTGCAGTTCCTTGCGGTCGTCAGCGGAGATTTCTTTCGACGTGAGGACGAGGATCGGGATGCGGGCGGTGGAGGGGTTGTCTTTGAGCAGGCCGGCCACTTCGAAGCCGCTCATGCCGGGCATCATCAGGTCGAGGATGATCACGTCGGGCGCGTTTTCTTTGGCGGCGGCGAAACCGGTTTCGCCGTTGAAGGCGCTTTCGATTGTGTAGCCGAGGCGGGTGAGCTCTTCGTCGAGCAGCTCGTGGAGTGAGGTGTCGTCGTCGATGAGGAGCAGGCGCGTTTTGGATTGATCCGACGTCGTCAACTGGCGGACGCGGTTGAGCAGACGATCGCGATCAACCGGCTTCACGAAATAGTCGTCAGCGCCGAGGGCGACACCGAGATCGCGTTCGTCGACGCGGGAGATGATCACCACCGGGATGTCGCGCGTGGCGGCGTCGCTCTTGAGCGTTTTGAGTACTTCCCAGCCGTCGATGCCGGGGAGGACCAAGTCGAGCGTCACCGCGATCGGGCGGGCCTCGCGCGCGAGGCGGATCGCCTCGTCGCCGTGTCGCGCGCGGACGGAGAGATAGCCGGCGGAATTGAGAGCGGTCGCGATGAGGTCGTACGCGTGGGCGTCGTCCTCGACGACCAGCACCCGTTCGGCGCGCAGCTCCGAGGCGACGAGCTCCGGGGTGCGGCTCACCACCGCGGCGCGCGAATGGATTGGAAGCGTGAACGAAAACGTGCTGCCCTTTCCACGGTCGCTTTCGACGCGTATCCATCCGCCCTGCAGCTGAATGAACTTCTTGACGAGCGCGAGGCCGAGGCCGGTGCCGCCAAATTCGCGGCGTACACTCCCGTCGATCTGGCGGAACTCCTCGAAAATCACGTCGTGATTCTTCGGATCGATGCCGATGCCTTCGTCGCGCACGGAGATGGTGATCGTCTCGCCGACGTGCATCGCGCGGATCGTGATCGGCGACTCGGCTGGCGAAAACTTCATCGCATTCGATAGCAGGTTGTAGAGGATCTGCTTGAACTTGGCGAGATCGGTCTCGATCGGCGACAGCGCGGCATCGGCTTCGATGACGAAGATCGGCATCTTGGTCTTCGCCATGCCGCGCATGACCGTGCAGACGCTCTCGACGACCGGCCGCACTTCGAACTTCTCCGCGTAGACCTCCATCTTGCCCGCTTCGATTTTCGAGAGGTCGAGGATGTCGTTGATGATGCCGAGGAGGTGCTGGCCCGATGTCAGGATGTGGCGGAGAAAGCTGACGTGTTTTGCGTCGATCGTGCCGCTGAGGCGCTCGATGAGGATTTCCGAAAAGCCGATGATGGAGTTCATCGGCGTGCGCAGTTCATGGCTCATGTTCGCCAGGAACTGGCTCTTCAAACGATCGGCCTCCTGAATCCGGCGGCTGGCGTCTTCGAGCTCGTTGCCGCGCCGCTGCAGCTCCGTCGTAAGCCGCGTCAGTTCCGCCAGCTCGCGGGCCTGTTCGCTTTCCAGCTCGCGGATCAGCAAGTGCTTCTGCTGCAGATTGGCGATGCCGGCCAGGAAAAAGAATGACGCGCCGAAGAGGAACAGCATCCGCGCCGACGCGAGCAGCAATACGTTGTTGACGAATGACGCCTGTCCCATCGCCATCAGCAAACCGATGTAGGCGACGGCGTTGGCGACGCTGACGGCATACGACGCGCGCTTGCCGACGACGAAGGCCGTCGACGCCGATGTGCCGAGGTACCAGATGAACCACGGACTGGCACTGCCGCCGGTGGCGTAGACGCCGAGCGTGACCAGCAAGACGTCGGTGCTGATCCAGATCGGGTTCAGGATGCGGCGATCGATGCCGCGCCGGAGCAGAACGTACATCGCCGTTGCGGACGAAACGGAGATGATGCCGATGGCGATAGCAACCGGGATGTCGAGAATGAAGACACCGAGCGCGTGTGCGGCCAGCGCCGTGAGAAACGCGGCGGTGTAGACGAGCAGATGGCTCTTCTGCACTGCGAGATCGAAGCGCAGCACGCTCTCGCGATCGGATGGCATAGGGATGGAGAGAAGTGTACGCCCTGGGAGCGCGGGCGTCTCGCCCGCTGTTCACTTGCCGAAGCAACGCGCTGGCACAAGCGGGCGGGACGCCCGCGTTCCCAGGCTTACCGGGCTTGCCCGAAAATGCGATCGGCGTTGACCCTCTGACCCGTGGCCAGGTTCTCCGCGTCGATCGTGAAGCCGAGGAAGGCGATGCACATCTCGTCGGTGGTCTGCTCGCCCCACGACACAGGCTTGGGCGGATTGTTCGGATTGCGCCAGTTGTCGGTCGAGTTGTCGTAGTACGCCTCGACTGCGAGTTTCGTGTTCGACGGAATCGCGACCGGATCCTTGTACTGATACATCCCCTGCCAGTTGAAATCCCAATCATCCACGTTGATCAGGCACTTCTGGCTGCCGGCCGGCAGCGTCGCCGTCACATGCATCTTGCGTCCGAGCAGGTGCATGTGTGGCGCGACGAGATAGAGGTGGATCGGCACCGGCAACGAAAACGGCGTGGTGGCCACCTTGTAGTTCGGATCGTTCGGCGGAATCGTGAACGACTGATTGATGAGGGGCAGAATGCGCACGATCTTGTTCGGCTTCTTCTTGGCGTAGTAGATGCCGATCTGGGTCTTGTCGGGGATGGCCTTGATGCCGTGCGGGTGATAGTGGACTTGCAGCACGACACGCGATTGCGCCGGCATCAACAACGCCACGTCGTCCGGCAGCAGAGTCGGACGCGCGCCCGGCGCCCATCCGCCCAGGGTTGCGGAGAGGCTCGTGACCGAGAAACCCGGGCCGCCGAAGGACGTGTAACCGGGTCCCGCGTCGGCTTCGTCGAGTTTCTGCGAGTCGGCGCCGCTGCCGTCGATGTATGCGATGACGTGATGCACGGTCGTCGGGTCGCCGGGCTTGATGTCGATCGCGGAGACGTATTTGTCTTCCGGCACAGTTGAGGACATCGGGAAACAGCGGTACATGTCGCCGGCCACCGGCGGCGTGTACGACTCGGAGTACGAGAGCACGAGGTCGGGCTGACCGAGCGCCCATCCGCCATCGAAGTTCAGCGGTGCCGGAAGATCGGCGATGTTTCCCTGTGGCGCGCCGTTGTCGACCCATTTCGCGATCGTGTCGATCTCGTCGTCGCCGAGGACGCGCGCTTCCGCAAACTCGCCGCACGACGGCGTCGCCTTCCACGGCGGCATCTGGCGCGTCTGCGTCATGTACTTGATGGCGTCGGTGTGCGGCGCGGCATCACCGTACGTCATCAACGAGAACGGCGCGATGTCGCCGGGGTGATGGCAGGTCTGACAGCGGTTCTGAAAAATGCGGACGACTTCGTTGCTGAACGTCGGCCCGCCAGTCACCTGCGGCGGAGCCGGATGCAGCACGGCGCGCTGCCGCGCGGCGACGAGCGCGAAGACGAAGGCAGACGCGATGATGATGCGGCGCATGTTGGGAGACGCAACATCATACGCCGCGGTTCATTTCACGTTGCCCTTTTTGAGCGCTCCTGCGTCGTACGCGATCTTTCCGTCGACGACGGTCAACACGCTCTTTGTGTCGGGAAGGGCATCGACGGAAACGCGAAAAATGTCCTGAGACAGAACCGCCAAATCCGCGAGCTTACCGGCGGCGATCGTTCCCTTTTCGTTTTCGGCAAACTCCGCAAACGCCGAACCGCGCGTGTACGCATCGACCGCTTCCTCGCGCGTGATCCCCTCGGCCGCATTGCCGGGCTCCGTTGTGATGAGCTGGATGTTCAGCCCCGGATTCATCGGGCCGTCAGAACCGATCGCGATCGGCACACCGGCTTTCAGCAGCGACTTGACCGGCATGTACGGGCCCTTCGGAAACATCGGCTTGGCCACGACGTGCGTCGGGTTGAGGACGACGACTACGCCGAATTCTTTGGCGAGCGCGATGAGGTCGGGATGCAATCCGTCGCCATGCTCGATGCGTACTCGTTTCTTGCGCCACTCCTCGGCCGGCCCCACCGCGCGCATGGCGTCGAAGACCGCGGCCGCAGTGCGGTCGCCCGCAACGTGGAGCAGCGTCTGCTCTTTCGAGTCGAACGCTTCCTTCATGATCGCTTTGAGCTCCTCCGGCGCGAAGTTGAGCTTTCCCATCTTGTCCGTGGTACCGGGATACGGTGTGCGCACCGCCGCGCCCTGCTCGACCGGTGTTCCGTCGAGGATCCATTTCGTCCCGCTGATGATCGATAACGGCCGTTCGCGCGACGACACCGGCAATGTCGCGCCTTCGCTCGTGTCGCGCGCCGCGGTCTCGCTCATCGGCATGCGAATCATGCGGATGCGGATTGCCGCGGGCGCGTGGCGCTCGACTTTCTCGTAGCGCGTCAGCGGCTGCATCGACATGTTCTGGATCGATGTAATGCCGAATCCGAGGGCCTGATCGGAATAGGTCTTGAGCTGATCGGCGGCATCGGCATCGGACACGGTTTCAGCCAGTCTCCGCTCCGCGTTCCAGCCGGCGTACTCGAACATTTTCCCGGTCAGGCGGTGGCTTGCATCGCGCTCGAAGGAGCCGCCGGCGGGATCGGCACTGTTGTCGCGGATGTGCAGCGCATTCATCGCCGCGCTGCTCATGATGGTTCCGTGGGCGGTCCATACGCCGAGCACGACCTTGCGGCGCGGCGCAATCTTTTCGAGCGCCTGCGCGGTCAGGGCCGGATCGTCGAGCAGCTTCGGCGAGACGGTTCCGTAGATCCAGAAATCGTCCGGCGTCTCGTCCACGGCCCCGGCCAGCGCGGCGCTGACCAGCGGCCACGCCGCATCTTCATCCAGAGCCATCCCGAATCCCTCGGGCCGCGGACCTTGATGCGTATGCGCGTCGTTGAAACCGGGTACGACGACGCGCCCTTCGGCGTCGAGGCGGTTCGTCTTGCGATCGGCCATCGCCGTGATTTCGGCGTTCGTCCCGACGGCAATAATCTTGTTTCCCTGAATCGCCACGGCCTCGGCGAACCGATGCGCGGGATCGCCGGTAAAGACTTTGGCGTGATGGATGATCAGGTCGGGCGCTGTCTGGGCGAGCACAGCGACAGGAAGCGACGCGATAACAGCAACGAGCAGCGCACGTTTCATGATGGGCCTCCGGATACGCGGAAGTTTAGCGGCGCGGCCGTATCCGCGCCCCAGAAGACTTGGAAGCGGTCAGCTTGAAAGTTATTCGGCAAAGAGCTGGTTCCTCGGCATGAAGGTGTAGTTTTTTGCTGCTTGTCACTCTACCTAATGTAGGGGAGTTTGACGCATGGCAGAGAATGACAGCATGAGTACCACACATCTCGAGATCGCTTACGACGGCCCGGCACTGCGCGAGGGCTACATGGACGTGAACGATCTTGCCCCTGCCCTCCTAGCTCTGTCGGCACTCTGCACGCAGGCGAACAACATCCTTAATGGTGACCGGGCAACCGTCGAGGTTGTCGTTCTTTCGGACTTTAAGACCGGGTCTTTCGGGATCGATCTTCAGGTTCTGCAGACAATCGCAGAGACGGTCAAAACGCTGCTGATGGCTGATCCCGTCAAGACAGCAAAGGACATCGGCGAACTACTGGGCTTAGCGGTGACCGGGATCGGAGCCACAGGTGGCGGACTTCTGTGGCTCATTCGAAAAATCAAGGGAAGGAAGATCACGGCCGTCGAAAAAAAGGATGGCGGCGCGAAGATCGAACTGCGCATCGACGGCGATAACAACAACATCGTCATCGGTGGCGATCTTTACCGGCTCTTCGAGAGTCCGGTGATTCGAAACGCGGCCCGCGAGGTTCTACGCCCGTTAGAACAGCCGGGCATCGATGAGTTTCAGATCCGGGAGGACAACGCCGTTGTAGATCGAGTTACGAAACCGGAGCTGCCAGAGTTCACGGTCGAAACGAGCGTGGAGCCAGAGGAAGTGCTAACGGATTACATGATTCCAGAGGCGGCGTACAGAATCGTGAAGCCATCTTTCGAACATGGCCTAACGTGGAAGCTATCAGACGGCGCAAGCAAGATCGATGCATATCTGAAGGACGAAACGTTCTGGCAGGAAATGGAGAACGGCCTCCGCTCCTTCGCGATCGGCGATGTAATGATTGTCGCGATGAAAGTGAAGAGTTTCCGGTCGGAGCGCGGAACGCTCCGCACCGAATACATCATCGACAAGGTTCTCGACTTTCGTCACCGACCCAAGCAGCTAAACCTCGGAGAGAACTGAAAACGGCTACTTGAAGTCGCGAACAATCTGCCGAGAAAGACAGCGCGATCGTCGCGACTTTGGACGACAGCCGGATTCACTCGCCGCGCTCCATCATCCGATGTACTTGTGATCCACTCTGCCAGGCGCTCATGAGCGCCATTTAGACATTCCGCGCACAGCCCGCAGCGTGCGGAGAGTCTTTCCGAAGTTGGCGAGAATTCGAAAAATGAAACGGTGGCGGAGCCTTGGGCAACCAACGCCGCCGGCCGTGCCGGCTCAGACGTTTTCCACGATCGTGCGGCCGAATTCGCTCGTGGAGACTTTCGTCGCCCCTTCCATCTGCCGCTCGAGGTCGTACGTGACCTTCTTCTGAGCAATCGTTTTCGCGATGGCGCGCTCGATGGCATCGGCGGCTTCCCACCACTTCATGTGGCGAAGCATCATCACGCCGGACAGAATCAGCGAACAGGGGTTGATCATGTCCTTGCCCGCGTATTTCGGCGCAGTGCCGTGCGTCGCTTCGAAGATCGCCACTTCGTCGGATTCGTTCGAGCCCGGCGCCATGCCGAGGCCGCCGACCTGAGCGGCGAGCGCGTCGGAGAGATAGTCGCCGTTGAGGTTCGTCGTGGCGATGACCGAATACTCGCTCGGCCGCAGCAGCACCTGCTGGAACATCGAGTCGGCGATGCGGTCCTTGATGATGATCCGGCCGCCCGCTCCGTCGGTCCCGACCTCGGACTCAGGAATCGTGACATCGCCGAATTCGTCACGCGCGATTTCGTAGCCCCAGTCTTTGAAAGCGCCTTCGGTGAACTTCATGATGTTGCCCTTGTGTACGAGCGTGACGGAATCGCGCTTCGCGGCGATGGCGTACTCGATCGCTTTTCGCACCAGGCGCTTCGAGCCGAATTGCGAGACGGGCTTGATGCCGATCGCGGAGCCCTCGCGGATCTTGCTGCCGCCGCGCCGCTCGATCGCATTGAGGAATCCAATGATGTTGCGCGCCCCCTCGGACTCGGCAGGCCACTCGATGCCGGCGTACACGTCCTCGGTGTTCTCGCGATAGATGATCATGTCCACTTTGCCCGGCTCTTTGACCGGCGAAGGAACGCCGTCGAAGTAGCGCACCGGCCGCACGCACGCGTAGAGATCGAGCACCTGCCGCAACGTGACGTTGAGCGAACGGATGCCGCCGCCGACCGGCGTCGAAAGCGGCCCTTTGATGGAAACGCGATAGTCGCGAATGGCATCGAGCGTCGCCTGCGGCAGGTATTCGCCTGTCGCCGCAAAAGCCTTGTCGCCAGCGAGCACTTCGAACCAGTGAAACTTCTTCTTGCCGCCGTAGACCTTGGCCACGGCGCCATCGAGCACGTACTGCGTGGCGTGCCAAATGTCAGGGCCGGTACCATCACCTTCGATGAAGGGAACGATGGGATCGTCGGGGACGACGAGTTTGCCGTCACGAAAGTCGATGCGCGTGCCTGATTGCGGCTCTGTCATAAGGCCGCGGAGTTTATCAATTCAGCAGCGATCGCAGCAGCGTCAAGTTCTTGCGATCGGACTCATGCTCGACCGGCTTTGGCGTCTCCAGCAGTTTCGGGATGCCGCGAAAGCGCTCGTCATTCAACAGGAAACGAAACGCATCAAGCCCGATCTCGCCGTCGCCGATGTGCTGGTGGCGGTCGACGCGCGAGCCGAGCGGCTTCTTCGAATCGTTGAGATGGAACGCGCCGACGTTTTCGATGCCGACGTGCGTTTCGAGCGCGTCGATCGTCCGTTCGTAATCATCGCGGTTTCGGAGCTCATATCCCGAGGCGAAGACGTGACAGGTGTCGAAACAGACGCCGACTCGCTGCTTGTCGTCGACGAGCGCGATGATCCGTCCGAGCTCTTCGAACGTGCAGCCGAGGCATGAGCCCTGGCCGGCCGCGGTCTCGAGCAATGTCACGACCTTGTGATTCGGAATCGCGGCATGAATCTGATCGATCGACCGCGCGATCTGCTCGATGCCGGCATCGACGCCCGCGCCCATGTGCGCGCCGGGATGCAATACAACCGCGTGGATTCCGAGCCGCTCCGCGCGATCGAGCTCGTCGATCATGGCCTCGATCGACTTGCGATGAAATTCGGGATTCGTCGTGGCGAGGTTGATCAAATATGACGCGTGCGTAAGCACCGGCTGCACGGTTCGTTTTCCGGAAAAGACGGCGATGTCTTCATCAGTCATCACCTTCCCCTTCCACTGATTGCCATTCTTCGCGAAGAGCGCGATGGCAGAGGCAGCGATCTCTGTGGCGCGGTCGAAGACGGTGTGCAGTCCGCCCCGCGTCGAAATGTGCGCGCCGAGGAGATCGCCGTGAGTGTCAGGGAACGTGAAGCGGGACATGGAGGAGCACCGCAGAACGAAATGCTCGCCGACTGTCATTCCTGAACGCGTAGCCGACGGCTCGTCGGCCGGACCGCCAGCTACTTCATCACTTCGGGATCGGAATGCTCCCGAGCAGGTACTTCAAATCATCATCGCGCCAGCGGATGCCGCCGCCCAACGTGAACGCGGTGTGGTTGAGAACGTTGTCGACGCCACTGCGAACGAAAATCGTCGGCGTCATCGGCTTCTCGGTGCGGAAGACGTACTCGCCGTACAGACGCAGATGCGGGTTGCCGTCGCCGGTGCGGTGGCCGAAGTCGAAGGCTTCGCCGGTGACGCGGATTCGGTTGTTGTAGAAGTAATCGACGCCCGCGCCGCCGGTGGAATCAATCATGCCGAGGCGCACGGCGAATGGCTTCAGGTTCCAGCCCACCTGCGCCGACGTCAGGAACGAGTGCTCGAACTTCGTCTGGTGCGTGATCGTCGTCTGCGACTGGCCGGTGGCGGGATTCGTGACCGTCTCCTCGATGGTCTTGTCCTTGCGCTTCCCGAACGGCGTGTCCGCCAGCTCGACGTTGTAGAAGCGATTGCGCTCGGGATTCGGAGTCAGCCGCAGCCAGACCGCGGATCGCGTGCTGCCGCCGATCTTCTCGGCACCATTCTGCGTATCGGGCAGACCGGCGTAGTAGTCGCCGTTGAGGCCGAGGTCGAGTTGAATCTTGCCGGCGCGTCCGAGCGTGTTGCGCAACTCGTTCACACCGCTTTCGACGGAGCCGAGTGCGGCGGTCAGGCGGTCGTGCGCCTCGTTGCTGTACAACAGCTTGCCGACGGTCCCTTCGCCGCTGCGGATCTGACCAGTGACCGAGTTGAGATTGTCGGATGTCGTCTTGAGATCAGCCGACAACGTCCGAAGGTTCTCGACAATCTGGCGGACGTCCTGGCGGTTCTCACCGACAGTCCCCGACATCTGCGTGGCCATGCGATCGAGCGACGCGGACAGCTTCGGAATCTCCACGCGGAGCGACTCGCTGACAACGCGTGCGTTCGCCATCGTGGCGTCGACGTTCGTCCGGTTCGCGGCGATGAGATCGCGCATCTGCTCCGTGATCGTGCGAACGTTTTCAATGATGTCCACCAACCGCTGCTCGCCGGTCGGACCGGACATCGCGCCACGCAGCGAGGCGGTGATTGCCTTCACATCATTCGCGATCGCGGCGACCTGATTGGTGATGTCGTCCATCGACGCCGGCTGCGTGCCGTGCAGGACCACGCTCTGCTCCTGCGGAATCACAGGCGCATTCGCCGGCCCGGGATCTAGCTCGATGTACTTCTCGCCGAGCAGCCCGAGGTTGGCGACGTGAGCGCTCGCACCGGGATGCAGCACCACGTCCGGATCGATATCCAGCGTGACCTCGGCTTTGCCATCCGGACGCAGCTTGATGTTCGACACTTTCCCCGCGCGAACGCCGGCCACACGCACGGCCGATTTGTTGTCGAGTCCAGCCACAGAATCGAACACCGCCGTGATCTTGCGCGCGCCCGTTCCGTGGCCGATCTGCACGTCTTCGATCTTCAGGATGAAGTACCCGAGGATCGCCAGAACGATCAGCATGAAAACGCCGACTTTTGCCGCGGATGACATGTGTGGAAGGGAGTGGGGTGTCGGGAGTGGGGAGTCGGAGAAGCGTTGCCCTCCGAACCCCAACTCCCCACTCCCTACTCCCCACTCCCCCTTTTCAGCGGATCGATACCTGCCCGTCTCAGCATCTGAAAAAGCAAAGCAAGTGGTAATCCAACTACGTTCGTGTAGCTGCCGTGGATGGAGTCGATGAACATCGCCCCGATGCCCTGCACGGCGTAAGCGCCCGCTTTGTCGCGCGGCTCGCCGGTCGAGACATACCACGCGATGTCGCGCTCGTCGAGCGGCAACATCCTCACCTCGGACTCCGCCACGCGTGTGTCGCGCCAGCCGCTCGCGGCGTTCTGTAGTGTGACGCCGGAGTAGACGATGTGGGTCTTGCCGGCGATCATCGCGAGCATGCGCCGCGCGTCGGCGTCGTCCGCCGGTTTCTCCAGCAGTTCGTCGCCGAGGAGGACGGTGGTGTCGGCGGCGATGATCCAGGCGTCGTTGTACTTCGCCGCGATCGCCGCCGCTTTGTCGCGCGACAAACGCGCCACGTACTCCTCCGGCGATTCGCCGGCCTGATGCACCTCGGGGACGTCGCTCGGGATGACGTCGAACGCAAGTCCGATCGACGCCAGCAACTCCCGCCTCCGCGGCGACTGCGAGGCGAGGATGAACCTCATCGCGCCATCACCAGCCCGATGTTCAGTACGACGATGAACCGCGCCTCGGTGACGATGCGATAGATGATGCGAATCCCTTCGCTGCGATAGCTCCAGTACCCGCGCAACGGCTCGAATAGCGGCGCGCCGATGATGGGATCTTCGTCAATCGTTTCCAGCGCCTTGGTGGCGACGGCGCGCTGTTCGTCGTTGAGCGCTTTCCAGTCTTTCTCCACGCGTTCCGCGAAGCGCAGGCGGTCGTTCCACATGCTTGGAGTTTATAGCGAAGGCACCCATTCATCCTGAGAGGTTTGAGGAATCACGCACTCGGCGATCTTCGAGTCAAAGACGGTTGCGCGCGGAGGCGCGCTCACCAATCCAGCCCCGCTGCATTGTCGAGCGCGCCTTCGCGCGCAACGAAAAACGTCCAGCGCAGATCTACGTTAGCAAATCCTCCACCGCGATCATCGCCCCGCGCTCCACTTCCGCCTCCGCCTCGTCGAGCGCGGCGCGCAGCGGCGCGTCGGCGGCGATGTCGATCGTCTCGCGCAGGGCGAGGTATTCATCGTGTGAGATGAGGATGGCAATCGGCCGGTCGTTGCGTAAAAACGTCGTACGCATCCCGGTCAGCTCACATTCGCCGACCAGAGCGCGGACGTCTTCAGGCGCGTCGAGGATGTCGAAGCGTTTGTCCATGCGGTTGCGGTTGATCCTCGGCGATCAGCTCCTCGAGATGCGCGCGAAACTCATCACCGAGGGTGGGATGGCGTAGCGCGAAATCGACGGTCGCTTTCAGATAGCCGAGTTTTTCGCCGGCGTCGTATCGCTTTCCTTCGAAGACGTAGCCGTAAAAGTCGCCCGTGCGTACCAGCTCTCGCAGCGCGTCGGTGAGCTGAATCTCGCCGCCGGCGCCGCGCTCGGTTTTTTCAAGGAGCGGGAAGATATCCGGCGGCAGAATGTAGCGGCCGATGATGGCGTAGCGCGATGGCGGCTTCACCTTCGGCTTCTCGACCATGTCCGTGATGTGAAAGCGCCGGTTGCCGAGCATGTTGCCGGCCACGATTCCGTAGCGCGACGTCTCTTCCTGCGACACTTCCATCAGCGCCACAACCGGCCGGCCGGTCTCCTCGAACACATGCCGCATCTGCAGCAGGCAAGGCTCTTCAGCGAGGATCACGTCATCGGGCAGCACGACCGCAAACGGCTCGCGTCCAACGGCATCCTTCGCCTGCAAAACGGCGTGGCCGAGTCCGAGCGCTTCTTTCTGACGGACGGAGATGATATCGGCCATCCGGCTGACGCTCTCGACTTCGTCCAGCAGATCATTCTTCTTCCGCTCCTGAAGCGACCGCTCCAGCTCCGCGGTCCGGTCGAAGTGGTCGAGGATTGCGTCCTTGCCCTTGGACATGACCACAATGAGCTTGTCCATCCCCGACCCGAGCGCCTCTTCAATTCCGTACTGGAGGATGGGCTTGTCGACGAGCGGCAACATCTCCTTCGGAATGACTTTCGTCGCCGGAAAAAACCGCGTGCCGAAACCGGCACAAGGGAAGACGCACGTGCGGAGGGTGGTCATGCGGTGCGAAGGATAGCAGCGGGTTGCATCTTCGGCGCGATGTCGCTTCGACCCGCGGCCTCCGGTGGCGCAGTTTCTGAAGTCTCGCCGGCTATGCGGATGCAGGAAATCGATTCTTCTGCGATCGCGGCGGTTGGCTATGACGCGGAGCAGCAGATTCTTCGTCTTACGTATCGCGGCGGAGAGACATACGACTACCTCGATGTTCCGCCCGAGGAATTCAGAGAATTCATGAGCGCCCCCAGCCGGGGTATCTGCGCGAACAAAATCATCAAACCGAACTACGAGTACCGCAAGGTCTAGTGCTCCGCGGCAGCGATATTGCTTTCGTCGTGGTAAAACTCTTCGGTACCGGGCGGGCATGCGTAAACTCCTCATCGTTCTCACGTTTCTTTTCACGGCACTTCCTCTTTGTGCGCAATGGCGGCGCGCCAATCTCTATGGCGCCGACGTCCGCGCGCTGATCATCGATCCTTCCAAACCCGACACCCTCTATCTCGGCACCAGCGGCGGCGAGGTCTACGTCTCCACCGACGGCGCGAAGTCGTGGCAGAACCCGCGCGGCGGCATCCCGTTTCCCGGCTACGTCGTCGACAACCTCGTGCTCGACCGCAAAGGCCGGCTCTGGGCTGCCTGCTGGGGCGCGTGGGGCGGCGGAGTCGTCGCGGTGTCCGAGGATGGCGGGAAGAACTGGACGCGTCGCGATGCAGGACTCGAAGACTTTTCCGTCCGCGCGATCGCCATCGATCCGCATGACGCCGACTTCGTCCTCATCGGCGGACTGACCGGCGTCTATCGTTCCACCGACGGCGGCGGATCGTGGGAGCAGATTTCCGATCAGATCAACGTCGAGTCGCTGGCGCTCGACCCGCGCACGCACGACCGCATCTACGTCGGCACGTGGCGGCAGGGCACGCGTTCCGACGACGGCGGCAAGACGTGGAAGCTGATCAACAACGGCATGGTGCTCGACACCGACATGTTTTCGATCACCATCGACCGCTACAACCCCGACAAGGTTTGGGTTTCAACGTGCGGCTGGGTTTACAACACGCCGAACCGCGGCGAGAACTGGACGCGCTACCGCGATGGATTCAACAACCGGCGCATTCACGACATCGAGCTCGATCCGTGCGATCAGGACTCGATTTTCGCCGGCTCCGTGGCCGGTCTGTATCGCAGTCACGACGGCGGCAAGAGCTGGTACACCATCAGCGACGAGTCGCTCGTCGTCAACACGATCGCGCTTCATCCGCAGCGGCCCGGCCGCGTCATCCTCGGCGTGGAAGGTGACGGCGTCTACATCTCCAACGATGACGCGAAAACGTTCACGCGCACCTGCGACGGGCTGCGCAATCTGACCATCACTTCGATCGCTGCCGATGCCGCGCAGCCGAAGAACGTCTACGCCGCGGTGGCGTTCGGCGGATCGTCGAGCGGCATCTATCGCTCGATGGATGCCGGCGCGACGTGGAAGAAGCTGGCGACGAATGACCTGCCGCAGATCCTCTCGCTCGTGATCACCGAGGACGCCGAGGTGAAGTTTGTGGCGGGGACGGAGAAGGGATTCTTCTGGAGCGCCGACGGCGAAGTGTGGTCGCAGGCGCCGCCGGCGAGCTATCCGATCCGCGTCGACAAGGTGCTCCGCTTCAACAAAGTCCGCTACTTCGCTGCCACCGCGGAAGGCGTTTTCACCAGCCGCGACGCCGGCAAGAGCTGGTATCGCCTGGCCGGCGCCGAAAATCGCGCCGTCGATATCGCCGTCGGCAACCTCGGCGACAAACGAGCTCTCTTCGCGCTGACGAACGCCGGACTCCGTGCCTTCGATGGCATGGAGTGGAAGGCGGTCGAGGGCGCGACGGCGAAAGGCCGCACGATCGCCGTGCGCGGCTCCGGCGAGGATCAACTCGTCTTCATCGCCGGTTCGCAAGGCGTCAAAGCCGGCCACGTGACCGCCGACGGCAAGTGGACCGAAATGGAAGCGCCCGACGCGCAGTTCGCGTCCGTCTTCGGCAGTTCGCGCAGCACCGACAACTTCGTCTTCCTCACCTCGCGCCAGCAACACCAGATGCTCGTCGCCGAACCGAAAAACGCGGACTGGCGCTCGTTCCCGCTCCCGTCGTGGAATGCCGAGGTGACCTCGGTCGCTCTCGATCCCTTCGACCCCGCCCGCCTCTACGTCGGCACCCTCGGCGAAGGCATCTACATCTTCGAGGGGAAGTCAGCAAAGTACGAGGCGAAGAAGAAGGTGGTCGAGGCAGCCGCGGTGACGGGGACGAATTGATCTGTCATCCTGAGGGCGAACGCCTCCAGATCGGGTGAACACACAGTCCGATTGCCTTCTCGATCGTACCGTTGAGCCTCCCCTGCGCGAGCACGGCACTTTCAGAAGGCCAAATCACGGACGAAGGCGGTCTCTTCAGATTTTAGAAGTCCTCCTCGCAGATGAAGATCAAACGATCAGACCTTCAGCTCTGATTTTCAGAGCTTCACAAGGAGTTTTGACGGTCGAAGGTCTACGCATTAGACCCTAAGCTCTGATTTTCAGACCTTCAAAAGGTATTTTGGTGTTTGAAGGTCTAAAGATCAGACCTTCAGGTCTGATTCTCAGAGCTTCAGAAGTCTTTTCAGCACCTTTAAAAGGCATTTCGGTACATGAAGGTCTGCGCGTTAGACCTTCATGTGCTGTTTCGGCATTTTCAGAAGGCATTTCGGCACATGAAGGTCTGCGCGTTAGACCTTCAGATGCCGTTTCGGCACTTTTAGAAGGCTTTTTGGCACATGAGAGTCTGCGCGTCAGATCTTCAGAAGGGCTTTTGGCACTTTCAGAAGGCGTTTCGGCACATGAAGATGTGCGCGTCCGATTTTCAGCAGGACGACAGAGGTCACTTCACGGCAGGATCGTAATACCGCACCACAACCATCCCCACGCCCTTCTGCGCCTGCTCCGACTTCGGATCTGCGGAGAGGATGGCCATCACATTCGGCAGCTTGTGATCGTAGATGAGGATCTTCTTCGTTCCCTGACGCGGCTTGCCGAGGGATGCACGAAGAAATGCGCGCTCTTCTTCGAAGGCTTTCGGCGCGTCGTGCAGGATCGTGAAGAGCTCGAAGCGGATCGACGTCAAACGTTCGCCTGCGAATTGCAGCGTCAGCGATTTATCGTCGGAGTAGTCGACGACGAGCTGGCCCGCCGCATCGCCTTTCTTCGTATGCCAGCCGTTCGACTCCAGCGCCTTCACCGCCGCGGTGCGTTTCATCCCGACCGTCAGGTGGAACGACTCCGGCCGCATCCAGGAAACTTTGCTGTTCGACGGAAACGCGGCAGCGAAAAAAATCGCGAGGACGGCAATCATGCCGCGCCCTGCGTGGTGGCCTCAGCTTTCAACTGCGGATCCCAACCGACGACGGCGTTGCCCGTTCCGATCACCGTCCAGTAGCCATAAACCTCGGCCGGATACGACGGAAAATCGAGCGCCGACAGCATCCACGCCAGCGACCCGGCCTTCACTTCGCTCACGGCCATGTCCATGAACTCCGGCAGCACCGCGATCAGCTCACGCGTCCGCCCTTTGCGCATCAGGTCGAGCACTTTCATGTCCCACAAGTAGCCGCTGTGCTCGTACACATGCTCGCGCGACATGTCCTCGGGGATGTCCGGCTCGGTGGTGAAGTGGCGATGCGAGAGCGTGTTCGACGCCAGCAACACGGCGCGCCGTCCGCTCTTCTCGATCGCGCGCTTCGTGGCCTGACCGAGCTTCAGCATCTGCTGCTGGCCCATCTCATTGCTGAAGTAGTACGGCGAGTTGTTAGACGAAATGCCGACGATCGGGATGTCCCACTCGGGATTCATCATGTGACACGAGACGATGGTGCCGTAGTCGACGCGGAAGTTCGGGTTGCGCATCATCTTCGTGATCAGCCCGTCGCGCGCCCCCTCCTCGGCGATCAACTCCGCCAGCTCGACATCCACTTTGATGTCGTAGTTGAAGCGGAAGAGGTTCGGAAAAATCGGATCGACCGACAGCCCATGAAACTCAGGCATGCCGAGAAAGTGATGGCCGATCACGGTCTGCCAGTGGGGCGAGTGGACGAGAAACACATCCGGCTTCTTCTCCAGAAAGTGCTTCCGCGCGCGCTCATATCCCCACCGCAAAACCTCCCAGCCACATTCGGACTTCGGCTCGTTGCGCCAGTGGTTGTCGCCGTAAACGATGTGCGGCGGATGAGGAGCGAGGACGCCGCCGATGATAGAGCCGTTTGCCATTGGGGAAATTGTAGCTGGTCACTGTCATCCGGAGGCGTCGTAGCCGAAGGCGGAGCGCCGCAGGACCTGACTTGCCAGGGTCGAACCCTGACTTTCCAGGGTGAGACCCTAACTTTCCAGGGTCATACCCTCAGGATGACAGTTTGGCGTAACCACCGCGCAGGTGCTTTGCGCGGGTGAAGCCCGCATCGCGCGCGACGTCGAGAGCGCGCGCGGAACGGCCGCCGGTCTGGCAGTAGAAGACGACGTCGGCGTCGCGCGGCAGTTCGTTCAGGCGATTTGGCAGTTCGCCGAGCGGGATGTGGCGAGCGCCATTGATGTGTCCCGCATCCCATTCGTATGGCTCGCGGACATCGATCGCGATCGCGTCACCGATCGCCGTAACCTCGTGCAGGTTGGCGGGATTGCAAAACTGGTCGTAGTCGATGAGTCCTGTGATCGCGGCGTGCGAGTCGTGTTGCTGTTTGAGACGCAACGTTCGAAACGACATCCGCAGTGCGTCGAAGAGCAGCAGCCGTCCTACGAGCGTCTCGCCGATGCCAGTGAGCAGTTTGATCGTTTCCGTCGCCTGGATCGTGCCGATGACGCCGGGCAGGACGCCGAGAACGCCACCTTCCGCGCACGACGGCACGAGATGCGGCGGCGGCGGTTCGGGATAGAGGCAGCGGTAGCACGGCCCCTCAGCGGCAGAAAAAACGGAGGCCTGACCCTCGAAGCGGAAAATCGAGCCGTAGACATTCGGCTTGCCGAGCAGGACGCAGGCATCGTTGACGAGGTAGCGGGTGGCGAAGTTGTCGGTGCCGTCGACGATGACGTCGTACTTCTCGATGATGCCGAACGCGTTCTCCGAAGTCAGCGCGGCGTCGTGAGTTTCGATGGCGATGTCGGGATTCAAATCCTGCAACCGCGCTTTCGCCGCTTCGACTTTCGGACGGCCGACGTCGGACGTTCCGTACAGGACCTGACGATGGAGATTGCTGGCATCGACATCGTCAAAATCGACGAGTCCGATGCGTCCGACGCCGGCGGCGGCGAGGTAGAGACCGACCGGACTTCCCAATCCGCCAGCGCCGACGATGAGCACCGATCCGGCCTTCAGGTTCTCCTGCCCCGCTTCACCGACCTCGGGGAGGATGAGGTGGCGTGCGTAACGGGCGCGTTCGGATTTGGTCAGCATGGGCGCCTGCTGGCACGTGCGTCACTCGCGGCACATTTCGCGAAGCTTTGGAGTGCGGTGGCGATCGAGCCACCGCTTTGGGAGTGCGGGGGACGGCCACCATCGCCAGGACGTAGCAAGCATCGCAGGCGGCGGTTCGTCACGATTCCACCACCCTCCCAAAGCGGTGGCCTTGCCACCGCACGCCGAAGTGCTTCGCACGAAACGAGCGCCACAAAAACTGAAACTGCGGCGATGCATCCACGTACAGATAACTTTCCAATTCGCCAAGGAAGATCGAATGCTGGCCATCTCCCATCTCTCGAAAACCTATCC
>DASYJF010000146.1:0-18921 GCA_035996815.1 Thermoanaerobaculia bacterium | reverse complement strand
GACCACCGGCTACCGTCCGTGACGCCATCCGGCATCGAAAAACGAGTCATACGGCTTCAGGATGACGAAGGGCGGCGTTCGCGCCGCACCTCGTCACTCCGGAATGACGATGCTGGACCACGGCATCTTGCGGACTGCGATCACTTTTTCGTCGACCGCTTCCTGCGTTGCCGTAGCGCCGAGGACGCGCTGGATGTACTGCACCTCGGGGGAGACCAGCGGACGCTGCATCAATCGCATCGCCGATTTCTTGATATTGCTTTCCGAGACAGTGACTTTCGGGGCGCGCTTCGGTTTCAACACGTTCGTCATGCAAGCTCCTTGTTTGGGGGTTAGACCGCTGCGGCGGCCTTCGGTGCGTCTTTCTTCGATTTCGCTTCGTTGACAACGACGGCCTGGCCGTCCATATCCTTGCCGTTCAGCGCGGCGATGGTGGCCTGCGCTTCTGCGTCGCTGGCGAACTCGACGAAGGCAAAGCCCTTCGACGCGCCGGTGACGCGGTCCTTGACGACTTCCGCCGAGGTGGCGGCGCCGTACGGCTTCACGAGCTCGCCGAGCTTCGCGTCATCGATGTCGCGGGGCAGATTTCCAAAATAGACTTTCATTGGGATTACTCCTGCTCTTTTCGGCGGCACACTTCGAGCGGCAGCGCAAAAAGATGGTTTGCTAAGAAGATTGAGGTTCAAGGCGCTGACTCAGCTCAGGCGGCCTGAAGGTTGAGGAAGGTTCCTCAAGAGTGCTCACCATACAACCCTTGACGCCGTAAGTCTATTCGCCGCGGATCTCTGCGAAGAACGCATCGCTCGAAACAGGCCGTCCGAGGAAGCGCTCGACGAGCTCGCGGGCAGGCTCTTCGCTGCCTCGCGAAAGGATCAGCTCGCGGAAGCGGCGGCCGGTCGCTGCGTTCATCACATCGGGCCCAAACGCCGAAATCAGGTCGAGCGCGATCACCTTCGCCCACATGTAGCCGTAGTACCCGGCCGCATAGCCGCTGGCGATGTGCTCGAACGTGCCGGGGAAGGACGTGCCGTCCACGTAGCCCATCGGTGTCGAGCCTTCCATCTGCTTCCATAGACGCAGCGAATGTGATTCGGGAGTCGGGTGCCGGGTGTCGGGTGCCGGAGATGAAACGAGCGAGCGATCTACGACCCCCGACTCCCGACTCCCGACTCCCTCACCCGACAATGCCATATCGAAGCTCGCGTAGAGAAGCTGGCGGCCGTAGTCGACGCCCGATCCGAACTTCGCCGCCGCGCGGATGCGCTGTACGAGTGACTCGTCGATGATCGGACACGTCGTGCAGTGATTGCGCATCAGCGCCAGACTCTCCATCCGGCTCGCCCACTCCTCGTACATCTGCGACGGCGCTTCGACGAAATCGCGCTCCACGCTCGTCCCCGAGTGCTGGTTGTACTCGGTCTGCGAAAGCACGCCGTGCATGACGTGTCCGAACTCGTGCAGCAGCGTTTCCAGCTCGCTGTGTGTCAGCCCGACGCGATCGAAATTCGTGACCAGAACGCTGATCGGCTTGCGTCCCGCTTTGCGCGACACGCCACGCACCGGCCACGCCGCGGCGTGTTTGTACTTGTCGGCGCGCGGATAGAGATCGAGGTAGATGCCGCCGATGCGCTCGCCCGTGGCCGCGTCATCGACGTCGTAATACATCACGTCCTCGTGCCACACCGGCACCGTCGCGGGGGTGAACGAGATGCCGTAAAGCCGCTCGGTGATGTCGAGCATCCAGTGCAGTGTCGGCAGCGTTGGCAGGTACGCGCGCAGTGCTTCCTGATCGACGGCGTAACGCTGCTCGCGCAGCCGCTCGCGGTAGTAGACGACGTCCCATCGCTCGATCCTGGCCTGCTCGACCGGCACTCCGGTCAGCTCCGCCTTCACCGCCGCGAGTTGACGCAGATCGCGCAGCTCCGCCTCGGTGACGCCATTCTTCACGTCGTCGAGAAAGCGCGTCACGGTTTCCGGGTTCTCGACCATGCGCCGCTTGGTGACGTAGTGCGCGAAGCTCGGCACCTCGTACAAATCGGCGATCTCTTTCCGCAGCGCGACGATCTCATCGAGGATTTCGAGATTGCGTTCTGTGCCGCGATTCATGTTCGCGACGTAGTACCGCTTCCGCGCCTCGGCATTCGACGCGTTCGACATGAACGGTACGTAGTCGGGATAGTCGAAGCCGACCACGATGTTGCCTCGTTCATCGCGCGGGACGCGATCGAGATACGACTGCGGCATGCCGTCGCATTCCTCGGGCGTGAACGTAACCACGGTCTTGTTCTCGCGGACGTTCTTGCTGAACTCCTGCGCCAGCTCGGTGATGCGCTCGGAGATGACCTTGAACCGATCGCGCTTCTCCGCCGGCAGCGACACGCCGCTGTCTTCGAATGCCTCGAGCAAATCCTTCTGCAACTGCTTCTGCGCGTTCGTGCGCGGCACGACGCGGCGCACGTGTTCGTAGAGCGGTTCGTTCTGAAAGAGCTCGGTCATGAAGACCGATTCCTCGATCAGCGCGCGGTCTCCGGCATCGCGCACGTCCGCATCGGGATGGACGCTGTTGAGCAGCGAGATCGCGCCGTACGCGTCCTCGAGCATCATGGCGATACCGTCCCACGCATCGAGCACCGACTCCGGACTCACCGCTTCGAGCGGCAGCCGCTCGATGACAGCGAGCCGACGGCGCGCCTCGGCCAAGGCCTCATCGGCCGCGGCATTCAGCGCGGCGGCGTCGTAGATCGGAACAGTGGGGCGGGCTTCAATCGTCGCTTCAGTCATCGAAAAGAGCCGGCATTCTAGCCGAGCAGAAACCTCTCCTACGCAAATCGCGTACAAGGGTTCATGCGTCCATTTCTGGCTGTGCTTCTCGCGGTGATCGCCCTTCCTCTGTTCGCTCAAACGCCATTGATCGAACAAGGCCGCGCGGCCATGAACCGAAATGACGCGGATGCCGCCGCGACACTGCTCGAGAAAGCCGTCGCGCAGAATCCGAAAAGCGCCGAAGCGCACTACCTCCTCGGCACCGCCTATGGATCGCAAGCGCAGAAGGCGAGCATCTTCGGCCAGGCTTCGCTGGCGGGAAAAACGAAGGACGAATTCGAGAAGGCCGTCGAGCTCGATCCCAATCTTCTCGACGCACGCTACGGCCTCGTCGAGTTCTACGCCATGGCGCCCGGTTTCATGGGCGGCAGTTACGACAAAGCATTCGCGCAGGCGGCTGAGATCAAGAAGCACGATCCGTTGATGGCCCATCGTGCGGCCGCCTTCATCTACTTGCATCAAAAGAAGACCGACGAAGCGCGCAACGAGTACCTGGCCGAGGTCCGGGAGTATCCGAAATCGGCCCGCGCGCACATCGACCTCGGCGTCTCGTACATCGTCGAAAAGAATTTCAAGGCCGCGGCCGAGGAGTTCGAAAATGCCGCCAAAGTCGAGCCCACCTACATGCCCGTTTACTTCCGGCTCGGACAAGGCGCAGTCATCACCAACTCCAACTACGCGCACGGTGAAGAGGCGCTACGCAAGTACCTCGCATACACACCGAAGACCGACGAACCCTCTCACGCTCGCGCCCACTACTGGCTCGGCCAGATCTTCGAAAAGCAGGGAAAGAAGGCGGAGGCGAAGGCCAGCTTCGCAATGTCGCTGAAGCTCAATCCGGCGCAGAAGGATGTGGCCGAGGCGCTGAAGCGGGTTTCGTGATCAGCGGGTGACGCCGCGCGCGACGAGGATCGGATACGGATCGACAGCGTCGCCTTTCGACCACGCCTTATCCGGCGGCAGAATCGTGATCGCGAAGTGGAGGTGCGGCGTGTTCGCCGGCGCGTTGCCTGTCGTCCCGACATAGCCGATCACGTCGCCCTGCTTCACGTGCATGCCTTCGGTAACGTCGTCCGCATACGAATCGAGATGCGCGTAGTAGTAGCTCCGCTCATTCGCCAGATCGAACTCGTAAATCGTGATGCCGCCGGCGCGGCTTTCAAAGAGTTTGCGGATCGTGCCATCGACCGCCGCGAGCACTGGCGTACCGCGCGGCGCGAGGATGTCGATGGCGTGATGCGGATGTCCGCTGTGAATGTTGTCGAAGTCATCACGCAACTTCGCTTTGACGACGCCGGCGACCGGAATGACGATCGCACCGGCTGCAATCGGCTCCGCGGAAACGCTGACACGCGGCTGCACCGCCACCGAGCGTCCCGTGAAGAACGTGCAGACGCCGATGCCGGCGAGAAGCAGCCTGAGGATGTTGCGCATGTGCGGTCGATAAAAGCGAACGGAGCCGCGATAATCCCCGTCAATGCCTGAGCTGCCGGACGTTACCGTTTACGTCGAAGCGATCGCGAAACGCATCGTCGATCAGCCGCTGCTCAAACTCCGCCTCGGCAATCCGTTCGTGCTGCGCACCGTCGACCCGCCGCCGTCCGACCTCGCAGGCAAACGCGTCATCAACGTGCGCCGTCTCGGCAAGCGCATCGTGATCGGATTCGAATCCGATCTCTTCATCGTCATCCATCTGATGATCGCCGGCCGTTTCAAATGGCTGCCTTCCGGCGCGAAGATGCCCGGCAAACTGGGACTGGCCGCATTCGATCTTCCCAACGGAACGCTGCTGCTGACCGAAGCGGGATCGAAACGGAGAGCGTCGATCCACATCGTCCGAGGCGAAGAGGCCGTCCGCGCGCATGATCCAGGCGGCATCGAGCCGCTCGATATTTCGTTCGAAGAGTTTCGAGCCGCACTCACCCGCGAACGCCACACGCTGAAGCGGACGCTGACCGATCCTCACGTCTTCAGCGGCATCGGCAACGCCTATTCCGACGAGATCCTGCACCGCGCCCGCCTCTCGCCCGTGCAGCTGACGACGAATCTCTCCGAGGAGGAGATCACGCGGCTCTACGTCGCGACGCGGCGCACGCTGACCGAATGGACGGAGCGATTGCGCGAAGAGTCGTCCGAAAAGTTCCCCGAAAAAGTCACCGCCTTCCGCTCCGACTTCGCCGTCCACGGCCGCTACGGAAAACCGTGTCCCGACTGCGGCACCCCGGTCCAGCACATCGTCTACTCCGAAAACGAAACGAACTACTGCGCCCGCTGCCAGACCGGCGGCAAACTCCTCGCCGACCGCGCTCTATCCAGGCTGCTGCACAGCGACTGGCCGAAGTCGATCGATGAGTTGTGACTTGCGACGACCGCGGACGACTGCTATATCTCATTCGTATGTCTCAGAGGTGAATCATGGAAACAGCCAAAGTGTTCTGGTCGGGTCGATCTCAAGCAGTCAGACTCCCAAAAGAGTTCCGGGTAGACGCGCGAGAGGTGCGCCTCAGAAAAAGGGGACAACAAATCATCATGGAACCAATCCCGGAGACATGGGACTGGCTGGACGCCATCGCTGGCACACTCGACCAGGATTTCCTGGACTCGGTGCTGGAGCAACCTGAGGCAACAGAGCGGCCGGAACTCGACAAGCTCTTCGGGTCATGAAATACCTACTGGATGCAAACGCCGTCATCGCGCTCCTGAATGACGCGAAATCGAAGACAGCACGGCGAGCGCGGCGTCAAAAGCCCGGGGATGTCGGAGTTTCGACGATCGTTCTGCATGAGCTGTACTACGGCGCTAATAAGAGCCAGCGAGTCGCACTCAACGTTGCCGCCGTTGACGCGTTGAGGTTCTCCATGGTTGATTTTGATGAGGAAGATGCTCGAAACGCCGGAGAGCTTCGCGCGCTGCTGCGATCCCGAGGAACTCCGATTGGCCCGTACGACGTTCTGATCGCCGGGCAAGCAAAAGCGCGCAGACTCACTCTGGTCACGCGCAACACCGCTGAGTTTGCGCGCATACCCGATCTGCGCATCGAAGACTGGGAAATCGTGCGATCAAAGAAAAAGTAGACCGCTATGTGACGCGCCGTTCAGGATCACGCGGCTGTCTTGCCCCACCGATAGACAAGCCGCCGCGTAGCTTGGCTTGGCGTCGGTAGACAGCCGCTTTGGATCAATGCCGCGCCTTTTCGATCCGCTCCTCTGAATGTGCGGTCGCCGTTGGAACCTCTGCCCACTTCCGAACGTGGGCCGCGAGCTCGCTCCAGACATCGGGCCAGTCGTGAAGCCGCGGGATCAAGTCGCCGCTATTTGGCCATGTCAGCGTCCAGGCTCACGATCAATGGAGATAGCGGAGCCTACGCGGCGATGAGGGGGGCAATGTCCTGTCGTTTGACTGGCGCAACGCCCAACTCGCGGAGCACGCGGTTAAACACAGTCACCGAGAGCGCGGAGGGAGCGGTGATCTCAACGCCGATCGGGCGCCCGTCCTTCGCGTAATCGATCAGGAGGCCAGGCTCAACGCGTCGCGTTCGGACGCTTCGCTGGCGGGCAGCGCGGGGCAGGTAGTAGTACGCCGCGACCGGCTTACCCTGGCGATAGGTCACTTCTAAATAGGCGGTGTTCATCGCATCACTCGATTTCGACAGGATACGCGGTAACAACCAGAAGCAGTTGCTCGGTGGTCAACGGCTCAACGACCACTTCCCAAGGCCATCTGCTGTGCCGCGTCTCAATGACCCATCGGTCGGGCACGACGTCACGACGGTATCCGCTCGCCCGGTCCAACATTCGACGAAGGTCAACCTCGTTAAAACGCCGGTCTTCCATGCGCTTCGGCAGGTGCGGACTGAATTCGAGATCCCATTCCCACCATGCCGGCCAGCGACGTGTGCCCAACGACCATCCCTTCTTCTCCCATGACAGCTCGAAGGAGTCTGGAGCGTATTGTCAGTTCCCGTCAAGAGCCCCTCTAACCTCCCCCACCCTTCCGGCGTCTATCCCCTCAGACCGATGGACGCCGTTGCCTCAGCCGTAGACTTGACCAACTCCGTGAATCTGACGATCGCACCGCAACCGACTCCGCGTTTGAGCGAAGAAGACCTTCGCCTGGCGCGGGCGTGCGCGGACGGCGACTCGGACGTGTTCGCGGCGATTTATCGGAAGCACGGCGAGCGGATGAAATCGATCGCGTACAACCAGCTCGGCAACAGGTCGGATGCCGAGGATGCGGTGCAGGAGACGTTTCTGAAGGTGCATCGCGCGGCAGCGGGCTACAACGGCGAGGCGGCCTTCACCACGTGGCTGTATCGCATCCTCATCAACACCTGCTACGACCTGTTGCGGAAGCGCAGCCGCAGGATCCGGGAGGCGCCGATCGATGAGCTCGTCGTCGATGTCCGTCCGGCCAATGCGGTTGACGACGTCAAGCGAATGGCGTTGCGGACGTTGCTCAACGAACTGCCGGAACAGCGCCGCACGGTCTTCTCGCTGTTCGAGATCGAAGGCCTCAGCCACGCCGAGATCGCCGGCATCCTCGACATCACCGAGGGCAACTCGAAGTGGATTCTCTTTTCAACGAAGAAACAGCTCCAGGAGCAGTGGAAAAAATCATGACCATCACCTGTGAACAACTCGACGACCTCCTACTCGAAGGCGACCACTTCTCGCTCGAAGCCGCCGCACGGCATGCGCAGTCGTGCGACGCGTGCATGCAGAAGCTGGCCGATTGGAACGAGATCTCGTCAACCGCGCGCGACCTTCATACGACGTGGGACAACGACCTGCTGTGGCCGCGCATCGAGAAAGCCATCCGCAACGAACGGCGCAGCACGCGGACGCGCGTGTGGCAGATCGCCGCGGCAGTTCTCCTTCTGGCCGCGATTGGAGCGACCGTCTGGATCGCGCAGCGGCGCATGCATGCCGCCGACTTCGATCGCGACATCCTGAAGGTGTCCGCCGTCGATGACGTCGAGCGCGCCGAGAAGGCGCACATCCTCGCCATCAATCACCTGGAAACACTCGCCTCCGCGAAGCTCGACCAGCCCTCGACGCCGCTCATGGTCAGCTACAAGGAAAAACTGATGATGCTCGACGACGCCATCGCCGAGTGTCAGACCGCCATCGACAAGAACCGCCAGAACGCTTACCTGCGCACGCAAATGCTGACGATGTATTCGGAAAAACAGCGGACGCTCCAGGACGTTTTGCGAGAGGAGAATCACCATGCTTCGAATCAATAAGACTCTCATCGCCGCGCTGCTCCTCCTGGCCGCTCCGGCGCTCTACGCCGACCGTCTCGAGCGAACGGTCAGCAGAACCCTGACGTACCGGGGCGGCCGCATCTCCATCGACCACTCCATGGGCCCGGTCACGGTGCACCCCGGTACCGGCACCGAGGTTCACGTGCGCGCACTGATCCGCGCCTCCGATTCCGAGATCGGCAAGGACATCAACGTCATCGTGTCGCCGTCGTCCGCAAACGGGATCACGATCCGGACCGAGTATCCGGACATGCATTTCCACGGCACGGTGTCACTCTCGTACTCGGTCGACATTGACGTGATGATGCCGGCCAACGCGCCACTGATGGTTCACAACCGGTTTGGCAGCGTCGACGTCAGCGGCATTCACGCGGCGAGCGAAATCGTCAACGCGCAGGGGCCGGTCGTGCTGCGCGACAGCAAAGGGACGCAGCGTGTCGAGAGCTCCTTCGGTTCGATTCTCGTAGAACGCAGCGCCGGCGACACGTCGGTACAGAACGCCAATGGTTCCGTGCGCATCGACGACGTCGACGGCACGCTCAACGTAACGAGCCGTTTCGGCCCTGTGACCGTGAATAACGTGCACGACGTCACCATCCACAACGGCAATGGCGCCGTCGAAGTCCTCGGCGTCACCGGCAATGCCACGATCGTCGACTCCTTCGATACGGTGCGGATCGCCAACGTTTCGGGCAATCTGGAGCTGAACAATCAGAACGGCCGCGTCGACGTGCGCGACATCAAAGGCCGCGCGTCGATCAAGAACTCGTTCGATGCCACGGAGTTCGCGAACATTGGACGCGATCTGATCATCTCCGCGAACAATGGACGTGTCGAAGGTTCGCACGTCGGCAGCGGCGCCACGATCACCGGCAGCTTCGACACGATCTCGGTTCACGATATCAACGGACCGACGCGCATCACCAATGCCAACGGCAACGTGACCGCGGTCGATATCCGCGGCAATCTGACCGTCGATACAAAGTTTGGCTTGACCCGCGCAGAGCTGATCAAGGGCACGCTCGATGTCGACAACGCCAACGGCGGCGTGACGGCCACCGACGTCTCCGGCGGCGTGCGCATCCACACGAGCTTCGCGCCGGTGCTGCTGAAGACGATCGCCGGCCGCGTGACGGTGGAGAACGCGAACGGATCAATCTCAGTGTCCGACCTGCGCGGCGCGTGCGCCGACATCAACCTGAAGACGAGCTTCGCCTCGATCAAGCTCGATGTGCCGCAGAACGGCGGCTACCACGTCGATGCGCGCACCAGCTTCGGCTCGATTAACACGTCGATCCCGATCGTGATGACATCGAAGTCGGAGAACGCGCTCACCGGGACAATCGGCAACGGCGCGTGTCAATTGAAATTGGAGACGGCCAATGGGGGGATCACGTTGGAGTGAATCTGACGGCCGCGCGCGGAGGCGCTCTCGGACAATCCAGCCCCGCGCTCGGCGCGAGGTTGGAGGTCGCCGACGATTCCGTGGCCGCGGAGGCGGTCGCTACAAGAATCTCGCGCGGCGCAAGAACTTTGGAGTGGCCGCCTCCGCGGCCACATCTCGTTTACGCTTGTTTCCCCCGCGCAGAGCGGGGCTGGATTCTCGAGCGCGCCTCGGCGCGCGGTCGGCATCAGGCGATGACCGCCGCGTCGGATCAGTTGTTTCACCTTCTCACCGCACAAAAAAAGCGCCGCTTCGCAGCGGCGCTTTTCATGTTTAGAGCGATGTAAGGATTAGTCGAGTTTGATCGACTTCTTGGTCTTGGCGCGGCGCGACTGATCCTTCGCCTTGTACTCGTCGAGGCAGGCGTCTTTGTCGACCATGGCGCATCCGAGGTAGTCGGAGATTTCCATGATCACGGCGCGGATCGCTTTGCCGGTCGGCGTCTTCTCGTAGTTCGAGAGGTTGCCGCCGAAGCCTCCGCGATAGACGCTGACGCCGACGCCGCCGCCGGTGGAGCGCGCTTCGACGGTGCGCGTAAACTCAACCTCGCCGCTTGTGGTGTCGACGACGCGGAGGTCGACGGCGATGTACGCCTCTTCCTGTTTTCCGCCGAGGCCGATACCGTGGAAGCTGAGACCGCCGCCGGTCTCGCGCGTCTTCGAATCGAAGGCGCTGACGGTTGCGATCACGACGTACTGCGCGCCGGTCATCTGTCCGAGCTTCGCGCCGGTCGACTTCTTGACGCGGCCGGAGTTGGCCAGATCCTGTTCATCGAGAACGGCGCCGATCTTGTGGCGCTCCACGAGTTTGAATTTCTCAGTGCCGGCCAGCTCGTTGGCGAGCATTCCGGCGAGATCATTGCCGACGTCGGAAGACCACCAGCCTGCCGAGGTGTCGTTGCGAAACTCGGCCACGGCCAGAACCGGCTTGGCGGCGAAGGCCGAAGAGACGAACAGAGTGAGTGAAGCAATCGCGAATAAAGCTTTGCGCATCATTTTCTCCTGTGGGTTGTGTGAGGAAGCGGACTTTACCGCAATTCGGCGGTGACGGCGTGACGCGGCTCACCGATTCGAGTCGCGGCATACGCGAGCGCGATCATTGTGATCAGCGAAACGACGACGCCGATGCGAAACGACCACGGCGCGTACCAGACGCGGACATCGTGCTCGCCCGGCGGAAGCAGAAAACCGAGGAAGGCGCCGTTGATGCGGAGCGGGGTGATGCTCTTACCGTCTGCGCGAACGTGCCAGCCGGGCCAGGAGGGGATGCTGCTGGCGACGAGCGTGTAGCGCGGCGCAGTCACGCGCATCTCGTACGCATCGCCCGTTGCTGTATTGATGATGACCGAGGCATCGGAGCCACCATGCGGCGCGATCAGATCGGCGCGCATTTTCTCGTCTTTGATCGGAAGATTTTCGAGCACCGCAACGTGCGCCCAATCGGAGGTCGCGGCGAGACGTGGAACGAAGCGCTTCATGTCCCATTCGACGTCGACGTTGCGCGTCGCGTAAAAGCGCGGCAGGACGTTGTGGTTCTCGAAGATGCGTCCGTCCGCGCCGTCGTAGACCTTCGCGAAGCGAGGTTGATCGAGCTCGCGTCCCGGGCCGGTCACGAAGTAGCGGACGTTGAGGTAGTCGAGCAGCGTCGTGGTCGTGTTCGGCCACATCGCGAAGTAATTCGAGGTGTCGTAGCCGCCGACCAGCGCGAGCATGCCGACGTAGCGCGCCGACTCCATCGGATCGTGCGCGCGGATGTCTTCGAGGCCGTACATCGTGGAGAGATTCGGAAAAAAGTCGGCGTTGTAGCCGGCGATGCGAAACGGAGCATTCTTCGGCGTCGCCGCTTTGAGGCGCATCAACTCGCGAATGAGCGGCGTGGGCGGATAGAGCTTCGACGCGGGCAGCACCGCGTTCCAGCCGCCGAAGACGAGAATGTGCTCCGCGATCGCGGCCACCATCAGCACGAGGATGGCAGCGCGCCATCGCGTCGCGGCGGTCGCGGCTGCGAGGACAGCCACCGCCGGCAGCAACGCCAGCATCGCCGTATCGCGATGCGACGGCGTCGGAAAGGGGAAGGTCGTCATCGCCAGCAACAGCAGGCTTGCTCCGAGGATGCCGATGAGAAGGGGACGGCGGATGTTTCGTTCGAGCAGGTCCGCAACAGCCGCTGCGGATATCGACGTGAGCAGCGCGAAGAGACAGCGCATCCGCGCCGGCGGTGCGAGGCGGAACACGAGATTGAAAATCTGGATGACGCCGGGCCAGCTGTAAATGACGCCCATCGAAATCAGCAGCGCGACGAGGATGAACGCTTCGCGCGAACGCCACGCCCGCGCCGCGACCACGTGCGCGAACAGCGCGATCGCGCCGGCGATCGCGAACGTCCCCGCGAAGCCGGTGATCGTCTCCGGAATCGCGGGACCCCACGGCTGCTCGTACGGTACGAAGCCGAAGAAGTGCGGCTGCAGTGTGGCGATCGTCGATGCCCAGTCGGCCAGCACGCCCTCCGGATGCGGCGCCCCCGACAGCGCCGAGAACCGCTGCGACTTCCTCACCGCCTCGGCGAACGGAATCAGAAACGGCGCGGCCAGCATCGCGCCGGCAACGACGCTCCCGCCGCTCGCGCGAATGAATCGCCAGGTATCGGGTCGCCGCTCCACGAACGCAATCCAGCCGGTGTACAGCACCGCCAACAACCCGGCGTAGGCGGCAGTTTCGGGATGTCCGCCGGTGAGGATCACACCCCATATCAATGATGCGAACGCGAACCGCCCGCCGGTGACGCGCTCGGCAAGCAGGTCGACGACGTACAGCGCCGCCGGCAGCATCGCCGCAACGGTGGCATGCCCGAAGTGCAGCCAGACCAGCATGAAACCGGAGAAGCCGTACGCGATCGCACCGATGCTGCTGGCAGCGATCGAATACCCACGCCGCCGGCAAAAGAGAAACGTGAACGTCAATGCGATCAGCACCTTCCACGCTCCCTCGGCAGTCATCGCGTGTCCGAGGTCGAGCGGCAGCGCGAGGAGGCGAAGGATCGACAGTGCCTGGCTTTGTCCGTTCGCGAGCAGCGGATAGCCCGAAGCCGCGGTCGATTCCCAGAGCGGCACTTCGAACGCGCGCCAGTGCTCGCGCACCGCGTGCGCCCACGGCACCAGTTGCAGCGCGACATCGTTGATGAATGGATTGACCGGATGCGGATGCTTGATCACGTTCACCCACGGCGGCAGCGACTCGTAGTAGTCGACCGGCGCGTTGATGGTGTCGGTCGTCATCGGCTCGCGGAAGAAGAGCAGAACGAGCGCGAAGAAAAAGAATGCGATGCGTTTCGGCAGGTCAGCGCCGGCGCGGCGGGCGAGAGCAACGGCGGCGGCGTAGATCGCGCCGGCGTAGAGCCACGTCAGATTCGGCATCGGGCGCCGATGATATCCGCGCAAAGAAAAAGGCCACCAAACCGCGGCGGCCTTTGAACATCATTGCGTGATTCGAATCAGTAGCGGCCGTCGCGGGTATCTTCGAGGCGGAGGCCTTCGAAGACGCCGGCGCGCGTCCAGTCGCCTGCGATCTCGACATAGTCGCCGGGACGCAGCGTTTCCAGACGGCGGTCGCGGATGAGCGTGGTCACGAAGCTGCCGGAGACGTCATCGCGCAGGACAAGCGTGCCGCGGCGATAGTCGACTGTCTCCACGACACCGCGGAGCAGGCCGGAGCTGGATGCGACGCTGCCGTACCCGCCGTAGCCGCCACCGTAGCCGTCGTTGTAGTAGTCATACGCCTCGAGGTAACCGAGTGGGTCGTAGTAGCCGCCGAAGCGGAGCGAGAGGCCGATACGCAGGTGCGGGAAGAGGCCGATGCGCGCTTCCGGAATCCAGACCGGGAAGCGTCCACCGTCGACCCAGATGCGGTAGCCGCCGCGCTCGTGAACGAAGCGGCTCACGCGGCCCTGAACGAAGTCGCTGCGGCGTCCACGGCTGTCGAACGACGGGCGGTTGTCGTGAAACGTACGAGAGCGGTCGAAGCCGCGGTTATCGTTGCGGAACGACTCCGCCTGCGAGCGATTGCTGCGCGAATCGCCCCGATTCCACGTCTCGTTGCTGCGCGTCTGGCTGCGATCGAACGTGCTGTTGTTCCGCGTTTCATTGCGGTTCCACGAGCCGTTGCTGCGCGTCTCGCCGCGCTGATACGTCTGCGGCGCGGTTGTCTCATGGCGTGAGTGCGTTTGATTCTGACTGCCGGAGCGGTCGCTCCGTTCGTGACGGCTGCTGCGGTCGCTGCTCGACTGGCGGCCGTGATCGCGATCCGTCGCATCTGAGTGACGGCTTTCCGCGAAAGCGGACGTTCCCACGAGCGCCGCGATCGCCATCGCACCGGCCACTTGTGCTGCTAAGTTCTTTCTGCTGTTCATGTTGTCTCCTTAGGACCGTTGACTGCTGGCACTCCATTATCGCAACCGGCCTGCCAGGTTCATAATCGCACGATGGCCGACGCACTCGAAGCTCTTCCGCTGCCCGAATGGAAACCGACTTGCGACACGCTGCACATGTGGATGCAGATCGTCGGCAAGGTCCGCCTCGCGCTCGCGCCGCGCGTGAACCACTGGTGGGAAACGGCACTGTACGTCAGTCCGCGCGGACTCACCACATCGTCCATCCCCTATCGCGACCGCCTCTTCGACTGCGAATTCGATTTCATCGAGCACCAGCTCGTCATCCGATCCAGCGATGGCCGCGGCGCGCGCGTACCGCTCGCTCCCCGATCCGTCGCCGACTTTTACGCGGAGACGATGACCGCACTCCGTCAGTGCGGCATCGACGTGAAAATCTGGACGATGCCGTCCGAGGTCGACAATCCGATTCCGTTCGAAAAGGATCAGGAGCATGCCTCGTACGATCGCGACGCCGTCGACCGCTTCTGGCGCATCCTCATCTTCACCGACCGCGTCCTCAACCGCTTCCGGGCTTCGTTCATCGGGAAGTGCAGTCCCGTCCATTTTTTCTGGGGCAGCTTCGACATGGCCGTGACGCGTTTTTCCGGCCGTCGCGCGCCGGCGAACCCGTCTGCCGATGTGATCACGCGCGAGGCCTACTCACACGAAGTGAGCAGTTGCGGATGGTGGCCCGGCGGCGGCGCAATCGCTGCTCCCGGGTTCTACGCGTATGCCGCGCCGCAGCCAGACGGCTTCAAGGATGCGAAGGTCGAACCGGCCGAAGCGTTTTACAGCGAGGCGTTCTCGGAGTTCGTCCTGCCGTACGACGCCGTACGCGCATCAGCAGATCCCGACGACGCGCTGCTCCGCTTCTGCCAGTCGACCTACGAGGCTGCGGCAAACGCGGGCAAGTGGGATCGCGACGCGCTGGAGCGCCACGACGGTCCAATTCAGCGCTGAAGAATCAAGCTGCAGCAGGTAACGCCGCCTTCCGCCTTCGCCAACTCGCCCGCCGGTACCGCGATCACGTCAATCCCCTCGGCTTCCAACTTCCTCCGCGTCCGCGGCAGCTCCTCGGGGAAGATGACGCTGTCGCCGATTCGCAACGCGTTCGCGGCCGCCGGCTCGGCATCATCGACGTCGATGATCCGCCAGCCGTCGAAGATTGATGGCGATACCCATCGGCGATTCATCAACAACACATCGGCACCGACGCGCGTCACTGCCGACTTCAGATGCAGGCATCCATCGACGTCGACAGCGACGACACGATAGCCGTACGGCGCGATCAACGCGCGAAGTTGGACGATGCCTTCATCGCTGGTTCGCAATGTCCGCCCGACGTAGAGCGCGTGATCGAGTTGCAGCACGTCGCCGCCATCGATCGTCGCCGGCGCTTCCATTCGAACGAGCGTGCGGTACTCGCCGAGGACGGCAGCGACCGCGTCCAGCTCCCCGCGACGCGACTCCGCACCGGGACGCGTGATCACCGCCAGCTCATCGAGCACGATGGCGGTGTCTTCGATGAACACCGCGTCGGGATAGCGATCGTCGGCCGGAATCCGCCCGATCTCGCAGCTGAGGGACGCGAGCGCGGATTCGTACGCGGCATGCTGCGCGCGCGCGAGCCCGACGTCGATCGGCGTCCGCGACACGTGCGTCAGCTCGCACGCATCAATCGTCGCGCTCACTCCGCGCGTGATCGCGATCGTGCTCACAACGGCAGCCAGTACGAAACCTTCACCAGAAAAACATCGTGCGACGGCGCCGTCGGAATCGCGCGCAGATCGCGGCGGAAACTGAAATCGCCAATCGGCGCCACGTCCGCGCGGTTCTCGTTCCAGACGACGTACATCGCCGAGCCGGGACGGAACTCCCAACGCACCACGGCGCTTCCGCGCACGCTGCGGAAGTTGAAATCGGGATTGCCGAGGGGACGCGTGTACGGCTCGAAGTCGCGCGTTCGCGCAGCGACGAGCGAGTGGTAGTCGTGGTAATCGCCCGAGGCGACGAAGGGCTGGAGGTAGAGCTGGAAGGAAAGGCGCGCGTTGATCGTCCAATCGGCGCGCGTGCTCAAGTCGAACGAGCGCTGTTCCAGATCGCCGAACACGTAGCGGCGGCCGAACGTCTTCGTCGCCGCCGCATCATCGATCGTCGCAACGTACGCGGTGTGATCGTGCGACCACGTGTAGGTCGGCCCCACGCTCAACTGCAGATTCTGCCGCGGACGCACGTTCACCGAAATGCCGGCGTTGCGGCTGTACGACGAATCATCGCTGTGGTCGGCGTGCGTGTTGACGCTGAACGACAGCCTCTTTCGGTCGTCGCTGCCGAAACTCTGATCGGAGCTCCAGCTCGACGGCGTCCGCGCCAGCGGTCCGCCGCGGGTAAGCCGATCGGTGAACGCGCCCGCCGTCAGGAAGAGGTTGGCGCGCGCGTTCCAATAATTCGAAAACGTCCCGAACGAATCAACGAAGAGGCCGCGCTCGAGCGTGTTGCCGTCGAAGTTGCGGTTCTCCCACGTGCCCATCCAGAGGTTCTTCTCGCGGAACCGCTTCGACGGCGTCTCATTGACGTACTGCATGATCGCGGTCGACGAGATCACGTCCGTCCGCTGCATGAAGCCGGTGTCGTTCGTCTCGAATCCTGGCGAGAAGGCCTGCACCTGCACGATCGGGCGCCACTGCCCGGTCGCCTTCGAGATCATGGCCCGGCCGCCCCACCCTTCCAGCGACGTTCGCGTGGGATCGAAGTGCACGTTGTCCGCGTCGGGGCGCTGGTAGTAACGCGACGATGACGTTTGCGCGATGGCGATTGACTGCGCGCTCCCTTTGATCTCCGATCCGACCAGCGACCCTTCGAGGATCCACGATTTTTTTTCGAAGCTGGTGTATCCATCGACGCCGCCCGACACCGCCGAATCGCGCAGATACGACAGCTCGTCCGGCACGCGCCGGTTCACCGACGTGAGCATGAAACCGACGCGCGATTTGTCGCCGATCTCCTTCGTGCCGCGCGAGATGAAGTAGTTCGTCATCGGCTCGACCTGCTGCCGTCCGAACGCCGTTCCGTTCACGAAGCGCGCGTGCTCGGCCGCCGTAAGCGCGTCGAGCACGCCGACGGAGAAGCCGCCCACCTTTCCCGTGAGCTTGGCCGCGCCGAGGATGGTGGTCTCCGAAGGAATGTCGGCGAAGTCGGCGTCGGGCGATCCCTGCGGCGAGCGGCCGATGCGGCGCGTGTAGAAAAGACTGGGCGGAAAGAAGAAGTTGAAATGGCTCGGCGCAGGCGTGTCGTCGAAGCGGAAGACGTTCAGCCCTTCCGTGAAGAACGGCCGTTTCTCCGGATAGAACGTTTCGAACTGGCTGAGATTGACGACGGCAGGATCGACTTCGACCTGGCCGAAGTCAGGATTGATCGTGCCGGTCAGCGTAAGGTCGGACGTCAGCGCGTACTTCACATCGAGGCCTCCGTCCGCGCGATAGTCGTTCCTCATGAACGGATTGCTGCGGTCCGCGCGCGTGAGCACATCCGACCGCGCCACGCTGTACGGCACGAGCTCCAGCGGCTTGCCGCGATGGATGCCTTCCAGTCCGTCGATGTCCGCGAAGTGCGAGACGAAGCCGGTCTCGCCCTTCTTCGTATTGACGATGCGCACGACCTCGTTGTTCCGCACCGTGCGGCGCGTGATGTTGACGCCCCACACGTGCACCGGCTTATCCGGAAACCGCAGCTGCGAATACGGGATCCGCACCTCGGCTACCCATCCGTCCGGCACGATCTTCACCGCCGAATCCCACACGCCATCCCAACTCGGATCCTCGGCGATGTCGTTATAGAGAATCGTGTCGACCTGCACGCCGGCCGGCTGCAGCGTGAACGCGTTGCCGGAGAGCCGGTCGTGCCGGGGATCGAGATTGATCGACAGAAAATCGCTCTGGACGAAGTTATCGCGGCGCGCCAGCAGCCCGGTCGGCGTCTGCGGATCGGTCATCTTCACGCCGAAGTAGATGGCGTGATCGTCGTACACGATGCGGACGCTCGTCGGCATCGTTGCTGGCTTGCCATCATCCGGATCGTGTTGCGTAAAATCTGTGAACTCCGGCGCCTTCTGCCACGCCGCATCGGAAAGGTCGCCGTCGACGACAGGCGATTGCGTCGCGCGAACCGCGTGGAGAACCGGATGCTCCGGCCAGTTCGCGGCGTGCACTGCGGCGGCAGAAAAAATCGCAAGGAAAACGACGATCGTGCGTCTGTTCATGGGCAGCGGAAGAATACGAGATCGGCACGCACAAAGTTGCGGCGAGTCGGCCACGTTTCGCACATACACTCTCGCCTTCCAATGACCGACTTCAGCGGACGCGTTGCGATCATCACCGGCGCCGCGCGCGGCCTCGGCCGCGCCGCCGCCGAACGCCTGCACGAACGCGGCGCATCCGTGGCCGTGAATGTACGCGATCGCGATCGCGCCGAATCGCTTGCGAGCTCGATCGGCGAGCGAGCGATTGCAGTGTCCGGCGATCTCACCGCGCCCGGCGTCCCCGAGAAGATCGTCCGCATCACCCTCGAACGATTCGGACGGATCGACATCCTCGTGAACAACGCCGCCTTCGCGCGATCGACGCGTTTCCCAGACCTTTGCGTCGACGAGTTTCGCCAGGCGCTGGAGGTCAATCTCACCGCGCCGTTTCTTCTCACCCAAGCCGCGCTTCCAGCCATGAAAGCGCAAGGCTACGGCCGCATCATTAATATCTCCTCCTCCGCCGGCCGCATGGTCAGCACGCTCGGGGGCGCGCACTACACCGCGTCGAAGGCGGGCCTCCTCGGCCTTACGCGCGCCGCGGCGAAAGAGCTGGGCCAGTTCGGCATCACCGTCAACGCCGTCTGTCCCGGCATGATCGACACCGAACTGACGCGCGAGAACGCCTCGGACGAATTGCTCACGCGCCTCGCCGCCAGCTATCCC
>DASYJF010000145.1:0-109376 GCA_035996815.1 Thermoanaerobaculia bacterium | reverse complement strand
CCGGCGCTACGGGCGTCCGCGCTGCGCGCGGTGATACTCGCTGCCGCGAGTGCGATCGCGTTACTCGTCAATCCGTACGGTTGGAACGCGATCCTGGCGCCGCTGCGGCTGACCTCGGAGATCCACAGCGGCGCATTCGTCAACGCGGAGTGGCTGCCGTCGACCTTCGCGTTCTTTCCGCTGCTGTACATGACCATCGGCGCGGTCGTGCTGCTCTTCCTCGGCACGAAGGAGAAGCGCGCGAACGCGTGGCGATTCGTGATCTTCGCGCTGCTCGCTGCGCTCGCGATCCGCTACGTTCGAAATCAGGGACTCTATTTCGCAGCACTGCCGCTCCTCGTCTCGCCGATCGGCAACTTCTCGCGGCGCGTATCGAATGCGATCGGCGCCTGTGCGCTCATTCCGCTGGCGTGGGTGTTCCAGCACGACGTCCATCGCCCGGGCATCGATGACGAGCGATTTCCGGCACGCGCGGTTGCCTCGCTGAAGTCGTACAACCTGCCCGGCAACATCTACAACGTCGATCAATTCGGCGGGCTGATCGAATGGACGTTCTATCCCGATCGGCGCGTGCTCACGGACGGCCGCAACGAACTGTTTCGCGATTTCATCGAGGCTGATGCAGTCGCGCATCGCGACAGCAGGGCGTGGCACGCCATGATCGCGAAGTACGGACTCGTGCTCGCCGTCGACGAATATCAGAGCGAGAAGATTGAAGTGCTCGACGTCGCCAGCGGCGAACGGCGCGCGTTGCCGGCGTCGCTGGTCCGTTACCGCCGGCGCGACTGGGCGATGATCGCGTTCGACAATGCGGCGATGGTCTTCGCGCGGCGCAACGCGTTTCCGGCATCGCGGCTGAACGCGATCGAATATCGCTTCCTGGTTCCCGACGACCCCGCTATCGGCTACGCGAATGCCGAGTTCCGCGCCGCGGCGCGAAGGGAGATCGCCCGCGCCAGGGCGCAGTTCGGCGACATCAGAATTGTGCGGGAGTTGGAAGCGGGAGTGGCGGCGAACTAATTTACGACGTCGCAGCAGTCGTCATCGAATGCCTGTTCATGCGGCCAGCGGCTGGCCAGCATGCGCTCGAAGTAGGGAAGGACGATGCGTTCGTAACGTTGCGCGAATCCGGGATGCAGTTCGAGGATGGCCTTACGCGCGCAGCGGACCAGGCATCGCGCTTCGCGGTGCGACACGGTCATGTCGCTGCCGACGAGATTGAGCGTGAGCTCCACGATCATGCGAATACGGCGGAGGCGCCGCCGCTCGAAAATCGGCGAGCGGACTTCCATCGTCAAATCCATTGCGTATTTGCCCATGCTCAGTTACCGCGCTCAAACGGCGGTATCGCGCGGCACATTCCTCGTTTTCGCGCGGGTGTCGGTGTCGGGTGTTGGGTGCCGGGAAGGCTTCAATCACCGCTGTTGGCCGTGCCGGCCTACGCGTGTTCGCGGTCGCCTTCGGACCAGATCTCGTCGGCTACGACGTCATCGACCGGATCGACTTGCGACTCGTAGAACTTGATCGCGGCGCGGCCGACGGCGCGGACGGAGATGTAGTTCAGCGTGCCGCCCGCGGCGACGCCGACGAACGGGATCGCTTTCGTCAGCCGCTCGCGGAAAAAGTTCGCGCCGATCTTCTCCGCGATCTTGCCGCCTTCCACGGTGGCCGATTCCAGCATCGTGGCGAGGCCTTGCTTGCCGATGCCGACGCCGGACGCGTACGCGAGGCACGACATCGCCTCCGTGAATCGTTCGCGCTGCGACGGCTCGTGGCCATAAACCGTGGCGATGCCGAGGATCAGGCGGAATTGCTGGAAGACGAGGAAGGCCAGTTCCGCGCCGAGGGAACCGATTGCGATAAAGCCGCTGGGGATTCCGGAGACGGCGCCGGCCGCGGCGCAGCGGAGGGCAGTGCGGCGCACCAGCATGCGGGCGTGTTCGTCGGAGTGGAAGTCGGGCTCGCTCTCCTTGAGCGCGGCCACGTCGCGGCGAATCTTCTCCGTATCGATCTCTTCGAAGAGAGACCGGAAGACCTCCTCGAGCATCGAGTCGGCCCGCTGCTTGAACTGCCGGACTTTCCCCATTGTTGGATTCAATCGGAGCTCTTCGACTCCGTCTTGGCTGGTGCCTTGGTCTCGGTTTTCGTTTCGGACTTCGTCTCTGATTTCGATTCCGACTTTGTCTCGCTCTTCGATTCGGAAGGCTTGCTGTCGCCCGATGACGAATCGCTCTTCGTTTCTGATGATCCCGCTTTCGTCTCCGCCTTCGATGCGGCACTGGCGTAGTCGGTTTTGTAGAAGCCGGAGCCTTTGAATTGGATGGCCGGTGCCGACATCAACTTTCGCACCTCGCCGCCGCACTTCTCGCACGCCGCGTATGGAGGGTCGGTAAATTTCTGAATGACCTCCGTGCGGTCATTGCACTTCGTACATTGATACTCGTAAATGGGCATGCGGCGATGTGAACGAAGCCGGTGCGGGCGCGATTCCGAAAGGCAGTGGATTCGTCGATTAGTGCATTAGTGGATCAGGGGCAAGTGATCGGCTCGGGCAGGAAGAGGCACTTCCCTCTAATCTACTAATCCACTAATCGACTGATCACTGCTTCATCAACGGCGCGATTTTCGCCTGCGAATTCTCTTCCGCGGCGAAGAGCACTCCATCGCGGAAATAGACGCCGGCGATGCCGCCGCCGGTGCGGCGGTAGTACCACGACTCGATCGTCGAGTCGGGGCGGTCGTTGCGGACCTGCCAGCCCGGAATGGGCTTGCCGAGAAGGTGGGCAACGTCGCGCTGCGACATCCCTTTTTCGAGCGCGAACAGCTTCTCGTGCGACACGGCCAGACGATCGACGGAATCGGCGAGGCCTTTCAGCGCGGCCTCGTTCTTCGGATCGTGATTCAGCACCGCGCGATAGATTCGGATCGCATCCTGATGACGGCCGACGACGCCCAACTCGTGCGCGAAATCGAGTTGGATGTGCTCGTAGACCTCGCGGGCGCGGCTGTGCGTCGGATGTTTTACGACAAACGCTCCGAGCGTGTCCGCGTAGGCCTGCTTCGCGTGCACGGGCGCGTTCGGCGCCGACGCGGCCTGCTTGTGGCGAAGGACATGAAGCCATTCCGAAGAGTTGTCGGAGGCATCGGGAGAACTGCCGCCGCACGACACGGCAGCGAGTGCGATGAGGACCAATAACTGGCGCATTGGCTCCAAAAGTAGCACAGCTTCTCTGCGCTATAATCGCCCGCCCGGTTGAGAGCGGGTTTCAACCTACAGGATTCGGAGGACTTATGGCCGTGAGGGGCGACGAAGTCGCGGGCTCGATCGAAGCACATGTCCGCGATGCGATGGAGAAGTTGGTGGGCGAGATTCGCTCCTCCATCGAAGACGTCCGCGAGGTTGTCGACTCGCAGCTCAAGGCCGCCCTGCAGAGCGTTCAGGCCGACGTGAACGCGGTCTCCTTCCTCCCGCACATCCGGAAATCCCTCGGCGAATTCGAAGAGAGCATCACTGCCGCCATTCCGCCGCCTCCGCCGCCCACGAAGGGCGCCGATGCATCGCGCGTCAAACAAGCGGTGCAAGCCGTCGAGCGCGGCAAGTCGCAGGTCGACATTCTCAACGCACTCCTCGATCAATGTCTGACGTTCGGCTCGCGCGCGGCCATGCTGATCCTGCGCGGCGAGACGTTCAGCGGATGGAAAGGTGTGGGCTTTACCGCGGCCGGCGGAAATGACGAACAGGTCAAACGCTTCAACGCCGCGCCAGGACTGATCCCCGAGCTCGACCGTGTTCTGCGCGACGAGCAGGTCGTGACCTGGGACGGCGCCAACCTCTCCACGCGCCTCGGCGTCGCCGCTTCGACGAGCGCGATCCTGGTTCCGATGGTAATCAAGGACAAAGTCGCCGCAGCCGTCTACGTCGATGCGATCGATGCCGACGCCGCGAAGCTCGATCCCGCGTCGCTCGAGCTCCTCGTCTTCACGACCGGCTTGCTCATCGATACGGTCGCGAGCCGCAAGAAGTCGCCGTCGCCGAGTTTGAATGATGCGGAGTCTGTCACCGCACCGCAGGCGATGACGGCCGCCGCGCCTGCACCGACGTCGCGTCCCACGCCGCCGCCCGTTCGTCCGTCGCCACCCGTTCCCGACGAATCGGCCGATACGACCGTCGCCGTTTCCGCCGCGCAGTTGCGCGAGATGATGGCGCCGCCCCCTCCTGCCAAACCTACGTTCACGATGCCGGAGACCGACTTCGCGGCGCCGTCGTCCGCGATGCCCTCAGCGGCATCGTTCATGACCACCGCACTGCCGGCCATCGAAGCGCCTCCTCCCGCGCCGCCTCCGCCCGCCGCGCCGGCGCACGAACGGGAAGAGCGCGCCAGCACGCAGTACATCCCGCCGCCAAATCTCGCCACCCGCGGCGGTACGCCACTCACTGGCGGCCGTCCGAGCGATGGCGATTCCAAACGCCACGATGAGGCTCGGCGCTTCGCGCGCCTGCTCGTTTCCGAGATCAAGCTGTACAACGAGCCAAAGGTCGACCTCGGCCGCCGCAACAAGGATCTCTACGAGCGTCTCAAAGAAGACATCGACCGCAGCCGCCAGATGTACGACGAGCGCATCGCCGAAGACGTCCGCAAAACGTCGAATTACTTCTACGACGAGTTGGTACGCATCCTCGCGGACGGCGATGCCTCGGCCCTCGGCCTGTAATCAGCGCACGCCGATCTGCCATCGAAACCGGCTCTTTTCTCCGCTCCTCCGCGTCTCCGCGTGAACCGTACCCTGTTCTTCGCGCGCCCACGGCGCACTTTTCGCACTTGAGCCCGTTGCATGCGGGTTCGACGGCGGTGGGTTGTGGTTGTTGCGGCGGTGCTGGTGCCGCTGCTCGGCATCGTTGCCGTGTTGCGCTTCGGCCGGGCGAGCGCCCGCCGTGTCGAGTACGTCGTCCCGTCGAAGCCGGAGGCGCCGCCGGATCTCGAAAAGCTGCGACCTGCGTTCACCGCGGGACTCGATGCGATCCATCGCCGCGACGGCGCCGAAGCGGTGAAGGAACTCTCCTCGTTTCACTTCGGGAACCGCGTCGTCGATGAATATCGGATGTACTACCTCGCCAGCGCGTATCAGCTCGCGAAGGACAGCTCGCACGCGCGGACGACGCTGGCCGGTCTTTTGTCGCGCCATCCGTCATTCGTCCATTTCGCTGACGCCGGCCTGAACCTCGGCGGACTGTATGCCGCCATCGCCGACTGGCGCCACGCCGCCGACTCGTATGCCGGCGTCGCAGCGAAAGCGGATGATTCCAACGCCGCCGCTACCGCGCGTTGGAGCGCTGTCGACTCGCGTTTCGCGCACGGCGACATCGCCGGCGTTCTGTACGACGCGCGCAACATCGCGATCAAGAATCCGCGTTCGCCGCAGGCGGTGCACGCTCTCGAATTGACGCGCGCGATCACCGGCGTTCCGATCAAGCTCACTGCTGCCGAGCGCCTCGAGCGCGCCGTGTCGTTTCTGCGTGACGGCGATCCGCAGAACGCATTCGACGAGCTGGCGCTGCTCGAAGCGAACGGCGTCTCTGCCGATCTGCGTACGCCGGTGCAGCTCAATCGCGGACTGGCGCTGAACCAGCTTCGCCGTCTCGAAGACTCGAACAAAGTGCTGGAGCCGCTCGCGAACGGTCCGTATCGTTTCGCCATCCCGGCCATCTACACCGCTGCGAAGAACTACGCGGTCTTGTCCGCGTCGATCAATCCGAACGTCACGAAGACCATCATCGTCAAGCAGCAGGTAGGAACGACGAAGGTCGCCGCGAAAGGAAAGAAGAAGGCGACTACGAAGCCGAAGTTCGCGAACGTCAAGAAAAACATACAGCTCGTCGATCTGGCGAAGAAGGCCAGGAAGGATGAATACGACCGCCTCGCAGCTGAACGGCTGAAGGATTTGCTCTCACTCTCGCTCGCCGACGGCGTCCGCATCGAGGTCCTCAACTTACTCATCGCACGCGCCGAATCAAAGAATCAGGACGAGTACGAACGGGAGTTGATCGCGCAACTCGCGAAGCTAGATTCGTCGCAGGAGGCCGGCCTGCAGCACTTCTGGGACAAGGCGTGGGCGGCATATACGCGCGGCGACCTGAATGGCGCGCGCGAGCTGCTCGCGTTCATCCGCGACAACTATCGCAACCCGAATACGAAGCGGCAGTCGATGTACTGGTTCGCGCGCTCCGGCGAGCGCCTCGGGCGCAAGGACGAATCGGCGGCGATCTACCACGAGCTGGCGTCCGCACCGTACGACGACATCTATGCGATCGAGTCCGAGAAGCGCGGCGCGAAGCGGCAGCCGGCGAACGTGAATCCTCTGACGAGCAATCGGATGGACTGGCGCGAGATCGCCGAGCAGAACATGCCGAAGGAGCTTCGCCTCGGCTATGAATTGACAGCGCTCTCCGATTTTGCCGATGCAAAGTTGGAGATCGACAAGAACCGCAATCGCAAGAATCAGCAGTTCGCTGACGCGCTCATGGCCGATCTCTATCACGCGTCCGGCGACATGCTCGACACGCTGAAGACGCTGCGCAGCGCGTTTCCGGCGCTGGCAACGGTCGAGCAGGACTCCGTCCCCACGTACTTTCTGAAGATGTACTACCCACTGAAGTACGACGAGTGGATTCGCAAATACTCTGAATCGAACGGCGTCGATCGCTACACGGTGATGGGGCTTATCCATCAGGAGAGCTACTTCAACGCAAGAGCGAAATCAGCCGTCGGCGCCACCGGCTTGATGCAGTTGATGCCCGCCACCGGCCGCGAGCTGGCCGGCCGTTTTCACATCAGCCCGCACCTCGACAATCCCGAAACGAACATCCGCCTCGGCACCGCGCACTTCAAGATGCTCGTCAACCTTTTCAACGGCAGCAACGAGCTCGCGATCGCGTCCTACAACGCCGGCCAGGGCCGCGTCCTGCAATGGCGCCGCGCCGCACCGGGCAAGCCGATGGACGAATTCATCGAAGCGATTCCGTTTCGCGAAACCCGCACGTACGTGAAGCACGTGGTGATGCTGGCGTCGACGTACAAGCGCATGTATCCGTGATCCTGGGCGTGCGGGCGTCCCGCCCGTCGTGCTCTTCTCAATTCACGGCAACCGGCGGGCAAGATGCCCGCGTCCCAGTTACCGAATCACGCGCCGCGCAACTGCCAGATCGCTCCAATCCACCGACTGATCGAAGCGATCGATGAGCTCTCCATTCGCGTCGAACGCGATCGTGGTCGGAATCACGCGCACGTGATTTGCGGCCGCGAAGCGTCCGTGATCATCGAGCAGAGTTTCGAGCGTGATCCCCTGCTCGCGAAGGAATCGCTCGGCAGATGGATAGTCGTGATCCAGCGAAACAGCGACGACGCGCATGTTGTGCTCGGCCGCGAACGCGATGAATCGCGGCAACTCCTGGCGGCAAGGTCCGCACCACGCGGCCCAAAAGTGCAGCAACGTCACCGGCGCGCCGCGAAGATCGGGATCGACGGCGAGACCGTAGCGGTTTCGCGGGCGCGGCGGCGTGCAGGCCAGCGTGAGCAGGAGCAGAACAAACGCAACGCGTTTCATCAGGGGATGAATCCACGGATCGTGCGAACCGTCATCCCGGGCTTCGACACCTTCACCTCGACCTTCCGATACGTGCGGTCCTTCACAGAAGTCTGCGCGTTGTAGGCGATCAGGTATTGAGAACGGAGCTCCTTGTCGAGCTGCGCGTATGTCGCGTCTAGCTGCTTGATGTCGTGGATGAAATAGGCGATGCCTCCGGTCTCCGCCGCGAGCGTTTTCATCTTGTTCGTTCCGCTGGCGTCGAAGATACCGAGGCCGACGCCGATGAAGTAGAGCGGCACGCGGGCCGAACGGGCGTAGGTCAGCATCTCCTCGTACGAAGTGCGCGAGGTCGTGTCCTCGCCGTCGGTGAGGATGATCAGCGCGCGACGTCCCTGCAGCGTGCGGAAACGATAGAGGCCGGTGACGATGGCGTCGTACAACGCCGTTCCGCCGCTCGCTTCCGGGATCGCGCTCACTTGTGATTGCAACGAAGAAACGTCGCTCACGAACGGCGACGCAGACTTCGCGTCGAATGCGAAGCCGGTCACGAAGGCGCGGTCGCCCGGCCGCATGATCTTCTTGAAAAACTCCAGCGCCGCTGCTTTGGCCTGCTCCATTCGCGGCTTCATGCTTCCGGAATGGTCGAGCAGGACGCCGGCCGCGATCGGCAGGTTCGACGCGTAATTGAATGTGGTGATTTTCTGCGGCTTCCCGTTTTCGAGTACGGCGAAATCGGGCTCCTTGAGGTCCGTCACCGGCAACCCCGCCTTGTCCGTCACTATCACCGGCAACTCGATGAGGTTGACCTCGATCTCCTCGGAGAAACGACTGCCGTTGAGGAAGAGCAGGTCGCTGGCCTCGTAGTTCGTTTCATCAACGACCGAGGCGCGAACGAAGTCGACGCCCTTCAGTTGCGAGTTCGGAATGTTCAGCGCGTACGGCGGCGAGGTCCACTCCTGCAGTTTCTTCTGCCCCGCAAAAAAGGTCGCTGACTTGATCGTGGTCGACTTCGGATTTTGTACGCTCAGTTTGAAATGCGACACGCCGTCGGGCGTCACGATGCGCGTGATCTTCACCTCGAGCGGGGTCTCGTGCTCGTTGACGACGAACGCATCGGCGTCGATGTAGCGGTTTTGCGCGTCGTAGCCGACCGCGCGCACTTCCACGCGTTTCGGCAACGCGCCGAGGTCGAGCTCCGCGCGATACGGAGGCGCGTTGCGGGCCAGGATGCGCTTGCCGTCTATCCAGAACTCGACACGCGTCACCGGCGGCTTCACTTCCACTTCAACGATGAACAGGTTCGGCGCCACGTCGCGCCGCGGCGGGATGATCCTCACCGCACCGCTGGTCTCCGGTACGATCCCCTCGGCCAGAATCGACTCCGCGTCGTCGCCCTCTTTCGCGACGTACGCCTTGTTCGTTTTCGCGACCGTGAATGTCTGCGTCGCCTTCGCCAGAATCACCGGCGTCTGTTCTTCGAGCGGAACCATCAGCTTCGCGTCGATCTCGATATCGCCCGGCTGCAGCGTCTGCACCGAGGTCAACGGATTCGGTGTGGACGGCTGGATCGGATAGCGAAAGCGTTTCACCACATCGCCGTTCTGCGAGATCGAACCGGTCAGGACGAGCGGGACGCCGGACGGCGCATCGGTCGGAATCGTGAAGCGGAAGGAGACGCGCGTGACGACGCCCTGCGCCGAATCACCTGCCGGTTCGACGCTGATGTTGATCTTGCCATCGGCGGCGAGAAGCGAGGCGGGGAGAAAAAGCAGCGCAGCCAGCGCACGTTTCATCTCGCCATTCTCCACGCTCGGCGCGGGCACGGCGATAGAATCTACCGTTCCGCATGCCCTTGCCACCGCTTCGTTACCGGGCAGTGCTGTTCGATCTGGACGGAACGCTCGTCGATTCGTATGCGGCGCTCGCCGAGGCCGTCAACTTCGCGCGCCGCGAACACGGCCTGCACGAGCTGAGCGCCACGCGCATCCGCGACTTCGTCGGCGACGGTCTCGACACGATGCTTCGCCGCGCGTTTGACGTCGATACTGTGCCGAGCAGCGTGAAGAACGCATTCGAATCGCGCTACGATGAGATCTGCTGCGAAGCGTCGACGATCCTTACCGACGTCGAGTCAACGCTCGCCACCCTTCATGGCCTCGGCGTGGCGATGGCGGTCTGCACGAACAAGCCAACATCCTTCTCGAAAAAGATCCTGACCTTTCTGCAACTCGCGCCGTACTTCCGCGCCATCGTCGGGCCTGACCTCGCCGGCGCGCGCAAGCCGGACGCGCAGCACGTGCTGCACACGCTCGAGGCGACGGCTTGCGCGGCGTCCGACGCGCTCTTCGTCGGCGACATGCCGATCGACGTCCACGCCGCGCGCAACAGCGGCATCGACGTGGCCGTGGTGTCGACGGGATCATCGACCGCCGCGGCGCTGAAGGCGGCGGGAGCGGATCATTACCTGGAGAGGTTTTCGGATCTTTTGAAAGTGGTGGCGGGATGAGGCATCGGAACGCTGGCGTCTCGCCGGCTGGCTCGGCGGCGTCTCGCCGCCGAATGGGAGGCTTGCGCCGGCCTCGGTTACCAGCAAACGCTGAGGGTTTGGCGGTTCGGCGGCGAGACACCGCCGGGCCAGCCGGCGAGGACGCCAGCGTTCCGTCCAGGAGCGCCGCATGACCTACCGCTTCGCATTTTTCGATGTCGATTCGACGCTCGTCACGATCGAAGGCATCGACGTGCTCGCCGATGGCAACCCTGAGATCGCGAAACTCACCGACGCCGCGATGAACGGTGAGATTCCGCTCAATCAGGTCTATGCGAAACGGTTGGAGATGATCCGGCCGTCCAAAGATCGCGTGGAACAACTCGGAGCGATGTACATTCGATCGCTCGTCGATGGCGCGAAGGAAACGATTGCGACGCTGCAGGACAACCGAGTCATCGTCCATCTCGTCACTGCCGGAATCGAACAAACGATCCGTCCACTCGCCGATGCGCTGAACGTCCGAAACGTCCACGCGGTGAAACTCGCGTTCGACGCCGACGGCAGCTACAAAGGTTTCGATCGCCGATCATCTCTTACAAGGACCGGCGGCAAGGAGCTGGTCGTTCGCGACATCCGCGCGCGGTCGCACGGCAAGGCCGCGTTCATCGGCGACGGGGTCAGCGACCTCGAAGCGAAACCGGCCGTCGATCTCTTCATCGGATTCGGCGGCGTTGTCGTCCGGCCGCGCGTGAAGGAGAATGCGGACCTCTACGTCACCAACCTGCGCGACGTGCTGCAACATCTCTTATGACCAATGCCAACTTCTTCGTTCCAGGTCCGACGTGGGTTCGTCCCGAAATCCTCGCGGAAATGACGCGCCCGATGATCGCGCATCGGTCGTCCGAATTCGGCGATCTCTTCCTGCGCGTCGTCGCCAATCTCAAGCCGCTCTTCGGCACGACGGGAGACACATTCGTAGCATCATGCAGCGGCACCGCGCTTCTCGAAGCGTCGCTAACGAACTGCGTGCCGCGCCGCGTTCTCGTCACAACCTCCGGCGCGTTCGCCGAGCGCTGGATGGCCATCGCCGAAAGTCTCGGGCTCGAGGTCGACCAATTGAACGCGGGCTGGGGCAACGCCGTCGATCCGGAACGACTCGCCGATCACCTCGCCTCACGCCGCACGCAGTACGACGCCGTCACGCTCACGCACAACGAGACCTCCACCGGCGTGACGAACGACGTTGCTGCTCTCGCCCGCGTCATCCGCGAAGAGTCGCCGAACACGCTCATCCTCGCCGACGCTGTCTCATCCCTCGGCGGCATCCCCGTCCGCTTCGACGAATGGGGACTCGACGTTTGTCTCGCCAGCGTGCAAAAGGGAATCGCGCTACCTCCCGGCATCACCGTCTTCGCTGTCTCGCCGCGCGCGCTGGCGAGAGCAGCGAAACGCCCCTACCGCGGCACCTATCTCGACTTCCTCAGCTACAAGAAACACGCGGACGACGGCAACGTCCCTTCGACGCCCTCGGTTTCGCACTTTTACGCGCTCGCAAAACAACTCGACGACATCATCAACGTTGAGACGCTCGATGCCCGTTACCGCCGCCACGAAGCGATGCGCGAAACGACCATTCGCCGCACCGCCGGCTACGCGGAGCTCGCCTCCGATGCCGATCACGCCTCCGCGACAGTCTCCGCACTCCTTCCAAACCGCCCGCCCGACGAGATCCGCGCCGCCATGAAAAAACGCGGCTTCACCATCGGCGGCGGCTACGGCAAATGGAAAGCGACCACGTTCCGCATCGGCCACATGGGCGACATCCAGCTCGACGACTTGAATACGATGCTCGATGCGCTCGACGAGGTAGCGACGTCGTGAAGATCCTCGTCACCGATACGCTCGCCGATTCCGGCCTGGCCATCCTGCGCGCCGCGAGCGACATGGAAGTTGATTACCGCCCCGGTCTCAAAGGCGATGCGTTACTGAAAGCTGTCTCCGAGTCCGACGCGCTCATTACTCGCAGCGGAACGGCGGTCACGCACGAGCTGGTGAACGCGGGAACGCGGCTGCGCATCGTCGGGCGTGCCGGCGTGGGGCTCGACAACGTCGACGTCGATGCCTGCACGGCGCGCGGCATCCTCGTCATCAATGCGCCGACGGCAAACATCATGTCGGCGACCGAGCACACCATGGCCATGCTGCTGGCGCTCTGCCGCAATATCCCCGAGGCGCATGCGAGCGTGAAGCGGGGGGAGTGGAACCGGTCGAAGTTCCTCGGGACCGAGCTCGATGGCAAGACGCTCGGCATCATCGGCCTCGGGCGCATCGGCACGCGCATCACCATTCGCGCGCGCGCCTTCGGCATGCGCGTCATCGCGTACGACCCCTACGTCGCGCCGAGCGTTTTCGACAAAGTGGGAGCGGAGCGCGTCTCGCTCGATGACCTTCTCGCGCGCGCCGGCGTCATCACCGTACACACGCCGCTGACCGACGAAACGCGCGGCATGATCGGCGCGAGTGAGATCGCGAAGATGAAGGACGGCGTGGTCGTCCTCAACATCGCGCGCGGCGGCATCTACGATGAACAGTCGCTGGCCGACGCGCTCAACAGCGGCAAGATCGCCGGCGCCGCCATCGACGTCTATGTCGAAGAGCCGCCGAAAGACAACCCGCTGCTGTCGGCGAAGAACATCATCCTCTCGCCGCACATTGGCGCGAACACGATCGAAGCGCAGGACCGCGTGGCCGTGCAGACCTCGGAGATGGTCATCGACGCGCTGCGCGGCTCGATCTTCGTTTCCGCCGTCAACCTGCCGTTCGAAGGGCTTGCCGACGCTGACGCGGCGCCGTTCATCAGCATGTCTGAAAAACTCGGTCTCTTCGCGGCGCAGATCATCAGCGGTCCGATCACGCGCGCTGCCGTCGAGTTGTGGGGCGTCGATGAGCGGCTGACGCGAATCCTCTCCGTCGCGGCGCTCAAAGGAATGCTCACCCCTCGACTTGCGGAGTCGGTGAACTTCGTCAACGCCGAGCAGGTTGCGCAGCAGCGCGGCATCGCCATCAGCGCGACCACGCATCCGATGCCGGTCGACTACACGAACCTGGTCACGTTCCGCGCGTCATCGGCGACCGACGAGACCTGCGTTTCCGCGACACTCTTCAGCGAAAAGAATCAGCGCATCGTTTCCGTCAACAACTTCCGCGTCGAGTTCAAACCGGAAGGAACGCTGCTCTACATCATCAATAAGGACGTTCCCGGCGTCGTCGGCAAGGTCGGCACGATCCTCGGCGACCGCGAGATCAACATCGCCGAGTACAACCTGGCCCGCGAGACCAGCGGCGGTAAGGCGCTGGCGATTGTCACCATCGATTCCCCTCTCGATGCAGATACCATGACTGCACTCCGATTTTTCAAGGCGATCGAAGAGGTGAAGCAGGTGAGATTGTGATGGGAAGATTTGTCGCGCTGCTCCTGATCGGATGTCTCCTCGCATCCTGTGCGTCGATCAGGCATGGGACGAACGAAGTCATCAGCGTCGATTCGAATCCGTCAGGCGCGAAAGCCACGGTCAAGTGCGCGAACAACATCTCGGCGAGCGGCACGACGCCGGCGCGGCTCACGATTCCTCGCAAGGCGGACGGCTGCCGCGTCGATGTCGAGAAGAGCGGCATGAAGACGCAAGCGATCCAACTCGAGCGCGGATTCGATTCCGCGTACTGGTCGAATTTCATCCTGGTTTCCGGTCTACCGTTGGGAACGATCGCCGCATTCAGCAACGGCATATTCGGCTCCATCCCCGGTTACGCCGGTGCGTTGTTTGTGGCCGGCATCCTCGGCGGCGTCGGTTTGATCGTCGATCGCGCCAATGGCGCGATGTACGACCACAACCCCAACGTCATCAAAGTCACACTCCAACTGGAGCAGTGACTTTAGAATCCGTCGCAATGCAGTACCGCGAGCTTGGAAAAACCGGGATCAAGGTCAGCGCTGTCGGCTTCGGCGCGTGGGCCATCGGCGGTCCGTCCGAGGCCTCGGGTGCGCCGCTCGGATGGGGACGCACGACGGACGAAGATTCCCTCGGAGCGATCCGCCGCGCCCGCGACCTCGGCGTCAACTTTTTCGACACCGCCGACAGTTACGGTTTCGGCCGCAGCGAGTCGCTTCTCGGCATCGTGCTCGCGCGCAAACGCCAGGACGTCATCATCGGCACAAAGGTCGGCGTGGTGCGAACGTCGAGCGGCGAGCTGAAAAAGGATTTCTCCAAGCAGCACATCTACGTCGCCGTCGATGGCTCACTGAAACGCTTGCGCACGGACTACATCGACGTCTATCAGATTCACAATCCGACAATCGACGACCTACGTCGCGAAGAAATTCAGGACGCGATGGAGCGGCTGCAGGACGCCGGCAAAATCCGCTTCTGGGGCGTCTCGGTTTTCAATCCCGAAGACGGGCTGGAGGTTGTGAGAAGAAGCTGGGGCCACGTGCTGCAAGTGCTCTACAACATTCTCAACCAGTCGCCGGCCGACGAACTCTTTCCGGCGGCGAAAGAAAAGGGCTACGGGATCATCGCCCGCGTTCCGCTCGCCTCGGGACTGCTCACCGGCAAGTTTCGCAACGACACCGTCTTTCCCGCCGACGACATCCGCCAGAACTTCCTGACGCCGCGACGCCTGCAAGAAGCGCTGCCCCGCGTCGACGAAGTGAAGTCGATCATCGGCGGCACCGCGCGAACACTGATCGAAGGCGCCCTCCGCTTCGTCCTCGCCAATGACGCCGTCGCCACCGCCATCCCCGGCGCGAAGAACATCCACCAGGTCGAAACCAACGTCACCGCCGGCGACGCCTGGCTCCCGGAGGATGTCGTCGAGAAACTCCGCGCGCGCCTCGGCGACTACAATTTCTACCAGCGCCACAACATCAGAATTTGAGCGGCGGATTGGGGATGACAACCCGCTCCCAATACGTTCTCACCCCGACATGCCCTCACGCACGATCTCCATTCGCGGGGCGCGGATGCACAACCTCAAGAACGTTTCGGTTGATATCCCGCAGCGCCAGCTCACGGTTCTGACCGGTCCGTCCGGGTCGGGGAAGTCGTCGCTCGCGTTCAACACGCTGTATGCCGAGGGGCAGCGGCGGTTCGTCGAATCGATGTCGACGTATGTGCGTCAGTTCCTGGAGCGGATCGACCGGCCGGACGTCGACGAGATCGACGGGATTCTTCCTGCGATTGCGATTGAACAGAAAAACACGGTCAAGAACGCGCGTTCGACTGTGGCTACGGCCACCGAGTTGGCGGATCACATCCGGCTCTTCATGACCTACGCCGGCGAGACGATTTGTCCCGACTGCCAAGTCATGGTGCGACGGGAAACGCCGGAGTCGATCACGGCTGCGATCACATCGTCGCTCGAAGGGAAGCGCGTCATGGTGCTCGCGCCGATTTTCTTCGAGAAGGAAAACCGGGGCGAGGTGCTAACGCAACTCGTGAAAGCCGGCTACTACCGCGCCTGGATCGGCGGCGAAGTTCGCGATCTCAATGAAACCGACACAACCGATTCGACGTCGCTGGAGCTGGTCATCAATCGATTGCGCGTCGATCCGGAACGCAGCGGGCAGATCACCGAGGCGATCGAGCAGGCGTTTGAGGTTTCGAAGGGGAATGTGAATCTGCTCGAGGAGGCGGATGGCAGCTGGATCAGCCATCGCTTCACGTCGCGGTACTCGTGCAACAAGTGCGGGACCGAATTCGTCGAGCCGACACCCCAACTCTTCTCCTTCAACTCGCCGCTCGGCGCGTGTACGAACTGTCAGGGCTACGGCCGGATCATCGGCATCGACATGGAGAAAGTCATTCCGAATCGCAACCTGCGGCTCGACGAGATGCCGATCGCGCCGTGGAACTCAGCCGGCTACGAAGACTGCTACGACGATCTGAAAAAAGCAGCCGCCAAGTACCGTCTGCGACTCAATGTCCCGATCAAAGATTTGACCGCCGAGGAATGGACGCTGCTGCACGAAGGACGCAGCAAGTGGTACGGGATCAAAGGCTTCTTCGAGTGGTTGGAAACGAAGAAGTACAAGATTCACGTGCGGGTGAAGCTGGCCAAGTACCGCAGCTACGACACCTGTCCGCACTGCCACGGCTCGCGGCTGAAATCATCGGCGTCGTTCGTAACTTTCCGCGGACTCACCGTCGGCGATCTCTTCGCCATGAACGTTCGTGATGCGCGGCGTTTTTGGGAGTACCTGCCGTTCTCAAAGTCGGAAGAGGCGAAGTCCGGCCATCTGCGGCGCGAGATCGTGAATCGCCTCACGTATCTCGATGAAGTCGGGCTGTCGTACTTGACGCTCGATCGACAGACGCGCACGCTCTCCGGCGGCGAATCGCAACGCATCAATCTCGCCGCGGCACTCGGATCTTCGCTGACGGAGACGATGTACGTCATCGACGAACCCACCGTCGGCCTGCACGCGCGCGACAGCGAACGGCTGCTGGCGGTTCTCAAGCGTCTGCGCAATGCGGGCAACACGGTCATCGTCGTCGAGCACGATCCAACGATCATCGCTGGTGCGGATCAGACCATCGAGCTCGGGCCTGGCGCGGGCGAGTACGGCGGGTCGGTGTTGTACGTCGGGCCGCCGCGCGGAAGCGAAGTGCCCGAAGTCGTTCAAGAAAGCACGTCATCGCTCAGCGACAGTTTCGGCGCGATCACCATCCGCGGCGCCAAAGAACACAACCTCAAAAACATCGACGTCACTATTCCCCTGGGGCAGTTCGTCGCAGTCACCGGCGTCTCCGGCTCGGGCAAGTCGACGCTGATACGCAACTGTCTCTACAACCGTTACCAGCGCGACGTCCGGGGCGCGACCGGGCTCGAAGTCGGAGTGTCGAAGCTCGAAGGCGTCGACAAGATCTACGACATGCAGTTCATCGATCAGTCGCCGATCGGCCGCTCGTCGCGATCGAATCCCGCGACATACGTGAAGGCGTGGGACGAGGTCCGCAAGATTCTCGCCGCGACGACAGCAGCGAAGCTGAACGGCGTTACGCCCGGCATGTTTTCCTTCAACACCGTCGGCGGACGTTGCGACGTCTGCGAAGGCGCGGGCACCGTCACCATCGACATGCAGTTCCTCGCGGACGTCGAAGTGATCTGCGACAAATGCGGCGGCAAACGCTTCAACGAGAAGGTCTTGAAGATCACATACAAGAACCGCAACGTGAACGACATCCTGAAGATGACCGTGGACGAAGCAGTGAAGTTCTTCGTCGACAAACGCGCCCTCTTGAAAAAACTCGCCGCCCTCCGCTCCGTCGGCCTCGGCTACCTCCGCCTCGGCCAGTCGACCGCCTCGCTCTCCGGCGGCGAAGCGCAGCGCCTCAAGCTCGCGTCGTTCCTTTCCGAAACGACGAAGAACGACACCGGCCGCCTCTTCCTCTTCGACGAGCCGACCACCGGCCTCCATCACACCGACGTCGCGCAACTCATCAAGACGTTCCGCAACCTCATCGACCGCGGCAACTCCGTCCTCGTCATCGAGCACAACATCCAGCTCATCGAAGCCGCCGACCACATCATCGACCTCGGCCCCGAAGGCGGCGACGGCGGCGGCGAACTGCTGGCCGTCGGAACGCCGGAGGAGATCGCTGCGAACGAGCGGAGTATCACGGGTCGATATTTAGCTCGCGCAACGGCGGCCGCTTGACGTACGATTCGACGTACGTCAGGAGGTACCATGAAACGTCACATGCGAATTGCTACCGATATCAAGCCCGTCTCCGATTTCCGTGCGAACGCCGCCGGCATGATCGAGCAGGTGAAGGCGACCGGGCGGCCGTTGGTCCTCACGCAGCGCGGCGAATCCGCCGCGGTTCTGCTCGATGTAGCGGTCTACGCCGAGCTGATCGAAGAGCTTGAACTTCTCAGCGATGTGCGGACCGCCATGAAACAGATCGATGAGGGCCATGGAATCTCGAATCGTGGTGCGAAAGCACAACTCATGAAACGGTTCGCTCGGTGAGAATCGTCTGGTCGCCGCTCGCAATCGAGCGCGCTCAAGGACGCCGCAGAGTACATCGCGCGGGACAAGCCCGAGGCCGCGCGGGCGTGGTTGGCAAGCATCTTCGAAGCCGTCGATCGACTTGAGGCCTTTCCGCGATCCGGCCGAACGGTTCCTGAAATCGGATTGCCGGAGTATCGGGAGATCGTCTATCGCCGATCGCACCGCATCATCTACTACGTGGAGAAATCCACCCTGCGGATTCTGACGATTCGAAACTTCGCGGAATCGATCGCCTTACGCAGCCCGTCGGCGGAGCTCACTGCGCCAACTCGTACGACGCGTGAAGCCACTTCAGGATCTGCTCATCCACCTCGACGGGATCATTCAGCCGCACCTCGAAGTGCCTTCGATTCGCGGACGTCTGTTCCGTCTTGTGGACGCGGCCGTGCTTCACGTTACGGTCGGATTTCAGCGTCAGGATCAGCGCGTCTTTGCGGGTCTGCACGCCGGCGAAGGCGACGCGGCGGTTCAGATGGATGGACGTCTTTTTCGGATCTTCCTCGACCGGCCCTAGGGAGGACGAGGCATCGACGATCTTGCGATAGATCTGAAGAACGTGCGCGGAACGGCCGGAGATATGGTCATCGACGGTCGGCATGCGCGCGATGATACGCCTCCCGAAAGCGCACAAGTTCCGATGCTAGAATGGCCTGCCCGATGCATGCCTGACCCCGGCAACAGGCGGCTTCTGACCCACCAGCGCAGGAGACAAAATGAGCATTGCTGAACCGGAGTACCCCGACATCGTCGGCATGAAGCCCGACATGCCGGCCAGTGCAGCGTTCGAGCCGTACATCCCCGCGTCTACCATCATTCGCGAGCTCACCCCGCTGCCGATCATCCTGGGCACGCTCCTCGGCATGATTTTCGGCGCGGCGTCGCTCTACCTCGTGCTGAAGGTCGGCCTGACCGTCAGCGCCTCCATCCCGGTCGCAGTCCTCTCCATCACCTTCTTCCGCATCCTCTCGAAGCTAGGCGGCAAAGACGCCACGATCCTCGAAAACAACATCGTGCAGACGGCGGGGTCGGCCGGCGAATCGATCGCGTTCGGCGTCGGCGTCACCATGCCGGCCATCCTCATCCTCGGCTTCGACCTCGAGTTCACCCGCGTGATGCTCGTCGCCGTCCTGGGCGGACTCCTCGGAATCCTGATGATGATTCCGCTGCGGCGCGCGCTCATCGTCCAGCAGCACGGACTGCTCAAGTATCCCGAAGGCACCGCATGCGCCGAGGTGCTGAAGGCGGGAGCGTCGGAGGAATCGATTGCGGCGGCCTCGGACAGCGCGAAAATCGAGATGGCGAAGCTAGGCGGGCAGGCCACGAGTGCCAAGACCATCTTCGCCGGCTTCGGCATCGGCTTTATCTACAAGGCGATGAACGTCGCCTTCCGCTGGTGGAAGGACACGCCGGAGCGTGTGTTCGGAGCGCCGTTCGCGGCCGGTTCGGTCTCGGCCGAGATCTCGCCGGAACTCCTCGGCGTCGGCTACATCATCGGACCGCGCATCGCTTCGATCATGTGCGCCGGCGGCGTGCTCGCATATCTCGTCCTCATCCCCGCGATCAAGTTCTTCGGCGCAGGCCTTGCGGCGCCGCTCGCACCTGAAACGACGCGGCTGATCAAGGACATGTCGCCGAACGCGATCCGCAGCGCCTACATCCTCTACATCGGCGCCGGCGCGGTGGCGGCGGGCGGAATCATTTCGATGCTCCGTTCGCTCCCGACAATCTGGCACGGCCTGAAGGAAGGGTTGAAGGACATGCGCGGCGGCAGCAGCGCGCGCGAGGGGATGGTGCGCACCGATCGCGACCTCTCGATGAAGCTGGTGCTCATCGGCAGTTTCGCGCTCGTAGCGGTCATCGCGCTGGCCAGCCCGCTGTACCACGGTGGCACCGGCGTGATGGCGCGCGTGATGGCAGCCTTCCTCATCGTCGTCCTCGGCTTCCTCTTCGTCACGGTGTCTTCGCGGCTCACGGGCGAGATCGGCTCGTCGTCGAATCCGATCTCCGGCATGACCGTGGCGACGCTGCTGATCACCTGTCTCGTGTTTCTCCTGATCGGCTGGACAGGCTCGACGTACTACGTCACAGCGCTGTCGATCGGCGCGATCGTCTGCATCGCCTCATCGAACGGCGGCACGACATCGCAGGATCTCAAAACCGGCTACCTCGTCGGGTCGACGCCGAAGTATCAGCAGATCGCGATCCTCATCGGCGCGCTCGCATCGGCACTCGTGCTCGGGCCGCTGCTCCTCATGCTCAACAACAACGGCAGCGTCGTGTTGCCGCGCATCAGCTCCGAACCGTCCACCGGCGAAGAGGGCTCGCCGCTCAAGCAGATCGAGAACTGGCCCGCCAGCCTGCACGCCGACGCGTCGATCCTGCCTACGCTGTCGCATAAGAGCCACGAGGGGAAGGACTTCCTGGTCTGGCACTACACGCCAGCGGGAGGCGCCTCCGCGCAGGAGCTCCTCGTCGACACGAGTGGCACGCCGCAGTTCCTGGTCGACCCCGCGATCAACGGCACTCACAAATTCATGGCCAACGGCAAACTGGCGCCGAAGAAGTTCGACGCGCCGAAGGCCACGCTGATGTCATACATCATCAAAGGCATCCTGAACCGGCAGCTGCCGTGGGGTCTCGTACTCCTCGGCGTGATGATCTCGCTGGTGCTGGAGATGTCGGGCATTCCGTCGCTCGCGTTTGCCGTCGGTGTTTACCTGCCGCTGTCGTCGTCGAGTCCGATCTTCATCGGCGGCGCGATCCGCTGGCTGTCGGACCTCTACGTTCGCAAGAAGTACCGCGACGCGAACCTGACGGAAGAGCAGCTGGTCGCCGAGGGTGACAAGAGTCCCGGCGTTCTGATGGCGTCGGGATACATTGCGGGCGGCGCGATCGCCGGAATCCTGATCGCGTTCATCGCCGGTCTTCAGGACAAGGTGGCGTGGGTGACGAACTTCAACGCCAGCCTCGACAAGTTCGCCGAGAAAAATCCGTTCGTGTCCGGCGGGCACTCCGACCTGATGTCCTGCATCCCGTTCCTCGTGCTGATCCTGTTGCTGTACCTCGTCGGCCGCGAAATGCTGCTTGCTCCCAAGGCGAACAAAGCCTGAGAAACTCACATCCGCGATTCGAAAGGCCCGCTTCGGCGGGCCTTTTCATTTGCGCGTGTATCCTTTGAGCACTCCATGCAAGGCTGTGTGATTGCTCTGGTCGCGATCTTCGCGGTGATCGCGTTCGCCGTGGCGATTCAGGCGTCGAGCCGTGCGAGCAAAGCACTCGCGGAGCTTGCCGAGGTGCGACGCCGGTTGGATCGGGCTTCCATCAAGGAACCCGCGGCGCCTCCGGTCGAACCACGGCCGGAACCGATGGCGGCGCCGTTCATCGTCACGCCCCCGCCGGAACCTGAGCCGATCATTGCTCCACAGCCCGAACCAATCACCGCGTTCGAAGCGGAACCGATTCCCGAGCCGCCGCCTCCCACGCCCCACCCCCCACGCCCAACACTCCGCAAACCGTTCGATTGGGAGTCACTGATCGGCGTCAAGCTTTTCTCCTGGATCGCCGGCATCGCGCTGGTTCTGGCAATGCTTTTTCTCCTCAGCTACTCGCTTGATCAACACTGGCTCAGTCCAACAGTACGCGCATGGATCGGCATCGTTACCGGCATCATCCTGCTGCTCGTTTGCGAGCTTCGCGTCGCGCGCGACTACGCGTTCACCGCGAACGCGATGGACGGTGCGGGCATCGCGATCCTCTACGCGACGCTCTTCGCGATGCACGCGCTCTGGCATTTGCTGCCGGCCAGCGCGGTGTTCGTGCTGATGCTGATCGTGACCGCGATCGCGGTGCTGCTGTCGATCCGGCGCGACTCCGTCTTCATCGCCCTGCTCGGACTCGTCGGCGGATTCGCAACGCCGGCGTTGCTGTCGACCGGCGAAAACAAACCGGTCGCGCTCTTTTCGTATCTGCTGCTGCTCAACGTCGGGGTGCTGTTTGTGGCGATTCAGCGCCGCTGGCCGCTGCTCACTGCGCTGAGCGTCGTCTTCACGGTCATCTACGAATGGAGCTGGATCAGCAAGTACTTCACCGCGGCGCAACTTCCGCTGGCGGTGTCGATCTTCGTCCTGCTCGCGGCCGCGGCGGCGGCCTCGCTCTGGATGCGGCGCCGTGCGGACGAGGCGCAACGGCGCTTCGACTTCGCCGCGATCTCCTCGGCCGGCCTGCCGCTGCTCTTCGCGATCTACGTCGCCGCCGTTTCGAGCTACGGCGTGCAGTACAACATCCTCTTCACTTTTCTGCTCTTCATCACCACCGGCCTTTCTGTGATCGCGATCTTCCGCGGGCCGATCTGGCTGCACCTTCTCGGCGGCGCCACGATCGCGCTGGTTCTCGTGGTCTGGCGAGTGACGTCGTACACGCCCGCGGCTTGGCCGGCGGTGCTGGCGTGGATCGCGGCATTCGTTGTGATCCAGCTCGCGCTGTCGCATTTCACTTCGATTCCGAAGACGATCGTCGCTCCGGCCTTCTTGCTGCTCTTTCCGGCGTTGGCGATGCTGCCGATCCCCGCATCCGCGCCAATGCTGCTGTTCGGAACGCTCTTCGTGCTCGTCGCGATCATCGCTGCGTACGCGATCGGGCACAGCGCCGGCGCGGGCTACGCGATCGCCGCGTTCCTGGCGATCGTGGCCGAGGGTGTGTGGTCGGCGGACAACGTGAAGCCGGCGACGCTGACGACGGCGCTCCTCATCTACGCCGCGTTCGCGCTGCTGTTCCTTGCGGTTCCGATCATCGCGCGGCGCCTCGGACGCGACATCGTTTCGCAGCGAACGATGATGGCCCTGGTCCTTGGATCGGTCGGCGTCCTCTTCTTCCTGACGATCGGCGACACCGCGCCGCACGCGTTGTGGATCCTCGCGATCGTGCTGGCGATCATCAACATCGGCGCGATCGCGCAGTCGAAGCCGCGACAGCGCGCGATTCTCGCCGCGTCGGCAATCGTCCTCTCCTGGATCGTGATCACGGTCTGGTGCTCGACCGCACTGAACTTGGCCAGTCTCGTCTCCGCTCTGATCGTGATCGGCGGCTTCGCATTGCTCGCGGTCGGCGGCGGCGTTTTTATCGCCCGCGGCGAGGACGGCGACACCAGCACGACCTACCTCGGCCTGATCGGACATCTCTTTCTCTTTGCGATCGCCATCCAACCGCATCTTGCTTTTCCTCCATGGCCGTTGTTCGCGGTGATGTTCGTGCTCGACATCGCCATCGGCATCGCTGCGATGTACTTGCGCCGCGCGACTTTGATGACCGCGGCCCTGGCAGCGTCGCAGCTCGTGCTGATGGCGTGGGCGGCCGACGCGAAGGCGATGCCGTGGCCGGTGACCGCATTCGTCGCCACAATCGCCGTCTGCGCGATCGCGCTGCTCTGGTTCCGGATCGACCGTCGCTTCAATGTCGCCGCGTTCGTTGCTCTGGGACTCGGCGACATCGTGCTCATCATCGCCGGAGGCGTCGCATCGACACCGATTTTCGGATCGCTGCTGGCGGCACATCTCATCGTCGGCATCGCTATGCTCGCGGTGGCGTGGATCATGGAGCTGCACGATCTGGCGATCCTCGCCGTCGCTCTCCTCGCGCTCGGAACGGCGTTGTCGCGCACGCACACGCCGGCGCAGCAGCTGATCTTCGCCGCCGCGGTCTACGCAATCTTCGTCGCCTATCCGCTGCTTCTCGGCACGCGCGCGAAGCGATTCATCCAACCGTACCTCGCGGCAGTGCTGGCTGCAGTGCCGTTCTTCGTTTTCGCGCGAAGAGCGATCGAGGACGCAGGCTACGGCTACGCGATCGGCCTGCTGCCCGTCTTCCAGGCCGCGTTGATGCTCTTGCTCGTCTGGCGTCTGCTGCGGATCGAGCCGGCAAGCGAGCGGTTCCTCTCGCGCCTCGCGCTCACCGCTGCTGCTGCGCTCGCGTTCATCACTATCGCCATTCCGCTGCAACTCGAAAAGCAATGGATCACCATCGGCTGGGCGCTGGAAGGGGCGGCGCTGGTCTGGCTTTACCGCCGCATTCCGCACCGCGGATTGCTGGCGTGGTCCGGCGCGCTCCTCGCTGCGGCATTCGTGCGGCTCTCCGTCAATCCGGCCGTGCTCTCGTACCACCCGGCCAGTCATCATGCGATCGTGAACTGGTATCTCTACACGTACCTCGTCAGCGTCGCAGCATTCTTCGTGGCAGCGTGGCTCCTGCCGGAGAAAGACGCGGCGGAGTTCAACGTCGCGCGTCCAGGCGCGAATGCGGGCGGCGCCATCCTGCTCTTCCTGCTCGTCAACATCGAGATCGCCGATTTCTACTCGGCCGGTCCGACGCTGACGTTCAACTTCCTCTCGTCATCGCTGGCGCAGGATCTGACGTATACGATCGGCTGGGCGCTCTTCGCGGTGGCGATGCTCGTGACCGGACTCGTCCTGCACAGCCGCGCGTCGCGCGTCGCCGCGATCTTCCTGCTGCTCGTCACAGTGCTGAAGTGTTTCCTGCACGACCTCGCGCGGCTCGGCGGCCTCTATCGCGTGGCCTCGCTCCTCGGCCTGACGATCTCGCTCCTGCTCGTCGGCGTGCTGCTGCAGAAGTTCGTGATCCGGAAAGCCGCGACGCACGCGGCAGAGCCGAGTTAGCCGCGGAAGAAGCGCGTGCGCTCGGCGAGGCACCAGGTCGACGCGACCTTGCGTGCGGTCCAACGCGGCATCGCGCGCGCGAGCCACACGTAGCAGACCAGTATCGCGTTCAGTGCAAGCAGCACAACGAGCGAATCGTAGCGGTTGAGGAAGGGAACGTGTGCGTGATTCCAGCGTAGGAAAAGCCCGTCGACGCAGATTAGGAGTAGGAGATCGATGACATCGCGGACAATCGCGCGGCGCCTTGCCCTTGCGACGACGGCGCGCGAATCGATGACGACGGGAGGAGGCGCTCCGGCGTCTGAAACACCGGGGAGCAGGGTGCGTCGAACGGGCTTTTCCATCGCAAAGTGTTCGACGTTTGCGGGAGAGGTGTTATTCCAAATAATTGTGACTCAGACGGGTCCGTCTGAGCCACAAAGAATCACCGAATCCTGATCGTCTGCGCGATGTAGTTCCCATCCATGTCGCGGTAGGCCTTGATCACCACCGAATCGCTCGCCTTCAACTTATCGGCGGTCGTGTAAGTCCCGCCTTTCGTGCGTACCAGCAGGTCGTCGAGTGCGTAGACGCGCACCGTCCTATTGTTGTTCTGCGTGTCTCGCAGCACGAGTTGCGGACTGTCGCCGAGCGTCTGCGCCACGGTCCCGTAGAGCGTCACCACTCCGAGGTCGGCGGGGATGTTGTCGGGCACCGCGGTCGCGGGTCCTTGTTCGATCGTCGTTCCGCTGTCATCCGTAAAGCGAATGGTCGTGGCCACAAACGTCGCGCCGCTGTACGACCCGCTCAGCTCGACCTGATCACCGGCCTGAACATCGCGGCCACGGACTGGACGTCCGCTTGGATCGGCGGCGCTTCGAAGATCGACCGCGATCGTGCCGCGCCCGGTGTCGAGCTGGATCGCATTGTTCGTCCGATCGACGCGCGTCACGCGTCCCGTCAGCGCACCGACGCCGCGCGATGCCGAGGTGCCGTTCGTTTCCTGGGAGCTCTGCGTCACTTCGATCGACCGCGCCCGGATTTCATTTCCGGTCACCGCCGCGCCGCCTTCCGGTTCGATGCGAATGCGGTCGCCGACTTCGAGATTCGAAATGCGGTACGTATCGCCGTGATAGCGGACCGGCGTTCCCTGCGGCGTGCGGACAGTCAGCACTTCACGGCGATCGGTGACGACGACCAGCCGCCCTTCCTCAGGGTTGATTTGCTGCAGAACACCTTCGACGCGGCCGATGCGGTCCGGCGCGGTGCTCGGCGTCGTGCCCGACGCGGTCGGAGTCGAGATCGAGGTCGGCGTGCGCGTCTGTCCGATCCCTGTCTGCGGCGCCGCGACGGCGCGGCCGAGGAGCGTGACGCGTTCGGCGCGGATGATGCCGCCGCCGATGGCGACGCCGCGGACTTCGACGCGGTCGCCGGTGCGCACTTCGTTGAAGCCGGTCGCGCCGACGAAGATCTCCGGCGCGCCGTTGATCGTCCCGCCGAAGCCGTTGTACTGGGTCGAGACCGAATCGGTATCGACGGTAATCTGATCGCTCAGCGCACTGTCCGGCGTCACGACCATCCGGGCGCGCCCGTTCTGCGTGTCCGCAACCGTGCCGACGATCGTGCCTCGGCCGCCTTCCTGCACATCGCCACTCGTCCGCCAGACAGTACGATCCTGTCCGAAAGCGGCGACAGCCGACAGCGCCGCGAACGCGAAGATCGCTCGTAACTTGTTCATTGGTGCCTCCTGCGCCTGAGACGGCGCAAGAGCGCTGCCAGTAACAGTGATTAGTCGATTGGTGGATTAGTCGATTAGAGCGGAGATCCCCAAGCAGCGTCCTAATCTACTAATCGACGAATCCACTAATCCACTCACGGGCTCCGCGTCGCGACCACTTGCCCGGCGATCCAGCACTCGCGGACGACGCGATCGTCGGCGGTGAAGATCAGTCCGGCGAGGAGATCTTCGACCGAGGATGCGCGTTCGCTTCGCAAGGCAACGAGCGGTGTCGACTTCAGATCGAGCTGGAGAAAGTCGGCCGACTTGCCAGGCTCCAGACTGCCGGACTCGGCATCCAGCGACAACGCGCGCGCCCCGCCGAGCGAGGCCAGGTACCAGAGGTGAAACGGAGTCAGCGACACGCCTTGTACCTGCTGGACTTTGTACGCGTCCGACATCGTCGTGAACATCGACGGCGTCGTGCCTGCGCCAATGTCCGTGCCGAGGCCGACGACGACGCCGGCTTCGAGCGTGTGGTGAAGGCGGAAAAGGCCGCTGCCGAGGAAGAGGTTTGAATTCGGGCAGTGCGCGATGCGCGTGCCGCGATGCGCGAGTAGTTCCAGCTCTTCTTCCGTCAGGTGGACGCCGTGCGCGAGGACGCTGCGCTCGTCGAGCAGGCCATACCGATCGTACACATCCGCGTACTCGGCCTCGGGGAAGAGGTCGTGAACCCACTGCACCTCGTTGCGATTCTCGGAGATGTGCGAGTGAACGTACGCATCCGGGAACTCGCGCTTGAGTTGTCCCGCCGCTTCGAGCAACTCCGGCGTCGACGTCGGCGCGAAGCGCGGCGTGATCGCGTAACGCAGCAGTCCACGCTTGTGCCATTTCTGAAGTAGCGCGCGGCTCTCGTCGTACGACTGCTTCGGCGTTTCCAGCAACGAGGGCGGCGCATTGCGATCCATCATCGTCTTGCCGATGATTGCCCGGAATCCGCGCCGCTCCGCTTCCTCGAAAAAAATCTCCGTGGCGCGTTCGTGAATCGTGGAAAAGATCAGCGCGCACAACGTCCCGTTGCGCAGCAGCTCCTCGAAAAAGATACGCGCCACCATCTCCGCATGCTTCGGATCGCTGAACTTGGCCTCGGTCGGAAACGTGTAGCGGTTAAGCCACTCGAGCAGGTCGCCGCCGTACGATCCGATCATCTCGAGCTGCGGCGCGTGAAGGTGCGTGTCGACAAATCCCGGCGTGATGAGGACATCGCGTCCGAGTTGCGTCAGCGTCGAGCTCTGCCGCGGAACGTCGCGCCATGCACCGACGCCGGTGATCCGATCGCCGTCGACTGCCAGAAAGCCGTCGTCGTAGTAGACATACGACTTCGCCGGATCGACGGTGAAGGGATCAGCAATCGGCGAAAAAATCCGGCCGCGAAACAGTTTCACGCGCGCATTTTACGCACGGGCGTCACACGCCGGACGGAATCTCTTCCTCTTCATCGGCTGGACGAATCAGCTTTTCCAGAACGACGGCCTCGAGCGTGCCCGTGATCACGGCCACCGGCTCGGGCGCATCGAGCGACTCGGAAAGCGCGATCGAGGTCTTCGTCACCGACTCGATGAACAAGCTTTCGTTCGACGGCGCCAGCGGCAACTCTGACTGACGCCGCATCCGCGCAGCGCGCTCCTCGGCCTCGCGAAACTCCTTGTTGAACATGAGCAGCGACGTCGCGACCTTCTCGTACAACTCGCACGTGGCTCGAACGTCATCGAGGCAGTAATCAGCAATCTCGCGATGCCGTCCGGCGCGATACCATGTCTCGACCGAACGCCCATCGAGCCCTTCGCCCTTCGACGTCTCGACACCGAAGACTTTGCAAGCGAGGTCGAGGTTGAATTTGAACTGCCGCGCGTTCGTGGTGCCGAAGAAGTTAAGCGCTTCGCGCAGATCGCAGTTCGGGTGATAGCCGTAGCGATACCCGACCAAGTCGCGCTTCGGAATGATGCCGTTGATCGCGGAACGGATCATCAGGAATGGACCGTCGAACTGCCGGCCGTTGAAGGTGATGAAGCGCGAATCACCCTCGAAGAACTCCCAGAACTTTTCGAGGATCTGCTTCTCACTACCCGAGATGTAGGTTCGCTGGCCGGCCTTCTCGACCGAAATCTGCGTCTGCCCCGGCACCTCGTACATGGCGCACGAGCGACCGTCTTCGATGTTGATGACGCCGATGGCAATGATGCGTCCGCGGAACGGCGACAATCCGCCCGCGCGCCTCGTCTCCTCAGCATCCCCATCGCTGAGTCCTTTGATCAGGTACTCGCGGACGTAGGCATCAAGCTCTTCCCAGGGAGTGCCGACGGTTTCGATGTCGATGACGAGCTTTTTCATGGAGGGATAGCCGCCATTCTAACAACGCGATCTCGCGGTCATTCCGAGCCAGCAGTACGGCGTAGTGAGCGGCCGATCCTGCACGCCTACCGATCAAACGGTTGATCTACCGAACCAAACCACGAGTTGAGCGGCCCAAGCGTATTGCCGATTGACCCAAAGAGCCTGTCTGCTGACCCAGGAAGTTTGGTTAGCGATCCAAAAGTATGTCAGTCGACCCATGAAGTGGGTCATCCGATCGAATCAATCTGTCTAGCGACCCAAAGAGTCTGTCTCGCTATCCAGAGAGTGGGTCTCGCTATCCAAAAAGTGTGTCTAACGACCCAGAAAGTATGTCTCGCGGTCCAAAAACTGTGTCTAACGATCCAAAAAGTCTGTCTAACGACCCAGAGAGTCTGTCGACTGAATCAGAGGATTTGTCTGCGATTCAAGGAGATTGTGTTTTGAATCAGCAGGTTACGCCAAGATCTTCAGTGTGTCGAACAACTCCCGAACCGCATCCGCCGACTTCTGCAGCGCTGCCTTCTCCTCCTCGGTCAGGGTGATCTCGATGATCTGCTCGATGCCATTGCAGCCGAGCTTTACCGGTACGCCGACGTAGAGGTTGTTAAAGCCGTACTCGCCGGTCAGGTACGCGGCGCACGGTAGGATCTTGCGCTTGTCTTTGAGGATCGCTTCGACCATCTCCACCGTCGCCGCGCCGGGCGCGTACCAGGCGGACGTCTTGAGGAGATTGACAATCTCCGCGCCGCCGTTGCGCGTGCGGGTGACGATGGCGTCGATGCGTTCTTTCGAAATCAGCTCAGTGATCGGGATTCCGGCGACGGTCGAGTAGCGCGGCAGCGGGACCATCGTGTCGCCGTGTCCGCCGAGGACGAAGGCGTGGGTGTTTTCGACGGAGACGTTCAGCTCCATGGCGATGAAGGCGCGCATGCGGGCGGAGTCGAGGACGCCGGCCATGCCGATGACGCGCTCGCGAGGGAAGCCGGAGACGCGGCGGGCCACTTCGCACATGGCGTCGAGCGGATTGGAAACGATGACCAGGATCGCGTTCGGCGAGCGCTTCACGATCTCGCGCGTGACGCCGGCCACGATCTCTTCGTTTTTCCAAAGCAGATCGTCGCGGCTCATGCCTGGCTTGCGCGGGAGGCCGGCGGTGATGACGACGACGTCCGAATCGGCAGTCTCGTCGTAGCCGTTCGTGCCGCGCAGGATCGAGTCGTATTTCTCGACGGGCGCGGTTTCCATCAGGTCGAGCGTCTTGCCCTGCGGAACGCCTTCGACGATGTCGACGACGACGACGTCCGCGAGTTCTTTGAGTGCGATTCCCTGCGCTACGGTCGCGCCGACGTTGCCGCCACCGACAACGGTCACTTTCGTTTTCATGTAAGCCTCATCCCGGTCTGAATTTTGCCGGGCGATCATACTCAATCACGATGCTTGCCGATTTCTGCAAAACAGCCAACGCCATCGCCGCGACGACAAAAAAGTCGGAGAAGGAACGGTTGCTGGCGGGTTACCTGGTCGCGCTCGACGACGCATCGCTGGAGCGAGCCGTGGTCTTCTTCTCCGGATCGGCGTTTCCCCGCAAAGACCAGCGCACGGTTGGCGTCGGCGGTGCGACGCTGAGTGACGCGATCGTCGAGGTGACCGGACGTCCGTCGGATGAAGTTTGGGCGGCGTGGTCAAAGTACGGCGATGCCGGCGACACGGTTGCTGAGTTGTTCGAGGACGATCCAACGCGCACGGTGACGCTGGCCGAGGTCGGGGAGACGTTCGAGCGGCTCGCGGCGACTTCGGGACCGGGCGAGAAGAAGATCGTTCTGGTGGCGCTGTTGCGGAAACTCGATGCGCAGGGCGTCCGCTTCGTCGTCAAGATTCTGCTGCGCGAGTTCCGCATCGGACTGCAGGAAGGGCTCGTCGAATCTGCGATTGCAAAAGCATTCGACCGGCCGCTGGCGGCAGTGCGCCGCGCGAACATGCTCACGGGCGACATCGGAGCCGCGGCGCTGCTGGCGCGTTCGGACGCGCTCGACTCGGCGCGCATGAATCTGTTCCATCCCTTCGCGTTCATGCTCGCGCAGCCGGAAGAGGATCCGGATGAAATCGTAGCCATGCTCGGCGCGGGTGCGTTCGCCGATGACAAATACGACGGCGTGCGCGCGCAGATCCACGCATCGCCGGATGAGGTGCGCATCTACTCGCGGACGCTCGATGACGTCACGCACCGCTTTCCTGAGTTGGAAGCCGCAGCGCGCAAGCTCGGACACTCCGCCGTTCTCGACGGTGAGATCGTCGCGTTCAGCGATCGCGTCCTTCCGTTTGTCACGATCCAGAAGCGGCTCGGACGGCGCAAGGTTTCGGAAGCTCTCCTTCGCGATGCGCCGGTGGTTTTCTTCGCGTTCGACATCCTCTTTCTCGATGGCGAAGTCCTCTTCGAAACGCCGCTACGAGAACGGCTGGCGAAACTGCGCGGCATCGTCGGCAGCAATCCGGCCATCCGCTTTACGAATCAATCGGAAGTCCGCGACGGCGCGCATGTGGACGAACTGTTCGACGCCGCCCGCGCTCGCGCGAACGAAGGGCTTGTCGTCAAGGCGCCCGACTCGATCTACACGCCCGGCCGCCGCGGCAAGTCGTGGCTCAAATACAAGAAAGCTCTGGCCACGCTCGACTGCGTCGTCACCGCCGCCGAGTACGGTCACGGCAAACGGCGCGCGGTTCTCTCCGACGTCACATTCGCCGTCCGCCGCGACAATGAGCTCGTGAACATCGGCAAGGCCTACTCCGGCCTCACCGACGTCGAGATCGCGCTCCTCACCGAGCACTTTCTGGCCACGACCACAGGCGGCTATGGTCCGGTCCTCACCGTCGAACCGACCATCGTTCTCGAGATCGCGTTCGATCGTATCCAGGAGTCGAAGCGACACAAGTCCGGCTATGCACTTCGCTTCCCGCGCATCGCCCACCTGCGCGACGACAAGACGGTCGATCAAATCTCCACGATCGACGAAGTCCGGCGTATCTACGAAGGACAGTTGAAGCGCGAGCGTCAGGAGTGACATCCTTCGTCGCTCCGATGCCGACGTCGCTCCGCGCTGCTCCACCGAAAGACCTTGTCCTTGATGACGGCTTTCGCTTCCAGCACGGTCAGACCATCGCGCCGTTCTCGATCCGTTACGAAACATTCGGCGAGCTGAATGCCGACAAGTCGAATGCGATCCTGGTCTGCCACGCGCTCTCCGCAAGCGCGCATGCCGCCGGCAGGTACGCCGACTCCGCCGACGAACGTCCCGGCTGGTGGGACGGCCTGATCGGTCACGGCAAAGGCATCGATCTCGACAAGTACTTCGTGATCTGCGCGAACATCCCCGGCTCCTGCTACGGAACGACCTCGCCTGAATCGATCGATCCGGCTACGGGCAGACCGTACGGCTCGCGCTATCCATGGCCCGCGATCGAGGACATGGTGCATTCGCAGAAAATCCTCCTCGATCGGCTCGGCATCACACACCTCCTTGCCGTCGCCGGCGGCTCCCTCGGCGGGATGCAGGTGCTGATGTGGGCCACGTGCTATCCCGACTTCATGGATTCGATCATCACCATGGCGGCCGGCCCCGCGGTGCCGGTACAGGGCATCGCGTGGCATGTGATCGGACGCAAGATGATCGAGAGCGACGCGCGCTTCAACGGCGGCGACTACTACGACATCCGCGAACCGTTGCGCGGCCTTCAGATCGCACGCATGGTCGGACACATGACGTATCTCTCGGCGCAGTCGCTGCAATCGAAGTTCGGACGGCGCCGCCGCGGTGACACCCGCCAGTTCGAGATCGATTCGTACTTTGAACATCAGGGCCGCAAATTCGCCTCGCAGTACGACGCGAATTCCTACATCCGCGTCCAGGCTGCGATGGATGAAATGGACCTCGAGGAGCAGCACGGTTCGCTCCAGCAGGCCTTCGCGAAATGGCAGGGCCGCACGCTGCTCGTCTCCTTCGACACCGACTGGCTCTTTCCAGTCAGCGAAGTCGAGCGCGTCGAAGCAGCGATGTCCGCGAATGGCACGCCGGTTCAGCACGAGCGGATCTCGTCACCGAACGGCCACGACACGTTCCTCATCGACTACGGCCTGATCACCGAGCCGGTGCGGGCATTTCTGTCGTCACTTCCAGGTCGCCTCGAAGTCGCGTAGCCGCTGCTCCAGCCGCAATTCGATGCGCGCTTTCGTATTCGCGGCAAGAAACGTCTTGCACGTGGACGATGACGTTTCGCCGCAGGCGCTATTCATTTTCGAATAGTCGTGATTCCACCAGAGCGACTCCCCCTCGGCGAAGGAGAATTCGAGACTGTTGCGCGCCAGTCGTTTGAGCGTGGCGTAGTCGAGGCCCTGATCCTGCACGGCGCGCATGTACTGGTTGGTCATGTCGTCGCGCGAAACGCCGGGATCGTCGGTGGCTAGCGCGACGGGGACTCCAGCGGCGAGGTAGTAGCGGAGAGGATGCGCCTTGCCGGAAACGCCGAGGATTACGTCGTTGCTGGTGAGGCAGATTTCGACGGCGACATGGCGGCTTGCCATCGTCTTCAGCAATCCGACGGCATCGTCTTCGTACGTTATGTCGACACCGTGGCCGATGCGCTCGGCGCCGGCGATCATCACCGAGTCGCGGATGTGGTCGCGCAGACCCTCGGGCTCGACAAGGCCAGGCGTGAGCTCGCCGGCGTGCGTGGAGAGGTGAATCTTCGGATAGAGCTGATGAAAAAATGCGAACATCTTCATCTGATCGTCGAAGTCATGCATCGAGATGTAGCTGTCCTCGGGCATGACCGGATTGAGGCCGACCACGCGCGGATCGGCGCTGGCGAGCTCGTAGCCGACCACCATCTCGGCGAAGAGTTGTTGCAGCGGCACACCGCGATGCAACTCGTAGATGTAACGCACCGTGGAGTCGCACCCGGGCTGCGCGTTCGCGGTGCCGCAATGCAGGTTGTCGCGCATCCATGCCTCGGCGTGGTCGATCACCGCGCGTGACGCGGCGATGATCGGCGGCACCTGACCGCTCTGCATCATGGCAGTCCGCATTTCGGTGAAGGACTGGTCCGGTTTGACGACCTTTAGCAGGTCGCGAGCGCTGCCGAAGTCGGGGGCGAAGATCGTTTCGAGATAGTCGACGTTCTCGGTGGCAAGCCGCCACACGTCCTGCGTGAGCATCTCGGGGACGTGCGTCTTCGAGACCGCGCTGAACTTGCCGAAGGTGTTGAAGAAGTGATCGTGACCTGTTTCCCGACCCGGGTGGAATTGGCGCATCGACAAGGCGTCGAGCATGTCGCCGTAGAGCGAGGTGTACGGCGCGAAGACGGTCGCTGCCGGAACAATCGACGTCGTCGTCGATGGATTCGCGGCGGGTTGCGTCGTCGCGCATTGCGTGATGGTGAGCCTCGCGGAATCGACGCAGATTCCGTCATCCGCGGCGTACTTGAGGTAGTACTCGGCGTAGACCGATCCCGAGAGATGATTGTGCAGGTCACCGCCCTTCGGCATCGCCTGCAGCACCTGGCGCAGCATGACGCGGTCGGAAACGTTCAGGGCCGGCTGCGCGAACGACGATGCGGCAGCAAAGAACGACAGCGCGGCGACGCAGCGCCAGGCGCGCGAGGAAGCGTTCGTCATGGATGGACCTCCGTAACCGGGAGTTTAGCGCGGAGGAGTAGCGCGTTAATAAGCGCTGCTAAATCGGAGTTAATTTAAATCGAATGAATATCGATTTAGGCAATCGAATGCGTAATGCTATTCATTTGCCGCATTCGGCATCGCAGCAATCGGCGCGCGGTAGCCGCACTCCGGATTGTTGCAGTACTCGATGTGCCCCTCGCGCTTGGTTTCCTTCTCCAGCAGATACGGCGCCGCGCACGTCGGACACGGACGCGGAACGGGCTGATTGTTCAGCGCGAAATCGCACTTCGGATAGCGCGAGCAGGAGAAGAAGATGCCGCGGCGCGAACGGCGTTCGACGAGTTCGCCCTCGTTGCATTTCTCACATTTCACGCCGGTCGGCTTCGGAGGCGTGCCCTTGCCGCCGCCGATCTTGCGAATGGTCTTGCAGTCGGGATAGCCGGAGCAGGAGAAGAACGGACCGTAGCGGCCGGACTTGAGCACCATCTCCTTGCCGCAGTTCTCGCAGGGCGGCTGCGGCTCGGTGGGGATGTCGGCTTTCAGCAGGCGCGGGTCTTTCGTGTTCTTACAATCGGGATAGCCGGTGCAGGCGTAAAACTGACCGAAGCGCGAGCGTTTGAGCTGCATCGGCTTGCCGCATTTGTCGCAGATGATCGTCTCGCCCTCAGGCTGTTCGGCGACATCGCCGCGCGCGGTTTCCTTCGTGTTCTTGCACTCGGGATAGTTCGAGCAAGCCAGGAACTCGCCGAAGCGCCCAAACTTGATGGCCATCGGTGAGCCGCACTTCTCGCAGATCTCGTCGGTCTCCACGCCGGTCCGCTTAACTTCCACCATCTCTTTGCCGGCTCGCGCTAAGTCCTTGTTGAATTTGACGGAAAAGTCGCGCATGGCCTCGTGCCATTCGACCTGACCTTCTTCGATTTCGTCGAGCTTCTGCTCCAGTTCCGCCGTGTAGCCTTCGTCGATGATGTCGCCGAAGGACTGCTTGAGGAGCTTGGTGACGAGCATGCCGAGCTGCGTCGGAAAGAACTTGCCGTCCGACTTGTAGGTGTAGTCGCGGGTCTGGATCGTGGTCATGATCGAGCCGTACGTCGACGGACGTCCGATTCCGTTCTCTTCCAGCGCCTTCACGAGTGTCGCTTCCGTGTAGCGCGGCGGCGGCTGGGTGAAGTTCTGACGCGTGTCGAGGTTGATGAGCGACAATGCGTCGCCTTCGTTCATCGCCGGCAGCGCCTTGCTGTCGTCCGGCTTCTCTTCGTCGTCCTCGGCGCCTTCCACCGTCGCGTCCCGAAAGACCGCCAGGAACCCGGCGAACTTCAGCACTTCACCCGAGGCGCGAAGGGTATAGGCGGCGTTGCGGATGTCGACATCGGTGACGTCGAACAGGGCCGGCTTCATCTGCGATGCGACGAAGCGATCCCAGATCAGCTTGTAGAGGTTGTACTCCTCGCGGGTGAGGTGGTCCTTGATCTTCTCCGGATCGAATTCCAGCGACGTGGGGCGGACGGCCTCGTGGGCTTCCTGCGCCTGTGCAGCTTTCTTGACACGATATACGTTCGGCTTTTCGGGGAGAATATCAGCACCGTATTTCGCGCCGATATATTCTCTAACTTCGGCGATCGCATCGTCGCTGATACGTACTGAGTCGGTACGCATGTAGGTGATCAGGCCGACGTGGCCGAAAGAGCCAAGCTCTTTGCCTTCGTAAAGCTTCTGAGCGATCTGCATCGTCCGCTTCACGGGATACTTGAAGCGGTTGTACGCGGTGCGCTGCAGCGTCGAAGTGATGAACGGCGCCGCGGCCGTCTGTTTCTTTTCCTTGCGGGCGACCGACTCGACGACGTACTTGCCCGACTTGAGGACGGTCTCGATGACGCGCGCCTGTTCTTCGTTCGTGACGTCGGCTTTCTTGCCGTCGACCTTTGAAAGCTTGGCGATGAACTGCGGCGGCACTCCAGCCGCGAGTTTCGCCGCGAACGTCCAATACTCCTCGGGGACGAACGCTTTGATCGCTTCCTCGCGGTCGACGATCATCTTCATCGCCACCGATTGCACGCGGCCGGCGGAGAGACCGCGGCGGACTTTGTCCCAGAGTAGCGGCGAGAGCTTGTAGCCGACCAGGCGGTCCAGCACGCGCCGGGCCTGCTGCGCGTTGACCTTATTCATGTCGATCTCGCCCGGCTGATCGATGGCCTTGCGGACCGCGTTCTTCGTGATCTCGTGGAAGAGGATGCGGCGGACCTTCTTCGAGTCGCCGCCGAGGAGGTTCATCACGTGCCAGCCGATCGCTTCTCCCTCGCGATCAGGGTCAGAGGCGATGTAGACGATGTCGGCTTTTTTCGCGGCTGCACGCAGCTCGGCGACTACCTTTTCCTTGCCCTCGAGAATCTCGTAGGTTGGCTCGAAGGTCTCCTCGTCGACGCCGAGGTCGCTCTTCGGCAGATCGCGGACGTGACCGACGGAAGCTTTGACGATGTAGTCGCTGCCGATGAATTTGTTGATCGTCTTCGCTTTCGCGGGAGACTCGACGATGACGAGGTTTTTGGCCATTGCGGAACGCCCAACCTTCCACGCCGACGCCGGAATTCCTCGCGCGTGCATGAGGCACGCGCGTACGCGGGGCATCGGATTGATCGAGCGCGGACGATAGCACCGCGACGTCAGGAAGGCCAAAAATGCTACTGGCTGTGGAGTTTAGCTGTGACTACGCGTCTTCTTCGTCGTCGTCTCCGCCGCCGGCGGCCTTGTACTTTTTCGTCTTGTTGTAGAGCGTCTTGTAAGAGATCCCCAGGATCTCGGCGGTCTTGCGGCGGTCGCCGTCGGTCATCTGGAGCGTCTCTTCGATGACGATGCGCTCCACCTCTTCCATCGGCTGGCCGAGCGGGATCATGACGCCGTCACGTGTCCTGCGCCTGCGCGCGCCGAGGAGTTTGTCGGGGAGGCATTCGACGGTGAGGCTGGCGCCGCGGGCCATGATGAACGCGCGGTTAATTACATTGCGCAGCTCGCGGACGTTGCCCGGCCACTCGTATTGTTGAAGAGCTTCGATGAAGTCGGCTTCGATGTTCTCGACCTTCTTCTCTTCCGTCTCATTCAACTTCTGCAGGAAAAAGTGAGAGAAGAGCGGGATGTCTTCGAGGCGCTCGCGCAGCGGCGGAACCTCGATCGGGAAGACATTCAACCGGTAGTAGAGATCCTCGCGCATCTTGCCGTCGACGATCGCCTTCTGCGGATCGCGATTCGACGCGGCGATGACGCGCGCTTCGATGTAGATCTCTTCATTGCCGCCGACGCGGCGGAACTTCCCTTCCTCGAGAACACGCAGAAGTTTGACCTGCAGCTCGATCGGCATCTCGGTGATTTCGTCGAGGAAGACCGTGCCGCCCTTGGCCACTTCGAAGTAGCCCTCGCGGCGTTTGATGGCGTTCGTGAAGGCGCCTTTCTCGTGGCCGAAGATCTCGGACTCGATCAACGTCGGCGAGATCGCGCCGCAGTTGAAGGCGATGAACGGCTTGAGGCGCCGGCGCGACAACGAGTGGATCGTGTTCGCGACGACTTCCTTGCCCGATCCCGACTCGCCGACGATGAAGACGTTCGCGTCGGTGTTCGCGACCATCTCGATCTCTTCGAAGAGCTTCTGCATCCGCGGTGACTTGCCGACCAGATGACCGAGCGCGCCCATCTTCTGAAGCTGGCGGCGAAGCTCGAGGATCTCCTGCTTCATCATCTGTTTGTCTTCGACAGACTTGAGGATGACCTGCAGGCGAGGGAGGTCGACCGGCTTGGTGACGTAATCCTCAGCACCGACCTTGAGGGCCTTGACGGCCGAGTCGACGGTGGCATGGCCGGTGAGAATCACGACCGAGACGTCGGGATACGTTTCCTTGATGCGATGCAGCAGATCGAGGCCGGAACCGTCGGGGAGCTTGAGATCAACGATGGCGACGTCCGGGACCATCTTCGAGACGGAGCTCCAGCCGGCTTTCACCGTGTCGGCGACTTCCGCTTCGTAGCCCCACTCTTCGACAACGTCGGCCATGCCGGCGCTCGTCGCGCGGTCGTCATCAACGATCAGCACTTTCTTCATCTATTCACCTGGGAAGGACAACCTGATCGAAACCTTATCACGTTCCTCCAGAGCGTTGAGCTCACCGCCGTACGTTTCCGCGATGAGGCGCGCAGCGGCGAGCGAGAGGTCCGCATTTCCTGCCGAATCCGTGTAGTAGAACTTGAAGATCTTCGTGATTTCGAAGTCGGACGACGACGGTTTGCCGGTGACTGCTACCGTGAAACGCCCCGGCATTCGTTCGACCGAAGAGCTACGTCCGATCTCGTCCAACACGCGCGACGTGCCCTCGAAAAACATCTTGAGCGCCTGACGAATTCTGGAATCGTGGCCCCGGATTTTGAACGAACCATCGACACCGACCAGCTCGTATTTCATGCCGGCAGCGGCCTCGGTGCACAGCGGACAGAGGTCAATCTCGGCCGGCTCTTCATCATCTTTCGGAGGCGTCGAAAGAACGAAGAAGGTGTCGAAAATCCGCGCCATACGACGCAGCTCCTGTTCGATCGCTTTCGCATACGCGTTGACTTTCTCATCCTCGCCGCCGGTCAGCTTGGACACGCGCATGCGCAGCAGCTCGAGATTGAGCACGGCGACATTCAGCGGCGTCTTGAGATCGTGCGCCGTGTCGCTGCTACGACGAAAATTCGTCGACGCAAAGTGGTCGAGCCAGGATTCCATATTGGACGAAACGTCGCGCAACGCGATGCAAGCTTAACGCCGCTGCCTCAGTGATCGCGGCCGATGCCGATCATCGCCACCGACTCTTCCAGCCGCGCTTCGACGCGATTGAACTCGGGATCGTGCGATGAGAGGTACTGCAGCTCTTTCTCCGCGGCGATGCGTTCGGCTTCGGCGGCGGCCGGATCGATCTCGCTGGCCAGCACGCCGCGCTCGGCGAGCACGATCACGCGATCAGGAAGCACTTCGGCGAAGCCCCATGAGAGGACCATGCGATGGAACGTGCCGCCGACGCGGTAGCGCATCTGGCCGATCTTCAGCGTCGTCAGGAGGGGAGTGTGGCCGGGGAGCACGCCGATCTCACCGTCGCTCGCGGGCAACACGACTTCATCGACTTCGATGTCGATAATCTTCCGTTCGCGCGTGACGACGGTGAGGTTGATCTTGGTCGGAAGTGCGTCGGCCATCCGGATTCCTTACGCTGCTTCTTTCTTCATCTGCTCGGCGCGCTCGAGCACCTGCTCGATCGTGCCCATGAGCAGGAAGGCCTGCTCGGGGATGTCGTCGTGCTTCCCTTCGACGATTTCGCGGAAGCCTTTGATCGTATCGGCGATCTTGACGTACTGCCCCTTGATGCCGGTGAACTGCTCGGCAACGTGGAATGGCTGCGAGAGGAAGCGCTGAATCTTGCGGGCGCGGTTGACGATGATGCGGTCTTCTTCCGACAGCTCGTCGATGCCGAGGATGGCGATGATGTCCTGCAGGTCCTTGTACTTCTGTAGGACGGCCTGCACGGCGCGGGCGGTGTTGTAGTGCTCGTCGCCGAGGATGCGCGGATCGAGAATCTTGGACGTGGATGCGAGCGGATCGACGGCCGGATAGATGCCGAGCTCCGCGATCTGACGCGACAGAACTGAAGTCGCGTCGAGGTGAGCGAAGGCAGTGGCCGGCGCGGGATCGGTGAGATCGTCGGCGGGAACGTAGATGGCCTGCACCGAGGTGATCGAGCCGCGTTTCGTCGAGGTGATGCGCTCCTGCAACTCGCCCATTTCGGTGGCGAGGTTTGGCTGATATCCGACGGCGCTGGGCATGCGGCCGAGCAGTGCGGAAACCTCGGAGCCGGCCTGCGTGAAGCGGAAGATGTTGTCGATGAAGAGCAGCACGTCCTGACCTTCGGCGTCGCGGAAATGCTCGGCGACCGTGAGGCCGGTCAGTCCGACGCGAAGTCGCGCGCCCGGCGGCTCGGTCATCTGGCCGTAGATCAGCGCGGCTTTCGATTTCGACGGATCGCCGGGGACGATGACGCCGGTTTCGGCGAATTCGAGCCAGAGGTCGTTGCCTTCGCGCGTGCGCTCGCCGACGCCGGCAAAAACGGAGAAGCCGCCGTGCTCTTTGGCGACGTTGTTGATTAACTCCATGATCAGAACGGTCTTGCCGACGCCGGCGCCGCCGAACAGGCCCGTCTTGCCGCCCTTGGTGTACGGCTCGAGCAGATCGATGACCTTGATGCCGGTCTCGAACATCTCGATGTTCGTCGACTGCTCGTCGAAGCGCGGCGGCTGGCGATGAATCGAAAGATGATGCTCGGAGTTCACCGGACCCTTGTTGTCGACCGGCTCGCCGAGGACGTTGAGGATGCGGCCGAGCGTTTCGCGTCCGACCGGGACCATGATCGGGCCGCCGGTGTCGATCGCCTTCATGCCGCGGACCATGCCGTCGGTCGGCTTCATGGCGATGCAACGGACCTGGTTCTCGCCGATGTGGTTCGCGACCTCCGCCACAACGTCGATCGGAACCTTGCCGAACTCGCCGTTGTCGACGACGCGAATGGCGTTGTAGATCGCCGGCAGATGGCCGTCTTCGAATTCGATGTCGAGCGCCGGTCCGATGACCTGGATGACTTTGCCGACGTTCTGGGCCTTGGTTTCTTCGTTTGCCATGTGTTCTCCGTTGCCTATTGCGCGGCGGACGCGCCCGAGACAATCTCGATGATCTCTTTGGTGATGGCGGCCTGGCGGATGCGGTTGTAGGTCAGCGTCAGGAAGTTGATCATGTCCGACGCGTTCTTCGTCGCCGCTTCCATGGCCGTCATGCGCGCTCCCTGTTCGGCCGCGGCCGACTCGAGGAGCACGCGGTAAAGCTGAAACTCGATGTGCTTCGGCAGGAGGTCGGAAAGAATCTGCTCCGGCCCAGGCTCGTAGAGGTAGTCGATCGACGGCTGGTCGGAAGTCGCGTCGAACTCCGAAATGATCGGAAGCAGCCGCTCGGCGCGCACATGCTGCGCGATGAGCGATTTGAATTCGTTATAGACGACGTAGACGCCGTCGATCTTTTCGTCGATGAAGTCTTTGATCAGACCGTCGGCGATCTCGCGCGCCACGTCGATCGACAACGCCTGCGCGACGAAGACGTTCTGACGGATCGGAATCGGACGGCGTTTGAAAAAGTCACCAGCTTTGCGGCCGATCGTCAACAGTTCGACGCTCTCGAAACTATGCTCGCGGACGAAGTTCTGCGCGGCGCGGATGACGTTCGAGTTGAACGCGCCGCAGAGGCCGCGGTCAGCCGTAACGACGATGACGACCACGTTGCGCTCCGGCTCGCGCGACTGCAGGAGCGGATGCGAATTGATGTCGACACGCGTGGCCACGGACGCCAGCACCTGGCGCAGGCCGGCCGCGTACGGGCGCGCGGCGAACATCCGCTCCTGCGCGCGGCGCAGCTTGGCCGCGGCCACCCTCTTCATGGCCTTGGTGATCTGCTGCGTGTTCTTGACGCTGCGGATCCGGCGCCGGATATCGATTGTGCTGGGCATGTGTGCTTAGACCGCGATGGCCTTGGGGTTGTCTTTCACGTACTGCGCTTTGAACTCGGTGATGGCGTCGCGGAGTCCGGCTTCGAGCTCCGCATCGAACTTCGGTGCGCTCTCGAGCTTTTCGAGCACGTCGCCCTTCTCATCGCTCAGGTACTGATGCAGCGCCGTTTCGAATGGGAGCACCGAGGAGACGGCGAGGTTGTCGAGGAAGCCTTTGACGCCGGCGTAAACCGAGGCGGTCTGGAGACCGATGCGCATCGGCTGATACTGCCCCTGCTTGAGAATCTCGACGAGACGGCGGCCGCGATTGAGCTGCGCCTGTGTGACCTTGTCGAGGTCGGAGCCGAACTGCGAGAAGGCCGCGAGCTCGCGGTACTGCGCGAGGTCGAGCCGCAGCGTACCGGAGACTGTCCGCATCGAGCGCACCTGCGCCGAACCGCCGACGCGCGACACCGAGATGCCGACGTTGATGGCCGGGCGGACGCCGGAGTGAAAGAGGTCCGTCTCCAGGAAGATCTGGCCGTCGGTGATGGAGATGACGTTGGTCGGAATGTAGGCGGAGACGTCACCGGCCTGCGTCTCGATGATCGGCAGCGCGGTCAGCGAGCCGCCGCCCTTTTCGTCGGCCATCTTCGAGGCGCGCTCCAGAAGGCGCGAGTGGAGATAGAAGACATCGCCGGGATACGCCTCGCGGCCGGGCGGACGGCGGAGCAGCAATGAAATCTCGCGGTAGGCCGCCGCGTGCTTGGAGAGATCGTCGTAGATGATCAGCGCGTGCTGACCGTTGTAGAGAAAGTACTCGGCCATCGCGCAGCCGCCGTACGGCGCGAGGTACTGCATCGGCGCGGGGTCGGAGGCTGAGGCGTTGACGACGATGGTGTAGTCCATCGCGCCGTTTTCTTCGAGCGTGCGGACGACCTGCGCGACCGTCGACTTCTTCTGGCCGATGGCGACGTAGACGCAGATGACGCTCTTGCCCTTCTGATTGATGATCGTGTCGACCGCGACGGCGGTCTTGCCGGTCTGGCGGTCGCCGATGATCAGCTCGCGCTGGCCGCGGCCGATCGGGATCATGGCGTCGACGGCCTTGAGTCCGGTCTGCAGCGGCTCTTTGACCGGCTTGCGGTCGACCACGCCCGGCGCGAGGCGCTCGATCGGATAGAACTCGGTGGTATTGATCGGACCCTTGCCGTCGATGGGAACGCCCAGCGGATTGACGACGCGGCCGACGAGGGCCGGGCCGACGGGAACCGACATGATCTTGCCCGTGCGCTTGACCTCGTCGCCTTCCTTGATCTCGGACGCTTCGCCGAGGAGCACGACGCCGACGTTGTCTTCCTCGAGGTTGAGGGCCAGGCCGGCGATGTCGTGCGGGAACTGCACGAGCTCACCGGCCATGACGCGGTCGAGGCCGTAGACGCGGGCGATGCCGTCGCCGACGGAGACGACGGTGCCGACTTCAGAGACGTCAACGCCGCGGCCGATTCCGCTTAATTGTTGACGAATAATCTCTGTGATTTCTTCTGCTTTCAAATCTACAGCCATAAAGTCTCCCGGAAATGCATCATGACAAACGCTTCACGCTAATGACTCGCGGAATTTCTCGATTTTGCCGGCCACCGAGGCGTCGAAGACCTCGCTGCCGATTTTGGCGACGAAGCCGCCGATGAGCGTCGGATCGACGGTGACGTCGAGGTCGATCTTCGCTCCGACCTTTTTCTCCAGCATGGCCCGCAGCTCGCCCTCTTCTTTCGATGACAGCTTGCTGGCCGAACGGACGTCGGCGGCGACGACGCCGGTGGCGTCACGGATCATCGTCGCCAGTCCGGCCACGATGTCGCTCAGGTCGTTGATACGGCGGTTCTGAATGAGCACGTCGAGCAGACGGACGGCGAAGTCCGAAAGACCGAGGCGCTTGGCAATCGCGGCAGTGACCTTGGTCTTCGACCCGTGTTCGATGCCGGGGTTCGCGTACATCAACTGCAAGTCGGTCGACGATTTGCGGACCTGTTCGAACTGTGTCAGCTCGTCGCGAAGCGTCGCCGCTTTTTCCGGCGAGCCGGCGACGTCCATGATGGCGCGGGCGTACGGCCTTGCGAAACGGCGGATCATGAGCGCGCCTCCGCCACTTCGCGAACGCTTTCATCGAAGAGGCGTTCGCGATCGTTATCCGTGACTTTCTCGCGAAGGATCTGTTCCGCGCGCTGCGTGGCCAGTTCGCCGGCGTATTCGGTCAGCTCGTGCCGCGCGCGCTTCAAACGGTTGTCGACCTCGTTCCGCGCTGACTGCAGGATCTTCTGCGCCTCGGCTTCCGCGGCCGCGATCAACTCTCTCTTCTGCTTTTCGCCCTCGGCTTGCGCGCGCTCCTGAATGCCGCGAACGTCGTTCTCGATCTGCGTGAGCCGCGCCTGGATGTCGGTCGCAAGCTGGTCGGCTTTGGCGCGACGGGCTTTGGCCTCTTCGGCATCGGCCTGAATCTGCACGCGGCGGTCGATGAGCGCTTTCTTGATCGGACCTCCGAGGAACCATCCGAGCACGCCGAGGAAGAGGAGCATGTTGGCGAGCTTCAGAATCCAGCCGGGGATGCCGAAGTAGGTCTTCGGCGCCTCGTGCTCGCCGCCGTGAGCTTCGTTCGGATGGGCCACTTCGTGCGCAGCCTTTTCTGCTCCATGCGCGACGTTGTTCGCATCGTTCGCGTGGTTCGTCTGCGCGAAAAGAATCGCGGGAACGAGCAATAGAAGAATGAAGATTGCGCGGCGCATCAGACCGGCCTCCCGAGGATGCGCTCGGCGGCCAGGCGCGCCAGCGACTCCGACTCGGTGACGATCTTCGCGCGCGCTGTGGCGACGTCGGCGCTCAGTTTCTGGTCCGCTTCGCCGACGATGGCGTTGGCGTCGTCATGGGTTTTGGTGACGACCGTGGTGCGGTACGCGGCAGCCTCGCGTCGAAAGCGGTCGCGCACATCGGCGGCGGCGTGACGGGCAGCGTGGAGCTTCTCCTCCATCTGCGTCGTCGCTTCCTGAAAGCGCAGCATCGACTGTTCGTAGATGTCGTTCGCCGAGCGCACCTCAGTTTCCCGCGCCTCGATCACTTGATTGATCGGCTGCAGGAAGAACTTGCGCACGATCAGGTAGTTCAGGATGAAAATCACCATGATCGCGAGCAGAGAGTAATCGGGCGTCAAATTGATTTGCATAGAAATGTTTGGAGCCGGAAAAACGGGCACGTGAGAGCCGCGCCCAACCCCGAGGCGGCGGTTGTATACCACAAGGGAAAGAAGGTTGTCACCTCACCGGTTGTGCGTCGCGTGTCCACGAAATCGCCGGACGAAACGTACACGCGCATCCTCGATCGCGCCGACGATTTCTTCCGGTCTGTCGTCGAGTCGCAGCCGCAGAACCTGCAGTGCGGACGCGGATGTTCGCTCTGTTGCTACGGCCTGTTCGAGATCGGCTCCGGCGACGTTCCACTGATTGCTGAGGGTCTGGAGAAACTGCATCCGTCGCGGCGGAAGATGGTCATTCGACGGTCGCAGGAGATCATCGCGGCGTCCAATCATCCTGATCTTCGCGATTGTGCACCCGAGGAGAAGGACGCGTTCTTCGAGCGCACCGCGTCGACGCCTTGTCCGAATCTGAACGAGCGCGGCGAGTGCCTGATGTACGACAACCGTCCTCTGGTCTGCCGCACGTTCGGTTTGCCGCTGCGCAATGCGGACGAGTACATCGGCGATGTCTGCGAGTTGAATTTCACGGACGCGCCGCAAGGCGATCGCGAAGCCGCCGCCTGGGACCTGCAATGGGAAGACGCGCTCGGCGCCGAGGATGTGTACACGATCCCTGAGGCGATCGTGCTGACCGCGAGGATGCGAGGGTGGTAGCTGTCAGAATCGTGTCCTAATGTGTCCTGATTTAGAACTGGTGTTCAACATCCAGACGTAGCTGTAATCAGCCATTACAGCTCTGCGACAAATCTGGACATCGCTGTAATCATCGATCACAGCTCTGTAATCGTTGATCGCAACTCTGTAATCGTCGATCGAAACTCTGTAATCGCCGATCGCAGCTCCGTAATCACCGATCGCAGCTCTGCAATCGTTTGTCATATTGCTGCAGTCGATGCTCGCACCGCAGCGTCACGCCTTTGCAGCGATGTTCGTCACCAGCGCCGGCTTCTTGTCGCCCATCACGCAGTTGCCCTGGAAGATCGCGCCTTCCTCGATGATCAGCGCGGGCGTGTCGATGTCGCTGTAGACCTTGCCGTTGCGATGGATCTCGACGCGCTGCGCCGCGATGATCTTGCCGACGACCGTGCCGCTGATGGCGATGCGGCCGGCGTGGATCTCGCCCTCGATCTGCGCGCTCTCGCCGACGATCAGCTCATTCTTCGTCATGATCTTGCCGTTGAAACGGCCGTCGATGCGCATCGTGTCTTCGAATTCCAGCTCGCCGCGAAACGACGAGCCGCGATCGAGAAAGCCGTTCAGTTCACCACTCTTGTTCTTCATCTCTGCTCCCATATTACCGTCGCCGTCCCATGAGCTCATCGACGACGCGAATCAGTTCGTCTTCGCTGCCGTAGCGGATGTGAATCACACCCCCTCGGCGTCTGCGGTCGATTTCAACTTTCGTTCGTAAAGTCCTTTGAAGCTTGTCTTCCGCGTCGCGCGTGAAGACGTCCTTCTCTTTCTCTTTCTTTTCCGCCGTCTTCGGCGAGCTTTCCGAAGCGAGCATCTCCGTCTGCCGGACGTTGAGGTTCTTGCGGACAACGCGTTCGGCGAGCTGCTCCTGCTTCTTCGGCGACTCAATCGCGAGCAATGCGCGTGCATGACCCATCGAGAGCTGTCCGGACGCGAGCAGCTTCTTGACCGGATCGGGCAGCTTGAGAAGCCGCAGGAAGTTGGCGACGGTCGAGCGCTCCTTGCCGACGCGGCGTGAGATCTCCTCCTGCGTCAATTGAAAATCGTCGTGGAGCTGGTGATACGCCATCGCCTCTTCGATCGGGTTCAGGTCTTCGCGCTGGATGTTTTCGATGAGCGCGATCTGCAGCGCGTCGCCCTCGGCCATCATCTCTTTGATGAGGACGGGGACCGTGGTCAGGCCGGCCTTCTGCGCGGCGCGGAAGCGGCGCTCGCCGGCGATGAGCTTGTACTTGTCGCCGGCGCGCGTGACGACGAGCGGCTGCACGATGCCGTGCTCGCGGACGCTGCGCGCCAGCTCGTCGATCGACGCTTCGTTGAACGTCTTGCGCGGCTGGAAGGGATTCGGCTGAATCTGCGAGATCGGAATCTCGGCCAGCCCCTGCGTCGCGTGCGACTCGACCGGCGCCTCCTGCCGTTGCGGGATGAGAGCGCCGAGACCGCGGCCGAGCACTTTCTTGTGGATCATCAGATCACGTTCTCCGCGCGCTGAATGAACTCCCTGGCCAGACTGACGTACGCTTCGCTGCCGCGCGAGCGGATGTCGTAAAGAATAATCGGTTTGCCGAACGACGGCGCTTCGCTGAGCCGGACGTTCCGCGGAATGACGGTCTTGTAGACCTTCTCGCCGAAGTGGTTGCGGACTTCTTCCGCGACCTGCCGCGCCAGATTGATCCGCTCGTCGTACATCGTCAGCACGATGCCTTCGACGTCGAGCGAGGGATTCACAGCGCTTTTGACGCGATCGATCGTCGCAAGCAGCTGCGAGACGCCCTCGAGTGCGAAGTACTCGGCCTGCAGCGGGACGAGCACGGAGTTCGCCGCGGTGAGGCCATTGACCGTGAGCAATCCGAGCGATGGCGGCGAGTCGATGAGGATGTAGTCGTAGTCGGCGGCGATCGGTTCGAGCACGCGCTTGAGGTAGTACTCGCGTCCGATTGCATCGCGCAGCTCGACCTCGGCGCCGACCAGGTCAACCGACGACGGCGCGAGAAACAGCGTCGGGATTTCCGTCGGCCGGATGATCTCGCTGATCGGCATGTTCTCGATGAGCACGTCGTACATTGACGGATCCGCCTCGGTCACGCCAATGCCCGAAGTCGCGTTCGCCTGCGGATCGAGGTCAACCAGCAGCACGCGCCGCTCGCACGCGGCGAGAGAAGCGCCGAGGTTGATGGCGGTGGTGGTCTTGCCGACCCCGCCCTTCTGATTCGCGAGTGCGATGATTTTCGACATCTAGTGTTGTTCCACGTGGAACGTGAGCGTGACGAGGAAATTCGAGGTTCCCCGGGGAAGCGGAAAGACTTCGCTTTTCGCGAAACCGTTGATCCCAGGAACGTCCGGATTGCTTTGAAAGAGTGCTACGCGCCCGCCCCGCTCCATCCATGGCACCAGCGACGGCACCCATTCCTCGGGATTTCCGACTGCGCGCGAAGTAACCAGGGAAAATCGAAGCTCAGGCGGGAACCGCGTCACGGCGCGCGCCAATCTATCACCGTAAATCACAGCGTTCAATTCGCACGCCCGCACGATGTGTTTCAGGAACGCCCACTTTTTCTTGTCGGCTTCGACGAGGTGAAACCGCGCGTCGGGCGAGACGATTGCCATCGGAATGGCCGGCAATCCTCCCCCGCTGCCGAAGTCGAGCACGTTGCCGGACGGCTTCAGGATGTTCGCCGCAATGACCGCTTCGTCGATGTGGGCGTCGATATTTTCCTTTGCCTCCGGACCGATGAGGTTGATCCGCTCGTTCCAACGCAGAAGCTCGCGCTTGTACGTCTCCAGCCGACAGTCGCGACTCACGGCTTCTGCACCGCGGGACCACTGTCATTTCGCCTGCGCCGTTCCGGCGGCTCCGAGCTTGTGAAGAAAGGTAGGACGGCTTCGTGCTTACACGACTCACGGCATATTTCGCGAAGCTTTGGAGTGTGGCGATCGAGCCACCGCTTTGGGAGGGAGGATGACGGTAACCATCGCGACGATCGAGCAAGCATCACACACTGCGAGTTGTCACAGTTCCACCGCCCTCCCAAAGCGGTGGCTCGATCGCCACCGCACTCCAAAGTGCTTCGCACGAAATTGGGCCACATTTCTTCACACCCTCTCAGGATGACAGGTGCGGGACTCTTCACGACCGCCGCGCCGCAGGTGCATCCGCACAATCGAGATCGCCGCGGGCGTGACGCCGGGGATGCGGCTGGCTTGTCCGAGTGAAACCGGCCGGACGAAGCTCAGTTTCTCGACCATTTCCCGCGACAGTCCCGGCAAGCCGTACGACATGTCGGCCGGGATTTGCACGCCTTCCTCGTCCGCCTGCCGCGCCGCTTCGCGCTGCTGCCGGTCGATATAGCCGGCGTAGCGAAGCTGACTGACGACGCCATCCGACTCTTCCTCCGTGAGCACGCGAAACGACTCCGCAACCTCCGGGAGCACGTTCGCGCACGCGTCGGTGAAGCCGGCGAGGTCGAAATCGGCGCGCTGCATGAGCCGGGCGATCGACGACTTCTCATTTAATGTGATGCTCGCAGCCGACAGCCACGCCAGCGTTTCGCGGTCCGGCGTCACGGTGGTTTCCGCCGCTGCTCTTGCCCGCTGCATGCGTGCGATGCGCTGCTCGACGCGTCGTTTGCGCTCATCGTCGAGAATCCCCAGCCGCTCCGCGACCGGCGACAGCCGCTCGTAAACGGAGTCGCAGCCGAGGAGCAGGCGGTGCTCGGCGCGAGAGGTGAACATTCGATACGGCTCCTCGGTACCTTGCGTGACGAGGTCGTCGATCATCACCGCGGCGTAGGCCTGGTCGCGACGCAGGATGACCGGATCGCCGCCGCGGATCTTCTGCAGCGCGTTGATTCCGGCCAGGAGTCCCTGCGCGGCCGCCTCTTCGTATCCCGAGGTGCCGTTGATCTGGCCCGCGAGGAAAAGGCCGTCAACTCCGCGAACCTGGAGCGTCGGATCGAGCTGCTCGGGGTTCACGAAGTCGTATTCGACCGCATATCCGTAGCGCGCGATGACGGCTTTTTCGAAACCGGGCAGAGAACGGACGACGGCGTCCTGGACATCCGGCGGCAACGACGTCGAGATGCCGTTCATGTAGAGCCAGGGATGCGTCAGGCCCTCCGGCTCGACGAAGACCTGATGGCGCTCCTTCTCCGCGAAGCGCACCACCTTGTCTTCGATGGACGGGCAGTAGCGCGGACCGGTGGCGTGAATCTGGCCCGAGTATATCGGCGCGCGATGGAGGTTGGCTCGGATCAACTCGTGCGCGATTTCGCTCGTGTAGGTCAGATGACAGAGCACCTGCGGAAGCGGCAGTGCATCGGTGAGGATGGAGAACGGACGCGGCTTGGCGTCGCCTGGCGCTTCTTCGAGCTTTGAGAAATCGACGGTGGTGCGGTCGACGCGAGGTGGCGTTCCGGTCTTGAGGCGACCGAGTTTCAGGCCTAGGGTGCGTAGCGAGTCGGAGAGCGTCTCCGCCGCCGGTTCGCCGAAGCGGCCGCCAACGGTTTTCACTTCGCCGGAGTGCATCAATGCGCGAAGGAACGTTCCGGTGGTGACGATGACGGCGCGCGCGTCGAGGCGGGTTCCGTCTTTGAGCATCACGCCGCTGACGGACTTGCCGTCGTGCACGAGCGATGTCGCGGATCCTTCGATGATGGTGATGTTCGGCTCATCGATCAAAATCTGTTGGACGGCGTCGGCGTAGAGATCGCGATCGCATTGCGCGCGCGGACCCTGCACGGCAGGACCCTTCGATCGATTCAGCACCTTGAACTGGATGCCTGCGCGGTCGGTTGCCTCCCCCATCAAACCGCCGAGGGCGTCGATCTCTTTGACGAGGTTGCCCTTGGCGAGGCCGCCGATGGCAGGGTTGCACGACATGCGGCCGATGGCGTCGCGCAGCATCGTCAGCAGCGCGACACGGGCGCCGCCGCGGGCGCAAACGCGGGCAGCCTCAGCGCCGGCGTGCCCTCCGCCAATCACAATCACGTCGAACATGTTTCACGTGGAACAGTCGCCCGCGCGCGCTCACTTCCCGATGCAGAACTTCGAGAAGATCTCCGTGAAGACGTGCTCTTGGGTGATTGCGCCGGTGAGGAGTCCGAGCGACGTTGCGGCGCGGTAGAGGTCGACGAGGATGACCGGTTCGTCGAGCTGAGCATGAAGGGACGCCAAAGCAGTCGAAAGCGCTTCTTTGCAACCGAGCACGGCTTGCCGCTGCCGCTCATTGACGAGGCTGCCTTCCGGAGCAGCAAACTCATCGCGGACGATCGAATCGAGTCGGCCCAGCAACGCTTCTATACCGCGCTCGGCCGTAACACTAATGCCGAGAGCGCCTTGCGGCGCCGCAGCGAGGTCAGTCTTTGTGTAAATAACCATTGCATCCGGAAACGCCGCCAGCTCGTCCTCCAGCCTCAAGCCCACGCTCGCATCGACCAGATAAAGAATGATGTCCGCGCTCGCAGCCGCTTCGCGGGCGCGCGCGACACCGATCTCCTCGACGACATCGCCGCTCGTCCGGAGTCCGGCGGTATCGGCGATCGTCACCGGCAGACCGCCGATTTCGATCGTTTCGCGGACGATGTCGCGCGTCGTCCCCGGAATCGGCGTGACGATGGCGCGGTCACTGCCAACCAGGCGATTCAGCAGCGTCGACTTGCCGGCGTTCGGCCGGCCGAGGATAACGGCCGTCAGGCCGGATGTCGTGGCCCGTCCGCGGCGATACGTTTCCGCCAACGCCTCGGTCTCGGCCATCGCGCGTTCAATCTCGGCGCGCGCATCGTCGCGGGTGATGAACTCGTATCCCTCCTCCGAAAAATCGAGCGCGGCCTCGAGTCGCGAGATCACGTGCAGCAGCGACTCGCGCACCGCCGCGGCACGCCGGCTCAACACGCCGTGCAGATTGCCGAGGGAGAGCTTCGCTTGAAGCGCGGTACGGGAGTTGATGAGATCGGCGATCGACTCCGCTTGCACGAGATCGAGCTTGCCGTTCAGCACGGCGCGTTCAGTGAATTCACCCGGTTCCGCGAGACGCGCGCCGCATTCGATGATCGCGGCGATGATGCGCTCGACGAGCAACGGACTTCCGTGCAGCGTCAACTCGACGAGATCGTTGCCGGTGAACGAATGCGGCGCGGCGTAACGGATGGCGATGCACTCATCGAGCGGCTCGCCGTCCAGACTTAGCTGCGCCAGGGTGGCGAGACGCGCATCCGGCGTAATACTCCCGAGCTTCTCGAGAATCGCAGCGCTGCGCGGACCATCGATGCGGACGATCGCAAGCGCTCCCCTGCCGAGCGGCGTTGCGGGAGCGACGATGGTGTCGAGTTCGGATGCCACGCCGCGGAAACTACTCCGCCGCGCCGCGCATCACAACCGCCACCCGCTTGTAGAACCCCTCGCCGCGCGACTCCGTCGTGACGTCGGCGTCTTCCTGCAGCGCGAGATGGACGATGCGGCGCTCGATCGGCGTCATCGCCGGAAGCAGTTGTTCGCGTCCGCTGCTGCGCACGCGATCCGCGAGTTCCTTCGCCTTCTCCGCGAGCTGCTCGGCGCGGCGCTCTTTGAACGCCTCGCAATTCAGCTCGATCTCTTTTTCGACTTTGCTGCCCACGAGCGCTTTGTTGCCGAGGACCTGCAGCGCGTCGAGAAGCTCGCCGTGTTCCTCGGTCAGCAGCCGCGCATCTCCACCGAACAGCCGTACGATGACCTGCGTCTCATTCTCTTCGGTGCGGATTTCCAGCTGCAGTTTCGCCAGTTCGACAACGCGCGAATACCAGGCGCGCACGACGCCGGCCTGCTCGGACTCCGGGCCCTGCTCGGGGATGTCGCCGGCGAAGCGTTCGAAGTCGCCGGTCTGAAAGTCGTCGGCGGTTTCGCGCCGAGGAGCGCGATTGCCGCCGCCGGAACGCGGGCCACGATTGCCGCCATCTCCGCCGCGTCCTCGTCCACGATCGCGATCGCGATTGCCACGACCACGTCCGCCGCCACCACCGGGACGCCGCGCCGCGCCGGGAGCTGGCGCTGCTGCCTCCTGAACCGCGGCCGCGATCGGCCGCTCATTTACTTCGGCTTCCACGACCACGCGTTTGAAGCCGCCGAGAAAACCCTTCTTCTCCAGGACTACGTGATAGGTCAGTTGCACGCGGTCGACGCCGAACGCTTCGGACGCCATCGTCAGTGCTTCGTCGAGATTCTTACCTTCGAATCGTTGAGCCATCGTCACGTCCGTTGATCATTTTCCCGGCGGCGCGGCCGCGGGATCGGTGAATTTGTTCATCAGGAGCTGCTGCACGATCGTCAGCAGATTCTGCATCAGCCAGTAAAGCACGACGCCGGTCGGGAACTCCTTGAAAATCCATCCCATCACCAGCGGCATGATCATGAACATCTTCTTCTGCGCCGGATCCGCCGTCGACGGCGTGATGGCCTGCTGGATGAACATCGTAACCGTCATCAGCAGCGGCGTGATGTAGTACGGGTCCTTCATCGACAGGTCGTGAATCCAGAAGATGAAGGGCGCGCCGCGCAGCTCGATGGCGTGCGACAGCAGACCGTAGAAGCCCCACAGAATCGGGATTTGCAGCACGAACGGGAGACAGCCGCCGGCAGGATTGATCCCTTCCTGCTGGTACAGCTTCATCATCTCCATGTTCATCTTCTGCTTCTGCTCGGGATCGGTCCTGGCCTTCTTGTACTTGGCCTTGATCGCCTCCTGCTTCGGCTGCAGCTTCTGCATCTTCTTCATGCCGATCAGCCACTTGTGCTGCAGCGGATAGAGCACGAGTTTGATGATGAGAGTCAGGACGATGATGGCCCAGCCGTAGTTCTTCGTGAACTTGTTCAGCCAGAGCAGAGCAGCGAGGAAGAAGCGGGCGATGATGCCGAAGACGCCGAGCTGCAGCGTCTTTTCGAAGCCGTAGCGATCGACGACCTTAGCCTCTTTCGGGCCGAAGAATGCCGCGCCGGAGACGTTGCCGTCCGGCGCCGCGTTGACGGCGGCGTAGAGCTCGCGTCGTTTCTCTTTTTTCTCGACCGCGGGGACGTCGATCGCGCGGATGATCGCGCCGGCCGACTTCTCCGGACGCAAGACGGAGAGGAAGTAGTTGTCCTGGATGCCGACGTACTGCACGGCCGGGAAGATGCTCAGCGTGTCGGCCTTCTCGCGATTGATGCTCTTCAGGCTGTCGTCGCGCTGCACGACACCGTTGCCCGTGACGATGAACTGGTTGTCCTTTTCGTCAGGCCCGAGTGTGCGGATTCCGGGACCGATGGCGACGCGGTACGGAAGCGGCGGCGTAACGGACACCGCGAAGTTGAAGAGGTACTCGCCGGTGAAGCGAAAGGTCTTGGTCACCGCATGCGCGCCGTCGGACCATTGGTACTCGACGACATGTGTGCCCTTTTCGTCGAACTCGCGGACGGCGTACAGCGCCGCGTTCGCGCGATGCATGAAGTTGGCGTCGGTCGCTTCGATGGCGAACGGATAGTCGGTGCGACCCGGCTCACGCTCTTTGACCAGCTCGACGTTCGTCTGATCGTTCTTGTCGCTCGGCTTCGCTTTGTAGTGCGTGAGCTGAAACGAGACCAGCTCGGCGCCGCGGTTCGAGAACTTCGCCACGAAGTCGGGCGACCCGACCTTCGTGATCGTCTGCGCGGTCGCAGCAATCGGGGCGACGGCAGCAGCAGTAACCGGCGCTTCGACGGCCGGCGTCGCGGTTGTGGTTGTTGTCGCGGTCACTGGCGGCGGCTGCGAAGAAGCAGTCGTCGCAGTTGTCGTGGTCGAAGTCGCCGCCGGCACCGGCTTTTTCATCAGATCGGGAAAGAGCTTCGGCGCCACAGCCGCCCACAGCCACAGGAATCCGATCGAGATCAGTACTGCCGCAAAGATTCGTTTTTCCATCTCAAGGGACGGGGTCCCAACCTCCAGGATTGAACGGGTGGCAACGCGCCAGGCGCCGGATGCCGAGCCAGACGCCGCGCAGTGTGCCGTGCTTTTCGATCGCCTGCATCATGTAAATCGAGCAGGTGGGATCGAAGCGGCACATCGGCGGCAGCAGCGGGGAGAGAAATCGCTTGTAGAAACGGAGCGGGGCGAGAGCGAGGGCGCGCATGGCTCATCGGGTGGCGCCGCTCTCGGTCACGACGCGCTTGAGCGCGCGTTGCAGGTCGAGGCTGTAGTCGCCGAACGACGCCTGCACGGCATTTGGCTTCACGTTGACGACGACGTCGAGCGAGCGGCTGTCGAGGTCGAGGGGACCGCGCTGACGCCGGTAGACCTCGCGGGTCCACCGTTTCAGCCGGTTGCGCACATTTGCCTTGCCACTTTTTTTTGTCGCGGTGATGCCGATGCGCGAATACGGGAGGTCGTTCGCGGCATAGAACAGTACGCTGTATCGGGAAAAGAGTTTGCGGCCGGCTTCGTAGACGCGAAGGAACTCGCGGCGTTTGGCCAATCGTTTCTCTTTCGGCAGAGCCTCGGAGCTGGCGGAACGTCCGCCGGCATCGGCTGACAAAGGCTAGACCGCCAGGCGCTTGCGGCCCTTGCGGCGGCGCCGTGAAAGCACCGCCTGCCCGTCTTTGGTCCGCATCCGGACCAGAAAGCCGTGCGTGCGCTTGCGGCGGCGGTTATTCGGCTGAAATGTACGCTTCATGATTTCCTTAAGCTTCTGAAAAAGAAGGCGGGGAGTATAGCGGCGGGTCGGAAGGTCGTCAAACCAGCCAGCGACGGGGCGGAACCATTGGTCATAGCGGGCTATTCCGGGGAGTGGGGTGTAGGGAGTGGGGAGTGGGAGATCGGGGCCTCGGGGGTCGGGGGTCGGGGGTCGGGGGTCGGGGGTCGGGGGTCGGAAAGGCGAACGCATATCCCTTCGTCAATCTCCGGGCTTCCGGCTCCCGACTCCCGAGGATCCCAATGCCACTCCCCACTCCTACGTTTGTGCTATCTTCGCCTCCCCTTTTTCAGGTCCGGATTTTCCGCAGGTGTTGAAAAGCTGCGGATTATTAGAGTCAGTGGACTTGGCCGTGCCCTCTGTGAAATCCGCGATGAATCTCTGGAAGCAAGTCCTCGACCGGCTGGAGCAAACCATTGACAGGACTCAATTTGAGACGTGGTTCGCTCCGACCCGTTTCCTCGCCCAGAAGGGCGACACGATCGACGTAAGCGTCCCTTCCCAGCGGTTCGTGTCCGAGATCCGCCAGAACTACGCGCAGCAGATCCGATCCATCCTCGACGAGATGTCGACGGATCATCTCAACCTGCACCTCGTCGCCGACACCGAGGGCACCAGCGAGATGAACGTCCCGCTCGGACCGCCGCCGACCGACCTGCCCCTCTCGATTTTCAATCCGCGCTACCGGTTCGAGACGTTCGTAGTCGGCAAGTCGAACGAGCTGGCCTTCGCGGCGTCGAAGTCGATCGCGGAGAATCCAGCGAGATCCTTAAATCCGCTCTTCATCTATGGCGGCGCCGGATTGGGCAAGACCCATCTGATCCAAGCCATCGGCCAACAGCTTCGCGACAGTATGTCCGGATCGAAAATCGTCTACATGTCGGCCGACTCCTTCGTCACGGAGTTCATTACCTCAATCCGTTACGACCGCATGCAGCAGTTCCGCGACCGCTATCGCAAGGTGGACGCGCTGCTTCTCGACGACATTCAGTTCCTGGCGGGCAAAGAGCAGACGCAGGAGGAGTTCTTCCATACCTTCAACGCGCTCTACGAGGCCCAGAAGCAGATCGTCTTCACCTCGGATGCTCCGCCGAAAGAAATCACGACGCTCGAGGAGCGCCTTCGCTCGCGATTCGAATGGGGCCTCATCGCCGACATCCAGCCGCCGGACCTCGAGACCAAGGTGGCTATCCTCCGCAAAAAAGCCGATGAGAGAACGATCGATCTACCGCAGGACGCGGCGCTGTTCGTGGCCGAGCGCGTGCGCACGAACATTCGCGAACTGGAAGGACTGCTCAACCGCATCGTCGTGTACGCCTCGATGGCAGGGCAAAAGCACCTTTCACTCGAACTGACGAAGGAAGCGTTGAAAGAACTGCTGTCGAAGGAAAACAAGCCGATTACGTCGACCGAGATCATGCGCGTCGTCGCCGCGCACTACGGAACGACGGTCACGAATCTGAAGTCGAAGTCGAACGCGCAGACGGTCGCCTTCCCGCGCCAGGTGGCCATGTATCTCTGCAAGCACCTGACGGATCTGTCGTACCCGGAGATCGGCCGCGTCTTCAATAACAAGCATCACTCGACGGTGATGTACTCGGTCGAAAAGATCGACGAGAAGATGCAGAACGATCCGCAGTTCGCGCGCGTGCTCGAAGGGCTGATGAATCAGTTTCGATGAAATCCACAGCCCCTGCGGAAACGTCCCACCAAATCCTGCGGACAAAAAAGGCGCCGCTCGCGCGATGCCCGACGACTGCGGAAAACGGAGGAAATCTCCTTCGCTTTTCCGCGACGAAACCCGCAGTTTCACTCCGGAAGGAACTGCTATACTTTCGAAACCTTTGCAGCCCGATGCCAGGTTTTTCCGCACGCATCCACTGCTTCCACGACTAACTAAAAAGACTTTTGTTCTGAAGGAAGAGACATGGAGCTGACCGTCGCAAAAGCTGATCTTCAGAAAGAGTTGCAGCTTTGCCAGGGAGTCGTCGAAAAACGCTCCACGATTCCGATCCTTTCGAATGTTCTGCTCCGCGCCGCCGACGGACGGCTGCAGATGGCTGCAACGGATCTCGACGTCACCATCCTCAGCTCCTGCGCCGCGCGCGTCACCGCGCCCGGCGGCGTCACCATCGAAGCGAAACGCCTTTTCGACATCGTCCGCTCGCTGCCCGACGAAGACGTTCACATCACCCTTCAGGAAAACAACTCGCTGCTCGTCGACTCCGGCACCGCCAAGTTCCGGCTCCTGGGATTGCCCGCCGAGGACTACCCGACGCTGCCGACGGTGAACGCGACGCAGTCGTACGACATCCCGCTCGAAGAATTGAAAACGATGGTGGCCAAGGTGAAGTTCGCCATCACGCACGAGGAGACGCGCTTTCAGCTCAACGGCGCGCTGCTGAAGGTTCAACCGGCCAAGATGGAGATGGTGGCCACCGACGGCCATCGGATGGCGCTGATCAACTTCCCGCAAAGCAGCAACGGCAAGTCGAAAGACGCCGACCTGACCATTCTCATCCCCCGCAAGGCGATGGAAGAGATCCTGCGACTCGAAGCCGGCGAAGACGGCAACGTCCGATTCGGCGTCTCCGAGAATCACCTTTTCTTCGAGGCTGCCGACCGCCGACTGCTGGCGCGCATGATCGACGTCAACTTTCCGAACTACATGGAAGTCATCGCTCGCGACAACGATCGCAAAGTCCTCGTCGACCGCGAGCGGCTGCTGGCCACGATCCGCCGCATCTCGCTCGTCGCCAACGAGCGCACGCGCGCGGTGCGATTCGATTTCGCGCCGGGCAAACTGACGGTGTCGTCAACCAATCCGGAGCTCGGCGACGCGCGCGAGACAGTTCCCATCGACTACGCCGGCAACCCGTTCTTCGTCGGCCTCAACGCGGCGTACGTGACCGACTTTTTGAGCGTCTGCGACACGCAGCAGGTTTCCCTCGATCTGAAGGACGAGAACAGCCAGTGCATCGGCCGACCGTCGTCGAATGACGCAGATCTGGCGTACGAGTATTTGTACGTCGTCATGCCGATGCGTTTGACGGCGTGAGCCGGCGTCAGAGGTTGCGGGAAAATCTACGCCTCAGCGTGCACCAGCGCGCGAAGGCGCGCTCGACAATCTTAGCCCCGCGCTCAGCGCGGGGTATGGGAGTGCCAACAATGTGCGGCCGCGGAGGCGGCCCGCTACAAAGCGTCACGCTACGCGAGCACTTCGTGGTGGCCGACTCCGCGGCCACGCAATTCGGCCACGTTCGTTTTCCCCGCGCCAAGCGCGGGGCTAGGCTTGTGAAGCGCGCCTTCGCGCGCGCCCGCGCGGCGAGTTGCAGCGTTTCTTCGCAGCCTCTTCAGGATCCCATTTGATTCTCCGTAACCTCACAACTCAGTCCTTCCGCAACCTCGGCGCGGAAGAGGTGGCCTTTCACGATCAGGTCAACATCGTGGTCGGTCGGAACGGGCAGGGAAAGACGAACCTGCTCGAAGCGATCTACTTTCTGGCTACGACGAAATCGTTTCGCACCGCGCGCATCGGCAGCGTGTTCCAGTTCGGATCGCCGAGCGTGTTCGTCACTGGCGTGCTGCACCGATTCGGCGTCGACAAGACGCTCTCCGTCGGCCTGGAGACAGGCGAGACGCGGCGCCGCGCGCTGCTGATCAACGGCGAGCGCGTGACGCTGCCGGCGTATGTGAATGCGATGAGCGTCTTCGCGTACTCGTCAGCGCGGCTTGACATCCTGCGCGGCGCGCCGGAAGAACGGCGGCGCTTTCTCGACCGCGGCATCGCCAGCGTCGATCCGAGTTACCTCGAAGCGGTCAGCCGCTACGGCCGCGCATTGCGCCAACGCAACGCGTTGCTGGCCAGCGGGAGCACGTCGTCGCTCAATGCCTGGGATGAGGAGCTCTCGAACGCCGCCGCGCCGCTACAGCGCGGGCGGGCGTCGTATGCCGAGGCGCTGAGCGGTGCGTTCGCGCAAATCGTCGCGGAGCATCGGTATCACATTCGAAATCTGGCGATCGACTACAAGCCGAACGCCGTCGACGATCTGCCGCGCATTCGGCGCGACGAGTTGCGCGCGCGCATGTCGCTGGTCGGGCCGCAGCGCGACGTCCTCGCGTTTTCTATCGATGGCCGGCCGGCCGCCGAGGTGCTTTCCGGCGGCGAGCAGAAGATGGTCGTGCTCTTTTTGAAGTTCGCGAAACTGGCCCTTTTCCGGCGTCGTTTCGATGAGACGGCGCTCTTTTTACTGGACGACATCGACGCCGAGCTCGATCTTGAAATCCTCGAGCAACTGCTCGTCAAACTCCCGGCTCAAACGCAGGTTTTTGCGACGTCTGCAAAGGAGCGTTTCCTGCGAACGCTGGAGACTGGGCCGCACCGGCGCTTACTGATTGAAAACGGGAGAGTTACGGCGGCAATCGAAAAGCCGTGAAACGTTCCGTGGAACGCAATAATCGCGATACAATTCAGGTTATCGACCGCGGCGTAAAACCTCAGCAATCGGGCTCGTCGGGAGACGCGCCACCTACCGCCACAACCAACGCCGGAAAGCAATTGAATGCCAGACGACTACACCCTCGATGACAGCGATGCCGACACCACGTATGACGCGGCCGAAAGGTCGCCTCAGGCGCCGTCGATCGCCGGCGACTACACCGCCGAAGACATCAAAGTTCTCAAAGGCCTGGACGCGGTCCGCAAGCGCCCCGGCATGTACATCGGCGACACCGATGACATCACCGGCCTGCATCACATGGTCTACGAAGTCGTCGACAACGCAATCGACGAAGCGCTGGCCGGCTACGCGAACAAAGTCCAGGTCACGATTCACACCGACAACTCCGTGACCGTCGAAGACAACGGCCGCGGCATCCCCGTCGATCTGCACAAAGAAGAGAACCGTTCCGCGGCCGAGGTCATCATGACCGAGCTGCACGCGGGCGGTAAGTTCGACAACAACTCCTACAAAGTCTCCGGCGGTCTGCACGGCGTCGGCGTTTCCGTCGTCAACTTCCTCTCCGAATGGCTGGAGCTGGAGATTCATCGCGACGACTACATCTGGCGCCAGCGCTACGAAGGCGGCGTCCCGAAGCACGCCATCGTCCGCGGCGAAAAGACGACACACCGCGGCACACGCGTCACGTTCAAAGCCGATCCGGCCATCTTCTCCGTCACGGAGATGAACTTCGAGACGCTTTCGCAGCGTCTTCGCGAGCTGGCCTTCCTTAACGACGGCGTCTTCATCGCCATCGCCGACGACCGCACCGAGAAGAAGCACGAGTTCTGCTACCAGGGCGGGATCGTCTCGTTCGTGAAGGACCTGAACAAGAACAAGGTCCCGTTGCACGACGATCCGATTTTCATCCGCGACGAAAAAGACGGGGAGGCCGTCGAAATCGCGCTGCAGTGGAACGAGGGCTACACCGAGAACCTCTACTGTTTCACCAACACGATCAAGAACCTCGACGGCGGCACGCACCTGGTCGGCTTCAAGGCCGCGCTGACGCGCACGATGAACAAGTACATCGAGGCTTCGGGCGTGCTCGCGAAGCTCAAGCTCAGCCTCGAAGGCGACGACATTCGCGAAGGACTGAGCGCCGTCATCTCCGTCAAGATTCGCGACCCGAAGTTCTCCTCGCAGACGAAAGACAAGCTGGTGTCGTCGCACGTGAAGACCTGGGTCGAGCAAGTCGTCGGCGAACGTCTCGGCGAGTTCCTCGAAGAGAATCCGAAGGAAGTCCGACGCATCGTCGACAAGGTCATCGAAGCAGCTCGTGCCCGCGAAGCCGCGCGTAAGGCTCGTGATCTGACTCGCCGCAAAGGCGCGCTCGATTCCGCATCATTGCCCGGCAAGCTCGCCGACTGTCAGGAGCGCGATCCCCGTTTCTGCGAGATCTACTTCGTCGAAGGCGATTCCGCGGGCGGCTCCGCCAAGCAGGGACGCGATCGCCGCTACCAAGCCATCCTCCCGCTCAAAGGCAAGATCCTCAACGTCGAGCGCGCACGGCTCGACAAGATGCTCTCCTCCGAGGAAATCCGCTTGATGATCACGGCCCTCGGCACAGGCATCGGAGCCGGCGATTTCGACATCGCCAAGCTTCGCTACCACAAGATCATCATCATGACGGACGCCGACGTCGACGGGTCGCACATCCGGACGCTGATCCTGACGTTCTTCTTCCGATACATGCGCGAGATCATCGACCGCGGCTTCCTCTTCATCGCTCAGCCGCCGCTGTTCAAGGTCACGCAGAACAAGAAAGACACGTACATCAAGGACGAGGGCGAGCTGTCGCGCTTCCTCCTGACCCGCGTCTCGGAAAATATCGAGATCACGCCGCAGGCCGGCCTTTCGCTCAAAGGTGACGTGCTCGTCAACATGCTGCAGCGGATGGAGGAGTACCTCCTGCACGCCCGCAAGTTGCAATCGCGCGGCATTCCGCGCGAGGCGCTCGACGTCCTCTTCGCCGAGGGCTTCGCCGACCGCAGCGCGATGGGCGAACCGGATAAGCTCGAGGCACTTGTGAAAGCGCTGACTGCTCACGGATTCGAGCACGTGCGTCTGATGACAGACGAAGAAACCGAAACGCCGACCGTCCACTTCTCCGTCGGCGGCAACGGCACGGGAAAGAAAGTCGTCATCAGCAGCGAAGTCCTTTCTACTTACGAATATCGCCAGATGGCGAAGTCTTATGAGCAGCTCTCCGCATTCGGACTGCCACCATACACACTCAAACACAATGACAATTCAGACGTCGTCATCACCGTCGACGATCTGATCGAGCGCATCTACGACCTGGCAAAAAAAGGCCTCGCCATCAGCCGCTACAAAGGCCTCGGCGAAATGAATCCGGAACAGCTCTGGGAAACGACAATGGATCCCGAGCGCCGGCGGCTGTTGCAGGTGAAGATTGAAGACGGCGTCGGCGCCGAAGAATTGTTCACGATTCTTATGGGCGACCAGGTCGAGCCGCGGCGCGTCTTCATTCAGGACAATGCGCTGGAAGTTAAAAATTTGGATATCTAGTGGCCAGAGGCAAGTGGTCAGTGGCCAGAAAGGCCGCGCTTCCTGACCACTAGCCGCTAGCCACTGACCACTAAACATGAGCGACGATTTCGATTACACAACACACAACGAGCAGCGCTATCCCGTCAATATCGAAGACGAGATGCGCAAGTCGTATCTCGACTACGCGATGTCCGTCATCATTGGCCGCGCGCTGCCCGACGTCCGCGATGGCCTCAAGCCAGTGCATCGCCGCATCCTTTACGGGATGTACGAGCAAGGAAACACCGCGAGCAAAGCGTATAAGAAGTCGGCGCGTATCGTCGGCGACGTAATGGGTAAGTACCACCCGCACGGCGACAGCGCGATTTATGACTCGATCGTGCGTATGGCGCAGGATTTCTCGATGCGCTATCGGCTCGTCGACGGCCAGGGAAACTTCGGCTCGGTCGATGGCGACAATCCGGCCGCAATGCGTTACACGGAAATTCGCCTTACGCGGCTCGCTGAAGAGCTGTTGCGCGACGACATCGACAAAGAAACTGTCGATTTCGTCCCCAACTACGACGGTACCGAACGCGAGCCGGCTGTACTGCCCGCGAAGTATCCGAACCTCCTCGTCAATGGCTCCTCGGGTATCGCTGTCGGCATGGCCACGAACATCCCGCCGCACAACCTCGGCGAGGTGATCGACGCGTGTCTCATGGTCATGGAAAATCCGCAAGCGTCAGTGAAAGAGCTGATGGCTGTGATGCCCGGCCCCGATTTCCCAACTGCTGGTTTCATTTTCGGCATGGAAGGGATTTACGAGGCGTACAACACCGGCCGCGGAATCATTCAGGTCCGCGCCCGGGCAGCAATCGAAACGCAGAAAAAGAGCGAGCGCGAGCAGATCGTCGTGACGGAAATCCCGTACATGACGAACAAGAAGCGCCTGCTCGAGAAAATCGCCGAGCTGGTTCACGACAAGCGCATTGAAGGTATTTCCGATCTTCGCGACGAATCCGACCGCGAAGGAATGCGCATCGTCATCGAACTGAAGCGCGATGCAATCGCCGAGGTCGTGCTGAACAACCTGTATCGCAACACGCAGATGCAGACCACGTTCGGCATCATCTTCCTGGCCATCGTCAACAACAAGCCGGAGGTCATGGACCTCCCGACGTTGCTGCACCATTTCGTCGAGCATCGCAAGGAGATCGTCGTCCGCCGTACGCGCTACGACCTGCGCAAGGCCGAGGAGCGTGCCCACATCCTCGAAGGTCTGGTCAAAGCGCTCGACGTTCTGGACGAACTGATCTCGCTCATCCGCGGCAGCCGCAACCCGCAGGAAGCGAAGAGCGGGTTGATCGAACGCTGGCAGTTCAGCGACGTGCAGGCGCAGGCCATTCTCGACATGCGCCTCCAGCGCCTCACCGGTCTCGAGCGCGAGAAGATCGTCGCCGAGTACGAAGAAGTTCAGGCCACCATCCGCCGCCTTCGCGAGATCCTCGGATCGGAGTCGCTCGTCCTCGGCATCATCAGCGCCGAATTGCGCGAGATCAAAGAAGCGTACGGCGACGTGCGGCGCACCGAGATCGTCCCGCAGGCCAGCGACATCACGATCGAAGACATGATCGCCGACGAAGACATGGTCATCACCGTGTCGCGTGGCGGCTACATCAAGCGCTCGCCGCTGTCGCTGTACCGCGCGCAGCGCCGCGGCGGCAAAGGCCGCATCGGCATGCAGACGAAGGAAGAGGACATCGTCGAGCACCTCTTCGTCGCCAGCGCGCACTCGTACGTGCTCGTCTTCACCGACCGCGGCCGGCTGTACTGGATCAAAGTGCATCAGATCCCCGAGGTCGCGTCGAATGCGCGCGGCAAAGCGATCGTCAACTTGTTGACTGTCGAACAGAATGAAAGCGTTCGCGCGCTGCTCACCATCCGCAATTTCAACGACGCGAAGTACGTGGTCATGGTCACGCGCGCCGGCAAGATCAAGAAGACGGAGCTCACGGCGTTCTCGAACGTCCGCGCCACCGGCATCATCGCCATCGATATCAACGAAGGCGACGATCTCTACGCCGTCCGCCTTTCGCAGGGTGACGACGAGATCTTCATCGGCACGCACGACGGCATGGCCATCCGTTTCAACGAAAACGGCGTCCGTCCGATGGGTCGCGGCGCCGCCGGCGTGAAAGGCATCTCGCTCCGCGAAGGCGATTCTGTCGTCGAGATGGACGTGCTCCCTGCCTCGGGCGAGCCGGTGCCCGAGCCGCCTGCCAAGGGTGAAGAGCCGGAGATCGTCGAGAACGATTCGGAATCAGACGATGTTGAGATCGTCGCCTCCGATGAGCGCGGCCAGGTCCTCACCGTCACCGAAAAAGGCTTCGGCAAACGCACGCCGGTTTCCGCGTATCGCCTGCAGTCGCGCGGCGGCATCGGCGTCACCAACATCAAGACGACCGAGAAAAACGGCAAGGTCGCGGGCATCTCGTACGTCTTCGAAGACGACCAGGTCCTGCTCATCACCGAGCAGGGGATGATCATCCGCACGAACGTCGCTGACATCCGCTCCATCGGCCGCAGCACGCAGGGAGTTCGCGTCATCAACATCGACGAGAACGATCTGGTCGTCGCTGCGGTGAAACTGGTGGACAAGGACGACGGCGAAGACGAGATCCCCGCGGACGACGCCGAATCGACCGATTCCGAAACGCCTGACGACGACACGATTCACTAGGCTTACGCCGACGTACAATCGCGCATGCACAAAATCTCGCGCGAGCGCGTGACGCAGCTCGCGCGCGACCTTCTGGAGGCGATGACGCGTACGCGGTCCGTCACCCTGCTCAAGGAGCGCGAAGTGGTCCGCCAGTCGATCGCCCACGCGTTGGCCGACGAGCTGAAACGCGAAGAAGAGCGCGAGGAAAACGTCCGGCGGCGCATCGCCACGATGAAAAAGCCGCCGGCGTCACGCTCGCGCGAGTACGAGATGCTCTTCGTTCAGCTGATGGAGGAGGAGTACTTGCGCGAAGGATTGGATACGTAAGACACGAGGATTTTCAGTCCTCTGCTCCGGCAATTCGCGCGACACAAGATTTGAAGAGCCAACTTTGCGGAGCCTTAGGGAACCAGCGCTGCCGGCCGTGCCGGCTACGCGTCCGCGCGCGCTTCTTCGGGCTCACGCACTTCGACCTCGGAGTCATCCCCATCGTCGCTTTGCATCTCCGTGCGCCAGCGCTGCGCTTTCATCTGCTCGAAAATCCCGCCTGAATGTCCCGCCGGAATCCACGAATTGCCGCCGCACTTCGGGCAGCGGTTGCGGAAGGCGATGTTCTTGCCGCAGTCGGGACAGATGATCACCAGCGAGTGCGACAGCTCGAACTTCTGCTCCCCCTCGGCGTCGAGGCTGTTCAGGAAGGAGGCGAGATTCGTGAACGTATCTTCGAGAGACATGACAGCTCGGCACGGTCAAACTGCACGGGGCGTGCCGAGGGGAAGTGTGGTTCTACGACCCCCGACGCCCGACCCCCCATTCCCTCAAATTCGCATCACATCGAACTGCTCGTGGTGTAGCGAGTCGTCCGGCTTGAATACCAGGTGCACGCCCATGTTGCGTTCGATCTCTTCGAAAATCGGATCGTTCGCGTTGTGCACGGAGCCGTAGACGACGGGATTGAGGCGGACGATGACGTCCTGCCCTTCGTGCAGATCGTGCAGTTTCGCGAGTTCGCGCCAGATCTCGAAGGCAATCGTCGTATTCGACTTGATCCGGCCGCTGCCTCCGCAATACGGGCAGGCCTGCGTCAGCGAGCGTTCCAGACTTTGTCGCACGCGCTTTCGCGTCATCTCGATCAAGCCAAACTCGGAGATCTGCAGGATCTTCGTCTTCGATCGATCCTTGCGAATTTCGATTTCGAGCGCTTCGAAGAGTCGCTCGCGATTGGAGAGGTCCTCCATGTCGATGAAGTCGAGCACGATGATTCCGCCGAGGTCGCGCAGGCGGATTTGGCGGACGATTTCTTTGGCCGCTTCGAGGTTCGTCTTGAAGACCGTCTCCTCGAGATTCTTCTTGCCGACGTACTTCCCCGTGTTCACGTCGATCGCGACCAACGCCTCGGTCTGATTGATGACGATGTAGCCGCCGGACTTAAGCCACACCTTCGACTTCAGCGCCTTCAAGATCTCGGCTTCGATGCTGAAGTCCTCGAAGATCGGCTCATCGCGGCGGTAGAGCCGAACGCGCGACACGAGATTCGGCTGGATCTGATCGAGGAACTCGACAATGCGCTGATATTGATCGACCGAATCGACCCACACGCTCTTGAACTCGGGAGAGAGCACGTCGCGAATCGTGCGCAGGACGAGATCGAGATCGTGATGCAGCGCCGTCGGCGCCGAGGCTTTCTCGCCCTTCCGTTTGATCTGCTCCCAAAGGTCGGTGAGGTATTTCAGATCGGCGCGGAACTCATCCTCCTCGCGCTCCTCGCCGGCCGTGCGGACGATGAATCCTCCCGCGCCGGGCGGCCGAATGCGATCGAGGATCTCCTTGAGCCGTGTCCGTTCGCCCTCGTTCTCGATGCGCCGCGAAACGCCGATGTGGTTGACGGTCGGCATGTACACGAGGAAGCGCCCCGGCAGCGTGATGTGGCTGGTGATGCGCGCGCCTTTGCCGGCGATCGTGTCTTTCGACACCTGCACCACAATCTCCTGCCCCTCGCGCAACAGATCGGCAATGGATGCCTCGGCGCGCTGCTGCGGAACGTCGTCGAGCGTGAGGTCGTCGCTCGAATCGGCGTTGTCGAACTCTTCGAGATCTTCGATGACGTCGGAGACGTAGAGAAACGCGTCGCGCTCCAGCCCGAGGTCGACGAAGGCCGACTGCATGCCGGGGAGGACTTTCGTCACGCGGCCTTTGTAGATGTTGCCAACGATGGTGCGATGCCGCGTGCGCTCGACCCACAGCTCGACGACCTGCCCTTCATCGAGCACGGCGATTCGGGACTCGTGTTTGGCGGCGTTGATGACGATTTCGCGGGACATGGTTTTTTCTACTCTATCCTGCGTGAGCGCAGCGATCGTCAGGATCTCCGGTGGAACCGCGCCAACTGGAGATCCTGACGCTCGCTGCGCTCACGCAGGATGAAAGTCAAAAGAACGATCTACTTCGCCGGCGCAATCAGCGGAGGCCGCGGCGACGTCGCGCTGTATCGCGAGATCATCGCGGCACTCGAAGCCGCAGGCCATCACGTGCTCGCCGGCGCAGTAGCCGCGGAACATGTGACCGCATCCGGCGAGGCGCTCGACTCCTGCCCGATCTTCGACCGCGACCTCGCCTGGATCGCCGCCGCCGACGTGCTCGTGGCCGAAGCGTCGATGCCGTCGACGGGAGTCGGATACGAGATCGCCACCGCCCGCTACCGCTACGGAATCCCGGTCATCTGCCTCTACCGGCCGGCGCACACATCGCGCTGCACGGCCATGGTCGCCGGCGACCGCGAAATCGACCTGATCGAGTACTCCGAACTCGCCGATTTGCTCCCGCGCCTGACCTCCGCCCTCGCGAAATACACTGCCACCCCCCTCGGTTTGCCCCCACGTTGACGGCGTGGACGACGCTTTGCTATCGTCCGCCGCCCGCCGCGCCGCAAGTACTCCGGCATAGCTCAGTTGGTAGAGCAACGGACTGTTAATCCGTGGGTCGTAGGTTCGAGTCCTACTGCCGGAGCCAAGGCGCCAAGCGCCGAATCAACCTAACTGAATCTCCGCAATCGCACGCACGAGTTGCTTCGCGACATCGAGGCGAGCTTCTTTGTCGGCGGGCCAACCAGCGACTTCTGCGTGACGCGGCGGGTCGTCGTCGCGCTCGACCGAGAGGTCCTCCGCGTGAAAATCAAAGACGTGAAGAAGCGCGAATCCTTTGGCTTCGCGATCAGGGGACGACGCGTACAGCTTGCCCCATGCGTGAATGTCCTGGGTCGTGAGGTCGTCCGTAACACACACCGACAGCCGAAGGTCGTGTTCCGGCGGGATGAAAGCGTTGGGGCGAACGCGGCTTCCTTTCAGATGGCCGCTGAAGAGAAACCGAGCAACAGCAGATTCTGCGGCGACGACAGAAAACATCGTCACGCGTCGAACACCCGGCGGATGCCAAGACGGATGCTTTCAGGTACGCGGTCGCCGACAAAAATATCGCGGCCTCGAAGGCGGCTCAGCCCGAACACACCGGCGAAGTGCAGTTCGCCATGTTCGTTGACGGCTACGGTAAAGGAACGTTTGGTCGAAGTCTGCCACTCAAGCAGTACGGCTCCATCAGCATCAACATAGACATCATCGACTGGCATGGTTACCGGAAGTCGCTTCAGCAACCGTACCGCGTTGAGTAATGCCCGCTGTTTAAAAGGCGCCGCTCCGTTGCCGTCCCAATTCGTCCTCTGCGTTTCACTTGCCGCTTCCATGATCGCTCGAAGGCCGTCGCGCAAGGGAGCGCCCGTGATTGGTGCCGCGAGCCACTCCGAAATGATCTCGCGCTCTGTGGTCGCGAAGCATCGAGCCTCGACTCCCACCGCGGTACTCGAGTCGCCGGCAAACAGGTCAACATTGATCCACGGGGTGTCGGCAGTCATTTGTTGAACTCCTCTTCTGCAAAACGGGTGATGCTTCCGAAAAAGATACGATTTTTCATCTCGCGAAGTTCCTGCAGAGACGGCCAGAACGTATCGGCGGACGGCTCAAATTGCACCGCGCGAAAGCAGTCGATATCCATTAACACGTTGGATCCGAAGTCTGCTGTGTCACACGCCAGCTGAAGTCTCGCTTCTAGATTTCCAGGTCCAATAAGCAACAACCGCGATAGGGAGTTCATCAGCGACGCTGGTTCGATGCCCTCCGGAACGGCCGGCGGCGCCGCCAAGTAATCCGATATCTGCTTGTGCCGCGGTACGACAAAATGGTTGATGTATCGCACTGCTAATCGATTCACTTGCCTAAGCGGGATGGCAGACGAGTAAATCTCCCAGTACCGACGAGCCGAAGTGGAGACGTCTTCCCAGCTCGAGTAAGGCCTGAGTTTGCTGAATACGAAGCCCCCTTCCTGAACCTGCACTGCCTCCTCACGGTCGGTGGCCCGAAACAGCAGACCGGTCACGCCGCGGTCGGCGACCGTCGGAGGCTCCGCGACGCGGCCCTCGACGATCTGAAAAAACAGCTCACCCTGTTTTTGTTCGTCCACGGACGAAAAAAATTTGCCGAGCTGACTCTTCACAGCTTCCAGGTGGGTCTGAGTGAAACTGTCCGCCGGCGTTACCCGAATATCGATGAGCGCTTCGACGATTGGAGCGTTTTTCAATAACCGTTTATCGTCGATGGGCATCGCTGTGCCGGACCCCCTATCGGTTGCTTGTCGCGTTTCTCGGGCTGGCAGTTTCGCTTCCGAACGCTGAATGCAAGTACGTCGAGATGATTCTCTCGGCCGCATCCGCCGTATTTTTTCCGAAATGGCCGGTCGAAACCAAGCGTTCGAGTTCCAGCAGCACTTGCGGCGTCGTGGACACCGTCAGGGTCGCCGTTGGTAACTGGTTCGGCTGCCGCGCCATGGTCGTCGAAGTATACGGTTGTTTTGCCATTCTTTTGGCATTCTTTGCTCGCGCGGGGTTGCGTGACCAAAGTGAGGGGTCCTTCGTCTTACTGCCGGAGCCAGGCGGATCCCACCTTCGCGTCCCTACGCGTTCACGTCGCTGCGCTTTTCGGCGAATGCTCCGACCAGTTTCATCAGGATCGTAGTCCTGTGGTCAGCGCCGTGGCGTACTTCGCCGGCCTCTGGTTGAGCTGCCGCGAGGACGTCTCCATGGCGCGGCTGACGTCGCGGGCGAAGTCGCGGTTCACCGCGTCGCCGAACTTCTGCAGTTGTTCGTCAGCGGTTTGCGTGATGCCGCGGTAGGCGAACGCGTCGAGCAGCGCCAGCGTGATCACGACCGAGCCGACGATGGTGCAGAAGATGATAAGTACGACGTCGGTGATTGCCAGAGGCTGACTCGGATGAATGAGCGCGATCCGAAGATACGGCCAGCAGCAAAGCGCCAGCAGGCCGATGGCGATTGCGATCAGGACGATTGACGTCGAAACGGCGAAGACGTCGTAGCGAAAGCGCGATGCCGATACCAATCCGCAGACGCCCACTCGTTGCTCTTCCTGGCGTGGACGCTGGCCGGCAATCGCGAGTAGGTGTAGGGCTGCGTAAACAGCCCGTAGTCGCTGCCGCCGAGCGACACGGTAATGTCGCTGGTGGCCATCGTCAGCGATGCCGGAGTGACCGGCTCGTAGCCCGAGAACCAGCCGGCCTTTCGTTTCTGCAGCGCCTTCAGATTGGTGATCAGCACCGGCGGTCCGTTGTCGCGTTCCGTCATCACGGCCGATTTGCTTGAGGAGTCGCTCGCGGATTTCTTGTCCGCGGATGAAGTATCTGTGGCTGGCGCTGCGGTCGGAAGCGTGGCCGTCATTGACGCCGCTGATTTGATCGGCGCGACGGGCGGGAGCTCTTCCGCTTCACGATCCATTCATCTTGATTGCCGAGAAGTGTCGATGACGCAGGAGGAGGACGGATGCTGTACAGAACGGTGCCGTCCTCCCTGGCTATGAGAAGCACGTCGAAGGCGGCGCCGAGGTCGCGCGTAAAGATCGGACGAGCGACATCGTCGATCGTGACGGACGCGCATGTCGTCTGTTGATCGAGATACGCCCGCAGCCGCATTTTCCAACCGCGCGCGCTTTCTACGGCATCGCGCCGCATCTGGATGCGGCCCGGCTTCGGCAGCTCGGCCGGGAGTTCTTCGGAACATTGTCCGAACTTCAATCCCGGCGTGGAGAAGATGTCGTCGATTTTCTTGCCGGAGGTGCCCGCGCCAACGGATTGAGCTTTCAGGCTGACGAGAACATCGTCACGCGTCCTTCGACCTGAGCATGGAGAGAAGGCGCAGATTCCGGCCGGTGTAGTACTCCGCGTGCTGGCGGTAATAAACGTAGTAGGCGCTCCCCACCACGGCCAGCGCCACGATCGTGATCACCAGCGGAACCCGCGAGTTCTGCTGCTGCGGCTTCTTGATCTCGCCGCTATCCGTTTTGGACCTGAAGACCATTTTGGTGTTGGGAGGACCTGCTCCCGATCTCCGGTAGTAAAGAAGTACTGCAGGCTCATCGGGGTTCGTTACATCGCGAGCCCGCGCTAAACTTGCGCGCCATGAAATTCGGCGTCGTCGTCCTGCCCGGCTCGAACTGCGATCACGACGCGGTGCACGTGACGCGTGATGTGCTCGAAGCCGAGGTCGAACTGCTGTGGCACAAGGAGACGGACCTTCGTGGCGCCGACTGCGTGATCATCCCCGGCGGGTTCGCGTACGGCGATTACCTTCGCGCCGGCGCGCTGGCGAAGTTCGCGCCGGTGATGGAGCCGATCCGGCGTCATGCGGCCGATGGCGGAATGGTCTTCGGCATCTGCAACGGATTTCAGGTGCTCACCGAGGCCGGTCTGCTGCCCGGCGCGCTGATGCGCAACCAGCATCTGCGTTTCCTCGGCCGCGACGTTTTTCTGCGTGTCGAAGAGACGGATACGCCGTTCACGTGCGAATTGGAGCGCGGCGCGGTGCTGCGTGTTCCGATCGCGCATGGCGAAGGCAACTACTTCGCGGATGACGCAACGCTCGATGATCTCGAGCGCAATCGACAGGTCATCTTTCGCTATTGCGATGCCGAGGGGCGCATCACGCGCGACGCGAATCCGAACGGTTCCGCGCGCAACATCGCCGGCATTTGCAACGCGGGCCGCAACGAGCTCGGGATGATGCCGCATCCGGAGCGTTGTGCCGAAGCGCTGCTGGGTAACACCGACGGCTTCGGCATTTTCCGTTCGATCGCCGCGGCGATGGCGAAGGTCTGAGCGGATGCGCTTCGTCCTTGCCGCAGTGATCGCGCTGACGATCGTCGCGCCGGTTGCGCGCGCTCAGGAGGACATCCCCGAGGTCGCGCGCAGTCTCATGGAAGACGCCGAGCGCGCACGCGAAGCGAATCGGATCGACGATGCGGTCGCGAAGTACCGCCGCGTAATCGAAGTCGCGCCGTCGCTCGCATCCGCGTACGTGGACCTCGGCGCGCTTTACTTCAAGCAGGGGAAAGTGTCCGAGGCATACGACACCTTCGTGCGCGGTACCGCTGCAGCGCCCGCGGATCGGACGCTGCTCTCCAACGCCGCCGCGGCCGCGCAGCAACTGGGGAAATCGGCCGACGCGCTGAAATACGTCGACGCGGCGATCGCGAAAACGCCGCGCGATGCCGCGCTCTACTCGCTGCGCGCGACGATCCTTCGTTCGCTCAATCGCAACGACGACGCGATGGCCGCGATCACACAGGCCACGCAACTCGCGCCCGACGATGCGAAGTACCAATTCACCCTCGGCAACACGCTCGTGGCGCTCGGCCGCAAGGATGACGCGATCGCCGCGTATCGCAAAGCGGCCGATCTCGATCACACGTTTCTGCGCGCCTATTTCAACCTCGGCGCGGTGCTCTTCGACGCCGGCCGCTACGACGCGGCGCTCGACGCGTATCGCATGGCTCTCGCGCCGATCGATCAGGCATTCACGACGCATCAACCGGTCGAAGTCGTCAACGCCCGCGCCTATGCGAACCTCGGCGCGATCTATCTGAAACAGCAGAAGTGGTCCGAAGCGATCGATGCGTATCAGAAGGCGGCCAGCATCGACGACAGCACCACCGCTCACTACAACCTCGGCTTTCTCTTTTTCACGACCGGCAAGACCGACCGCGCGCAGTTGGAGTACCGCAAGGCGCTGGCCGGCGACGAGTCGCTGCCGCTTGCGTATCTCCACCTCGGCACGATCGCGTTCAAGTCCGCAAAGTACGACGACGCGATCAAGCTGCTGCGCGACGGCATGCCGCACTTCGACGCCGATTCGAAACGCATCGCGCTGAAGATGCTCGGCCGCGCGCAACTGATTCGCGGCGATCGCGCCGGTGCACGCGCGTCGCTAGAAAACGTTTTGAAACTTGATGCGAACGACGCCGAGTCGCTGCTGCTCCTCGGACGCATCGCGCGGCACGAGCAACGCCTGGACGATGCAAAGTCGCTGCTGCAACGCGCACTGCAAAACAACATCGTGATGCTCGAGCGGGCGCTCGTCGCGCGCGATGCAGGCGAACTCGCCGCGGAACGTGCCGCGCTCGAAGCGCTGCCCGATCGTCCGGCGTTACGCGCCGAAATCGGCGTCGTGAATCTGCGCCAGAATCCGACGGTCGCGAATCTGCGCGCGTTGCACATCACGACACCCGAGGTCACAGCGGTGTTCGACGCGCTCGACGGCAAACGCGATGTTGCGGCGAAGTCGCTCGCGCAGAGTGCCTCGCCGATCGCGCGCGGCGATGCGGGGATTCTCTTCTGGCAACTCGGAATGTTGGCGGACGCCAAGCCGCACCTGGCCGCTGCCCACAAAGCGTTCGCCGATTGGAGCGAAGTGTCACTTGCGGCGGCCGAGGTGGCGATTGCTGAACGGAGATATGACGATGCGGCGTCCTTGCTCGATGCAATGCGATGCCCTGACACGTGGGGCCGCCGAGCAGGTTCAGTGCTCGAGCTGACGCTTGGATCGGAAGCCGATGTCTGCGGCCACGCGAAGAAGTCGCTGGCGGCCGCGCTGATCGCGCAAGCCGCGGACGAACTCGATCGGGCCGCGAAACATCAGGACGAAACTGCTGCGCGCCGTGCACGCGTGCTCGCGGAACGTGCGGCATCGCTGGACGAACGAAGACAATCGGTCGCGCTCTTCATCCGCGGGACTGCTGATCTCATCACGGGCAGCGACGGGCGCGAGTCGCTTTCCCGCTCCATCGCGGGCGATTTGCCGGCGGCGATCGAGTCAGCCGCGAAAAAGAATCTCGAAGCCGCGCAACCGGCGAACGAAATCGCCGAGGAGCCAACATCACCTACGCCGCGTCACACCGTCGTCGTTTTCCTGCCCGACACGCCTGCGGAAACGGAGAAGAAGTTGGCCGAGGCTGCGACGGCGATCGTCGCGAGTCTTGCCGGCGCGTCGTCACTGCCGCTGAAGACGGAACTCTTTCGCCGCGCGGACGACGCGCGAGCGTTCATCGCCGCGAACCACGATCGCATCGGCGTGATCATCGCCAACCCTGAATTCATCACCCACGATTTCGCGCCGCGCTTTGCATTCAGCCGCGAAGGACATACGACGTACGTGTGCAAGGTAATCGTGCCGATTCGCAGCACTGCGAAGTCGCTCGCCGATCTTCGCGGCAAGACGATCAGCGGCTCGGAAGCCCTGGGCGATGACGGCGTCAACGTGACCACGCGCGTTGCCGACGACGTCACCGCCGCCGCCAACGCGCTGTACGGCCGCACCGACGCCGCGCTCGTTTCCGAATCGAATCCGCTTCTCGCCGAGCACGCACGCGATCTGCGCGTCATCCACACCACCGCACCGCAGCCGCTGCCAGTCATCGCATTCGCGCCGATGCCCGCCGCCGACCGCGCCGCGCTCGACGACGTGTTGCGCGCGCTCCCGCGCCCAGCGCTCGCGCCGCTGCAGTTCAGCGGCGTCGTGCGCATCAACGAACCGCGCATCGCCGCGAAGCGCGAAATTCAGACGCTGCCCGCCTCCGCACTTGGCTTGAAACTCGACCCGCCGATCGCGTTGCCGCTGCGGGTATCGGTTGAACTGCCGCGCGTTGAGATTCCAGAAGATCTCTTCGGACCTCCGTAGCGTTCAAGCGACAGAGAACCTTTTCGCGCGGAGACGCGGAGACGCGGAGGTTGAGAGCTTTTCTCCGCGACCCCGCGACTCCGCGTGAAAAGCTTTTAGCTCTTTGCCGCGACAGCACCATGCGTAGCGCCGCAGGAGCAGACAGTTGGATCCGGGGCTTGCTCCGGCTCGTACGCCAGGGCCGGCGCGAGCCAGCGTTCGATCGCTGGCAGCGGCATGTCTTTGCGGACGTGGTAATCCGCGACCTGGTCGCGTCCGATTTTGCCGACGGCGAAGTATTTCGATTGCGGATGCGCGAAGTACAGGCCGCTGACGGAAGCGGCGGGCATCATGGCGAAGTTTTCGGTCAGTTCGATTCCGGCGCGCTCGGCGCCGAGGAGTGAGAAGAGTGTGGCTTTTTCGGTGTGGTCGGGCGAGGCGGGATATCCGGGCGCGGGACGGATGCCTCGATACTTTTCGGCGATCAGTTCGTCGCTCGACAGGTTTTCATCCGGCGCGTACCACCCGGCGCGCGTCTCTTTGTGCAGCAGCTCTGTCAACCCCTCGGCCAAACGATCGGCGAGCGCTTTGGTCATGATGGCGTTGTAGTCGTCGTGATCTTTTTCGAATCGAGCGACGACGTCGCCGACTCCAATGCCGGCGGTGACGGCGAAGCCGCCAACGTAGTCGATGATGCCGCTCTCCTTCGGTGCGATGAAATCGGAGAGGGCGAAGTTCTGGCCGGTGTTCGTTTCCTGCTGTTGCCGCAGCGTGTGGAAGCGGGCGATGACGTTGCTGCGCGATTCGTCGGAGTAAAGCTCGATATCGTCACTGACTGAATTCGCGGGCCAGAAACCGTAGACGGCGGTGGCGCGGATCAGGCGGTTGTCGATGATCTCGCGCAGCAGGTGCTGGCCGTCTTCGTACAGCTCTTTCGCGCGCGGCTCGTCGAGGATCTGCGGGAAGCGCCCGCGCAGTTCCCACGCGGAAAAGAACGGATTCCAGTCGATGAACGGCTCGATGCGTTCGAGTGGAACGTCATCGAGAACGCGCACGCCGAGGAAGGGTGGACGGTCGGGAGAAAAGGTGAGCGATGGTTTGCGGCGGCGCGCGGTTTCGAGCGGCAGGATCTTCACCACATCCTGACGTTTGGCCTGCGCTTCGCGGAGATGCTCGTACTCGGCGTTGCGCTCGCGGACGAATTCGTCCTTGCGATCGGAGAGCAGCGTGCTGACCACGCCGACGGCGCGCGAGGCGTCGAGCACGTGGACGGTCGCGTGCGAATAGCGCGGCGCGATTTTCACGGCGGTGTGCAATTTGGAAGTGGTGGCTCCGCCGATGAGCATCGGGACGGTGAAGCTGCGGCGTTCCATCTCGCGCGCCACGTGAACCATCTCATCGAGCGACGGCGTGATCAGGCCGGAGAGGCCGATGATGTCGGCCTTTTCGGCAATGGCGGTGTCGAGAATCTTGTCGGCCGAAACCATCACGCCGAGGTCGATGACTTCGTAGTTGTTGCAGCCGAGAACGACGCCGACGATGTTCTTGCCGATGTCGTGAACGTCGCCCTTCACCGTCGCCATCAGCACTTTGCCGCGCTGTGAGAGATCGCCGGCTTTCGCTTTCTCCGCTTCCATGAACGGCAGCAGATACGCGACCGCCTTCTTCATGACGCGCGCGCTCTTTACGACCTGCGGGAGAAACATCTTGCCGGCGCCGAAGAGATTGCCGACGACGTTCATGCCGTCCATCAGCGGCCCTTCGATGATCGAGAGAGCGCTTGGATACTTCTGCCGCGCTTCTTCGACGTCGTCATCGAGGTGCTCGATGATTCCCTTGACGAGCGAGTGTGAGAGCCGCTCTTCGATGGTTCCGCTGCGCCACGCTTCTGCTTCCTTCGCGGTCGTTGCGCCTTGGCCTTTGATCGAATCGGCGTACGTGAGCAGACGCTCGGTGGCGTCGGAACGGCGATTCAGCAGTACGTCTTCGACGAGATCGCGCAGCTCCGGCGGAATCTCGTCGTAAATCGCGAGTTGCCCGGCGTTGACGATTCCCATGGTCAGGCCGGCTTTGATGGCGTGGTAGAGAAACGCGGCGTGCATGGCCTCGCGCACGGTCTTGTTGCCGCGGAATGAGAACGAGACGTTGCTGATGCCGCCGGAGAAACTGGCCAGCGGAAAACGCTCGTGCAGCTGGCGGACGGCTTCGATGAAGGCGACGCCGTAGTTGTTGTGCTCTTCGATTCCGGTGGCGACGGTGAGGACATTCGGATCGAAGATGACGTCGGTCGGATCGAAACCAACTTCGTCGACGAGGATCGCGTACGCCCGCGAACAGATTGCGACTTTGCGCTCGATCGAATCAGCCTGGCCCTGTTCGTCGAACGCCATCACGATCACCGCCGCGCCGTAGCGTTTGATGAGGCGGGCCTGCTCGCGAAACTTCTCTTCGCCCTCTTTCAGCGAGATCGAATTGACGACTGATTTTCCCTGCGTGCATTTCAGTCCCGCTTCGAGCACCGTCCATTTCGACGAGTCGATCATGATCGGGACGCGGGCGATGTCTGGCTCCGAAGCGACAAGGTGCAGAAAGTGCGTCATCACTTTCTCAGAGTCGAGCAGTCCCTCGTCCATGTTGACGTCGAGGATGTTCGCGCCGCCGTCGATCTGCTGTTTGGCGATTGCCAGCGCCGGCTCGATGTCGCCTGCTTTGATGAGCTGCGCGAACTTCGGCGAGCCGGTGACGTTGGTGCGCTCGCCGACCATGATGAAGTTCGACTCCGGCGTGACGGTGAGCGCTTCCAGTCCGCTGAGCCGCAGATGCTTCTCGATGACCGGCGGCTTCCGCGGCGGAAAGCTCTTCACGGTTTCGGCGATGGCGCGAACGAAATCGGGCGTCGTGCCGCAACAGCCGCCGACGATGTTGATCCAGCTGTTGCCGGCGTATTCGTGCAGCAGCGCGGCCATCTCGTCGGGCGTCTGGTCGTACTCGCCGAGCGCGTTCGGAAGGCCGGCGTTCGGATAGCAACTGAGGTAGACCGGCGCGATCGACGCCAGCTCTTCGATGTGCGGGCGCATCTCCTTCGCGCCGAGGGCGCAGTTGATACCGGTGGCGAGGAGCGGCGCGTGCGAGATCGAGTTCCAGCACGCTTCGACGGTCTGTCCGGAAAGCGTGCGTCCCGAGGCGTCGGTGATGGTGATCGAGGCGATGATCGGCAGGCGGATGCCGGTGTCGGCGAAGTACTTTTCGATCGCGAAGAGCGCGGCCTTGAGGTTGAGCGTATCGAACGTCGTCTCCGGCATGAGGATGTCTGAGCCGCCGTCGACGAGGCCGCGAATCTGGTCGTAGTAGGCGTCGACCAGCTCGTCGAACGACACGCCGCGAAACGCAGGGTTGTTGACGTCGGGCGAGAGCGAGGCCGTGCGGTTGGTCGGCCCGAGCGAGCCGGCCACGAAACGCGGACGGTCCGCAGTCGAGTACGCGTCGCACGCGGCGCGTGCAAGCCGCGCGGCGGCGAGGTTGATGTCGTAGGCGTATTCGACGAGGTCGTAATCGGCCAACGAGATCGCCTGCGCGTTGAACGTGTTGGTCTCGATGATGTCGGCGCCGGCGTCGAGATATTGGCGATGGATCTCTTCGACGATCTTCGGATTCGTGAGACAGAGGATGTCGTTGGCGCCTTTGAGATCGCGCGAATGCGTCGCGAACTGTGTTCCGCGATAGCCGGCTTCATCGAGCCGGTAGCGCTGGATCATCGTCCCCATCGCGCCGTCGAGAATGAGGATGCGGCGGTCGAGCAGTTCGCGAAGTTCGGCGGTACGGTCGGGTTGTGGCATTCGGAATCTCCAGAAAAGAAAAAGCCCCGCTTGAAATTGCGGGGCTTCAGTCGGAGTCGAACGGCCTACTGCCGGCTCTTTAGCTTTTTTTAACCTGGTTGCAAGCGGCCCCGCAAATCAGTCCAGGAGCGGTGAGGGTAAGGCAGCGCGCGAAGCGTTGTCAAACGGCCTGCATGATAATCTTCGAAGCGTTATGTCCACGGTTACTGACCTCCCCATCGCCCATACCGATCCCGTCAACGCGAAGATCCTGGCCGTTTCCGAGGATCGCATTCAGGGATTCGTGCGCGATCCGATCGGGACGATCGCGGAGCAGTCGGGCGTCGATGCGGAGACGGTCATGGAGCGCATCCGGGCGATGCTCGTCGCTGGGACCATTCGTCGAGTAAGGCAGACGCTGATGGCGACGAATCTCGCCGAGGGTGCGCTGGTGGCGTGGCAGTATCCGGAGGAGAAGCTCAACGAGGCGTTCGCGTACATGGTGGACGACGATCCGTTCTCCGGCCACGTGGTCATCCGTTCCACCGACGCCGCTACGCCCGGATCGAACTACCGGTTGTGGACGACGGTGAAAGTGCCGCAGGGGTATTCGATCGAGAAGCATTGCGCTTTGATCGGCCGCCTCACCGGCGCCGAACATTTCCGCGTGATGCCCGCGAACCGCATCTTCGCCCTCGGCGTCGGTCACGTCCGCCGCAAGGGGATGGAGCCGGGATCGAAATCGGATGCACTGGCCGAGGAGAAGGACACGACCAAGGCGACGCTGACCGATCTCGATTGGCGCGTGCTGACCGCGTTGAAGAGAGAGGTCGAGCCGGAGGAGTTCACGCGCGATCTCTGGCGTACTCGCGCCGCCGAAGCGGGAGTGCCGCTGGAGCAATTCTTCGAAGTGGCGGAGTCGCTCAACGCGCGCAAGGTCATCGGGCGCTTCTCGACGTTTCTCGAGCACGTGAAGCCGCTGCAGACCGGCGAACGCGTGACGCGTTTCAACGCGCTGTTCCACTGGGCCGTGCCGCCGGGACGCGAGATCGAGGCGGGGCGCGAGATCGGCCGCTTCGACATCCTCACGCATTGCTACTGGCGCGAGGGGGGGCCGGAGTTCCGCAACGTGAACATCATGGCGGTCGCGCACGGAACGGAGAAGGATGCGGTGCTCGCGCACAAGGCCGCCATCGACGACTACCTCGCCGAGATCGGGATGCCGGTGTCGTACACGAACGTTTTCTGGGGCGGCCGCAGCGAGATCAAGCCGTCGGAGATTTCGCCGTTTGCGTACGTCGATCTATGCCGGAGTCTGGGCGTGGATCCGGAGACGATGAAAGAGTGAGATTCGGGGGAGTGGGGAGTCGGGAGTTGGGCGTGGGAGATGAGTCTCCGACACCTGACAGCCGACACCTGACACCCGTCTTCATCGGAATCGTTGTTGTCGTCGCCGCGCTCGCATTCATCCAGTCCTACGCTCGCTGGCTCGATCCGATCATCGATACGGGGCGCGATCTGTACATCCCGGAGCAGATTGCGCGCGGCGCGAAGTTGTATCGCGACATCCGCTATCAATATCCGCCGCTTGCGCCGTATTTGCTGGCGCTCATCACCGGCGCGATCGGTCACTCGCTGACGGCGTATGTGGCGATCGGGATCGCGCAGTCGGCGACGATTGCTGCATCGCTGTGGATTGCGTTACGGCGTCCGTTGCCGGCATTCGCGGCGACGCTGACATTCGCGGCGACGTGCTTCTGCGGCGCGTCGACGTGGGGCGCGAATTTCATCTTCCCGTACAGCTACGGCGTGACGATAGGGATGACGTTGTTGTGCATCGCGCTCGCCGCGTTCGTACACGCGCGGCACGCGATCGCGATCAGCGCGCTGGTAGTGGCGTCGTGGTGCAAGCTTGAGTACGCGGTCGCGGGGTTGTTGATCGTAATCATCCTGACGATAGCGAGGCGGATTTCGTGGCGACAACTGGCGGCGTACTGCGTCGCGATGATCGCGACAATCGCGGCGGTCGCGTTTTACTTTCGCGACACGCACTGGTGGAGCGAGAACGTCTTTGCGGCGTGGCAGCACGGTGCTCGGGCGAAGCACTTCTTCGAGGTCGTCTCAGGATTCGCCGATTGGCGCGGTCAACTGCTGCAGATCGCCGCCGGCATTGCCGGCATCGCGGCGATTCTGTTTCTGCAGCGATGGCGGCATTGGCTAGCGGCGATTGCCATCGTGATCGTTGCCGTTCTGATCGCTGACCATTCCTTCTTCCGGGCCTGGGCGGTGCTGCAATGGATCGCGCTCGGATGGGCGCTCGTGCGCGACCGCGAGAGCCCGCTGGTGATTTTCGCGGCCTTTTCGGTGGCCTGCACGCTCCGGATTCCGTTGAACGTTTCGCCGTCCTGGTACGGCTTCGTGCTCACGGTTCCGACGATCGCACTGGCCGCATACACGTTGTTCTGCTATCTGCCGCGGCGGAACGTGATGGCCATCCTGTGGCTCGCGCCATTCGTCGCGAACGCCGGCGGCGATCTCTGGCAACAGCACGAACGCTACGCGGAGAAGCGGTACGCGATCGTGTCGCCGCGGGGAATCTTTTACGATTGGAACGCTGATCGGGCGCGAACGCTGAACAGCGTCATCGGCGCGGTGCAGGGCGGGACGCTGGCGGTGATCCCGGAAGGCATCACCATCAACTATCTGGCGAACGTGCCGACCACACTTTCCTTTCACACGTTTACGCCGGTGGAAGTCGATGCGCCGCAAACGGAGGATGCGATCGTGCGCGAGCTGACGATGCATCCTCCTGATCGCGTGTTGATGGTCAGCCGCGATCTGCGCGAGTACGGCGCGCGCGGCTTCGGCATCGATTACGACCTTCGGGCTGGTGCGCTGCTGCGCGCGCAGTACCACGTTGAGAACATCTGGCGCGGCGAGCGATTCAACGCGATGCTGCTTCGAAGGTGACGTTTTTCACGCGGAGTCGCGGAGACGCGGAGGAGGATTCGGGTTTCTCCGCGCCCCCGCGTCTCCGCGTGAAAAGCTCTGTCGCGCTACGCAGCCAAAAGGAACGTGACTGACGGGTTTTCCTTCTCGGCGTAGTCCAATTCCCACTGCGAACTGAAAAGCACCACCGCCCTGCCGGCGCTGTCGATGCAGATCTTGCTGCGGCTGGGCAGATTCAGTTTGGTGGCCACCTCGTGAACGTCGCGGTCGATCCAGCGCGCCAGTTTGTACGGCAGCGCCGTCACCGTCGTTTCGACGTTGTACTCGCTCTCCAGCCGCGACTGCATCACGTCGAACTGCAGCTCGCCGACGACGGCCAGAATCGGCTCGCTGCGCAATCCTTCGTGCGGCGAGAGCACCTGCATGACGCCTTCTTCCTCGAGTTGCGCGAGGCCTTTCTGGAACTGCTTCTGCCGCGTGACCTGCTTCGCGCGCAGAGTTGCGAAGTGCTCCGGCGCGAAGCGCGGAATCGGTGCGAACTCGACGGGCGCACCGGACGAAACCGCATCGCCGATGTGAAAAAGGCCGGGATTGACGAAGCCGATCACGTCGCCGGGGTAGGCCAGATCAATCGTCTCGCGCTCGCGGGCGAAAAGCCTGTGCGGACGCGTCATGCGAACTTCGCGGTTCAGCCGCGAGTGGTGAACGAGCATGTCCTTTTCGAAGACCCCCGAGCAGACACGCATGAACGCCAGCCGGTCGCGATGACGCTTGTCCATGTTCGCCTGGATTTTGAAGACGAAGCCCGTGAACGTGTCGCTGGTCGCTTCGACGATCGTCTCCTCGCCGCCGACATGTGCGATGCGCGGCGCGGGCGGAGGCGCGAATTCGAGCAGCGCATCGAGAAACGGCTGGACGCCGAAGTTGTTGATCGCGCTGCCGAAGTAGACCGGGATTACTCGGCCGTGATTGAACTCAGTGCGATCAAATAAGACCCCGGCGCCGGACAGCAGCTCCGCGGCTTCGCGAAGCTCCTGCCACGCCGTCGGTCCGATTTCGTCTTCGAGCTTCGGATCGTCGAGGCCGCCGACCGTCACCGCAGCGACCGAGGCTCCGTGCGCGGCGCGCGCGAAGCGGAGCACCTGTTGCTTGCGCAGGTCGAACACGCCCTGAAAATTCGGGCCGCTGCCGATCGGCCAGTTCATCGGCACCGCGCCGACGTGCAGCTCCTTCTCGATCTCGCTCAGCAACTCGAACGGATCGCGGCCGGGATGATCGAGCTTGTTGATGAAACAGATGATCGGGATCTGGCGCATGCGGCAGACTTCGAACAGCTTGCGGGTCTGCGGCTCGATGCCCTTTGCTGAATCGAGCACCATCACTGCGCTGTCGGTCGCGGCCAGCGTTCGATACGTGTCCTCGCTGAAATCCTCGTGGCCGGGCGTGTCGAGCAGATTGAGGCAATAGCCCTCGTATTCGAACTGCAGCGCGGTTGATGTGATGGAGATACCGCGCGTCTGCTCCATCGCCATCCAGTCGGACGTCGCGTGGCGCTGCCCTTTGCGCGCGCGGACGGCGCCGGCCATTTCGATCGCGCCGCCGTACAGCAGCAGCTTCTCCGTCAGCGTCGTCTTGCCGGCGTCTGGATGAGAAATGATGGCGAACGTGCGCCGGCGAGCGACTTCGCGGCTGAGTTCAGCGGCTGCGCTCGACAGCGGCGTAACTGTTGGAAGTGCTGTCATTTGAGCCTTTTAAGAACGTTCTTAGGCGACGAACATTCCGGCTCAGTATCAGGGCCGCCGTCGGGCGGCCTTTTCATTTGCGGTGAGATTGCGGCGATGGAAGAGCCGCAGTTCCGTTGCGTAGCGGCGTTCTTTCGGCGACAGGCTCGCCGCCTTCTCGTAGTAGTCGCGTGCAGCGTTGAAATCGCCGATCGCTTCGGAGACTGCGCCGAGGTTGAAGTAGAGCGGCGCGGAATTGCGATGACGGACTGCTGCTGCCTGCCAGATTGCGCGGGCATCTTCAAGCCGCTCCGAGCTCACCATCGAAAATCCGTCGTCGAATGACGGGGCGTTCTCATCCAGTTCAATCGTCTCGCGCACCGACCTCGGCGTGATTCCCTCGGCCGCACTGACCGCGGCGTAACGCGCGGCTTGTTCGAACGCGACATCGCGCTCGTCTGGCGACAGCGAAACCGCTCGCGGCGAGGTCCCTTCGCCCCGCGCCGTGTACGACAAAATCTTCTTCCCCTCGGAGCTCAGCACGTCGATACGCGCGGAGCAGACGGCGTCGATCCAGTGATGCATCCGCTTCACGCGATCACCGCTGTCGAGGTATTCGCTTCCTTCAGCACTCCTCTCCGTACCAATGCACGTGAAACGATTGATGCCGAGGTACGCGTCCGCGGGATGCGCGCGGCGGACGGTGCGCAGCGAAAGATCGTCGACGAGCATGTGGTGGTTATTCTCGACAGCGTTGGCGATGCGCAGAAGACCGGCGCGCGCGACGAGATCGACGAAGTGTTCGACGAAGCCCTCGATCTTGTTGCTATCGCCGATCGCGTAGATGACGGCCAGACTCTCCGCCGGCGCGAGATCGTGTGCAGGCGCCATCGTCCGCATGAATGTGATGCGCGGCGGATTTGCGAAGCCTGTGGTGGCGCAAAGCAGCAGCGCCGCGGAAAAGAAGAATCGAGATTTCATGATTGCGCTTCGATTTTACTCAACGCGTCCACTACGCACCAGCAGACTTGCCGGATGTAGAAATCGCTCGCGATAGAATGCGCCCCGAATGCGTCTCAACGTGACGAGTGAGATTGGCAGGCTCAAGAGCGTGCTGGTCCACCTGCCGGGGCGCGAGATCGACGTGATGATCCCGCCCATGATGAATCAGCTCCTCTTCGACGACATTCTTTATGGGCAGGTCGCGCGCGAGGAGCATCGCAGGTTCCAGCAACTCATCCGCTTCATCGCGCCGGATATTTACGACATTCAGGACCTGCTCGAAGAAGTGCTCGAGGATGAAGAGCTCAGGCGACGAATCATCCGCGACATGGCCAGGCGGCGGATCTTCGGCCGCAAGCTGGCCGCGGAGCTCCTCGAACGCCCGCCCGCGATCCTCGCGCAGACGCTGATCGGCGGCATCCCGCACGAACGCGACGGCAAGGGTGAGTTGCCGACGTTCGATCTGCTGCCCGTGCCGAACTACTTTTTCATGCGCGATCCGCAGGTCGTGATCGGCGACGGCGTCGTCATCTGCGGCATGGCCACGCAGGCGCGGCGCCGCGAGTCGCTGCTGTCGAAATACGTCTTCCGCTACCACCCGCTGTTTCGCGACTCCGGCTGCTGGACCGATTACATGGAGTCGGCCGATGAACCGCAGCGCCGCACGCCGACGATCGAAGGCGGCGATATCCTCGTGCCGTCGCGCGATCTGCTTCTGGTCGGCGTCACCGAACGGACCAATCGCGCCGGCGTGCGCCAACTGGCGACATCGCTGCGCGAAGCGAACAGTCCGGTGAAAACGATCATCGTGGTCGAGCTTCCCCGGCAACGTTCGTTCATGCATCTCGATACTGTTTTCACATTCACGAGCCGCAACGAATGCCTGATCTATCCGCCCGTGATTCTCCCCGGCGGCAGTCAGGCAGCGACGGTGACGACGATCGATCTGACGAAGAAGAGCATCGCGTACACGCCGCAGAAGTCGCTCCTCGGCGCGCTGAAAAAACGCGGATTCGATCTCGACCCGATCTACTGCGGCGGCCGCATGGCCGTCGATCAGCAGCGCGAGCAGTGGACCGACGGAGCGAATGCCTTCACGCTCGCGCCGGGCATCATCCTTCTCTACGAGCGCAACGTTCGAACGGCCGAGGAGCTGGCCGCGCACGGCTACCACATCGTCTACGAGGACGATCTCCTCCTCGGCCGCACGGAGCTCGAAACGTGGACCGACACGAAGTACGCGATCCAGATGGCCGGCCACGAGCTGTCGCGCGCGCGCGGCGGACCGCGCTGCATGACCATGCCGCTGGAACGCGAGGAGCTATAGCGTGGCCGGCGACCGAAAACTCGCCGTCGTCGCGTTCGGCGGCAACGCGCTGCTGCGTCCCGAGGACCGCGGCACGCAGGAAGAGCAGATTGCGCGCGCGAAGCAGGCCGCGCGTTGGCTGGCCGAAATCGTTCGTCACGGCTACAAGCTGATCGTCGTCCACGGCAACGGGCCGCAGGTCGGGAACATCCTTGTGCAGGCCGAGGAAGCGTCGACGAAGATTCCGCCGCAATCGCTCGATGTCTGCGTCGCGCAGACCGAGGGCTCGATGGGCTTTCTGCTGCAGCAGGCCATTCGCAATCGGCTCGACAGCATCGGACTGACCGGCGACGTCGCGACGATTCTCACCGAGGTTGAAGTCGATCCCGTCGATCTGGCGTTCAAACGTCCGACGAAGCCGATCGGCCCATACTTCACGCGCTATCGCGCCGAGGCGCTCGAACGCGACCTCGGATGGACGATGCGCGAGGAAGCCGGCCGCGGCTGGCGCCACGTCGTTTCTTCACCGCGGCCGTTACGCATTCTGAATGTCGAGACGATCGTACACATGCTCGACAGCGCCGCGGTCGTGATCGCCGCAGGTGGTGGAGGAATCCCGGTCGTCCGCGGACGCGACGGCCAATGGCGCGGCGTGGAGGCAGTCATCGACAAGGATTTCTCGTCGTCACTCCTGGCCTCGGAGTTGCGCGCGGAGATGTACGTCGTCCTCACCGGCGTCGCAAGAGTAGCGATCGATTTCGAGAAACCAACGCAGCGAACGCTCGATCGCCTCACCGTTGCCGAAGCGCAGCGCTACCTCGCGGAAGGCCAGTTTCCCGCCGGCTCGATGGGACCAAAGATCGAAGCCGCCATCCAATTCGTCACACGCGGCGGCGGCCAGGTCCTCATCACCGACGTCGAACACCTTCGCGACGCACTGGCCGGGCGGGAGGGGACGGCGATCGTGGCGTAACGACTGCTCGAACCATCCGGCGTGGCGTCTCGCCCGACGGGGTTTCTGGGATTCAATTGCAGAATCGGTGTGGACTTACGACGCACCGTCGGGCGAGACGCCACGCCGGGTGCAGGCGAGGACGCCCGTACTACGCTGGCGAACTCCTCAATGGGCAAGCGAACACTTGCAAAAGCGTCGTATGCAAGGGACCCTGAGTCCCATCGATAGGACTCCGAGTCGTATGCAAGGGACCCCTGAGTCCCATCGATAGGACTCCGAGTCGTATGCAAGAAACCCCTGAGTCCTATTGATAGGACTCCGAGTCGTATGTAAGAGACCCTTGAGTCCCATCGAAGGGACTCCGAATCGCACTTCGACAATGCTCTTCGACGCACCGTCAGGCGGCTCATGGCCCTCGCCGCTTCAAAAGATGGCTACACTGACGCCCATTCGTGAAGGTCAAATTCATCTACAACCCGGCGGCAGGACGCGGGCGGGCGGCGAAGCATCATGCCGAGGCCGAGTGGCATCTGCGCGAGCTGGGGGCGGACGTCGACGCGCACGGCAGCAGCAGTCCGGCCGATATGACGCGAGCGGCGGCCGAGGCGTCGCGTGGTGCGTACGACCGTGTCATCGTCAGCGGCGGCGATGGGACATTGCATCTTGCCGTCCGCGAGTTCGATCTGGCGCGCGGCACGCTTGCGCTGATTCCGCAGGGATCCGGCGACGACTTCGCGAAAGTGCTCGGCATTCCGCGCGATGTTCGCGCCGCGTGCGAGTTGGCGCTTCGCGGGAACGCGCGAGAGGTCGACGTTGCCACCGCCAACGACATCCGCTACCTCGGAGTGGCAGGACTCGGATTCGATTCCGAGGTCGCGCGCTATGCGAATGAAAACGCGAAGTTCTTGCGCGGATCGCTCGTCTATCTCTACGCCATCATTCGCGTCCTGCCGCGATTCACGCCGCATCGCGTGACGATCGACGACACTCGCAGCGAAGAGATCATGTTCGCAACCGTCGGCAACTCGCGGCAGTACGGCGGCGGGATCCGCATCGTGCCCGAGGCTCTCATCGACGACGGCCAACTCGATGTTTGCATCGTCCACCGCACCTCGCGCATGCAACTTCTGAAGACGCTGCCGAAGGCGTACACCGGCGCGCATGTGAAGAGTCCATTCGTCGAGATCAGCCGCGGAACGTCGTTCACGTTCGATTCTGAACGCCCGCTGGATGTCTATGCGGACGGTGAGCGGATCACGACCACGCCGGTGCAATTCGCGCTGGCCGACGAGAAGCTGCGCATCATCGCTCCGTAGCAAACCTAGCCATTCGGTCAGGAGTCTCCGAGGATTCGGCGAGTAGACTCCGGAACATTGCAGCGGTTCCAGGAGAACTAACCGAATGGTCCTTATCCCGATGGTGGTCGAGCAGACGAGCCGAGGCGAGCGCGCCTACGACATCTACTCCCGCCTGCTCAAAGACAATGTCGTATTTCTCGGTTCCACGATCGATGACACCGTCTCCAATCTGATCATTGCCCAGCTTCTTTTTCTCGAAGCCGAGAATCCCGAAAAGGACATCTCCATCTACATCAATTCGCCCGGCGGCTCGATCACGGCCGGCCTCGCGATTTACGACACCATGCAGTACGTCAAGCCGGACATCCAGACCATCTGCATCGGGCAGGCAGCGTCGATGGCGGCGGTGCTGCTCGCGGCCGGCAAGAAGGGAAAGCGGATGGCGCTGCCGAATTCGCGCGTCCTCATCCACCAGCCGCTCATGCACGGGCTCGGCGGACAGGCCTCGGAGATCGACATTCACGCCAAAGACATCATGCGGATGAAGGCGCGAATGAATCAGATCCTCGCGCATCACACCGGTCAGCCGGTTGAGAAAGTCGATCGCGATACCGACCGCGACTACATCCTGCAGGCCAACGATGCAGTCGAATACGGTCTCGTCGATCAGGTAATCGCAAAGCGCGAGTGAAATAGGACGTTGTTGTGGTAGGCGGTCAGGAATGCTCTCGCGACGGCTTCACGTTCACGACGGCGCAGCGTAGAATCTAACGACTCTAAAAGGATCCAAGCAACCCATGTCGAAGAAGGGGAACAGCGGCGACGTTCTGCGTTGCAGCTTCTGCAACAAGAGCCAGCGCGACGTTAAGAAGTTGATCGCGGGGCCGACCGTCTACATCTGCGACGAATGCGTCGACATCTGCCTCGACATCATTGCTGAAGATCGCAAGGACGAGCCGGGCACGATGGAAGGCTCCGGCCAGCTTCCGAAACCGAAAGAGATCAAGGAGTTTCTCGACCTCTACGTCATCGGCCAGGAACGCGCCAAGAAGAAGCTCGCCGTCGCCGTCTACAACCACTACAAGCGCATCGACTACTCGACGCGCAACAACCGGCAGGACGTAGAGCTGCAGAAGTCGAACATCCTGCTGATCGGCCCCACCGGCACCGGCAAGACGCTGTTGGCGCAGACGCTGGCGCGCATGCTCAGCGTGCCGTTCACGATCGTCGACGCGACCACGCTGACCGAAGCTGGCTACGTTGGCGAGGATGTCGAGAACATCATCCTCAAGCTCTACCAGGCTGCCGGCAACGACAAAGACAAGACGCAGCGCGGCATCGTCTATATCGACGAAGTCGACAAGATCTGCCGCAAAGGCGACAACCCGTCGATCACGCGCGACGTCAGCGGCGAAGGCGTGCAGCAGGCGCTGCTGAAGATTCTCGAAGGCACCGTCGCCAACGTTCCGCCACAGGGCGGACGGAAGCATCCGCACCAGGAATTCATCCAGATCGATACCACCAACATTCTCTTCATCTGCGGCGGCGCATTCGTCGGACTGGAGAACGTCATCGAGCGCCGGCTGTCATCGACCTCGATGGGCTTTGGCGCGAAGATCGCCACGAAGAAAGAGAAACGGACCGGCGAGTTGCTCTCGCAGGTTCATCCCGAGGACCTCATCAAGTTCGGACTTATCCCCGAGTTCGTCGGCCGGCTGCCTGTGGTGGCCACGCTCAACGAGCTCGATAAGAGCACGCTCATCGAAATCCTGCGCGAGCCGAAGAACTCACTCGTGCGGCAGTACCAAACCATCATGGGCTTTGAGAACGTCGTGTTGAAGTTTCACGACGACGCCCTCGAAGCGATCGCCGAAGAGGCGCTCAAGCGCAACGTCGGCGCGCGCGGCCTCAAGATCATCATCGAAGAGCTGATGCTCGAGATCATGTACACGATCCCGTCGCAGGACGCGATCAGCGAGTGTGTCATCACCCGCGAGGTCGTCATCAACCGCAGCCAGCCCATCACGCTGTACCGCAAAGCGGGATAGCCCGCGCCCCCCAATAAAACAAACCTAAATGCCCAAACAACCAGCAATCACCACACTCCCACTCGTACCGTTGCGGGACATGGTCGTCTTCCCTGCGATGATGGCGCCGTTCGTCGTCGGCCGCCGCGCTTCGATCCTCGCGCTCGAAGCGACGCTCTCCACCACCGAGAAGAAGATCTTCCTCGCCACACAGAAAGATCCCAAGATCGACGATCCCTCGATCGGTGAGATTTACCCGATCGGCGTCGTCGCCACCGTCGTCCAGAACCTCAAGCTTCCGAATCAGAACGTCAAGGTGATGGTCGAAGGCCTCACGCGCGCCGAGATCATCAGCACCAGCGAGAGCGACGGCTACGTCACCGTCACCGTGCGCGACATCGACACCAGCGTGCCGCTGACCTCCGAGGTCGCGCAGTACATGCAGAAGCTCGTCGAGATCTTCGAGCAGTACGCCAAGATGTCGCACCACCTCGCCTTCGAAGGCGTGATGTCGACGCTCAAGCTCGATGAGCCGGACCGCTTCGCCGACACACTCGCCTCGCACATTCTCATCACCACGCCCGAAAAGCAGCAGCTCCTCGAGACCATCTCGCCGTACGAGAGGCTGCAGAAGCTGCAGGACTTCCTCGAAGTCGAGATTGAGAAAATCAACATCGACAAGCGCATCAACTCCAAGGTCAAAAAGCAGATGGAGCGCGCGCAGAAGGAGTACTACCTCAACGAGAAGATCAAGGCGATCCACCACGAGCTGGGCCGCAAAGACGATCGCTCCGACGAGGTTGAAGAGCTCCGCCAGAAGATCGAAGAAGCCGGCATGCCGAAGGAGACGAAGGAAAAGGCTCTGCAGGAGCTGAAGCGTCTCGAAGCGATGCCGGGTGTTTCCGCCGAGGCCACGGTCTCGCGCAACTACATCGAATGGCTTGTCTCCGTTCCCTGGAAGAAGACCACAAAAGAGATCAAGGACATCGATCTCGCCGAGCAGATTCTCAACGAAGATCACTACGGTCTCGACAAGATCAAAGAGCGCATCCTCGAGTTCCTCGCCGTGCGCCAGCTCATCAAAGGACCGAAAGGCACGATCCTCTGCTTCGTCGGACCTCCCGGCGTCGGAAAGACGTCGCTCGCGAAGTCGATCGCCCGCGCCACCGGCCGCAAGTTCGTCCGTCTCTCCCTCGGCGGCGTGCGCGACGAGGCCGAAATTCGCGGACATCGCCGCACCTACATCGGCGCCTTCCCCGGCCAGATCATCCAGCGGATGAAAAAGGCCGGCACGATCAATCCGGTCTTCCTCCTCGATGAAGTCGACAAGATGTCGATGGATTTCCGCGGCGATCCGTCGGCCGCGCTCCTCGAAGTCCTCGATCCCGAGCAGAACAACGCCTTCACCGATCACTACCTCGACGTCGAGTACGACCTCTCGAAGGTCATGTTCATCGCCACCGCGAACGTGACGCACACGATTCCGGCGCCGCTCAAAGACCGCATGGAGATCATCTCCCTCTCCGGCTACACGCACCTGGAGAAGCTGGCCATCGGCAAGCAGTTCCTCGTGCCGAAGCAGAAGCAGGAGCAGGGCATCGAAGACGCGCAGGTCGACTTCCTCGACAACGCGATCGAAGAGCTGGTCGATTCGTACACGCGCGAAGCGGGCGTCCGCAGCCTGGAGCGGGAAGTCGGATCGGTGCTGCGCAAAGTGGCGCGGCAGGTCGTGAAGAAGGGTCCCGATCTCAAGGTCACCATCGACCGCCCCAAAGTCCGCGAGCTCCTCGGCAAAGCCAAGTTCCGCTCGCAAACGATTCACGACAAGAGCGAGATCGGCCTGGCAACGGGTCTGGCCTGGACGGAAGTCGGCGGCGAAATCCTCTCAACCGAAGTCGCGATCTCGCGCGGCAAGGGCAACCTGATCCTGACCGGCAAGCTCGGCGACGTGATGCAGGAGTCGGCCCGAGCTGCTCTCTCCTATGTTCGCTCCCGCGCGGAGCTGTTCGGCCTCGATGCCGACTTCCACGCCAATATGGATATCCACATTCACGTCCCTGAGGGGGCGATCCCGAAGGATGGACCGTCGGCCGGAATCACGATGGCCACGGCGCTGCTCTCGGCCGTCACGCGCATCCCCGTACATCGCGACATCGCTATGACCGGCGAGATCACGCTGCGCGGAAAGGTGCTCCCGGTCGGCGGCGTCAAGGACAAGATCCTCGCAGCCGCACGTGCCGGCATCACGCGCATCATCCTCCCCGCGGAGAATGAGCGCGATCTCGACGAGATCCCCTCCGACGTTCGCAGCAAAATGGAGTTCAACCTGGTCGAGTCGATGGACGAAGTTGTCCTCCACGCTCTCGACGGCACGATCGTTCCGCTGGTCAAGAAGCTGCCCGATGCGGCGGTCGAATCAGGCTCGCCGATTCACTGAGATTTGGGTGTGGGGAGTTGGGGGTGGGGTGTGGGAGCAAACCCGCATCTCGCCCTCAACTCTCCACGCAATCTCTAATCACACTGCCACAACGACTTGAAACGAAGCCCTCACCACCGGCCCTCGCCGCTCCTACTCTTCACACCCAACTCCCCACCCCCATGGCACGGATGTTCCATTCTGACGGCCATGCGTATCGTGACCATCCCTTGACCGGCGCCGGAGAATACCGGCACAATCTCCACCGTTAACCTCCCAAACCACACGATTACCTCTTCGCAGCACCTCTGCTTTTGCATTTCCCTGGCAACTACATCTCTTGGACATCCGAACAGTCGAGTTCCACCGCGCGGCGTACAAAGCCGACGACTTTCCGACTGACCGCCGTCCGCAATTCGCGATGGTCGGCCGCTCCAACGTCGGAAAATCGAGTCTCATCAATGCCGTTTTGAAACGGAAAGCAGTGGCGCGCGTCAGCCAGACACCAGGGAAGACGCAGGCCATTCAGTTCTATCTCATCAACGAGCGCTTCTACATCGTCGACTTCCCCGGCTACGGCTACGCCAAAGTCCCGAAAGACATAGCCCGTTCCTGGGGTGAGCTCGTACGCGGCTATCTCGAGAGCGCCGATGCTCTCAAGCTGATCTTTATCCTGCTCGACGTGCGGCGAACTCCGAGCCCGGAGGATCGTCAAATGCATGACTGGACCACCGCGTCCGGCATCGACGAACGCATCCTCCTCACCAAGAGCGACAAGCTATCCAACAACCAGCTCGTGAAGAGCCGGACGGAGATCGCCCGCGGTCTCCAGATTACCGAAGAGCGGCTCATCGCCTGTTCCGTCATGAAAGGGAACGGCATCGAGCAAGTCCGGCGCGAGATCGCATCGCGCCTCTGAATCAGGGGTCATTCAATCAACGAGGTTTAAACCAATGTCCGAAACAGAATTCGAAAACGAATCGAACGTCGCCATAGCTGAGTTGCCGGTCGAAAAGGCCGAGAAGCCGGCGCGCAAGACCACCCGCAAACCGAAGGCTGAAAAAACGCCGATGGTTGAGCCGACCGCCGAGGAAACTCCGGCGATCGCAGCAGCCGAAGCGGAGCCGGAGAAGCCGGCCGAACCGATTGTCGATGTCGCCAACGACGCGCCCGATGAAACCGCCGCCGCGCCGCAGCAGCAAGGCCGGCGCGATCAGACCCAGGCCGCCGAGACGCTCGATATCCGCGTGCTCAAAGAGATGAAGCTCCCCGACCTCACCAAGGTCGCCAAAGAGCACGGCATCGAGAACGCCACCGGAATGCGGAAGCAGGACCTGATCTTCTCGGTCCTACAGGCGCAGACCGAAAAGTCGGGCCTGATCTTTTCGGAAGGCGTTCTGGAATGCCTCCCGGACGGCTTCGGCTTTCTGCGCGCTCCCGAGTACAACTACCTCCCCGGCCCGGACGACATCTACGTTTCGCCATCGCAGATCCGCCGCTTCGACCTGCACACCGGCGACACCGTCTCCGGCCAGGTGCGGCCGCCGAAGGAAGGGGAACGCTACTTCGCGCTCATCAAAGTCGAAGCGGTGAACTTCGAGCACCCCGACGTGGCGCGCGAGAAGATCCTCTTCGACAACCTCACGCCGCTCTATCCCGAGCACCGCATCAAGCTCGAAGTGCCGGACAACATGTCGTCGCGCGTGCTCGACCTCATCGCGCCGGTCGGCAAAGGGCAGCGCGGCCTCATCGTCGCGCCGCCGCGCACCGGCAAGACCATGATCCTGCAGGCCATCGCCAACTCGATCACGTCGAATCATCCCGAGGTGACCTTGATCGTGCTGCTGATCGACGAGCGGCCGGAAGAAGTGACCGACATGCAGCGTAGCGTCAAGGGCGAAGTGATCTCGTCGACCTTCGACGAACCGGCCTCGCGTCACGTGCAAGTCGCGGAGATGGTCATCGAGAAAGCGAAGCGCCTCGTCGAGCATCGCCGCGACGTGGTCATCCTCCTCGACTCCATCACCCGCCTGGCCCGCGCCTACAACACCGTCGTTCCGCCGTCGGGCCAAGTCCTCTCCGGCGGCGTCGACTCGAACGCGCTGCAGCGTCCGAAACGCTTCTTCGGCTCGGCCCGGAACGTCGAGGAAGGCGGCTCGCTCACCATCATCGCCACGGCCCTGATCGACACCGGCTCGCGCATGGACGACGTCATCTTCGAAGAGTTCAAAGGCACCGGCAACATGGAAGTACACCTCGACCGCAAGCTCTCCGACAAGCGCGTCTTCCCCGCGATCGACATCAACAAGTCCGGCACGCGCAAAGAGGAGCTGCTCCTGGAGCGCAACGAGCTCAATCGCATCTGGGTCCTGCGCAAAGTCTTCTCGCCGCTGTCGACAGTCGAGTCGATGGAGCTTCTCGTCGAGAAGCTGGAGAAAACCCGCACGAACAACGAGTTCCTAAACTCGATGTCTTCGATGTGAAAAATCTCGCCCTCTGCTTCGCGATCCTCCTCGCGGCCGCGCCATCATTCGCGCGCGGTCGCGAGGTCTCCGGCCACTACGAACGCCCCGGCCAGAACGACGAAGCCTCTTTCGACATCAAGATGCTCCCCGGCAATCGCATCAAAGTGACCGGCATCGCCCTCTGGAACACGAAGAACGAAAAGTACGGCCCCAACATCGGAGAGCTCGATTTCGAAGCCGGCCTGAAAGACGACACAGCATCCTGGTCGGACACCGACGGCTACCGCATCATCATCCGCTTCTCCCGCAAAGCGCTCGATGTAACGGAGCACGGGGTCGGCGGGCATTTCGGAATGAATGTGACGTTCGCGGGGCATTACGCGCGGTCGGCTGATTGACGCACTTCCTACATTTCTGTAGATTGTTCATGAATCGCCATGGAAAAAGAGACGCAGATTTCAGCGGTGGTTTCGCAATCCACTCGTGACCTTCTCGAACGCCACGTTCGCGCAACCGGCGTAAAGAAGGGTCATCTCGTCGAGCAGGCGCTTCGGCACCATCTGCAGGCGCTGAATGAACTGCCGGCGGACGTCATCATCCATCCCAAAATCGTCGTGACGCGGCGATCCGGGGCTGCAATCCTCAAGAAGATGCGAACCGGCAAGACTACAAAAGCGCTGCGCGATCTGCTGCGCGATGGAGATTAGGCCGCTCCGCGAACCAGACAATCGCCTGCGCTTCCGGTCAGGTGACTCTGACCTCGATTGCTTCTTCCGGCTGTTCGCAGGACAAAACCAGTTCCGCCATCACATCGGCGTCCGTACGTTGCGGTCGAAAGCAGCCGGATTCTGGGATTCGCAACGATCTCCGCTGGCTACATCGAAATCGAAGATTTACCGATCTCCGCGCGACGGAAGCTCCCGCGCTATCCGCTTCCGATTCTTCGACTCGCCCGCCTCGCTGTCGACGAATCGGCACAGGGCCAGGGAGTGGGTGCGCAACTCCTCCGATTCGTCCTGAAGCTCGCTGTCCGCATGTCGCGCGACTTCGGTTGCATTGGCGTCATCGTCGACGCAAAGCGGGACGCGATCGATTTCTATTCAAAGTATGGGTTCATCGCCTCCGATGCGGTGGAGGGCCAGTCGGATGCACGGCCCCAGCCGATGATGATGTTCCTATCCCGCCGCGAGATCGAAGACGCGATGGACGAATGACGCGCACCGCGTCCTGGGCGTGTCACGCCCGGGCGCATGGACGGCAGGATCTTCGAAGAAGGCTCTGGCAACGCAAATCGGGATCGCGATGAATGTGCGTTTGCGAAGCACCACGCGAATAGAAGAAAGGGCGGCTCGAGCCGCCCTTCTAACCGAACGCCGGCGGGGTCGTCAGAAATTAATACGGATAAAGTCGCTGATGACGTTCTTTCCGTCGACGAGCACCACGTGTCCACCGATGCTCACATAGCGGTGGCCCCGGGGTGCGGGTGGGAGATGGCGGCGAAGATCAGTCGGCACCGAGTAAGAATGTTTTCTCAAATCGGAGTCAAGCGGCCGGCCCCTCTGCAGCCGGGCTTCTTGCTCCGCCGACAGTCTGTCCTGCGACCGCAGCCCCTTCGGCGCATTGCGCTGGTGTTGCTTGTACCAATCCTGTGTGACCTGACGGTCGTGATCGTTAAACTGTGTGTGGTCCTGCTTGTTGTGATCCTGGGCGATCCCGGCAGTAGCAACGATGAAAGCGATGATGAGACCTGCGGCACGGATATGTGTTTTCATTGTTGAGGTTCTCCGCAATTGCTCCCAGCATGATCCGAGCCATGGTAAGCACTGCTGAGAGTGCTCAACTGTCGAACGCCATAGGAGAGTGACCCATGACAACCCTCATCAAAAACGGCCGCATCGTCACCGCGGTTGATGACTACAACGCCGACATCCTCATCGACGGCGGCATCATCGTCACGATCGGGAAGTCAATCGAGGCGAATGCGGACAAAGTCATCGACGCGAGGGGCCGGCTGGTCATCCCGGGCGGGATCGATCCGCATACACATATGGAGTTGCCGTTTGGGGGGACCGCGGCCTCGGACACGTTCGAGACGGGGACGATTGCGGCGGCGTATGGCGGGACGACCACCATCATCGACTTTGCCGTTCAGGGGAAAGGACAGTCGCTGAAGCAGGCGGTCGATGCGTGGCACGCCAAGGCGGACGGCAAGACGTCGATCGACTATGGGTTCCATCTCATCTGCACCGATCTGCCGGACGAGCGGTTGCCGGAGATGAAGTCGATGATCGATGAGGGGATCTCGAGCTTCAAACTGTTCATGGCGTATCCCGGCGTGTTTCTCGTCGACGACGCCACCATCTTCAAGGCCATGGGCATGGCCGGCGAGAACGGTGGACTGATCTGCATGCATGCGGAGAATGGCGTCGTCATCGACGCCATCGTCAAGAAGGCTTTGGCGGAGGGCAAGACGGCGCCGAAGTACCACGCGCTGACGCGGCCGACCAAGGCCGAGGCCGAGGGGGTGCATCGGGCCATTGCGCTGGCGGAGATGGCCGGCTCCTCGGTGTACATCGTCCACCTCAGCTGTGACGACTCGCTGCAGGAGGTCACGCGCGCGCGCGACCTGGGCATCAACGCGTATGCGGAGACGTGTCCGCAGTATCTCTTCCTCGACTACAGCGTTTACGAGCAGCCGGGATTCGAGGGCGCCAAGTACGTGATGACGCCGCCAATTCGCGAGAAGTGGAACCAGGAAGCGCTGTGGCGCGGGCTGAAGTTCAACGACCTGCAGGTGGTTGCGACCGATCATTGTCCGTTCTGCATGAAAGAGCAGAAGGAGTTGGGGAAGAACGACTTCTCGAAGATTCCGAACGGCGGTCCGGGCGTGGAGAACCGGATGTCGCTGGTCTTCAACGGCGGCGTGGCGGAGGGACGGATCTCGCTCAATCGCTTCGTCGAGATCACGTCGACCGCCGCGGCGAAGATCTTCGGACTGTTTCCGCGAAAGGGAACGATCGCCGTCGGCAGCGATGCCGACATCGTCATCTTCGATCCGAACGAGGAGATGACCATCAGCGCGAAGACGCATCACATGAACGTCGACTACTCCTGTTACGAAGGTTGGCGGGTGAAGGGCGTGACCAAGACGGTCCTTTCGCGGGGTGAGGTTGTGATCGAGGAAGGGAAGTACGTCGGAAAGCCCGGCAAAGGGCAGTTCCTCAAACGCGGACAAGCGTTTTCACCGCGGTAACGCACGGGCGAGGGGCCAGCGCTCCGGTCCGCTTCGCGGGGAATTGCTGTAACCGTTCGGTGTTAGGCTGCGGGGCTAATCACCGCATGAGCCGCAAACCTAACTTCGACAACGATGCGGCCGAGGACGACGGAAACGTCGGATCGCCGCCATCGAGAAGCAGCATGAACGAAAGCAAAATCGCCCTTTTCATCGATTTCGAGAACATCGCCATCGGCGTCACCGACGCCAAGTACAAAAAGTTCGAAGTGGCCCTCCTCCTCGAGCGCCTGCTGGAGAAGGGGAAGATCGTCGTCAAGCGCGCCTACTCCGATTGGGACAAGTTTCCCGACTACAAGCGCGAGCTGCACGAGGCCGCCATCGAGCTGATCGAGATTCCCGGCCGCGTCTATTCGGGCAAGAACTCCGCCGACATCCGCATGGTGGTCGACGCCATGGACATGGCCTGGTCGAAGGACCACATCAACATCTTCGTCGTCGCGTCGGGCGACTCGGATTTTTCGCCGCTCGTTTCGAAGCTGAAAGAGAACGACAAGTACGTGATCGGCGTCGGTGTGAAGAATTCGTCGAGCGATCTGCTGATCGACAACTGCGACGAGTTCATCTTCTACGAGGACCTCGTGCGCGGCACGAAAGCGCCGAGCGTGAACTTCAAGGACAAGAAGCAGGGCGAGGTCTTCAAGCTCCTGATCGATTCGATCAAGGCGCTGATGCGCGAGAACAAAGAGATCCTCTGGGGCTCGATGATCAAGCAGACCATGCAGCGAAAGAAGCCGACCTTCAACGAGGAGTACTACGGCTACAACACCTTCAGCGACCTGCTCGAAGATGCGCAGAAGAACGACATCATCAAGATCAAGAAGGACGTAAAGAGCGGGTCGTACGTGATCACGGGATTCGCGCAGCCGGCCGCTTAGTTCCTCTTCGAGAAGATCCAAACGACCATGACCAGCAGCAGCACTCCGAAAAACAGCGAGTGCGTGGCGGTACTGACAAGCCGCATCGCGGCGCGCAGCGCGAGTCCGCCGAAGAGCAACAGGACGACGGCGGCGATCGCGAGTTTGACGGTGGTGGCGGGTTTCAACGAATGAAGACTCTCACACTCACGCTGATTCTTGCGCTCGCATGCGGGAAGGCAAAGATCAGCAACGCCGATAAGCCGCTATCCGTCGCCGGCGAAAAGACCTACGCGATGCAGGGGAAAATCGTCGGCCGCGATGTGTCCGAGAACGCTCTGACGATCGATCATCAGGCGATTCCCGGTTTCATGGAAGCGATGACGATGGACTACATCGTCCGCGGCGCGAAGGTCGATGCGCTGCCGCCGAACGGAACCGCGATCACGGCTACGCTTCACGTCACCGACGACAAGGGGATCTGGATCACCGGCTTACGCGCCGGTGATGCGGCTCATCGTCCGCGGCAAGTTCCGGCCGCGCCGCCGCCGGCGGCGTCCCGCTGACGCCTTTCATGCGAATCGCTGCGGCGCGAAGGTACTTGCGCAACCGCGGAAAGCGCGCGACGACAGACTCGATCAAATGCGACACCGGTTCGAAGATCCGGACGCGCCGCGTAACGTCGTGATCGACGCAATGCACGATGGCGCGCGCGCCGAGGATGAGCTTCGCGAGCGCGGCGACCTTGCGCTGGTGTACGCGATCGCAGAAGACGACGAAGCGCGCCACAACACCCGCGTGATGCTCGGCCAGCCCGCGCGCGAAAATCAGATTCTCCAGCGTGGTCATGGCGTGCTCTTCGAGGACAAACTCCGGACTCGCCAGAATCTCCCGCAGATGTCCGGCCATCACCCAAGCCTCGGAATGATGCGACTGCGGCGAGGTGCGTCCACCAGAGAGGATGACGAAGTCGAGATTCTCGCGTTCGATCAGCGGCGCGACTGACTTGACGTAGTCGTGCAGACCGTCATTCAAGTCGTAACCGCACACGATTCCCACCGAACGCATGTCTATCCTCGCTGCGCGATTTACGCCAAAGACGGTGAATCGTTGAAAACTATGACTGCACTGGCCCGACCAGCACCGTCGGCACCATCGAACCCGCTTCGAGGGCGGTGATACCGGTCTCGGCGATCACCAATCCGTTGGCTTGGATCATCGAGGTCGACACTCCGGAGCCTTGGGAGCTCATCGGTACCGACACCAGCTCGCCGTCGCGGGCGACCACGCGGACGCGCAGGTAGTTGCGTCGGTCGCCGCGCGATTTCAGCGATGCAGCAATGCGCGTTTGAACGATCGGCGGCAGCAGGTTCGTCGTCTGTCCCATCGCCTTACGAATCGCCGGCGCGATGAAAAGGAGGAACGAGACCATGCACGAAACCGGATTCCCCGGCAGGCCGAAGTAGAGCCGGCCGCCGACGCGCGAAAGCACCACCGGTTTTCCCGGCTTCATCGCCACCTGCCAGAACTTCGTCTCCGCGCCGAGGGCGTCGAGGGCGTCTTTGACGAAATCGTAGGCGCCGACGGAGACGCCGCCGGAGGAGATGATGAAGTCGGATTCGAGCGCCGATTCGATCGCGGCAATCGTCGCTTCCTTCGTGTCGGGAACGATGCCGATCATCCGCGGAATCGCTCCTGCCTCGCGCACGAGAGCGGCCAGCGAATACGAATTGGAGTTGAGGACTTTGCCGGGCGACATGACATCGCCGACGTCGATGATCTCGTCGCCGGTGGAGAGGATGGCCACTGTCGGACGCCGTCCGATGCGCACGACCGGCTTCTGCACGCCCGCCAGCACGCCGATCTCCGCGGCGTGAAGCGGGGTTCCGTCGGCAAGCACGATGTCGTCGGCGTGCATGTCCTCGCCGCGCTTGCGCACATTCGTACCGCGGCGCAATGGCTCGAGCACGCTTACCTCATCGGAGCCCGCGTCGGTGATCTCGACATGCGCGACCGTGTCCGCGCCATCGGGCATCAGCGCGCCGGTCATGATGCGGATCGCGGTGCCCGGCTCGACGCGCTTCGCGGCCACGGTGCCAGCGGGCAGATTCTCGATGACGCGCAACCTCACCGGGGCAGTCGCGATGTCGTCCGCGCGAACGGCGTAGCCATCCATGGCCGTGTTGTCGCCATGCGGCACGTCGAAGCGCGCGTGAATGTCCTCGCGCAGCACGCGTCCATGCGCTTCGGTGAACGCGACCTGCTCGGTGCCAAGCGGCTGGACTTCGGCGAGAACGCGCTCCTGCGCCTCCTCGACCGCGATCATCCGCTCGTTGTGCCGCGACGGTTGAAAGGTGGCCATTCGCGCGAGTTTATCCGCAGTCGGACGCGTGCTATGCAAACCATGGGGTCGCCGCTATACTGCGCCATCCAATTTTCAGGGCATCCGGGGAGAGCAGGTTCGAATGGCGAAGGTCCAGGGTAAAAAAGCGGCTACCAGTACAAAAAAAAAGGCAGCCGCGAAGACCGCAGCGCGCCCGAAAAGCAGCAAGAAACCGGCCCCGAAAAAACCATCCGCCAAGACGAAACCGGCTCTAAAAAAGAAGGCCGCTAAGCCCGCTCCGGCGAAGAAAAAGCCGGCGCAGTCGAAGAAAGCGGCTCCTTCGAAAAAGGCGTCGCCGTCGAAAAAAGCCGCGCCTTCAAAGAAAGCTGCTCCGAAGAAAGCTGCGCCTTCAAAAAAGACTGCTCCAAAGAAGGCGGCTTCGAAGCCTGCCGCGAAGAAACCGCCTCCGAAGACGGTCGCGAAACCCGCCGCCAAAGCGAAGCCTGCCGCGAAACCGCTCGCAAAAGCTGTGGCGAAGGTAGAGAAAGCCGTCGAAGCGAAAGTGAAGTCGGCCGCCAAGACGGTGGCCAAAGCGACTGCCGGAGCCGTGGCCGCTGTCGTCGCCAAAGTCGCGGCACCAGCCGACGACAAGAAGCGCCGCCGTTCGCGTCCGCGGGTCACGTCAAGCGGTCCGGCCACCGCCGCGTGGTTCTCGCAGGGCGACCGTCCGCGTTCGTCGTCGTTCATCCCCGCGCCGCCGCGCGCCGAGGCGCCGTCGCTGGTGGCAGCGCCTCCGGCGTCGTCCGATCGGTTGGTGGGATCGCATGAGCTGACCGAGTTCGTAGTCCGCACCGTCCCCGTTCGCATCGACATCGAATCGAACGGCGGCCGCATCTACCTGACCATCAATCCGAACGACACCACCCTCAAAGTCGGCGAGGGCATCGAGTGGGATTTCCGCTACCTCGGCGGCGCCGACGTCGTGATCGAAGAGATGGTCCTCGAGTTCGCGAAACCTGCTCCGTTCCCTACTCCGATCTTCCGCTCGCGCCGCCCCGGCGCCGCCCGTCCGCACCGCCAGCTTTCCGGCCCCGCGCAGCCGACCGCATCCGGCAAAACGATCCAGTACACCGTCCGCGCGTTCAACGCGTTCAAGATGGAGATGGCCGTCGCGCAGCCGGTGATGATGGTGTCGTAACCTGGGAAAGCGGGCGTCCCGCCCGCGCTCCCAGCCCTACCGAGCGTGCTGTTCCTGCAGCGTCGTGATCGTTTTGATCCCTTCGCGCAGTGAGCGGATTCCATCCACGGCCGCGGTGGCCGCGGTCAGCGTGGTCAGGCAACTGATGCCGTGTTGCAACGCGGTGCGGCGGATGTACGTGTCGTCGTAGAACGACTTCTTGCCGAGCGGGGTGTTGATGATCAGCGTCACCTCGCCGTTGATCATGCGGTCGACGATGTTCGGGCGCTCCGACTCGTGTACTTTGAATGCGAGGCCGGACTCCACGCCGTTGTTCTGCAGATAATCGCGCGTGCCGGAGGTGGCGATGACGCCGAAGCCGAGCTGCGCGAGGTCCTTCGCCAGTTGCACGATGACGGGGCGTTTGTCGTTGTCGTTGACCGATAGAAACGCCGTCCCTTCGCGCGGCAGATCGATGCCCGCGCCGAGGAGCGCTTTGGCGTAGGCCTCGCCAAAGGTGGGAGCGGAGCCCATCACCTCGCCGGTCGACTTCATCTCCGGACCGAGCACGGTGTCTTCGCGCGGAAAACGTCCGAACGGGAAGACCGGCGCCTTGACGAAGTAGTCCTTCACCTTCGGCTCGTAGGTCAGGCCGAGCTCGCGCAACGACATGCCGGCCATCACCTTCGCGGCGATCTTCGCGAACGGAACGCCGGTCGCCTTCGACACGTACGGCACCGTTCGCGACGCGCGCGGATTCACTTCCAGCACGTAAAGATCGCCGTGGTAGATCGCGTACTGAACATTCATCAATCCGATCACGCCCAGCGCCTTCGCCAGTTGCACCGTGCGGCGGCGCACGCGGTCCTGCTCGCGCAGGCCGATGATGTACGGCGGAATCACCGTCGTTGAGTCGCCGGAGTGAATGCCTGCTTCCTCGATGTGCTCCATCACGCCGGCGATGACGACATCTTTTCCATCTGAAATTGCATCGACGTCGAGCTCGATGGCGTCTTCGAGAAAACGGTCGATGAGAATCGGATGTCCCGGCGCCGCTTCCATCGCGTAGCCGACGTACTCGCGCAGGTTCGGATCGTCGTACACGATGGCCATCGCGCGTCCGCCCAGCACGTACGACGGGCGGACCACGACCGGGAAGCCGATGCGACGCGCCACTTCGAGCGCTTCGGCGACGTTCATCCCGGTGCCGTTTTCGGGGACGAGGATTTCGTGCTCGACCGCCAGCGCGCCGAACCTCTCACGATCCTCGGCGATGTCGATCGACTCCACCGATGTTCCCCACATCGGCACTCCGGCCGCCGCGAGCGACTTGGCGAGTTTCAGTGGCGTCTGTCCGCCGAACTGCACGATCACGCCTTCCGGCTTTTCCAGCTCGACGATCTCCAGCACATCTTCGAGCGTCAGCGGCTCGAAGTAGAGCCGGTCGGAGGTGTCGTAGTCGGTCGACACCGTCTCCGGATTGCAGTTGACCATGATCGTTTCGAAGCCGATTTCGCGCAGCGCAAACGACGCGTGGACGCAGCAGGTATCGAACTCGATGCCCTGCCCGATTCGATTCGGACCGGAGCCGAGGATCATGACCTTGCGGCGCGAAGTCGGCTCGGCTTCGCATTCGGTTTCGTACGTCGAGTACATGTACGGCGTCGTCGCTTCGAACTCGGCCGCGCACGTATCGACGCGTTTGTAGACCGGACGTACGCCTGCGGCATGCCGCTCTTCGCGAACCGCAGTTTCCGATTTGTTCGTCAGCGCGGCGAGCTGTTTGTCGGAAAAACCTTCGCGCTTCAGAGCAAGGAGATTGGTCGTGTCGACAACCTTCTCCATCTCGATGATTTTGCGAATCTCGCGCAGGAACCAACGGTCGATCGACGAGATGGCGTGAATTTCGTCAACCGTCATCCCGGCGCGAAACGCGTCGCCAACCGCGAAGATGCGCTCCGGCTGCGGCGTGCGAAGAATCGTCGACGCTTTGTCGCGGTCGTAGCCGCGCGTCTCCAGTCCCGCCACGCCGATCTCGAGCGAGCGCAATCCCTTCTGCAGCGCCTCATTGAACGTTCGGCCGATGGCCATCGACTCGCCAACGGACTGCATCGACAACCCCAGCGTCGGCGGCGTCTTGCGGAACTTCTCAAACGCGAACCGCGGGATTTTCACCACCACGTAATCAATCGTCGGCTCGAACGACGCCGGCGTCTTCTTCGTGATGTCGTTGGGGATCTCGTCCAGCGTGTAGCCGGCGGCCAGCTTCGCGGCGAACTTCGCGATTGGAAATCCGGTCGCCTTCGAGGCCAGCGCCGACGACCGCGACACGCGCGGATTCATCTCGATGGCCAGCCGCCGTCCGGTCGCCGGATCGACCGCGAACTGAATGTTCGATCCGCCCGTCTCCACGCCGATCGCGCGGATGATCCGCTTGGCCTCGTCGCGCATGGCCTGGTACTCGACGTTCGTCAGCGTCTGCTGCGGCGCGACCGTGATCGAGTCGCCGGTGTGGACGCCCATCGGATCGAGGTTCTCGATGCTGCAGACGACGATGACGTTGTCCGCTTTGTCGCGCATCACCTCGAGCTCGAACTCTTTCCAGCCGATCACCGACTCTTCGACGAGCACGCGATGAACCGGCGAAAGCTCCAGTCCGTGACTGACGACCGATCGCAACTCTTCGACGTTGTACGCGATCCCGCCGCCCGATCCGCCCAACGTGAATGACGGCCGGATCACAAGCGGATATCCGATATTCGCCGCGAAATTCTCGGCATCCTCTTCGCTCGCCGCATATGCCGAGCGCGGCACTTCGACGCCGATCTCGACCATCTTTTCTTTGAAAAGCTGGCGATCCTCGGCGGTCTTGATCGCCTCCGCATTCGCGCCGATCAACTCGACGCCGTGCCGCTCCAGCGCGCCGTTTTCGTACAGCGCCATGGCCAGATTGATCCCGGTCTGGCCGCCCACCGTCGGCAGAATCGCGTCCGGCTTCTCGCGCTCGATGATCCGCTCCAGCGTCTCCGGCGTCAGAGGCTCGATGTACGTCCGGTCCGCGAACTCCGGGTCCGTCATGATCGTGGCCGGGTTCGAATTGACGAGGATGATGCGATAGCCCTCGTCCTTCAACGCCTTGCACGCCTGCGTGCCGGAGTAGTCGAATTCGCACGCCTGTCCGATGACGATGGGGCCGGAACCAATGATGAGAATGGACTTGATGTCGGTGCGCTTCGGCATGAGGCGGGCGCATGATACAAGCTCAGTGGTCAGTGATTAGTGGTCAGTGGCCAGGAAAATCGGCACGAACCGCTGACCACTGGCCACTGCACATGCAACGCTTCATCAGCTGGGACACCATCGAAGCCCGCGTCGACGGCGCGAAACTCAACGCGCTTGCGGCGTCGTTCCGCGTCGATCCGATCGAGCGGATGGAACTGCAGTTTTTCAACGGACTGCTGCGTGTCTCAGGCTCGATCCGCAAGTTCATCAGCGTGCCGTTCACGGTTGACATCCGCGAGATCGAGCCGATCGGCCACACCGTCCGCGTCCCGATCGCCTCGGCATCCGCATTCGGCGCGCTGCCGATTCCACAATTTCTCTTCGGCATCGTCCGCAACCGCCTTCCCGCCGATCTCGTCCGCTACGAAGACCCGGCCACCTTCATCGTTTCGTTGGACCGCTTTTTGCCATCGTTCATCGATGCCGACATCCAGAAAATCTGGATCATCGACGGCGGGCTGGCGGTGACCCTCGGGCGAGGCGGCGCCGACCTTCCGCCATCTTCGGAGGAAATCAATGGAAGAAACACCTGACGCCGTCGCAGAAGCGACCGATGCCGATTTCGCGCGCGAGATTCATGACGCCGCCGAGCACGATCAGTTCCCGCGCGACCGCGCCACGCGCTTCTACGACCGCATCCGCAACACGATCCAGCGCTACATCGACAGCAAGGGCGCAGTCATCGGCAAGACCGCCGGCTTTCTGCTGCTCGTCCCCGACGTCTTCATTCTCCTGTGGCGCCTGACCTCGGACTCCCGCGTCAACGGCAAAGACAAGGTCCTCCTCGGCAGCGCCGTCGCGTACTACGTCATGCCCTTCGATCTTCTCCCCGAGGCGATTCTCGGACCGGTTGGATACCTCGACGACCTCGTCTTCGGCGTCTACGTCCTCAACAAGATCCTCGGTAGCGTCGACGCAAGCATCCTCCGCGAACACTGGAGCGGCAGCGAAGACGTCCTCGACTCGATTCAGAACGTACTCAACGCCGCCGAGTCGCTGGTCGGCAAGGATCTGGTCGGACGGATCAAGAAGATGATGGGGAAGTAGTCCTGGGACTGAAGAAACGGACCGCAGACGATTTGTCATCCTGAGTGAGACACTAGGAGCCGGCCCATCAGTCTTGCGTCTTGCCATCTGGTCTTTTCACCAGATTAATCTGCGCTTTCACGAGTTCATCTGGCTCTTCCACCACACCCTCTGAGGCTGCCGGAGGCACGGAGCAGAAGGCGGAGATGCCGGAGGACGCCAAAGGATCTCCAGATGCGCAACCCCCGCTGAACCCGCTGGGATTCAACGCAGCTTCGGAAGCTTGAGATCCTTACGGCGGCGCAATACGCAGGAATCACCGCGAGTACGTATCGATGATCCGCTCGATCGCCTTTCGACACACGCGGCAGAACCCCACCTCATCGCGCGTGAACATGATGCAATCGACCTCGGGACGATAGAGTCCGCGCGGCTCGTACGCGGCGCCTTCGAATGCGCCCACCTTCCCTGCGAACTTCTGTCCGCCGAGGAAGGAGGTTTCGTATTCGCGCTCGGCGGTGAAGAGCTTGTCCATTTCCGACTCCGGCGCATTGATCGCGCGAAGGTGGGCGCGCTCCTTCTGAATCTCGAGGCTGTGCTTCTCGAACGTGTCCTTGTCCCACGGCGTCGGCAGCGGCGTCGACGGATCTACGAGATCGCGCCACTTCACCTTCGCCGGATCGTGCAACGCCGTCACGTTCGGCTCCCACGGCTCCGGATGCTCGCTGCTGCCGCTCGTCGCGTATGACACCGGCGACGTGTAGTACTCGTCCGCCAGCGCCGCGAAGTGATGTCCGAACTCATGTACGAACACGTACTCCGCGAACGCGCTGTCGACGCACGCAGTGGCTTGGTCGTTGAAGATCCCGCCGCCTCCGTACTGCTTTTCGTTGACGAGGATTTCGAGGAAATCGTACGGAGCGGACGACGCCACATCGCGCATACGGTGATCGTCGAGCGTCAGCACGTAGCGCTCCGAATCGAAAATGTTGTACTGCACGCCGGTCATTGTTCGGCGGTTGTCATTCGTGCGCGGACGATGAACGCCGCTGGCTGGCTCCGCCAGATCGAGCGCACGAACGTTGAAGTCCTTGCGCCGGCTCTTGAACGGTTCGGTCGCGAAAAGTTTCCCCACCATCCGTGCTACATCCGAATGAAACTTCGGCAGCTCACTCTCCGTGTATCCCTCGCCGATCACGAGCAGATCGACCTTCTCCGACGGCGCGCCGTTCTCGATCACGTTCCAAACGCGTCCCGCCGGCTTACGATCGGATGGATTCACGAAGCGCGATGACGGATCGATCAGCGTCGACCAGAGTTGTTGAAATGCACCGTTCGCGTCGCGCTTCTTGATCACGAGCTGCACCGGCTTCTTCGGCCACGGAAACCGCACCGACTCCGCGAATGTCCCGGCCCGCTCTTTCGCCTCATCCGTCGTCTGCCATTCGCCGAACACGGAGGCGAATCCGCGCGAGTAGATAGCCTGATTCGTATCGCGATCGACGACCTCGAAGTAGTAGTTGCCGAGGTTGAGCGTGTCGATGAGATGGGTGCGGCTGCCCGGCCACGGACCATCCGACACAACCGAATCGATCGCGATCAACTCCTCGCCATGGTTGCCGGTGTGAAAGTAGTTCACGCGCATCGTCCGATCGAGAAACATCTCGTCGAACGTAGCAGCGGATGCGGTGGCGGCTAGGAGGAAGGCGAGAACGAAAACAAACTTGCGCATCCGCGGATTGTAAGTTGCCCTGTCATCCTGACGCGTCGCGACGACGTTTGATCCTTGCGCGACGCGTGGCACATTTCGCGAAGCTTTGGAGTGCGGTGGCGATCGAGCCACCGCACGCCGAAGTGCTTCGCACGAAACGAGCGCCACAAAAACTGAAACTGCGGCGATGCATCCACGTACAGATAACTTTCCAATTCGCCAAGGAAGATCGAATGCTGGCCATCTCCCATCTCTCGAAAACCTATCC
>DASYJF010000144.1:0-39955 GCA_035996815.1 Thermoanaerobaculia bacterium | reverse complement strand
GAACACGGGCAGCGAGACGCAGCCCGGCCTGCCGGCGAGACGCCAGCGTTCCGCCTGGGATCGCGGGCGTCCCGCCCGCAACGGCGCGCAGCGCATGGAACGCGGGCGTCCTCGCCGGCTGGCCCGGCGGCGTCTCGCCGCCGACACGGCCACGTGCGCAGGACGGGCACAGTCCACAGTCTCTGTGTACCGCCTTCCACGAGCGGGCGGGACGCCCGCGGTCCCAGGCGCTACTCATTCGTCACCGCTACCAGCTCCTGTAATTTCGCCATGGCCGCACCGTTGGCGATCGCTTCGCGCGCCATCGCCACGCCGTCGCGAATCGACTCCGCCGCACCGGAAACGTAGAGCGCGGCGCCGGCGTTTGCGGCGACGATTTCGGTCCGCGCGCCGTTGCCGCCGGAGAGGATTTCACGCGCGATGCGGGCGTTCTCGCGCGCGTCGCCGCCGGCGATCGCGTCGAGCGGACGGCGTTCGATTCCGATCTCTTCCGGCGCCAGTTCGTAGCTTCGCAATTCGCCGTCGCGCACTTCGCAAACGTGCGTCGGAGCCGAGATCGAGATTTCATCCAGACCGTCGCGGCTGTGTACGACCATCGCGTGATCGGCGCCGAGGGCGAGCAGAACTCGTGCGAGCAGATCGACGAGGTGCAGTGAATAAACGCCGAGCACCTGCCGCCGCGCGAAGGCGGGGTTCGTGAGCGGCCCGAGGACGTTGAAGATCGTTCGCACGCCAAGCTCGCGGCGGACCGCGGCCACCGCGCCCATGGCCGGATGCAGCTTCGGGGCGAAGAGAAAGGAGATTCCCGTTCGCTTGAGAACGTCGCTCATCCGCGCAGCATCAAGATCGATGTTCACGCCGAGGGCGGCGAGGACATCCGCGCTGCCGCATGATGACGACACCGCGCGATTTCCGTGTTTGGCCACCGAGGCGCCTGCGCCCGCGGCGACGAGCGCTGCGACCGTCGACACATTGAACGTGCCGCGTCCGTCGCCGCCGGTGCCGCAGGTGTCGATGATGCGATCGCGATCGACCGTCAGCGGCGTGACGCGCTCGCGCATCGCCAGCGCCGCGCCGGTGATCTCGTCCGCGGTCTCGCCTTTCATTCGCAGCGCGATCAGCAGCGCACTTTTCTGCGTGTCCGAGGCGCTTCCGTCCATGACTTCACCGAACACTTCGTGCATTTCGTCGCGGCCGAGGTGTTGGCCATCGACGATGCGGCGGATGGCGGCGTCGATCACTGGCGCACCTCCGCCAAAAAGTTTGCAATCAACTTGTCGCCGCCCTCGGTGCCGTACGACTCCGGATGAAACTGGATTCCGTAAATCGGCCGGGCGCGATGCGCGATGGCCATGACCACGCCGTCGTCGGTCTCCGCATCGATGCGCAACTCAGCGGGCATCGACTCCCGATCGACGACGAGCGAGTGGTAGCGCGCGGTCTGCATTGGAGTCGGACAGCCGGCGAACAATCCGCGCTTTTCGTGGAGAACATCACTGAGCTTGCCGTGCACGGGAACGCGTCCGCGCACGATGCGCGCACCGAACGCTTCGCCGATGGCTTGATGGCCGAGACAGATGCCGAGGAGCGGGATCGATTCGTTGGCGCGAATCAATTCGAGGATGCGTCCCGCGCGCGCCGGCGTCCCCGGACCTGGCGAGATCACGATCGCTTCCGGCTCCTGATCGAGCAGCGCGTCGACGTCGAAGCGATCGTTGCGGACGACCTGCAGCTCGAACGCGGAGATCCGCTCGATCTGCTGGACCAGGTTGTACGTGAACGAATCGTAGTTATCGACAACGGTGATCATGGGAGCTCCTGAACGTCGCGCGCGGAAGAGACGGGATCAGGCGCTACACCATCGAGGCGAGGTTAGAAGAGGTTGGTTATAGCCAAAGCGACGAGCCGACCGGACGAACCGTCGACTCGTTTACCTCGCAGGTGGGGGCGTTCATGGCGCGCGAGAATAGCACAAGAATCGGCTTGCCAATCAACGCCATTCGGAGAGGTTGATCTGTTCGAAAGTCGCGGCGATGAATTCGAGCGTCGGTGTGTCGGACACGGTCGCGCGCGGAGGCGCGCTCGACAATCCAGCCCCGCGCTCGGCGCGGGATTCGAAGGTGTCGCCGGCTCACGTTTCGCCCTCACTCCCGAAACGGCAGCACTTCCGCCGGCTCTTCGCCCTGCATCGTCAGCCGCAGCTTCGACGACTCCAGCGGCACCGTGTCGACCTGCGAGAGCGGTTCGAGTTCCTTTCCGCTGCCGGCCATGCGCTGCATCTCCTGACCTTTCGGCCAGAGGCGCGTGTCGATGGAGCGGATGGCTTTGTTGTATTGATCGACGGTCCGCGCCAGCGCGCCGCCGACTTCGGCGATGAGGTCCATGACTTTGACGAAACGGTTGAACAGCTCCACGCCCGCGTCGTGCATCTTCTTCGCGTTCTCCTCGGTCCGTTCGGCTTTCCATCCGGCGGCGACGGCGCGCAGCAGCGGCAGAAGAACGGTGGGCGACGCGAGATAGATTTTCTTCTCGACCGCGTATTCGAAGAGCATCGGATCGGTGACCAGGGCGGCGGAGAGGAAGTGCTCGCCGGGGAGAAACATGACCGTGAAGTCGAGGCTGTCGCCGACGCTGGCCTGGTACTCCTTGCGGCTGAGCGAGTCGATGTGGCGGCGCAGCGTGCGCGCGTGCGCGGTGAGCGCGTCGCGTTTGCGTGACTCGTCGGTCTCGTTCGCGGCCACGCTGTAATCGGTGAGCGGTACCTTTGCATCGACCGCGATGACGCGCTTGTTCGGCAGATGGATGACGACGTCCGGTCGGAGGCGGCGGCCTTCATCGGTCAGGAACGTCTGCTGCGCTTCGAAGTCGCACAGCTCGCTCATGCCGGCCATCTCGATGCAGCGCCGCAGCGAGTTCTCGCCCCAAGAACCGCGCACGGCCGGCGAGTCGAGCGCGTTGGCGAGGCGCGACGCTTCGCGCTGCGACAGCTCCTGAGCTGCCAGTAAGGAGCGGATCTGCTCCTGCAATCCGCCGTACGCAGCGTTCCGCGAGTGCTCGCTCTTGGTCAGCTCGCCGGCGTAGCGGTCGAGCATGTCGCGCAGCGGCTGGAGCATCGTGTCGATCTCCGCCTTCTTCGTATCGAGCGAGGCGACGATCTCGCCTCTCGATCCGTCGAGATGCGCCTTGTTCAGTTCGAGGAAGGAACTGCTGATCGTGGCGAGTGTCTTCTGCGCGGTCGCGGCGAAGGATTCCTCCATCTGTTTGCGGGCATCGCCGAGGAAGCTTGCCTGCGTCTCGGCGGCAACGCGGGCTTGTGATTCGACGTTCGCCAGACGGCGCGCTTCGACGGAGACGGCCTCGCTGCGCTCGCGTTCCGCGCGCGCGAGATCGCGCTCGGCTAACGCGCGCTGAATCGCGCCGGTCTTTCTCGCGCTCGCAACCACCCATCCACAAATAGCGCCGAAGATCGCACCTACTAATAATGCGATTACGCTGAGAGGAATCGTCATGACAGGCATGAATGGATGATGAGGTCTCGTTCGCCGACGGTCAAGCGCGAACGGCGGCGCCTCTCAGGACGTCGATGATCAGGTCGATCTCACTCTCCACATTGTAGAAATGCGGTGAGAAGCGAAGCATCCCTTCCCGCGGCGCGCAGACAACGCCGTTTTCTTCGAGGAGGCGATGCCACTTGAGCAGCGTTACGTCGCCGGACGGCGGAATCGCGCCGACGATTCCGCTGCGAATGGGGCGCGGCGTCGCGACGCGAAAGCCGATGTCATCGAGCCGGTCGGCGAGCAATGCTGCGATGCGCGTGGTCTCCTCGCTTATGTCGGCGATTCCGATTTCCAGCAGCAGATCGATGGCCGCGCGCAGTCCGTAAATGCCGGACGTGTTCAGCGAACCTGCCTCAAACCGCCGCGCATCCGGCATCAGGTCGATCGGGCAATCGATGAATTTCCCCTTGCGCTCGATGTTCGTCCAGCCGTGTTCGAGCACTTCCAGTTTGTCGCGATGCTCCGCCGCCACAAAGAAAAGCGCGGCCCCCTCGGACGCGCACATCCACTTGTGCCCGTCGGCGGCCAGGAAGGCGATCTTCGAACGCTTCACGTCGATCGGCAGCACGCCGACGGCTTGAATCGCATCAACGCAGAAAAGAACGTGGCGTGCGGCACACAGTTCACCAATCGCATCGAGATCGGCCGTAGAGCCGTTGTGAAACGCGACCGCCGACATAGTGACGATGCGCGTGCGATCGTCGATGCAGCGCTCGACATCATCGACAGTGAACGCGCCGTCGTGGCTTTGAACCACACGCACTTCCACCCCGCGCCTGTCAAGTTTTCTCCAGGGAGTGGAGTTGGATGGAAACTCGAGATCGGTCGTTACGACGTTGTCCCCCGTCAGCCACCGAAATCCCTCGGCGACGAACGACAAGCCCTCCGACGTGTTCTTCAGGATCGCGATCTCACCCGGCTCCGCGCCGATCAGTTTCGCCGCGGATGAGCGCAGATGGACGTACTCGGCGTACCACTCTTTCCAGTGCAACGCGCCGAAGTCGCGCTGGTCGCGAACGAAGTTCTCCATCGCCTCGCTCGCGCGCGTCGACAGCGGTCCGAGCGCGGCATGGTTGAAGTACGCGAGATTCTTCGTGACAGGGAAGAGGTCGCGGAGCGAGGCTTTGTCCATTGGTTAAGACTACCGTCCTGCCGCCCTACTGCCTGCGCGACCATCCATGCAATCGAGAGAATGACACATACAGTTGAAACGCTCAGAGGTGTTCGAATGAAGTCGAGCTTGCCCCGGAGGCCGGCACCCTCACTCCTGCTCTAACACCGCTCGCTGCAGGTAAAGCATTGTGTCCACGCGGGATAGCGGCGAATTGCGTATCGTGACGTTCAGGCCGGCCGATGCGACGCTCAGGTCCGCCGACGTGAAGTTCAGGTCCAGGGACGTGACGCTCAGGTCCGCGGACCCGCCCTTTCGCAGAGTTCGCAAGGTTTCGCTCCGCGCTACCGCTCCGGACAGTACGTCTCGAATCCGCTGGCCCGTTCGCGGCGATCGAGGGGTGAGATGCGCGACGACAAAATGCCCAGCTTCACCAGTTGTGGGCGGTATTCGTAGCGGATGCGAACCGAGGCCACTGGAGTCGATTCGAGATCGAGGTCGATCATCTCCACGTCGTGACGCGCTTTGTGTCCCATGCCCGTGGCCGCATAGTCGTCTGCCGCGTCGCTCCTCTGTGCTTTCGCCGATGGTGCTGCGGGAGCAGCGTTGCCGGCCTCCGATCTCTCCTGGTCAAAGCTCGGTCGATAGAGTTCGGCTTCGCGACGGCGCTCGCGAAAATAGACCGCTTCGATCACGCCGAGATTTTCTGTCTGCCCCAGCGTGGCACCGTAAGAGTGGCGCTCGCCGGTGAAGAAAAAGTCGCGCGCGGTGCGATTGCTGACCTGCCAGCCCGAGATTACGGTCGATTCATACGGTTCCAGCACCCACTTCGATGCGCTGCGGGCGTCGGTGTGTTTGGCGTCGATCGTGTTCAAGCCATCGACGGACAACGCCACCGCGACGCGATAGCCGGTGGGGTTGGTCAGCCGCAGGCGATAGCTCGCGCCACGGACTGCTTCGATGTAGACGGTGCCGCCGTGAACGTACTCCGCGCGCGGATCATCATCGACGAGAACGTTGACGGCGAATCCGGTTCTGTCCGCCGCAAACGATTGAGTGGAAAGGAATCCGAAAACGAATAAGGCCAGGATCAGTCGGTGTCTCATTGCATCCTCCGGCGATGAGACACCGCGATGGGTGAAAAGAAACCTTCGATGAATGCGGAACCCCGCAAACGATGGACGCCAGCCCCCATCAAGGCAAACCACGATCGTGCAGGCGTACCATTGGCACATGCCGCACGGCCGTCTTCTCGCCATCGTCTGCGTCATCTGGGTGGCCTCCGAGCTCGCGGTCATGGTGCTCAAGCACGCGCGCGGCAACGCGTCGCGGCGCGATCGCGGATCACTGGCGTTGCTGTGGTGCGGCATCACCATCGCCACGGTCGCGGGATCGATGGTCAGCGGCTACGGCCCAACGGCCATCGAATACAACACCTTCTGGATCGGACTCGGACTGATCATCCTCGGCGTCATCATTCGCGCGATCGCCATCGCCACGCTCTGGCGCTACTTCACGGTCGACGTCTCGATCCGCGAAGGTCACGAGCTCGTCGACCACGGCATCTATGGCGTCATCCGCCATCCCGCCTACACCGGCTCGCTGCTTTCGTTCCTCGGGCTCGGCTTCGCCTTCGGCAACTGGCTGAGCGTGGCCATCATCGCGCTGGCAACAATCGTCGGTTTCTCGTACCGCATCGCCGTCGAAGAAGGCGCGCTGCTCGAGCATTTCGGCGACCGGTATCGTGACTACATGCACCGCTCGAAGCGGCTCATCCCCGGCATCTACTAGACTGCGCCGATGTCGCGTTTCACGTTCGTCTCCGCCGGCGAGTCGCATGGGCCGCAGCTCACCGTGATCGTCACCGGCATGCCGGCCGGCGTTCGTCTCGATCGCGACCGGATCAATCGCGACATGGCGCGCCGCCAACACGGCTACGGCCGCGGCGGGCGGATGAAGATCGAGCACGATGAAGTCGAAATCGCTGGCGGCATCCGCGGCGGCGAGACCCTCGGCTCTCCGATCGCGATCGTCGTCCGCAACGATGATTTCAAGAACTGGGAAGCGGCCATGGGCGTGTGGGACGTCGATGCCGCCGAGGCCGAAAAGCGGCGCGTGCATGCACCGCGGCCTGGACACGTCGATCTGATCGGCGGGATGAAGTACGACCGCCGCGATCTTCGCGACATCCTCGAACGCGCCTCGGCGCGCGAAACGGCATCGCGCGTGGCCGCGGGTGCGATCGCGAAGGAGCTGCTCCGCAACTTCGGCATCGAGTTCCGCTCCGGCGTCGTCTCCCTCGGTGCGGCCGGCGATCCCGACTACGCCGCGACGTGGGACGAGCTCGCGGCCGTCGATGACGACTCACCGCTGCGCGCCGTCAATCCCGACGCGGAATCTGCGATGGTCGCGGAAGTCGATAAAGCGCGCGAAGCCGGCGAAACGCTCGGCGGCACGATCGTCGTGGCCGCGCACAACGTCCCCATCGGCCTCGGCTCGTACGTGCAATGGAACGAGAAACTCGACGGCCGCATCGCGCAGGCAATCCTTTCGATCCACGCGGTCAAAGCCGTCGCCATCGGCGACGGCGTCGCTGCCGCGCAACGCGTCGGTTCCGAGGTGCATGACGCGATCTACTTCGACGACGAGCGCCGCTATCACCGTACCACCAACCGCGCCGGCGGACTGGAAGGCGGCGTCACGAACGGGCAAGACGTAGTCGTCCGCGCCTACATGAAGCCGATCTCGACACTCCGCCGCGGCCTCCCCTCGGTCGACATCGACACCCGCGAACCGCACCGCTCCCAATGGGAGCGCAGCGACGTCACCGCCGTCCCCGCCTGCGGCGTCGTCTGCGAAGCGATGCTGGCGATCACGCTGGCGGATGCGATGAGGGAGAAGTTTGGTGGGGATTCGCTCCGCGAGATGGTGTCCAACTTCGAAAACTACGTTGCGCGGATATCAACCTACTAAAGGCTCATCCGCAGATTACGCAGATGAAGACGGGTTTTATCTGCGTACATCTGCGTAATCTGCGGATCGGGATCTCAGGACGAGCGCGCCTCCGCACACGAAGATAAGAACGCTGATCAATTGCGCAATCGTGAACGGACCCAGAAAGCGATCGTCCTTCGCGCGAACGATCTCCACGAGGAACCGCTCGATCCCCATCAGTACGAGAAACAGCCCGAACATGCGCCCCCTGGCGTGCGGGCGTTTTGCCGCGTACATCAGGATCGCGAACATCACGAACGCTGAGGCGGATTCGTAAAGCTGCGTCGGATGGACGCGCATTAGCTGATCGGGCGCAATCGACGGATCGAGGTGCACGCCGAATTGGCGCAGCGATTCGGCGGTGGTCGGTGGCGAACCTTTCGGGAAGGCGATGCCGATCCATGAATCGGTCGGGCGACCGTAGTCGTCGCCGACGAGAAAGCATCCGATGCGGCCGAGGGCGTAGCCGATGGCGAGGGCGGGAGCGGCGGCGTCGGCGACGGTGAGGAAGTCGATTTTCTTGATCAACAGGTATGCGCTGCAGCAGAGGACGCCGCCGATCAGGCCGCCGTACCAGACCAGGCCGGCGCGATCGAGGAGAAGGTGCCAGTCGCGAAAAAGGATCGCGTAGTAGATCTTTGCGCCGGCGATTCCGCCGAGGGCGGCGGCCATGACGACGGAGGATGCGGCATCGTCCGAGAGCCCGTAACGGCGGAACTGACGCGTCAGCACCCAGCCGCCCACGATGAACGCCGCGAACATCATCAGGCCGAATGTGGTGATCTCGAACGAGCCGAGTTTGATGAGCGTTGGATACATTGGGTGGAGTCTATCCTCGCTCACCGGCCGTGAAGAAATGTGGCGCCGTTTTCGTGCAAAGCACTTTGAAATGCGGTAGCGATCGAGCTACCGCTTTGGGAGGGTGGTGGAACCGTTCACGATCGCAGCCTGTAATGCTTGCACGGTCCCGGTGATCGTGCCGTCCCCCGACCTCGCAAAGCGGTGGCTCGGTCGCCACCGCACTCCAAAGCTTCGCGAAATGTGCCGCGCGTCGCGCAAGCATCAAACTCCGCGATGTCTCACGTCAGCATCGACTCGAGACCGGCCTTCTGGTCGCTGATGAAGCGGAAGACGTCGACCTTTCCGGCGGAGTCGAGGTGTTGCGACACCTCGAAGAGCTGCACCGACAGCAGCGTGTTCAAGCCTTCGTCCAGCACCGCCTTGCGGCGTTCGAACGGCAGCTCGGAGATGTTGGCGATGAGCATGTTCTCGTCGAAGCGGCCGTACTGATCGAAGAAGACGCCGCTCCAGAGCTCGTCGCTTTCCGCGTTCTGCATCGCGGTGGTCACGATGTCGCGCGCCGGCTCTTCGCCGACCGCGTTCAATAGTGCGGCGTAGAGACGGCCGAACATATCGTTGTAGGTCGAGATGACTTTCAGCAGCTCTGGCGAATCTTCGACGTCGAGGAAGACAGGGCGGAACGACTTCGTATCCGCGACTACTTCGATCAGACGCGCTGACAGAAGCTGGAAAAGGATGCGCGTCACTTCGAACTCTGTCATCTCCGAGCCGCCGATCAGCGCGCGGATGGAGCGCTTCCCGTCGAGCGTGTTGTAGAGGGCCACCTCGTGCTCGCTCATGTCGAGCGATCCAAAGTCCGCCGTCGCGCCCTGCACCTTCGTGAAGACCATGTCCAGGCTGGTGATTTTTTCGCGGATCACGACCGACTCGTCGAGGCGGCGGATCCCTTCCATGATCACCGTCGACGTATTGATCGACAGCACGATGCGCTCGTTGACCAGTTCGTCCGCCGTGTCGCCGAAGACGAAGTTCCCCTCTTTCCAACTGAAGAGCGAGTAGATGATCTCCAGCGCCTGATTCTTCACGCCCCACCACAGATCCTTCGGCGAGATCGCGCCCATCTGCACGAGCAGTTTGCCGTGGCGCGTCGTGGCGGTGACGCGGCGTTTCGACTCGTCGTACTGCTTTTGCGTGATCTTGCCGTTGCGCAGCAGGAAAATGCCGAGGGAGTGCTCGGGCGAGTTGGAGGACGCGAACACGATCTCGCCGTCCTTCCAGTAGATCGAACGTTCCATCCGTTCGTGGACCAGCAACAGCTTGCCGCTGCCGCGGATCATGGAGAGGAAACTGAGGACGTCCGGCAGTTGAATGCGCGAGAGATCGCCCTCGAGGTTGTGATTCTTAGACATGTTGGACCGGCCGCAACTGTGCCAAACAAACCGCGACGGGGCAAGGGATATTCGGCGCGACTCTTGTCTGTGCTTTGGCCGCCACCCGAAGTCAAAGTGCGCGGACGAACCGGTCGCGCGCGAAGGCGCGCTGCACAATCCAGCCCCGCGCTCGGCGCGGGGAAAGGCGGTGCGATGGAAGTCGTGGCCGCGGAGGCGGCCACTACAAAAGGTCGCGGAGATCTTGTAGCGGAGATCCTGTAGCCGCCGCCTCCGCGGCCGCGAATCCGCGGGACGATCCGAACCCCGCGCCGAGCGCGGGGCTGGATTTTCCAGCGCGCCTCCGCGCGCGACGCACAGACAAGAGTGTCTGTGCCACACCGGCCTACCTCTCCGCTCGAATGCAGCGCGGGACGATCTCGCGGAGGAGCAACAACGTCCGCTCGATCTCGTCCATCGTCGTAAACCGGCTGAGTGAGAAGCGGATCGTGCTGCGAGCTTCATCTGGTGTGAGTCCCATCGCCAGCAGGACATGGCTTGGCTCGACGCGTCCCGAGGAACAGGCGGCGCCGGTCGACACGGCAACTCCGGCGAGATCGAGTCCGATCACGATCCCCTCGGCATCCGCGCCGCGAAACGTCACGCTGCTCGTGTTCGGGATGCGGGGAACGTCCGCGCCGTTGATGACGATGTCGAAGGCGCTGAGACCGCGTTCGAGCGCATCGCGTAACGCGCCGACGTCCGGACGTTCGCGCGCGATCTCGGCCGCGACGCCGAACGCCACGGCCAGCGGCACGTTCTCCGTTCCGGCGCGGCGGCGGCGTTCCTGCGCGCCGCCGAGGATGTGACGCGACAGCGAGAGGCCGCGGCGGACGTAGAGCGCGCCGATGCCTTTCGGCGCGTGCAGCTTGTGCGCGGAGAGCGCGAGCGTGTCGATGCCGAGCGCGTTCACATCAACGTCGATCTTGCCGGCGCCTTGTACGGCGTCGCAGTGGATGTGAATCGATCGCTCGCGGCAGACGCGCGCGACGTCCGCGACCGGTTGGATCACGCCCGTCTCGTTGTTCGCGAGCATCATCGACACGAGCCGCGTTTCAGGACGCAGCGCCGCGATCACCGCATCGGCGTCGACCACGCCGCTGCGCGACGGCGCGATGATCGTCACCGCGTGTCCGCGGCGCTCCAGCTCGACAATCGGCTCCAGCACCGAGGGATGCTCGATCGCGGTTGTGACAACGTGTTGACCGACATCGGAGCCTGCCGCGCCGAAGATGGCCGCATTGTTCGACTCCGTGCCGCCGCTCGTAAAGATGACGTCCCGCGCTTCCGCGGCGATCAGCTTCGCCACCGACTCGCGCGCGTCCTCGATCCCGCGCCGCGCGGCCTGGCCTTCTTTATGAATGCTCGATGCATTGCCAAAGACATCCCGCAACGAAGTCCCAACCGCTTCCAGCACCGCTGGATGCAGAGGCGTCGTGGCGTTGTTGTCCAGGTAGATTCGCATGCGATTCGCCTATTGTCCTTCGGTTCGACGAGGTCTCCCCGATGAATAAGATCGTTGCCATTTTGATTTCCGCGATGCTCGCCGCGACGGCGTTCGCGCAAACGCCGCCCGAAGCGCAACCGGCACCCGCGCAGACCGCCCCTGCGCCCGCGCCGCCGCCCGACGCCAAAGCGAAACCGGATCAGGGCGTCCGCAAGCTCTCCCGCCGCGAGCGCAAAGACCGAATCAAGAACCTCAGCGAAAAGTACCGGCAGTTTCTCAATGACGTCGATCCGATCATGAATCCGGCCGAGCTGGATACGTTCCTGATCCTCGAGACCGATCCGCAGCGCGACATCTACATCACTGAATTCTGGCGCCGCCGCGACGTCGCGCACGGCACCACCAACCAGGCCTTCCGCGAGGAGTACTACGGGCGGCTGCAGACGGTGAAGGAAGAGTTCACAAACGCCTCCTCCGACCGCGGCCGCATTTTCCTGATCTACGGCCAGCCGGAGGAGCGCATCAAAATCGATTGCCGCCTCCTCCAGCCGGCCGAGATCTGGAAGTACGTGTTCGTCCCGGGCATGGGTCACAACGTGCGATTCCTTTTCTATAAGGCGCGCAACGGCGCCGACTTCAAGCTCTACTCGCCGATCAATCCCGACGCCACCAAGGAGTTGGTTTCGCAGGACGAGATCGGGACCGACGTCACCGGCGACGGCGCGGTGCAACGCGTCTTCGGTCCGGCCAGCCCCAACACAACGATGTCGAATCTCGAAATGCGCTGCATGTACGGCGATGAATTTCTGCGCGCCATGTACCAGTCGCAGATGAACAAGTTCGACCTGATTCGCGTCTTCGAGCCGCCGCCGGTCAACGAGGAGGACGTCCACAAAATCCTCCGCTCCGTCGTGCTGGCCACGCCGAACGCGCCGAAACTCTCGAATGAGGTGAGCGTGAAGTATCCCGCCAAACAAGGCAGCCGCACCGACGCCGAGATCACCATCCTCGTGCCGCGCTCGCAGCTCACGTTGAAAGAAGTCAACAACACGAAGCTTTACAGCCTCGACGTCACCGGCGAGGTATTGAAGGATGACCAGCTCTTCGAGAACTATCGCTATCGCTTCGACTATCCCGGCGACATCAAGGACGACAAAGTGGCCGTCGTCATCGACCGCTTCCTTCGCCCCGCCGACTACATGGCCCGCGTCCGCGTGCAGGACGTCAACTCCGGCGCCGAGGCCATCGTCGAGAAGCCGATCACCGTGCCGGAGCTGTTCGACACGCCCGAGCAGCAGAAGGCGAAGGAAAGCGCCACGAGCGCGCTGTCGCAACTCAAGGACGACATCGAGTCGAACACCACGCGGCTGCGCATCGTGCCGCTCACCGACGATCTGCTCAGCGGCATCCAGCACATCGAGACCATCGCGTTCGGCGACGACATCAAGGCGGTCGAGTTTTACCTGGACGGCAAGAAGGTCATGACCAAGCGCCAGCCGCCATACACGCTCGATCTCGACTTCGGCAACGTGCCGCAGATGCGCCGCGTGCGCGCCGTCGCGCTCAACGCGAACGGCGAGCCGGTCACCGGCGATGAGCTGCTGCTCAACACCGGCAACGATCCCTTCCGCGTCCGCATCATCTCGCCGCGGATCGCGTTCAAACTGCACGGCCGCACGCGCGTCGAGATGGCCGTGAATGTCCCCGAGGGGAAGAAGCTCGATCACGTCGAGCTGTTCCTCAACGACACGAAGATGGCCTCGCTGTACGGACCGCCGTATGTGCAGACCATCGAGATTCCGGCGCAGGAAGGCGTCGGCTACATCCGCGCCGTGGCGTCGTTGAAAGAGGATCCGCAACCGCCTGTCGAAGATTTGGTGATGATCAACACGCCGCAGTTCATGGAGGAGGTCAACGTTCACCTCGTGGAGCTGCCGACCACGGTGATGCGCAACGGCCATCCGATCAATGACCTTGCCGAGAACGCATTCAAAGTCAGCGACGAAGGCAAGCCGGTCAAGGTCGCGAAGTTCGAGCACGTGAACAATTTGCCGCTTTCCCTCGGCCTCGCCATCGACACGTCTGCATCAATGCAGCCGCGGATGTCCGAGGCGCAGAAAGCCGCCTCGCACTTTTTCACGAACGTGATGCGCAAAGGCGATCGCGCGTTTCTGGTTTCGTTCGATACGCAGCCGCAGTTGATCCAACGCTGGTCACCGCGCCTTGCCGACATGAATGCGGGCCTCGCGAAGTTGCGCGCCGAGGAGTCGACGGCGCTGTACGACGCCGTTGTCTACTCGCTCTACAACTTCCTCGGCGTGAAAGGCCAGCGCGCGCTGGTGCTCGTGACGGACGGTAAAGACACGTCTTCGAAGTTCTCGTTCGATCAGGCGATTGAATACTCGCGCCGCGCCGCAGTGCCGATCTACGCGATCGGCATCGGCATCCGCATGAGCGAAGTCGACACGCGCTACAAACTGAGTAAGTTCTGCAGCGAGACCGGCGGCAACGCCTACTACATCGAGCAGGCCGCGGATCTCAGCCGCATCTATACCGACATCCAGAACGAGCTCCGCTCCCAATACATCCTCGGCTTCTATCCGCCCGAAGGCGTCAAGCCGGGGACGAAGTGGCGCACGGTCGATGTGCAAGTGAGCGACGGGAAGGCGAAGACGATTCGGGGGTATTACCCGTAATTTGAACCACAAAGACACAAAGGACACAGAGAAGGATTTCTTTGTGTCCTCCGTGCCTTTGTGGTGAAACCGGTTCTACTGCACCGACTCTTTCCTCTCCTGCGCAGTGCGTTCCCGTTCCGCGGCGCGCTCCGCGCGGCGCTGATTCGCTTCGTTTTTGAGGCGATCGCCGATCGAACATCCCGTGAGCGTGGTGGCTAAACCGCCCTCGGCGGTTTCGCGTAACCCGCGTGGAAGCGCGCGGCCGATGCGGACCATCGCTTCGACGATTTCGTCCATTGGGATGACTGACTCAACGCCGGCCATCGCCAGTTGCGCGGCCGTGAGTCCGTGAACGGCGAAGAGCGCGTTGCGTTTGACGCAGGGAACTTCGACCAGTCCGCCGACCGGATCGCAGACCAATCCGAGGGTGTTCTTCAACGCGATCGCGGCGGCGTGGATCGATTGACGCGTCGTGCCGTCCATCATGTACGCAACTGCCGCCGCTCCCATCGCGGCAGCGACGCCGACTTCGTTCTGGCATCCTCCCGCCGCGCCCGAGATGTTCGCAGAAAGCGCGATGATCGATCCGATGCCGCCCGCCACCACCAGCGCGCGCACGGTTTTCTCCGGATCGATGTTGCGCTCCTCTTCAAGCGCCAGCAGCATGCCCGGCACGACGCCACCTGCGCCCGCCGTCGGCGCAGCGACGATGACGCCCATCCGCGAGTTCTCCCCCATCACCGACAGAGCGTAAATCTCCGCCTTCACCGTCAGGGGATCGAGGAACGTGCGCCCGGCCAGGAATGCGTCATTGAGCAGCTTGGCCTCGTTGCCGACGAGCTTCCCCATCGACGTCCCGCCGCCCTTCCCGCGCTCGACGCAATCACGCATCACCCCGCGCCGGCGCCGCAACGCTTCGAGAATCTGATCGCCTGGGACGGCATGCTCCTGCTCGTCACTCTCCAGAAAAACATCCGCAAGGTCGCGGCCGGCAGCGAGTTGTTCGAGGTGCGCAAAGCTTTCGATCATGGGGCATCGTAACGAGGGTAACGGCACGATTACTCCGCTTCTTGGCGCGTCACATGGCGCGTTGACCGTCGGCGAAGCCGGCGTAAGAACCGTAGCCCACGGGTTCACCCGCAATGACCTTAACTTAACTTAAGGGGCGCGCGACGTTCGCGGACGGAACCGGCGGGCGTCCTCGCCCACGAGGACGCCCGCACTACGCGACCTCTTCCAACGACGCTGGACGTCTCTGATCTGTTTCTGAGGCCTGAAACGCGATTTCCAAGGCATTTCTGCTCAAGGCCACGCTCGCCGTGTTCTTCGGAAGGAAAAAGTGCTCCAGCGCGAAGGCCATGGCCCTCCTACGCAAGCACAAAACGCTGTTATGCTAAGTCCATGGACCTATTTAACAGGCTTCGAATGCCTCTTTGGAGGTCGGAAACGCGATTTCGAAGGGCATTTCTGCTCACGACCATGGGTGGCCGCCCTCTTCGGAAGGGAAAAATGCTCCTGCATAGGTCCATGGGCCTCTCGCTCAAGCAAAAAATGCTGTCGATTACCTCCATGGACCTATTGAGTAGGCTTAGGATGCTTGTCTGGAGGCCAATTTTGCTCTCGAAGAGGAAGAAACTCCGCCCAAAGAGCGGAAGTTCCTTGCTGAGGAGCGAAAAATCCTTACTCGGTAGAGCCATGGACCTAACGATTAGGCTTATCTAACCACTAACCCATCCATGGTTGTATTATTGAGGCCGATGCCGCGATCCAAACGTGCCGATCCTGATGCAGTCCGCTTCGGAGAGATTCTGCAGCGCGAACGCCGGGCTCGCGGATGGACGATTCGCAAGCTCGCGCAGCGCTCCGGCATGAACGCTCAGTACTTGGGCGTCGTCGAGGCGGGCGGGAACGTCCCCAGTCTATCCACCATTCTCGAGGTCTGCGAGGTCCTCGGCGCGGATGCAGGAGCGCTAATCCGCGAGTTGGCTGAGGCGCGGCGGATGCCGAGGGCGATGACGTCGTAGCGCTTTCGTTCGTCGAGAGGCTCCAATGGCCTAACTTAAGTGCGCAATGGAGCGCTGGCGAGACGCCAGCGTTCCGTCCGCGAACGCCGCGCGCCCCTTAAGTTAAGGTCATTGCGGGTTCACCCGTGGGTCAGCGGGTCGGCCCTGACTTGTGAGCCCGTCTTGACGGGCGAAAGAAAGCTTTCTTTCGCCCGCTAAAGCGGGCTCACAAATCCGCGCGCATCCGACTTCCCACGGTTGAAACGTGGGCTTTGGTTCTTACGCCGGCTTCGCCGACGGTCTGCCTCGCTTCACGGAATCCGGTCCAGATACCGCGCCTCTTCCACATCGGCGGTATCGCGAATGCGCTGCAGCGCGGCGTCCGACATCGGCGAGTCGACGTCGATCTGCATGAACGCATCTTTGCCGCGCTGCTTTCGCGAGCACGACAGCGACGCGATGTTGATCCCTTCCTCGGCGATGATTTTCGTCACCTCGGAGATCATGCCGGCGCGGTCGCGGTAGAAGAGCAACAGCGTCGGCGAGTCGCCTTTGAATCGCGTCTGGAAGCCGTTGATCTTGAAGACCTCAATCACGCCGCCGCCGATCGACGAGCCGCTGATCTCCGCCTCGCGCGACTTCCCGCGAATCTCGATGCGGACCGTATTCGGATGCACATCGCCGAGGTCCTCCTCGGAGAAGGTGATGTCGACGCCCATCTGCTCGGCGATGCGAATGGCCTCGGGGATGCGCGGATCGTCGACGTTCAGTCCGATCGAACCGCCGACGAGGGCGAAGTCAGAACCGTGACCGCGATACGTCGCGCCGAGCGGCGGATGCAAATAGAAATGCACGGCGACAGGATCTTCGTCGAGGATCTCACGCGCCACGCGGCCGAGACGCGCCGTGCCGGCGGTATGCGAACTGGATGGACCGACCATCACTGGTCCCATCACATCGAGGATCGAAACTTTGCGGTCATGACGGATCGGCATGTTTAGGTGCGGTTTACGTGCGGCGCAAATATTGGAGCTAACATCCGTTACACTGAAACGCTCGCGATGACGTCAAAGCCTATCATCCTCGTCGTTGATGACGACCTCCCGATCCTCGTGTTGATGCGCAATCTCCTGCGCGAATTCGGCTTCGAAGCGGTTACCGCCGAGAGCGGCCCGCAGGCTCTGATCGAAGTCCGCAAGCGCAAACCAGCGGTCGTGCTCATCGACAAGAACATGCCCGGCATGCCCGGCGACGAGGTCATCCGCGCGCTGCGCGCCGAGCCGGGATTCGACGAACTCCCGATCCTGATCCTCAGCGGCGAGCCGATCTCGAAGTCCGACCTCAAAGCCCTCGGCGCGGACGGCGCAGTCCTCAAGCCATTCGACATCCGCGAGCTGATCGCGCAGTTGCGCTCCTTCGCGCCCGCCGAGCAGACGGCCTAGGCGTGCCGTCGCCAGCCTCCCATTCGGCGGCGAGACGCCGCCGAGCCAGCCGGCGGGGACGCCAGAGTTCCATTCGCACTGCGTTAACGAGACTTTGTTAAAGTTCGCTGCTTATGACCGACATCAACATCGATCAACTCGTGCACACCGCCGTCTTCGGGGACGGCGAGGCGAAAGCCGAGGCGCGCAGGACAATTCACATGGCAGCGCGGCATCGCGGCGCTGTCTCCTCATCGATCTATCCGCTCTACATGGCGTTTGGGCGCAACGAGATCGAGCGCGCCTTCACCGTTCCCGCGTTCAACATCCGCGCGCTGACGTACGACGCCGCGCGCGCGCTGTTCCGCGTAGCGATGAAGCATGACGTCGGCGCGTTCATCTTCGAGATCGCGCGTTCCGAGATCGGCTACACCGAGCAGCGTCCGGGCGAATACGCTGCCTGCGTCCTCGCCGCCGCGATCCGCGAGGGATTCACCGGTCCCGTCTTCATCCAGGGCGATCACTTCCAGGCCAGCGCGAAAAAGTGGGCCACCGAGGAGGGGCAGGCGGCGGAGATGAAAGCGCTCGAGTCGCTCATCGACGAAGCGCTGGCCGCCGAGTTCTACAACATCGACATCGACACCTCCACGCTCGTCGACCTCGACTTCCCGACGCGTGACGAACAGCAGCGCGCGAATTACGAAGGGACGACGCACCTGACGAAGTACATCCGCGAGCGCGAGCCGAACGGGATCACGGTCTCCGTCGGCGGCGAGATTGGCGAGGTCGGCAAATACAACACGCATCCCGAGGAGGTCCGAGCCTACGCCGATGGCCTCAAACGACTCCTCGGCGGCATCACCGGCATCAGCAAGATTTCCGTGCAGACCGGCACCTCGCACGGCGGCGTCCCGCTCGCCGACGGCAGCATCGCGCAGGCGAAGATCGATTTCGAAGTGCTGCGCCAGACCACGCACATCTGCCGCGAAGAATACGGAATGGCCGGCGCGGTGCAGCACGGCGCATCGACGCTCCCCGAGTCCGTCTTCAACAAGTTCCCCGAAGCCGAGGCGGTGGAGATCCATCTGGCGACCGGCTTCCAGAACATGATCCTCGACGCGCCCACACTGCCGCAGGACATCAAAGACGGCATCCGCGACTTCTGTTTCGAGCACTGTCTCGACGAACGCAAACCCGAACAGACCGACGAACAGTTCGTCTACACCACCCGCAAAAAAGCGCTCGGCCCGTTCAAGAAACGTTTGTGGGAAATGGACGACGCCCACAAAGGCCCGATCATCGATGAACTCGAAGCAAAGTTCGCGTTCCTGATGGAAAAGCTCGGAGTCCACAACACGAAGGACATCGTGGCGAAGTACATCCAACCTTCTTCCACCGACCTCCCCGCATACGCCGCCGCGTCAGCGGAGCTGACCGCGGCAGCGGTTGTTGACGCGAACGAGGGGGAGTAGCAGCGGCAACGTTTGACTGCGGGCGGCGATTCGATAAACCCGTCACTCTGCCAGATTTGACCAAGGACCCGATGGCCCGATCGCTGCAAATTTGACAAACGCAATTTTGTATTCATCCAGTCGACCGGAAAGCGCCCGATGAGCTGCCTTCAGGAAGTTGAGGATGTGATTGTTCCATCCAAGTTGTGCCGCGATCAGAGCCTCTTGAAGGAGAACTATGTAAGCCAGGATTGAGTTGTGAAGGATCACTTGCGTTTCAAAATCAGCGGGAACTCCGAGACCGGTCGCGCGCTTGAATTCGGCCTCTCCATCGTTCGCCATCGGATGCACATGGGTCGACGCAAAGTCGTATCCGTACTTGTAGAAGAACGGGTAGCCAAACGACTTCGCTGCGTCCTCGGCTTTCGGGCGAGACCAGCTGACGCCGGATAACTTCAAACGTGCATATCTCGCTTTGTCTTCAGTACGTGGCTTCCAAAAGCTAAGATCCAATTTCGGTCGCATCTCCGGGTCGCTTAGAACGGAATTTCGAGCCTCATATTGCTGGATGAATGACCAGTCATCGAATACCTCAAAACTCTGATCGCGGCCGAGCACGTGGAGATGAAACAGGCGATCGATGAGAGTGCGATGTAAGGACCAACAGTCGCCGTAGGCCTGAGCGTGCCAAAGCATCTTGATCGCCTCAAGTGTCTTCTTCCCGCGACCAAGGAAGTTACGCGTAACGACGTGACGTTTCTTCGACGACCGAGCCAGTTCGAACATTACGACAGTGGCGACAGCACCGATCGCATCCAACAGGAGGAAGTACTCCGAGTCGGGTAGATAACGTGAGTCCTGTTTTGGCACGGGGAGTTGGGACTTAAGGATAAGCCTTCATAAAGTGCTTGAGGAGGTTGTTCCCGACCTTATCTCCCCAAGCGCTGAGATCCGACCATCTCAGGCTATGAATGTCTTCAGCTATGGTGTACTCGCCGAGAAGCATGAACACACATGCGATCTGGTATCGTATAGAGGGCAACTTAACTTTTCGAAACTCATTTTCGACGAGTTCGAATCTGCTGTTGTTTTCGCGAACGTACTTCAGCAAATGATCTTCGCCGACACTGTTCAAGTAGTCGCGGAGGTCACTGTAGGTGCACAATCCTTTTCCATCGACACCACTCATCAGGCATTCTCCATTGTTGTAACCGCTTCTAGCCCACCGCCGCCTCTGGCAGCCTCTCAGCGATTCACTATGCGGACTATTCTGGCCCCCGTGCAAATGCTTAGCAAGCACAATGCTGCGGGCCTACATCGTCGCCTGCGACCGCGACCTCGCATCGCCAAGCGCTTCCCGCACCGGCACCTTGCGCCGCTCCGACTCAATCCGGTTCCTCCCCCGCGCTTTCGCGCGGTAGAGGGCCTGGTCGGCGGCGTTGAAGAACTCCTGCGGGGTGGTGACGGAGGAGTGCGGCACGTTCGCCACGCCGATGCTGACCGTGACCTGGTGCGTGGCCGCCTCGGTGCGGATGGTCGCGGTCATCACTGTCGAGCGGATCTTCTCCGCGAAGTGGAGCGCTTCGAAGAGCGACGTCTCGGGAAGCAGGACCGCGAACTCCTCGCCACCGATGCGCGCTACGAAGTCGCTGCGGCGCGTACCGTGATCGAGGATTTGGGCGATGCCGCGGAGGACGCCGTCGCCCGCCGAATGGCCGAACTGATCGTTGATCGATTTGAAGTAATCGAGATCGATGATCACGACCGATAGGGAACGTTCATAACGCCGCGCATGATCGAACCGCGATTCGAACTCCTGATCGAACGCGCGTCGGTTGCGCAGCGAGGTCAGCGAATCGGTCAGCGATAGAGCCTCGTAGCGCCGGCTGCTGGCGAGCAACTCTTTCTGCAGTTCGACGATGCGAATCCCCGCGCGGATGCGGGCCAGCAACTCGTCGATCTGGAACGGCTTGGTGACGTAATCGTCGACGCCCGATTCGAATCCTTCGATCTTGGCCTCGGCCGTCGCCTCGCCCGTGAGCATGAGGATGTAGCTGTGCGGCTGCGTGGCGCGAATGGCCGGGCAGAGAGTGACGCCGTCACCGTCGGGCAGGCGCCGATCGAGAATGACAAGGCCGCAATCGCTCCGCTCCAGCCGCCGCCGCGCCTCGGCCAGCGTTCCGGCGGTGGCGACCTCGTAGCCGTTTCTCTCGAGGCAGCCGCGCAGAAGCGTCCGCACGTTGGCGTCATCTTCGACAACAAGAATCGATGAGGTGCGGGAGTCGTCCAAAGGGTCAGTCATCATCATTCGGAGTTGCACGCGGCCGGCAAGACAAGGCTCACGCAGGTGCTTCGATGGATGCTCGGGACTGCCTGGACCGTCGCCGGATGGCGTCGATCGGTGTCGCTACGAATGCGATGAATAACTCAAAATAAGTGTCGCCGATTCCCTACAGCATGTCCTGAAAGCAGGCCTGTCATTCATCGTCGTCATACCGCCAGCGAAAGCGGTTCTGGGGGGGCGACGATTTCGCCAGTCGATCGATCTTCATGGGATTGCTTCAGAGCGTCAGAACGGCACGCTCAGGCAAACACCAGCCGACCCTTGGGCTCAGGAACCTGCCGGCCCATTTCCTGCGCCGTTTCGATCCATTCGCGGATGACAACCTGTACCGCGGCAACCGCCTCGGCATAGGTTGGGCCGTCAGCCATACAGCCGGGCAGCTCAGGAACCTCGGCGATGAAGGCGTTGTCTTCGTCGCTCCAGTAAATGATTACTTCGTACCGAGGATCAGTTGTCATCGTCGAGTTCCGCGAGTTTATACCTGACGATCACGTTCCGTATCTGTCGCACCTGATAGCCCTTCGCTCTTCCGCCGGGAAGCGGTTGAAGGTTGAGGATTTCGACGACACCTTCCCGAGTGAAGATGTGATGGTCGCCTCGAACGCGTTCACGAAATCCGAGCGTGGACAGAAGGTTTCGCAGCGGTGTGAATCCGATGTTGTGGTCGGAGTGACCAGCGAGGATTTGATCGAGAAGCTTGTCGTGCCTGGTCACTCGCGAACGATACCTGAGACTGGATGGGGATGGTCTCCGGACGAGTCACCGGCATCTCAGTACCAGAAGTTCCGCGAGTGCGGAAGATATGCTTCGTAGGCGAAATATGTGGCAAGCGCGCTCAAAACGAGGAGCACCGCGACCGCAGCGCCGGGCCGGGCGTGACGGCGGCGTCTTCGGAACGTCACAATGACCGCCGTCGCGAAGAACGCGAGTGCAACCGCGACAGACCACCACATCGTGGCGAAATCCGGCGGGCCAGTCAGTGACATATCCAGATCCATCGCGTCGCAGTATGACCTCGCAGCGAGTAAAATGCCGCGCGCTGTAGTCTCCGTTCCACCTCCTCCGATGCCTCTCCTCCATCTGGCCCGATACCGCGACATTGCTGCCGAGGTTGCTGATCGTTTGATCTCTGACGCCGGCAGCGAGGTGCTTGTTGCGTCCGGCGGCGTGGCGAACGCGATCGCGGCGGAGCTTTTGCGGCGGAGGCCCAGCGGGTTCGCGGGATTGCGGATCGAGACAATCGAAACGTTTGCGGCGCGCGTGGTCAATGCAGCGGGAGAGTTTCCGCGCGTTGCGAAGGACGCCGAGCGGCGGCTGGCGATGCGGTTCGGCGTGCGGAGCATCGACGATCCGATGATGGAGAGCCGCGGGATTGCGGCGATGATCGACCGCTCGTGGCGCGATGTGCGCGACGGTGGATTCACGCTGGCGGACTTCGAGTCGCGCGCGCGCAACGCGCGGCTGCGCAACACGGCGCGGACGAAGTTGCTCGTGCGCGCGTGGCGCGAGTACGAGCGGCTGATCGCGCAGGTGAATGCGATCGATCCCGCGGACCTGCTACGCCGCGCGGCCGCGATCATCGAGAGCGGACGCGTCGCGATTGCGCCGCAGATCGTGGCCGGCTTTTACGACATGACCGGCGCGCAGCGGCGCGTCATCGAGGCGCTGCGGTCGACCAAAAAACTCGAAGCGGTTTACGTTCCGGCGTCCGAGGGTGAGGCGTATCGATTCGCGGAACCGTTTGTCGCGAGCTTCGGCGAGCAAGCGGCGAATCCAGTCACGCAGCAAACGCAATGGGATGTCGCGCAATACGACACGCGCACGATCGAGCTTCGCGAGACGTGCCGCGCGGCCGGCGTGTTGCTCAAGTCAGGCGTTGACGCGGGGGACATCGGCATCGTCGCGCGAACGCTCGATCCGTACGACATCGCGCTGCTGAATCGTTTCGCGGCCGCGGAAGGATTCGCGATTTCGACTGCCGACGAGACGCCGCTCGTCGCACACCGCCTCGGACGCGCCATCGCCACGCTGCTGCGGCTTCGCGAGAACGGCTTCCCGCGCGGCGACGTCATTGAGCTGCTCCGCGGCGGATTCGTTTCGAAGCGTCCACTCAACACCGACGAGATCGATATGGCCACACGCCGTTACGGAATCGCCGGCGGGACGAGCAAGGAGCTGGAGCCGATCTCGCGCAATGCGGCGGTCGACGCGTATGTCGCGGTCCTCGCCGAGATCGAGCCGCTCGCGCCCGAAGCAACGTTCAGCGCAACGGAGGCAGCCGATTTTCTGGCGAACGCGCTAAACAGGTTCGCGATCGAAACGGATCTCGATCTCGCCGCCGCCGAGACGATCGATGACATCGCGGCGACGTTCCGCCGCGCGAATCCATCGAACGTCCGCTTCGACGCCGCCACGATCATCGACGCGCTGCAAAACGAGACCGTCCGACACCCGACACCCGACACCCGATACTCCGTTTTCTGTTCCGACGTCATGCGCTTCCGCGGACGTTCGTTCGCACACCTCTTCGCAGTCCGCATGCAGGACGACGTCTTTCCGCAGCGGCGTCTCGACGATCCGCTACTCCCCGACTACGACCGGCAGCGGCTCGACGTTCGCGAGATCGGCGACGGACGCGACGAGGAGCGGATGCTCTTTCAGCTCCTGCTCGACGGCGCGGAGACGGTCCACTTCTCCTTCGCCGGCGGCGACGGATTCGGCAAAACATTGCGTCCCTCGCCACTGCTGAAGAGTTTCGTCATCGCGCAGCAGCCGGAGCGGAAGACGGAGCTGCTCAAGAATTTCGGAGCCGCGTTTATCCGGCGGCGAGACGCCGCCGGGCCAGCCAGCGAGACGCCAGCGTTCCGGTCGCCATTGCAGCGCGAAGCGCAAGGGAACGCCGGCGTCCCGCCGGCTGGCCTGGCGGCGTCTCGCCGCCAGTTGCAATTACTCGCGAAAATGGGAACCAAGTCCGTTTTCGACGGCTACCTCTTCGCCGAAGACGACGACGCGACCCTCCGCGCCAAACTCGCCAACGCCATCACCTCCGTCTCCCCCACCCAGCTCGAAGACTTCGGTGAGTGTCCGCAGAAGTTTTTCTTCAAACACATCCTCGGCGTGCGCGACGTCGATGATCCCGAGCACGAGCTGCAACTCAATGCGCGCGACAAAGGCAAGCTCGATCACGGCATCCTCGAACGCCTCTACAAGACGCTGACGGATGACGACTACGCGCGCGCCGCTGCTGCGTTGCCCCAGCTCGATGACGCCATCGGCAGCCGCCTCGATGCGCTCGTCGATGAAGCCTTCGCCGACATCGCCAGCAACATCCCTCCGTTCAATCCGACCATGCGCGAGATCGAGCGTACTGCCACCAAACGCATTCTGCGTGAGTTCGTGGCGCACGATCTCGCCGACCTCGAATCCACTGGCCTCCGTCCGAAGCATTTCGAATATCGCTTCGGAAAAACGCGCCACAGCGCGGTGTCCGATCATCCCGAACCGTTTGTGTTGTAAATGGGGGGTGGGTATTGGGGTGTGGGGAGTGGGAGTGAAGACAAGAACCTCACCGAGTCCGAATCACGCACCTCCAACTCTCACACCCCACTCCCCACACCCCACTCCCTCGTAGTCGACGGCACCATCGACCGCATCGACGTAGGCGCGGACGGCTATCGCATCATCGATTACAAAGGCGGCAAGGCCACACGCCACAAAGACCTCGGCAAGAAAATTGATCGCGGCGTGCGGCTGCAACTCGCGCTGTACGCCATGGCCGTGTCGCAGTTTTTCGACGCGGATGCGGCGTCCGTCAGCGGCGCGATCAAGCCACTTGTCACCAGCGATACCAACGCGACGCGATTCGCGTTCGAGCTCTCCGAGAAAGAATCGGAGTTGCGCGAAACGCTCAATCTCTTCGTCTCCTCGATCATCGACGGCGTCTTCCCCGCGTTTCCCGCTGACGACGACGCCGACTTCAACGCCTGCAAGTACTGCCCCGTGAATCACTCCTGCCGCACGAAGCACGACTTCGCGGAGAAGTACCTGATCACGCGCCACAACGAGCCGCGCACGCTCCTCGGCGGAGGCGCGGATTGAGCGTGGTGGCCGTCCAGTCGGCCTTCGCATTTGGAAAACCGCGGCGCCGCAACATCGTCATCGAAGCTGGCGCAGGCACCGGCAAGACCACCGCCATCGTGGCCGAGGTGCTGCGGCTGTTGCTTGGCGATGAGGCGCTGTGGCCGGAGCGAATCGTGCTCGTCACCTTCACCGAAAAAGCGGCGGGCGAGATCGCCGATCGTATTCACCAGGCACTCACGGAGCTCGCGTTGCGTTTCGATTCCGGCGAAAGCGTTTCGTGGCCGATCGGTTCCGCCACGCCGCTGTTCGAAGTTCCGGACGGACAGCGCGACGCACATCACCGCGCATGCATCGCGCAACTCGGCCGTATCGAGTCGCTCCGATCGCAGACCATCCACTCGTTCTGCCAGAACCTACTGCGCCAATTTCCGATCGAGGCCGGACTCGATCCGCAGTTCACGATCATCGAAGGCTTCGAGCGCGCGCTGCTCTACGGCGAGTTGTACGACGCCTGGGTCGATGACGAAACGCGGCTGCATCCGTCACCTGAAGCCAAGCGCGATTGGGAGGTGTTGCTCGAGCATGTCGGCTATCTCTTCCTGGTCCGCAACATCATCCTGCCGATGCTCGACCGCCGCGATCTCCTGCTCGACGACACCTACGACCTCGGCGCGCTCGATCTCATCGAGCACGAGCTGCTCATCGCCATCGAGAAACTGCGCGGCTGCGATTCCGTTCCCGGCATTTGCGATTACCTCCGCGAGCATCGATCGCCGCCTCGCGGAAGCACGATCGAAACGTGGCTGGAGTATCTGCGGCCGATCGCGAATGAGATTCGCACGACCGACTTGCCGCGCGGAAAAGTGAACGAGCAATACAAGCAGCCGTTGCGCGTGCTGCGCGCGTCGGACAAGAAGAGCAATTCCGTCTACGACCAGCTTTCGTCGCATCGCGCGGCCGTTTCGCTGCTCGCGCTGACACGCCGGTTCGCGGCATTTCTGGAAGAAGAGAAGCGGAAGCGCGGCGTTGTCGACTTCGACGATCTTCTGTTGCGGACGCAGAGCGTGCTCGGCGATCCGGCGGTGTTGCGCCGCGCGCGCGAGCAGTTCGACTACATCTTCGTCGACGAGTTTCAGGACACCGACCGCGTGCAGGCGAACATCATCGACCTCCTCGCGCGAAACAGCGACGGCGCGGTGATCGACGGCCGCACGGTCATCGTCGGCGATCCGAAACAATCGATCTACGGATTCCGCCGCGCCGACCTCGAAACGTACGGCGCGTTCACGCGCGGTCTGCTCGCCGCCGGCGCGGAGCACCACAAGCTGGAGATGCAGTTTCGCAGCACGCCGCAACTGCTCGCGTCGATCAATGCGATTTTCGCGTACATCTTTCCTGAGACCGCGCCCGACCCGAACGTCTTCCGGCCGCTCTACCATCGCCTGACCGCCGCGCGGAAGGAGACGGAGTTAGACGCCGCGGTCACATTTCTCGACGCGCCGGTCGGCGGCGATCGCGAGGATCGCTTCGTCGCCGAGGCCGAGGCGATCGCGGCCTGGATCCAGCAACGCGGCGGCGCGCTTCGCAAATACGCGCTGCTTCTTCGCCGCACGGGCAAGCTCGACGACTATCTCGATGTCTTCGACCGCCGCGGCATCCTCTACGTCCTGCCGGCCACGCGGCTGTTTCTCGATCGTCCCGCGCCTGTCGATCTTCTGGCCGTACTTCGCTCGATTGCGTTTCCGTTCGATCGCGGCGCCGAGGTTTCCGCGGCGCGCACGCCGTACTTTGCGTTGACCGATTTCGAGATTGCGCTCGGCAATGAGGCGTATCAGCAATTCGCGATGGTGCTCGAATCGCTACGGTCGGCGTCGCGTCATCTCACCGTCGCACAATTGATCGACCTCGTCATCCGCACCTGCGGAATCGAGAACCTCTACGCGGCCTCGGCGGACGGAAAGCGCTCACTGCGCCATCTCGAACACGTTCGCGCGATCGCGTTCGCGTACGACCAGCGCGTCGGAGGTTCGGTCCGGCAGTTCGTCAGCGAGATTTCGCGCCGCCGCGCGCAACCGGACGAGATGGAGCCGTCGCTGGCCGACGACACCGACGACGCGATTCGCATTCTCACGGTACACACCGCGAAGGGGCTGGAGTTCGACACGGTCATCCTCCCCGACCTCGAGTTTCCATCGCCGCCGCCGAACATTTTTCTCGTCGACGAGCCGCGAAGCCTCGTGCTGACCGGACAGGTCGAAACACTTTCGGCGAGCGACACGCGATCGGGAACGAAGTCGCTCAAGGACATCGGCACGCAACGCGAGGAGGCCGAGACGCGGCGGCTTTTCTACGTCGCCGTGACGCGCGCGAAGGAAGAGGTCGTGTTCGTCGCCGGCGCTCCGCAGAAGCGCGGCTTCTACAAATACGTCGACGAAGTTTTCAATCCGTCATCGATCGCCTGGCCCGACGGATCCTCGCGAACGGTGCGGATGGTGACGATCGGCAGCGACACGATTCCGATCGCGTTCGAACGCGTCACCGGCGAAGGCGCGGGCGTGCGAACGCGTCGCCGATTGGCCGACGCCGCACTCGAAGCGGAGCTTGCGGCGCTGCCGATCGTGGAGCCGTCTCTCCCATCGCCCGCCGCACTTCCCGAGATTCTGCCGCGAGCCGATGTTCTCACCCGCCGCGCCTCGGCGCAGAAACGCGGAGCCGGAATCCTGCTGCATCGCGTCCTCGAGATCTGGGACGGCCGCGCGCCGATCGAGCCGCTCCTCAAATCGCTCGCAGCCGAACAAGGCGCCGACGCCGCGATGGCAACGCTGGTCCGTAAGCGTCTCGCTGTCGTCGCGAAATCGACCACCTCCCAACGCATCACGAACGCCGAGCCCCTCGGCCGCGAAGTTCCGCTGCTCACTCCAACCGGCGAACGCCGCATCGACCGCCTCGTCCGCGAAGGCGACGCCGATCTCGTCGTCGACTACAAGAGCGGCCAACCATCCGAGGAGCGCATCACGCGCGATCGGTTGCAGGTTGCGAACTACTGCGCCGCGATGACCGCGATCACCGGACGCGCGTGCAAGGGCCTGGTCTGGTACATCGACGTCGATGTCGATCGAGCAATCGAGGTGCCGGCGTAACGCGTAACACGTGGAGAGAGGCGATTTCACGCGGAGACGCGTGAAACAGGTTCCCTTATGAAAACGACATAATCACTCGATGCCGTTGTACAAAGTCGCACTGCTCTCATTCGTCGCGCTGGTGACGATGGTCAACCCGCTCGCCGTCGCGCCGTCGTTCATCGCGTTGACGGACGGTGCCTCGCGGCGGACGCGCGCCAGCGTTGCCTTCGTCGCCGGAGTTTCGTGCGTGGCCGTACTTACTGTGTTTTTTCTGGCGGGCAACTACGTCTTCAACTTCTTCGGGATTACCGTGCCGGCGTTTCAAATCATGGGCGGCATCCTGTTTCTGACGAATGCGCTGCGCAGTCTCATCGCCGACGATCGGCGTGCCTTCAACATCGGCGGCGAGAAGCGGATCGAGGACAGCGACGTCGAGAAGGCGGACATCGATCCGTCGTCGATCGCCATCGTCCCGATCGCCGTGCCGATGCTCTCCGGCCCCGGCGCGATCACCTCGGTCATGGTCCTCGTCAACACCTATCCCGACATCGAACAGCGGGTGGCGGTGATCGTGGCCATCGTCGCCGTCGGGGTTGTTTCCTGGCTCGTACTGCTTTCCGCGCTTCCGCTCTCGCGCATCATCGGCGACCGCGGCCGGGCCGTCTTCACCAAAATCATGTCGCTACTCCTCGGCGCGATCGGCATCCAATTCATCATCAATGGATTGAAGCCGGTCGTGATCGAGATCATGAAGTCGGTGTGAATCGAATGACTGAAAAGAAACGAATCCTCTTCCTCTGCACCGGAAACGCTGCGCGGAGTCAGATGGCCGAGGGGCTGATGCGGGCGTTTCATGGGGATGTGGTGCATGTCGTTTCGGCGGGATCGCGGGCGGCAGGATGGGTGCATCCTCTCGCCATTTCTGCGCTTGCGGAGATCGGCATCGACATTCGCGATGCGCAATCGAAATCCGCCGCCGAGTTTCTCGATCAACCCTTCGACATCGTCGTCACGGTCTGCGACTCCGCGGCGCAGGACTGTCCGCTGTGGCCTGGCGCGAAGCGGATCGAGCACTGGCCGATCGAAGATCCGACGTGGGGCGATGGGAATGGGGCGTCGCGGTTTGCGGCGACGAGGGATGAGTTGGCGAAACGGATTGAAGAGTTGATGGGATCAGTAGATTAGTGGATTAGTGGATTAGTAAACCGCCGATCGACGAACCTCTAATCTACTAATCCACTAATCACTAATCCACTAGGGCGACAACCTCTCCACCACCCAATCCTTCACATCGCTGCGAAGCCGGTACCAGAAACGGTCGTGCAGCCGATCGCCGCGGCCCTGCCAGAACTCGAAGAGCAGCGGGATGACGCGATAGCCGCCCCAGTGCGGCGGACGCGGGATGGGGACATCTTTGTAGGTCGTCGACAGCTCCTCGAATCGCGCGTCGAGTGCGCCGCGGCCGGCGAGCACGCGGCTCTGTTCCGAGGCCCAGGCGCCGAGCTGGCTGCCCCGAGGACGGGTGGCGAAGTAGGCGTCCGACTCCTCTTCCGTCGTCCGCACCACCGCGCCTTCGATGCGCACCTGACGCTCGAGTGAGTGCCACCAGAACACCAGCGCCGCGCGCGGATTGTCGTGGATCTGCTTCGCCTTGCGGCTGTTGTAATTCGTGAAGAAAACGAAGCCGCGATGATCGAACGACTTGAGCAGAGCGACGCGCGCCGAGACCTCTCCTTCCAGTCCGGACGTGGCCAATGTCATGGCCTCGGGCATGGCGATGTCCGCCGCTTTGGCGGCGTCGAACCAGCGCTCGAACTGCACGAACGGATCGGGATCGAGGTCAGTCTCCATCAACTGCGTCACAGGATTCTCCTCGGCGGAAGATATCGCACGCTCATGCGGACGGGTACCACTGGTAGAGAAAAAAGTAGACGAGCACGCCGGTGACGGAGACGTACATCCACAACGGGAAGGTCCACTTGGCGATGCGGCGATGCTGCGCCACGCGCATTTTCAGGCCGTTGCGCACGGAGAGGATGGCCATCGGTACGATGGTGATGGCCAGAATCGTGTGCGAGATCAGGATCGTGAAGTAGAGCGGACGAATCCACCCCGTGCCCGGGAAGCGCGTGACGACGCCATGCCGCAAAATGTGATTCAAAACGTAGCAGCACAGGAACACGATCGACGTCACGCATGCCGCCAGCATGAACCGCTTGTGCATCGGGATGTTGCGCCGCCGTATGAAGACGTACGCGATGAGCAGCAGCACGCCGCTGGTGCCGTTGAGCGTGGCGTTGATGGCGGGAAGGATCTGCATCAATCCTCCCGCAGCAATTCGTTGACGGTACTGGCCACGTGCTCGACCGCGTCATCGTTCGTGGCGCTGTAGTACTCGCGGATCACGCCCTTCTTGTCGGCGACCGCGAACTTCACGCTGTGCAGGACCGACTCGTCCGCGGCTCCCGTCGAGTCGCCGGCGGCGAGTTTGAATCCCTTCACCGACAGATCGACGATCGTCTTCCGGTCGCCGGTCAGGAACATCCAACGCGGATCGTTCCGCGCGTACATCGCATAGCCCCGCAGTACCTCGGGCGTGTCGCGGATCGGATCGACGCTGATGGAGACAAAGCGCACCGGCGACTGTTTCGCGATCTTCTTCGTCAGCTTCTGCATCGTCGCCGTCATCATCGGACACGTCCCCGCGCAGTGCGTGAAGATGAAGTCGTAGACGACGACGTTCCCTTTCATCTCGCTCATCCGCACCGGCTTGCCGGCCTCGCTGACCAGTTGGGCCTCGGGGATGGGAAAGAGTTTCGGAAGGTCCGATTCGTGGTGGCAGGCGCTTGCTAGAAGTACGCTGAGGAGGACTGCTGGAAGGAGGAGGCGCCGGAACATCGGCGCGAAGGGTAGCACGTGATATGAGTGCGCGTTCATGCCCTCGGCGTTGAAAAACAAGACGGTGGTCGTCACCGGAGCATCGAGCGGGATCGGCCGCGCGGCGGCGCTGGAGCTGGCCCGACGCGGCGCGAATCTCGTGATCGCAGCGCGGCGCGGCGAACTGCTCGAAGAAGTGGCCGTGGCCTGCCGCGCCCTCGGCGTTGAATGCCGGACGGTGGTCACCGACGTCACGCTACGCTCCGACTGCCAGCATCTGATTGATATCGCCGGCGATGTCGACGTCCTCGTCAACAACGCCGGCTTCGCCATCTTCGATGCGTTTGAATCCGCCAAATCCGACGACCTCGAGGCGATGATGCAGACCAACTACTTCGGCGCGGTCTGGTGCGCGCAAGCCGTGTTGCCACAGATGCTGGCGCAGCGGCGCGGCACAATCGTCAACGTGGCCTCGATCGCCGGGATCATGGGATACGCGCGGATGGGCGGCTATTGTGCAACGAAATTCGCGATGATCGGCTTCTCGGAAACTCTGCGCGACGAAGTCCTCGGCCGCGGCGTTCGCGTGGCCATGGTCTGCCCTGGTACGGTCGAAACGCAGTTCTTCGTCAAAGCAGAACGCGGCAAAATGCCGGGTGCCTCGCGGCTCGTCCTGGCCATCAAACCGGAGCACGTTGCACGCGCGATCGCCAACGCCGCCGAGGATGGGAAGTACCGGCGGATCCTGCCGATCGGAGCGATGACGTTCATGCGATTGAAAGAACTCTTCCCGCGATCCGCGCACGTGCTCATGCGCCGCGTGTCGTCGATGATGGAGCCTCGCTGATGAAACGAAAGGCGCCGGTAACGAAAGCGCTGCTGCTGATCATCCTGGTCGTCTTCGCGATCGAGTTTCTCGTCGGCGGCCCTCGCAACATCGGGCCTGGCGCGAATATCTTCCTGGACGACGTCAATCCTCAATTGCTGGCGACCTTCGGCGCAATCGTCGGCGGCACGCTTCGCAACCATCAGTACTGGCGGCTGATCACGGCGATGTTTCTGCACGCGAGCATCCTGCACTGGGCCGTCAATTCGTGGTCGCTCTACCAGCTCGGCACGCTGTACGAAGTGTTGTTCGGATCGCGCAGGTTCCTGCTGATTTACTTCGCCACCGGCCTCTGCGCCTCGATCGCGAGCGCGGTACACCTCGGCCACACAAACGGCGCGTCGGTCGGCGCGAGCGGCGCCGTCTTCGGAATTCTCGGCGCTTTCATTTTCTCGATCCGCCGCTCGCCGATTTATCGCCACCAGCCGTGGACGCGCGGGCTGATCATGCAACTCGTCTTCTGGATTGTCGTGAACATCGCCATCGGAGCCAGCGTCGCCTTCATCGACAACACCGCCCACCTCGGCGGCCTGATTTCCGGCCTGCTCCTCGGATTCATCCCGCATCGGATCCCGCCGCCGCCACCAAGCGAGAGCGTGATCGACGTGGGGACGTTCGACCAGCAGCCGCGCTGAAGTTTTTCACCACAGAGGCACAAAGAACACAGAGGTTGTCTCTCTGTGATCTCTGTGTCTCTGTGGTGAAAGCTTCTTAGCTGCGACGCAGGATCAGTCGCAGATCTTGTCCGCCGAAAACGCGTTCGTTGAGGGCGTCGACGAGACCGCGGACATCGTCGCTGGTAGCGACGAATCGATTCGATTCTGGAAACGGATGGATCGCGCGAATCTCGTCGATCGCGAATCCATACTCGCGGCCGAGGAGGGTCAGCGCTGCTGGATGGCGCGGCGCGAGATGGGTTGGATCGCGCCAGAACTCGGAGGCGCTGACCGCCAGCGATTCGGCGTTCGGCGTTTCGATGATCAGCAATCCGCCGCTTCGCAGGACGCGCGACGACTCAGCGAAGAGCGCGAAGAGTGCATCGACCGGCAGGTGCTCGACGACGTGCATCGCTACGATGGTTCCGATCGACGCATCCGCGATGTTCGCGAAGCAGCCCGGCACGCCCGCAACGGACGCATCGATGCCGCGCGCGACGAGATCGGCGACCGATCGTTCATTCGTATCGAAACCTCGCGCTGCAATGCCGGCAGAACGGCAGGCAACGAGAAACTCTCCGCGCCCGCAACCGACATCAATCACCGGCTCCTTCGCCAGCGCCACGTAGTCCGCGACATCGACGACACCGCGAAGTCCATCTTCCAACCGCCGGTAGAGAAAATCGGACGCGACGGACGATGACGCGACCACCGGATTCGTCACATCACGCACCCGCACGGCCACCGTTTCGATCTTCTGATCGAGCGCCGCGATCAGCGAGTCGTTGCGCTTCGCGGCGATCGGGATCAATTCGCGAATTTTTCGAAGCTCCGACGCCAGCGCCTCGTCGGCCACGCGAACATCGCGCTGCACCGTTTCGATGTCGCGTTTCAAATCATCGCGAATGTTGCCGATGTCGGAGCGAAGGTCGCCCACCAGATCGAGCGTCGCGAGATTGAAATCGCGCTGCCGGTCCCGTTCCGCACGCGTCGCGCGGTCGAGCAGGCGCTGAAAAATCCGCAGCAGAAAGCCGAATGCCGATTTGCGCGGACGGAACCGCCGGTCGTTCTGCCAGACGTCGCGCCATCCCTCGGCTCCCGAAGGCGGAGCATCGACAAAACGGTCGTCACTCATGGAGCGGCGAGGATATCAGCGACGCGACTCGTAGCGCCGGCGGCTCGCCGGCTGGACCGCCAGCGGCTCGCTGGCACGAATGGAACCGCCGCCGAGCCGGCGGCGGTCCAGCCGGCCAGCGGCCGGCGCTACGAAATCAAAACTACGCTTCGGCTTCTGCTTCTGCGGCTGCTTCGGCAGGCGCAGTAGCAGCAGCCGGCGCTACATCGATGGTTGGTTCCTTCCCCTCGGGGACGACTTCGACCTGGATGTGCGCGGCCACTTCGCGGTGCAGGCGGACTTCGACGTCATGAATGCCGACGCTCTTGATCGGATGCGCCAGCTCGATGCGGCGCTTGTCGACCTCGATGCCCTTCTTCGTCAGCGCATCGGCGATGTCGTTGGACGTCACCGAGCCGAAGAGATTGCCGTGATCGCCGACGCGCTTGAAGATGACGATCTTCGTCCCCTTCACGCTGTCGGCTGCTTTCTGGGCGGCCACCTTTTCCTGATCGCCGAGCGCAGCCCACTTCTTGCGCTCCTGTTCGATCGACTTGAGGTTGCCTGTGGTTGCTTCGCGCGCGAGCTGCTTCGGAATCAGGAAATTGCGCGCGTAGCCATCCTTGACCGTGACGACGTCACCGCGGCCGCCGAGGCCACGGATCTCGTCAATGAGAATGACTTTCATCTGAGTGATCCTTTCGATTGAAATGTCGGAAATCGAAAAACGAGTCGAACAGCCCCGCGATGCACAGCAGCAGCGGCGAAATGCCGCCGAGCGTCAGCAGAATGAGCAGCATCCAGGCGAAGAGGGATCCCATCATCCCCACTCCCGTCGACGCCACGAACGATCGGAAGATCGCCAGGCCTTGCAGGAAGTAGAGAAACGAGACCATCGCCAGGACGTTGGCTCCGATCTGCTGCGGCATCCCGCTCAACAACGGCGAAACACCGCCGATGACGAACGCGAAAGGGAGCCATTCGGGGAGTGAGAGAGTACGAAAACGATAGGGATTCGCGATGACCGCGTCGGGCGTACGCCGAAGCAGGAAATCGCGCCACGCCCGGAGCCGTCCGAGCATGACCAGGCTGAACACAAACACGATCGTGACGTCGATCAGGAGGAACGCGGGCAAGCAGTACGAGCCGATGTCCATCCACTTCCGGAGAAATGCGACGGCATCAGCGGGAAAGCCCGCCTTCGCGTAACCGGCGACCAGCTTCTCCGCCGTCTGATGCGCTTCCGCGACCTGCGCCGCATACGGCGAAAAGTGAACGAAGGTGCGCATCGTCAGCTCGGTGACTGCAAGCCCGACGATGCTCAGGACGAGCGCGGACAGCAGCACGCGGCCGAACTTCTCGCCGCGCTCCACCATCGGCAGCACGGCCAGAGCCGGAACGGCGATGCCGAGGAAGAGGCCGAGCAGGAACGAGTAGCTCGCAGTCGCCTCGGCTGCGGTCGCCGAGGCCGCAGCGGGATAGATCAGCAGTGCCGCCGCGGCGGTCGAGAGCAGCAGCAGCAACAACGCGGCGCGCCGTCCGATGCGGATTCCGCAATGGAGCAGCGACGCCGGGATGAAGACGAACAGCGGCGACACGAACATCAGCGCCGTCACGAGCGTGTAGCCGGCCATGCTGCGGGCCTGCTTCCCGAACGTGCGCGCCGGTATCGCCACCGGGTCGTCCTGCTGCAGAGTCTCGGTCATTGGTTCGTATCAGTCCGTCGCGAACGGAAGCATCGCCGCGATGCGGGCGCGCTTGATCGCGTTCTGCAGTTTGCGCTGGTGCAGCGCGCAGGTGCCGGAGATGCGGCGCGGAAGAATCTTCCCGCGCTCCGGGATGAACTGCTGCAGCGTCTTGATGTCTTTGTAGTCGATGTACTCGAGCTTCTCCACGCAGAACTTGCAGACGCGCTTGCGGCGAAAGAAGAACTTCTTCTTGCCGCCCTGCTGTCCGCCCGCTCCGCCGCGTCCGCCCGAATCGCGGCCGCCGGAATCGCGGCCGCCACCGCCGCCGCCACCACCAGGTCGTCTCATTTCAGTTGCCATGATTGGTCTCCTCTCCTGTTATTCAGCCGGAGCCGCTTCGTCGGCTTCAGGCGCATCGACGGTATCGACGGCATCCATGGGAGCCGCAACCGGTGCCGAACCGCTGGGCGCAAAGGACGGAGCAGGGCGCGAGCGCTCCTTCTTCGGATTGCGCTTGGCCAGCTTCTCGGCGCGTTTGTGATCGAGATCCGTGCGCACGATCATGTGGCGCAGGATCCGGTCCGAGTTTTTCATCCGGCGGTCGAGCTCCGTGAGCCCGGCCTCGGTCTCGAACACGAGGAGTTGGTAGTTGCCTTCGTTGAACTTGTTGATGGGATATGCGAGACGGCGGCGTCCCCACGCTTCTTCGTGCGTGAGTTTCGCGCCTGTCTCCTCGGCGATGCGCTTGAACTCTGTCGCAAGCGTCGTCGCCTCTTCCTCCGGTACCTGCGGAGAAAGGATGAACAGGACTTCATAAGTCCTCATAAATCCTCCTTCTGGCCTAGCGGAGCCTCGCCTTCTGCGATGGCTCAAGGAGCTGCCCAGATTGTCAAAAGAATGTCCGGCCGCGGATGGACCGGGCCGGCAAGGATACGCAAAGGGAGGGGGTGGGGCAATTATTTCGTCGCGCGCCAGCCGCGTTTTCATCTGCGGACATCTGCGTAATCTGCGGATGAAGGTTTTTTGTCCGCAGATGGACTTTACGCAGATGAGACGGGATACCGAAACGGAGCGGGTCTATTGGCAATCGTCGAGACGTGATGCCGCGTACTCGAGCGCCTCGCGAACATCCTCTTCGTCGAGATCGGGACTCCTGCCGCGGATGCATGGCTGTCCGCTCAACATTGCGGGATCGCTGGTGATTCGATCGAAGGCCATCACTTCAAATACTGCGCGAACCAATTCACGTACTGCTTCTCGATCTCCGTCGCGTGGATCGGGTCCTCGGGCGAGTGGCCGCTGACGGGGAAGGCGATGAACTTGACCGGCACGGCGTTGTCTTTCAGCGCGTAGTACATCTGGTACGACTGCGTGATCGGGACGCGGACGTCGCCGGTGTCGCTCATGATCAGCGTCGGCGTTTTGATCTTCGAGGCGTACGTGATCGGCGACTGCTCCACGTACTTTTTCATGTTGTCGCCGACGAAGGGCGAGCCCCAGGTCAGGCGGCGCGAGAGGGAACTGTCGGACAGCACGTACTCGTCGACGAGATTGTTGACGGCGGCACCCGAGACCGCGGCCTTGAAGATCGGATAGTGGCCGATCATCCACGACGTCATGTAGCCGCCGTACGACCAGCCGCCGACGGCGATGCGGTTTTCGTCGATGATGCCGCGGTTCTTCAGCACTTCCAGCCCGGCGATGACGTCGCGGCCCGGACCAGCTCCGGCGTCGTCGCGAATAGCACGGATGTAGGCGTTGCCGAGGTTGTCGCTGCCGCGGTAGTTCGGCTGGAAGACGATCCACCCCTTCGCCGCGAACGACTGCGGAATCGTCGCGAAACCGACGCCGGACGACGAGCGCGGACCGCCGTGAATGTAGAGCACGAGCGGATACTTTTTCGTGGCGTCGAAGTCGGGCGGATACGTGACCACGCCGTCTTCCTCGAAGCCTTCGTTCTTCCACGTGATGGCCTCGGTGCGGCCGAGGTCCTTCCCAGCCACGGCGGCATCGTTGATGTGCGTAAGTTGGCGGGGCGCGGAGTCGATCGACCACATCACATACAACTCGCGTGGATGCGACGGAGTCGATCCGGTAAAGGCGATGGCGCCGTTCTTCGCCATCGACACGTCGATCCAGAAGGAAAAGTACGGCTCGACCCCGCCCAGGTTGATGCGGCGGGCGGCGCCGTCGAGCGACTGGAGCCAATAGGCGGTGGATGTGCCGTCGTGCCCACCGGTGATGAACGACTTGCCGTCGGGAAGCCACACCGTGCGATAGACATTGCGGTCGAGGCCTTTCGTCACCTCGACGCCCGGCCCGCCGCTCACCGGAGAAATCCAGATCGCGTTCTCGCCTCCCGGCTCGCCGCCGCGCGAGTGCCAGTAGGCGACGTGCGTGCCGTCGGGCGTGAAGACCGGCTGCGTCTCCTCCATCTCGCGCACGGTCAGGCGCGTGACGTTGCCCGAGGCGACGTCGACGAGCGCGACACGATTGCTGTTCGGAGTTCCGCCATGCGGCGTTTCGCGGCGCGTGACCGCGATCGTCTTCCCGTCCGGCGACCACGCCAGCGGCGACGGCGCGGGACCGGGAGGATGCGCGACCGGCAGGCTCCACGAGCCGTTTGTCAGGCGCCGCGCTTTGTCGCCGGTCGCCGAGACGAGCCAGATGTGCGACGGCGCAGGAGCAGTGGTGGTGAGGTAATCGTCGTCGCCGATTTCGAAGGCGTGATTGCTTTTCTCCTCGTTCGCGACCGGATCATCGGTCGTGACAAACGCAAGTTGCGAACCGTCAGGACTCCACGCGTACTGCTGCACGCCGCGCGCGGTGTCGGTGATGCGATGCGCTTCGCCGCCTCGGGTCGGCAGCATCCAGATCTGCCGCTTCGCGTCGCGATCGGCCGATGCATTCGCCAGAAACGCGAGCTGCGAACCGTCCGGCGACCAGCGCGGTGCCGCAACGCCACGCCGATCGTAGGTGAGCTGATGCTGCTCGCCGGTCGCGGTATCGATGAGGACGAGATCACCATCCCACCGATTCTCCTTCGCGTTCGCGCGCGCGATGACGACGGCGACCGATTTTCCGTCTGGCGAAATCTGCGGATCGTTGAGATTGGCGATGCGGAGGCGATCGGACGGTTGCCAGCGATCGGCGTGAGCGGCAACGGCGACAAACAACAACGCGACGACGATTCGTTTCATCGATTTCTCTCCTCGAAGTCGCGATCGTATACCGGCCGAATCGCCTGGGAGCGCGGGCGTCCCGCCCGCTCGTCGACCAGCCACCGCCCATTGCGGGCGAGACGCCCGCGCTCCCAGGCGCTACGCCCTTACAATCGCGCGATGCAGGATGGCCAGGCCAGCCGAACCGCGGACCGCGTCGCCGAGCGCCGCGCGGCGCATCAGGTGCGCGATCGTCCGCTCGTGCTCGACGATCCGATCGCGCTGCGGATCATCCGTCCCGAGGTTGCGCACGAGCTGCGGACCAATCCGCCGACGCGCGAGACGACGAAGCTGGGGCCATACCTTCGCGCTTTCTTCGTTATGCGCAGCCGGTTCGCCGAGGACGCGCTCGCGTCCGCGGTCGCTGGCGGCGTGCGCCAATACGCCGTCCTCGGCGCGGGCTTCGACACCTTCGCGTATCGCAATCCCTTTCCCGAGCTGGGCGTCTTCGAGGTCGATCATCCCGCAACGCAGGCCATCAAGCGGCAGCGCCTCGCGCACAGCGAAATTGAGATCCCGTCGTCGCTCACATTCGTGCCGATCGATTTCACGACCACGAAGCTGGACGACGCGCTGCGCGGCGCAGGCTTCGATGAAACGAAGCCCGCGTTCTTCTCCTGGCTCGGCGTCGTTCCGTATCTCGAACGGCCGGCCATCGACGCGACCTTTCGCTACATCGCATCGCTGCCCAAAGAGACGGCCGTCGCCTTCGACTACTCCGTTCCGCCGGAGTCGATGAGCTGGACCTCACGTCTGATCTTCAACGCGATGGCGAAACGAGTGGCCGCCATCGGCGAGCCGTGGAAGACGTTCTTCGATCCCCCTACTCTCCTCACCGATCTCCACCGCCTCGGCTTCACCTCGGCCGAAGATTTCGGCGCCGACGCGCTGAACGCCCGCTACTTCGCCGGGCGCACCGACAAGTTGAAGATCGGGGGAATGGGACACATGGCTCTCGCCGGCGTTTGATCAGAACCGGGCCACGATTCCGATCCTTGCGGCCCGCGGAGAGCCCGGCGAGATGTTCGTGTTGCTGTCCGCGTTGGCGTAGTACTTCGTGTCGAAGAGGTTGTCGAT
>DASYJF010000143.1:0-112601 GCA_035996815.1 Thermoanaerobaculia bacterium | reverse complement strand
CGATCCACGCGAACTTGCCGTCGCACCACACGCCGAAAAACGACACGTCGCCGGCGGTCTGGTTGTCCTGCCCGACATGCGGGTAGTAGACGTCGCGGATGTTGTACTCATGATCGAAGTTGACCATAAGGTTGCCGTTGCCGATGGGAAGGTCGCGCGCCACGCGTGAAGGATAGCTGCAATGCAAAACGAGGTGCCGCCACGGCGGCGGCACCTCTCACATCACAGCAGCTTCACGATCCTGTCGCTCAGACCGCTGCCGTCGCCGAGAAGAACGGTGAGGTTCGACTTCTCGGCGACCTTCTCCAGAACCTCGAGTTCGCGCAGACGCATGAGCGTCGGGCTCGAATCGAGAATCCTGGCCGTGTTGGCCTGCATCCGCATCGCCGCCGTCTCCTCACGCCGCGTGATCAGGGCAGCCTCGCCGGCCTTCTTCGCCTCGGTCACACGGTTCATCAGATCCTTCATCTCGCCCGGGAGAATCACGTCGCGGATACCGACCGTCACGACCTCGATGCCGAGTGCCGAGGCACGGACGCGGACCGCCTCATCGAGCTCGCGCGCAAGAGCGTCGCGAGACGTGAGCAGCGTATCCAGATCCCGAGCACCGACGATCTCACGCAGTGCGAGCTGCGCCGCCCGGTACAGCGCCTGCGGCGCATTGTCGACGTCCGCAACCGACTTCGTTGCGTCGACGATCCGAAAACTGACCAGCGCGTTCATCCGCAGCGTGACCTTGTCCGACGTCATGATCTCCTGACCACTGATATCCAGCACCTGCTCCTTCAGATCGACCGGAACGACGCGTACAACAGCCGTGCCCCTCCAAAATGCATACGTACCCGGCTGCAGAACACCGTGCAGTGCACCGTCAAGAAACAGAACGGCCACACTACCAGCCTGCACCGTCACCGTCTCGTGCTGCTTCAGTGAGTCGGTGACAGAGAGAATCGACGTCAGATCCGGATGCACGAACTGCACAGTGCGCGTGTTGACGATCTCTACGCGCACTTCGTGATCCGTACTCCACAGAACGTACATGCCCGGCTTCGTGATGGCGTTGAAACGGCCGTCGATCCAGACCAATGCGCGCTCTGTGTCGTTCAGGTTGAGCACAATGGCGTCGTCGCCAATGAGACCCGAACGGACGATGAGATCGATGTCCTTGTGCTCGAGCCACACCCTACGCGTACTGACGACGTCGAAACGCAGCTTGAGTAGCGGATCGAAACGCCAGTGCTTGCCCGGCTGCAGGACGGCGATGAGGTCGCCCTCGCGAAAGAGCAGACCACGCTCATGACTACGAACCTTGAGCTTGCGAATCATGGGGACCTCCTTTTCCTGGTTATCTCCGGCGTACCGATTCGTACGCACCGTTCGCCGGGATTCTTATGACCATTTGAAAGAAGCCGCTCGAAGACGGCGGACATCATCGCCACACGCATACAGCGCGGAGCGTCGCGATCAGCCGCCGCTACTCGGGCGTCCGGCATCTGCTCAACGACAGGAGACGCGTTCCGCCCTTTCGCCGCGCGGCTTCCGCGCGCTGCAAGGCGCCGGAATCGTGCCGCTGCAATGACGCTATAACTTCTCGCCATTACAGCCGGTTTTGATACTGCCGCCTCCGAGCGGGTACTGCAAAAAGTAGTGGTTTTCAGCCACTGTTGTCAGGACGGGATTCGAACCCGTGCATCAAGGATTATGAGTCCTTTGCTCTACCCACTGAGCTACCTGTATGCGCAGGACGGGATTCGAACCCGCGCCTCAGGAGTATCACTCCTGCGCTCTACCTCTGAGCTACCTGTGCGTGCGGTCACCGACCCTTCGTTAGAACCCGTACACGGAACGCACTGCACAAACGAGGTGTCGTGCGCCGCCGGCCCGGATTGGTTATCGCCAGAAACAAAAAGCCCCTTCAGTCTCGCGACCGAAGGGGCTCTGATCGAAATTCGATCTATTTGAGCACTCTACGATCGCGCGGATTCTCCCATTGCGCGGTAAAGCCACGCGGGGGCGCCGAATTGATTTTCTCTCAACGTAATCATGGGGAGGCGGAGATTAGAGGAACAGGTTTCGTCTGTCAACAGTTTTTTAACCACAGCGTCACAGAGAACGCAGAGGTTTCTTTGTGCCCTCTGTGTCTCTGTGGTTAAAGGGCTTAGATTTGGCACTTCGGACACCAATACGTTCCGCGCACGTCAGCCCCCTGTTTGCGATAACGAATCGGTGTTCCGCATCGCCAACACGGATCGTTGCCGCGGCTGTAGACGGAAAACTCAGAACGACCGCCGGCACTTCGGCGGAGGAGTTTGTATGCGCAATCGACAATCCGTTCGAGTTGTGCGTCATTGAGATCGCGCACTACGTGAAACGGATCGACGCCGGCGCAGAAGAGCGATTCCGATTTCCAGATGTTGCCGATGCCCGCCAGGACTCGCTGATTGAGGAGGACGTTCGCAATCTCTTCGTCGGGACGTTCGCGAATGCGCCGCAACGCTTCGTCGCGTTCGAAGGTTTCGCCGAGGAGATCGGGGCCCATGCGGCGGAGATCGTGGTCGCGGGCGAGAGTGCGGCTGGTGTGGAACTCGGCCACGGGAACCGTGAACGCGACGGCGACGTACTCCTCGGTGCCGATCACGATGCGCATGTCGCGGCGGGGACGCTTCCAGCGCTCGCCGGGGCGGTAGATGTGCCAGCTCCCGTTCATCTTCATGTGCGTGTGGAGATGGAGATCGCCCGAGAATTCGATTATCAGATTCTTGCCGGCCGAGGTAACGCGCTCGATCGTGCGTCCTGTTACCGGCGCGTCTTCATCGATGCGCGCGAGCTTCGGCAGCACGGTCTCGAACGATGTCACCGTCTTTCCGGCCAGCGCGCGATCGAGCGCCTGCGCCGCGCGATAGATGCTGTCGCCTTCGGGCATGCTCGTGATGATAGTGAATGGCCCAGAATCCGCACCACGCGAGAACGCCATGGCCGACGACGACCAGCGCTCTGATGAGGCTCGCGAATCGTTCGCGTACTTTTCGAACGAGTACGCGCAAGCGCTGCAGGCGTTCAAGACCATCGAGGGACAGGCGTCGACGCTGCTGCTGATGGGCGTCAGCGACGAGCTCCGCGGCTTCATCGCGCAATTCATCACCATGGCCTCGGGGACGAAAGCGCTGGCCGAGGAACGCGGCGAAACGCATTTCGCGGAATGGTTCGGCGAACTGATTCGCAAAGCCGAAGCGCTGCGCGGCGAGATCGTTCCGCAGTAGCGCGCAACTACAATGCGGCATGCGCCTGCTCGCCATCCTCGCTCTGGAGGTCCTCATGTCCGCAACGCTCGACGCCGCAACCACGCTCGATCAACGCATCGACGACGCCGCGAAGAAGGTTGAATCGAAAGTCATCACCTGCCGCCGCGACATTCACGAACATCCCGAGCTCGGCAACCGCGAAACGCGTACGTCGAAGATCGTCGCCGACCGTCTGCGCGAGCTCGGCATCGAGGTGAAGACGCCCGTCGCGCACACCGGCGTCATCGGACTTCTCCGCGGCGGCAAGCCGGGACGTGTGGTCGCACTTCGCGCGGACATGGACGCGCTACCGGTCGTCGAGCAGGTCGATCTTCCTTTCAAATCGACCGTGCGCACGACGTTCAATGGACACGAAGTCGGCGTCATGCACGCCTGCGGGCACGACGCGCACGTGGCCATCCTCCTCGGCGTGGCCGAAGTCCTGGCCGGCATGCGCGACGAGATCCCCGGCACGGTCAAGTTTCTCTTTCAACCAGCAGAAGAGGGCGCGCCGGAGGGAGAAGAAGGCGGCGCGATGCTGATGGTGAAAGAAGGCGCGCTCGAAAATCCGAAGGTCGACGCGGTCTTCGGCCTGCACGTGACCTCACGCTATCCCGTCGGCGAGATCGCCTACCGCTCCGGCTCGATGATGGCCGCCGTCGATTCGTTCAAGATCGTCGTTCACGGCAAGCAGACCCATGGCGCCTACCCCTGGCTCGGCGTCGACCCGATCGTCGTGGCCGCGCAGATCATCCTCGGACTGCAGACCATCCCCAGCCGCCAGGTCGATTCGTCGCTCGCGCCGTCGATCGTCACCGTCGGCGCTATCCACGGCGGCGTCCGCAACAACATCATCCCCGACGACGTGGAGATGATCGGCACGATCCGCTCGCTCGACGCCAAGATGCGCGACGAGATCCACGCCCGAATCAAACGCACCGCCGAGGACATCGCGCGAAGCGGCGGCGCCACCGCGACGGTGACGATCACCGAGGGCTACCCAATCACCTACAACGACCCCGCGATCACCGAACGGATGGCCCCCACCCTCCGCCGCACCGCCGGCGCCGCGAACGTGCAAGTAGTCAACGCCGTCCTCGGCGCCGAGGACTTTTCCTTCTTCCAGCAAAAAGTCCCGGTCTCTTCTTCTGGCTCGGCACACGGCCGAAGGACAAGACCGCCGAGGAAGCGGCGTCAAATCACTCTCCGTTGTTTTATGTCGACGAAAGCGGATTGGAGCTCGGCGTCCGCGCGATGGCGCATGTGGCGATCGACTATTTGAAGCAACCGTGAGCGGAACAGACAGTGCTATTCGGCCGTCGTGAGCTCGCGCAAACGACACGCCTTTCGCCTGCTGCTATTCACATCCTCGGTCAGTGTGTTCGTCGTTGTCGTGAAGCGCGTGGCCACTGGCAAGGCGCGACCACGCGATGAGTCGCTGAGACGAAAAATCACATCCTTACAATCTCCAGAGATGGATATCGTTTCCACCGTTCTGACGGTTGCCACCGCGCCTGCACTTCTGGTCGCGTCATCTCTGGCGGTGGCGTTCCGCTTACGTCATCTCGGCGCTAACGTCTGGCTGCCGCTCGCCTCCGCTCCTCTTGTCGCTATGACGGCAGGGCGATGTTTTACCGAAATACTGCCGCAGCAATATTCGCCCACAAGCAAAGACGGCAAACGCGAGCCATGCTTCCCGAGCGGCCACACGACGGGAGCGACCACCGAGATGCTCACAATCGCATACGTTCTGGAGCGCAGCGGCGTGATTAACACACCTGTCGCTATGGCCATTGCTCTCGCCCCTATTGCAGGCGCATTAAACCGTCTATACCGCGACCGTCATTGGACGAGCGACATCGTCGCCGGTCTGAGCGCGGGCACTGCGATTGCGACTGTGCTGAGCAGCATCAGTGATTGAACGTCTACGCCGGTGAAGTCCCCGCACGCCGTGAGGCTCCAGCGCTCCATACAGAGTGTTCAGCACCGCTCATACCGATAAACTTCATTTTCACGTTCCAAAGTGAGCACCGATGGCGACTCAAAATGAAACTGCGTCACCTGCTCGCTCGGGGAACTCGGCTGGTTGGTCACGATGAAGCTTCCCTCGAGTTTCCAAGTCAGCAAGATCTTTTGAACTGTGGAGCCTTCGATTGTGTACGTCAAATCGCCCTCCATTCCGAAGGCTACAAAGATCTCAAGCGGTTCGGTTCTGGGGTAGATCTGATGCCACTCGCCAATGAAATTTCGCTTGCTGATCGCCATTGAGTCACCCGCGCGAAAGAGGCGCCGAAGTCACTTCGGCGCCATCTGCTGCACGCGCGTCCAGTAGTCCGCGCCGCTGAGCCATTGGCCGCCGTCGATGACTAACGCTTCGCCGGTGACGTAGGAGGCGTAGTCGGAGAGGAGGTAGGAGGCGGCGTTGGCGACTTCTTCGAGGGTGGCGAAGCGGCGAAGGGGAATGGTCTTGCGGATGCCTTCCTCGATCATCTCGTTCGGGAAGAGGCGTTTCGAGGCGCCCTCGGTGTGGACCGGGCCGGGGGCGATGGCGTTGACGCGGATTTTGTGGCGGGCCCATTCGACGGCCAGCGTTTGGGTCATTGCGAGCACGCCCGCTTTGGCGCTGGCGGAGTGGACGACGCCGGGGGCGCCGGTCCAGGCATAGTTGGCGATGATGTTGAGGATCGTGCCGCTTTTCGCGGCGATCATCCGTTTGCCGACGGCGCTGGTGCAGTAGAACGTGCCGTTGAGGACGATGCCGATGACGGCGTTCCAGCCATTGACGCTGAGCTGATCGGCGGGCGAGATGAAGTTGCCCGCGGCGTTATTGACGAGGAAGTCGATGCGGCCGTAGTCGGCGTGAACCTTCGCCGCCATCGCCTCGACCTGCTCCGGCTCGCGGACGTCGAGCACGAAGTGATCGGCGGCGTTGGCGCGTCCGGTTTCGCTGCGCAACTGCTCGACGGCAGGGCCGAGGTGTTCTTCGCTGCGGCTGGCGATGATGACGGTGGCGCCGAGCTTTGCCAGCTCGCGCGCGATGGCGAATCCGATCCCCGTCCCGCCGCCGGTGATGATGCCGACGCGGTTCTCGAACGTTTTTTCAGGAAGCATGGCCCGGGATGATACGTCAGCGTTGGAGAAACACTTCGATTGCGGAGATGACCGAGTCGAGATCCGTAGTCGCGGTGTCCCATAGGTTCGCGAAATCGACGCCGCGGTAGCCGTGGAACAACTGATTGCGCATTCCGCGCATGCCGCGCCAATCGAGAGGGATCATTTCGGCTGTCGCCGGCGACACGTCCCGCGCCGCTTCCCCGATGATTCCGATCCGATAAGCGACAGCGTCCCGCACCAACTGGCTCGCCATGAATTCGTCCTCTGTCATGTCCTGAACATAGGACCGAGCAAGTTGCGCTGACTCCACAATATCGCGCAGAAATCCGACATCTTCAGAGGTCAAGAGACACCGCGTCGCCGAGAATCGAATCACGCCGGATGGGATTGAGACTTTGCTCAACCGAACGGCGCGTCAGCAGATCGACCTCGCGTCCAAAGATTTCGACGAGCTCGTCTTCCATGTGGACCATGTCAAACAACGACCGCCGCGCCTGGGGCGCGAACGTCACGAGAACATCGACATCACTCTCCGGACCGAAATCGTCGCGCACGACGCTGCCGAAAAGGGAGAACTCCGTCACCTTCCACCGCTGGCAGAAGTCGCGGAGTTTCTCCTTGTCGTAGTCGATCGCGATATGGGGCATGACGTGGTCAGTTTACGCCGCGGTGCCGTGGCACTTCTTGTACTTTTTCCCGCTGCCGCACCAGCAGGGGTCGTTGCGGCCGATTTTGGGTTCCTTGCGTTGGACTTGCGCGGGACCGGAGGTGCCGCCGGCGCCGGAGAAGACCATTGGGGCGGCTTTCAGTTTCGGGGGCGGCATCGCGCGCTGGACGCGCTGGACGTCCTCCTGACGCTCGCCTTCGCGCTCGACCACCACTTCGGTTTTCCAGAGGTACTTCACTACGCGATCCTGGATCGCTTCCATCATTTCCTGGAAGATCTCGAACGACTCCTTCTTGTACTCGATGAGCGGATCGCGCTGGCCGTAGCCGCGGAGGCCGATGCCTTCCTTGAGGTGGTCGACGTTGAGGAGATGGTCCTTCCAGAGCTGATCGATGACCTGCAGGAGGATGTACTTCTCGTGCAGGCGCATCATCTCCGGGCCGATCGACGACTCCTTCTGCTCGTAGCGCTGATTGACGGCTTCGATCACGCTGTCTTTCACCGCGGCGGGCGGCATCGTGGCCAGATCGACGCCGGCGGTTTTGAGGCCGAGGCCGAAGAAGTCGTAGAGCTCCGCGTTCAGCTTCTCCTCGTCCATCACCTCGCGGGCGTCGGCGGGGATGTACGTCTCGATCAGGTAGTCGACGATCTCGTCGGCGGCGTTGAGGATGTACTCCTTCCCTTCGCGGCCTTCGAGGATGGAGCGGCGCAGCGTGTAGACCGACTCGCGCTGCTTGTTCATCACATCGTCGTATTCGAGGAGGTGTTTGCGGGCCTCGAAGTTGCGGCCTTCGACCTGCTTCTGCGCGCGTTCGATCGAACGCGTGACCATGCCGTGCTCGATGGGGACGCCTTCTTCCATGCCGAGGCGTTCCATCCAATTCATGAGGCGGTCGCCGCCGAAGATGCGCATCAAATCGTCTTCAAGCGAGAGGTAGAAACGCGACGCGCCGGGATCGCCCTGGCGTCCGGAGCGGCCGCGAAGCTGGTTGTCGATGCGGCGCGACTCATGGCGTTCGGTGCCGACGATGTGGAGCCCGCCCAGGCGTACTACTTCATCGTGATCCTGCTTCCACTGGGCGTCGATCTCTTCCTCGATCCGCTTCCGTTCCGCCGGATCGGCTACGTCCTTGTTCTTCTGCGCGGCGGCGAATTCGGGATTGCCGCCGAGGAGGATGTCCGTACCGCGGCCAGCCATGTTCGTGGCGATCGTCACTGCGCCCTTGCGTCCCGCCTGCGCCACGATCTCTGCTTCCTTCTCGTGGTACTTCGCGTTGAGGACGACGTGCGGAACACCTTTGCGTTTCAGCGCGGATGACAGCGCCTCCGACTTTTCGATCGAGATCGTACCGACCAGCGCCGGCTGTCCTTTCTCGTTGAGGACTTTGATCTCCTCGACGATCGCGTTGAACTTCTCGCGTTCGGTGCGATAGACGAGATCGCCCTGATCCTTACGCACCATCTGGCGGTTGGGCGGGATAACCACCACCTCGAGCTTGTAGATGCTGTAGAACTCGGAGGCTTCCGTGTCGGCCGTTCCGGTCATGCCGGCCAGCTTTTCGTACATGCGGAAGAGGTTCTGGAAGGTAATCGTGGCCAGCGTCTGGTTCTCGGCCTCGATCTTCACGCCCTCTTTCGCCTCGACCGCCTGGTGCAGACCGTCGCTCCAGCGGCGGCCGGGCATGAGCCGTCCGGTGAACTCGTCCACGATGAGGACTTCGCCGTCTTTGACGACGTACTCGACGTCGAGCTTGTAGAGCGTGTGCGCGCGGAGCGCCTGCTGGACCGCGTGCAGCGTGTCCATGTTGTCGGGGTCGTAGAGATTGTTGACGCCGAGGAGTTTCTCGGCGTGCAGCACGCCCTCCTCGGTCAACACCGCGGTGTGCTGCTTCTCATCGACCTGGTAATCCTTCTCCTTTACGAGGCGAGGCACGATGCGATCGACGGAGTAGTACTTGTCCGGCCGTTCTTCCGACGGACCGCTGATGATGAGCGGCGTACGCGCTTCGTCGATGAGGATCGAATCGACCTCGTCGACGATGGCGTAGACGTGGTCGCGCTGCACCATGGCTTCGAGATCGAACTTCATGTTGTCGCGGAGGTAGTCGAAGCCGTACTCGTTGTTCGTGCCGTAGGTGACGTCGCAGCCGTACGCTTCCTGCCGCTCGCGATCGCCGTGATGGTTCTGAATCACGCCGACGGTCAGGCCGAGGAACTTGTAGAGACGGCCCATCCATTCGGAGTCGCGGCGGGCCAGATAATCGTTGACGGTGACGACGTGAACGCCGCGGCCGGTCAGCGCGTTGAGGTAGACCGGCAGAGTGGCCACGAGCGTCTTGCCTTCGCCGGTCTTCATCTCGGCGATCTTGCCGCGGTGCAGGACGACGCCGCCCATGAGCTGCATGTCGAAGTGGCGCATGTTGAGGACGCGCTTGCCGCCCTCGCGCGCGACCGCAAAGGCCTCGGGGAGAATGGTGTCGAGCGCGGCCTGCAGGTCTTCCTTGGCTGTGCGGAGGACGACCTCGTCGCGCGGGATTTCTTTCTGCGCTGCGTCGACTGCTTCGACGGCGGGACGAAGGCGCTGGCGAAACTCCTGCGTCTTGGCGCGGAGTCCGTCGTCTGAAAGCTTGCTGATCTCCGGCTCGAGCGCGTTGATCTGCGCAACGATGGGCAGCATCTTTTTCACATCGCGCTCGTGCTTCGAGCCAAAGATGGAGGTGAGAACTTTATCGATCATGGTGATTTCCTTCCCAGCAACAACCGAACCGCGAACCGAAAGAGAGGCTCAGCAGCTGATTGCGGGGGCGCGCGGCGTGGCGGCGCCGGCGAGAGGCGCTTCGATGCGGGCGGGGGCTTCGTCGATGACGCGCGGAGTCGTCGATTCAGAACGCGCGTGGTGCTGCGTGCTGCGCGGCGACGTAATCGCCTGCTCGCTGGTGACGACCCCGCACTCCGCCGCCACGGCGGCAAAGCTGGTCCGCGCGGACGGCATATCCGTCGTTCCGGAGATCGCGCCGAGGGCGATGGCAAGAAGGAGATAAAGGTTCATACAGCGGGCGAAGCGTATCAAACGAATTGGACGGTATGGCATTCCGCTACTTGGCGAGAGCTGCCAGGCGGTTCAAGTTCATGTAGGTCTGGTGGCCGAGGAAGATGACGAGGCCGAAGTAAGCGATGGCGATGAAGACGCGTTGGGAGATGGTCACGTCGTAGAACGCTTTGTCGTCTTTTTCGCGGACGATCGAGAGATAGACCTGGAAGGCGACAAGTACGATGATCAGCAGCATCAGCGGGTTTGGCTGCTTTACGACTTTGTAGATCAACACGCCGCCGCCGAAGACCCACATCCATTTCGTGACTGCCGCGGAGATGCGGCCGCCGTCGAGCATGCCGATCGGGAGGAGATTAAGCAGGTTCACGGCGAAGCCCGCCGCAGCGATGGCGAGGTAGAGCGGCTGGTCGTTCCACTTGTAGATTTGCAGCGCGACCAGTGATGCGAACGTGCCTGCGATTGGGCCCGCGAGACCGATCTGCGCGTCGTCGTACGCGGAGCGCGGCTGATCTTTCAGCGTCACCGCACCGCCGATGAAGGGGATGAAGACCATGACCCCGGCGTGCAGCCCTTTCGCACGGATGGCGACGGCGTGGCCGATTTCGTGGATCAGGATGATGGTCACGAATCCGACCACGAGCGGCAGCGGAGCTTTGAGCGCCATCGCCCAGATCGAGAGTCCCATCGAAACGCCGGCCACGGAGAACTGCATCAGTCCGAAGCCTTCGAATGGATTGACCGCGTAGCCGCGGAAAAAGTCGAAGACGAGGAAGACGAGCGCCTTCAGTTTGAGCAGGACGAAGGCGATGGTGATGGCGGCGCCGGAGAAGAATTTCGCGAACGGGTGGCGCTTCGGTGGGCGCGGTTCGATCTCGCCGGAAAGGGCGTTTTGAGCAATCGGATTGTCAGGGGTGGCCGCGCCGGAATCCATTGAAGAATCAGGCGATAGAACGCCGGGCCGGGTGCTATATTCCGCGCCGTGCCGGTGCCGTCCGTCGACGATTTGCGGCGCGATCTGCGGGAGCGAGGCTACCTCTCGCACGCCATCGAGCGATGGTTCGCGCACGACCCATTCACCGCCGGCCGCTCCTCCCGCGCCTTCTGGATCGAGCTCTTCACCGCTGCCGGAAAAGCCTCCCTCCTGATCGCCGCCTTCGCGATCCTCCCCCTCACCGGCATCATGCTCTTTCGCAACCATCCACTCTCCGCGGGCGAGACCTTGCTGATGTCTCTGCTCTATGGAGTGACCGGATTCGCCATTTCATTTCTTCTGCTCGTCGGAATCGCATTGATTTTGAAATTGCGGCCGACGATCGTCATCGACACGCCGCGCGCGCTTCTGGCGATTTCGTTCGCCGCCGCGGCGCTGCTCGCGGCGCCGATCGCGATCTGGTGGTATCGATTTCCAACGCCACCGTCGTGGCCTGAGATGCTGACCGGCATCGCGGCGATGGCGGTTTTCTTTCTCATCGCTACGATCGCCATCTCCGCGGCGCTGCTGTCATTCTCGATTTACGAATTGCAGCGGATCCCGGCCATCCATCAGAAGCCGCGCGGCGGACCGATGACGATTGCGGCGTCGATCCTGATCGCATTGCTCTTTCTGCCGGCGTTCGCAACGCAGGACCAGCACTCGAACGCGGCTCCGCCGCTGCAGGTGGTGACGATTCCCGCTTCGCGCCGCGTGGCGCTTGTCGCGGTGGACGGGTTGACGTGGGACATTTACCGCGCTCGCGCCGATCTCGCCAAGGCGCTTCCTTCCGCATATGCCGTCGCCTCGCTGCGCGGCCGGTCGACGACCGAGCGATGGGCGTCGCTCGGCACGGGCGTGAAGACGTACCTGCACGGCGTTCGCGCGGTCGAGGGCGTGCGGCTGCGTGGCGGCGGTCATCTTCTGCAGTCGGTGTCGGCGAGTGACGTCGTCCTGCGCGATCTTGCGGAAATGGTCAGCATGGCGCGATTGGAACCGCTTCCACCGACGGTGCGGCGACGCGATTTCGTCTGGGAAATCTTCGCCGCGCGCGGCGTCCCGAGCGTCGCCGTGAATTGGTGGACATCTGCGGACTCGCACACCGACGCGCTCGATTCCATCGGCCAGACGTCGATCTTCGCGATGTCGGGCTCGAGGATGACCGGCGCCGCCTTCGCGCTGCACGTCGACGCCGAGGCGTCGCAGCGACTCCTGCGCGGGGACGACGTCGATCAGGCTCGCTTCGCGACCGTCTACCTGCCCGCGCTCGATATCGTTCTCAACCGTCTCAACATCGATCCCTCCGAGAAGCTGATCGCCTCGGTGCGTGTGCTCGACGGCGTCATCGCAACGATCGCTGCGTTGCGCGCCCGCGGATTCGACGTGATTGTGGCCGGAATGCCGGGCGACAATCAGAACGTCGAGGGAGTCGTTGCTTCGACGCTGCCGCTGGCGGCGAGCACGACGCCGTTTGATATCGCGCCGACGCTTTGTTCGCTGATGGGATTTCCACCGTCGAACGAGATGTCCGGCCGTACGCTCGCCGGAACTGAACCGCCTCGCATCGAAACCTACGGCGCGCGAACAACGTCCGCGCCGTCCGCCAAAGTCAACGAGGAGTATTACGAGAACCTGAAGTCATTGGGGTACATACGATGAGAAAACTTGCGATCGTCATCCTGCTTTTCATTTCTACAGCCGCCTTCGCGCAACGCGGTTTGCGCTTCGAAGACCTGGTCTCGCTGCACCGAATCGGCGCGCCGCAGATCTCGCCGAACGGCCAGTGGCTGGCGTACGACGTCTCCACGCCCGACCTCGCCGCGAACAAGAGCTTCAGCGGTGTGTATTTGCTGCCGTCGGTCGGCGGGACTCCGAAGCTGATCAGCGACGGGAAGCATCAGGACAACAGCCCGGTGTGGTCGTCCGACGGCTTGACGATCGCGTATCTCTCCAATCGCGATGGCGGCGCGCATCAGGTCTATCTGTACAACGTGGCCGAGGGGACGTCGCGGAAGGTGACCGACCTCGCGGGCGGTGCGGGTGCAGTCAAATGGATTCCGGATGGATCGGGACTCGTCGTCGTCTCCGACATCTATCCCGACTGCGGTGTCGATCCGGCCTGCATCAAGGACAAGACGACGGCCGAGGGAAACGCGCCGACGAAAGCGCACGTGTTGACCGGGCTGATGTATCGCCACTGGAAAGCGTGGCAGGAGCCGACGCGCAGTCACATCGTCTATGTGCCGTTTCATGACGGCGGTCCGCGCGATCTCACGCCCGGTGCGTTCGACGCGCCTCCGTTCTCGGTTGGTGGCGGCGATGAGTTCGACGTCTCGCCGGATGGCAAAGAGCTCGTCTTCGCGCGCGATACCGGGCAGCATCCCGAGGTCTCCACGAATGCGGATCTCTTCCTCGTGCCGATCGGTGGCGGTGACGCGAAGCGCATTACCACCCGCGCCGGCGCGGACACGAGTCCGAAGTATTCGCCGGACGGCCGCTGGATCGCGTATCGCTCGCAGGCGCGCGCCGGCTACGAATCCGATCTGTGGGAGCTTTGGCTCTACGATCGCACGAACGGCCCATCGCACCACATCGCGACTGCGTTCGACGATTGGGTGGAATCGATCACCTGGTCGCCAGACAGCAAGTCGATCTTCTTCACCGCGCCGAAAACGGGGAAGACCGCGATTTACGAAGTCGGCATCAACAGCGGCGCTCCGCAACTGATCTCCGATGCCGTGTCGGCGGACGCCGTCACCGTGAGCCGCGATGCCAAGACCATCTACTACGACGGCTCGACATTCCTGCGTCCGAACGACATTTACGCGCTGACGAAAATCCCCGGCGGCGCGCGTTCGGTGAAGATCACGAAGGAGAACGACGCGATCCTTTCCAGCTTCGAGGCAGGAACTGAGTCGCGCTTCTACACCGGCGCCGAGGGGGCGAAGGTGCAGGGGTTCATCATCAAGCCGCCGGCGTTTGATGCTTCGAAAAAATATCCTGCCATCGTCCTCATTCACGGCGGGCCGCAAGGCGGATGGGGCGACGCGTGGTCGTATCGCTGGAATCCGCTGATGTTCGCGGCGCGCGGCTACGTCGTCTTCATGCCGAATCCGCGCGGCTCGTACGGCTACGGCCAGAAGTTTCTCGAAGAAGTCTCCGGCGACTGGGGAGGCAAAGCCTACGTCGACATCATGAACGGCGTGGACATGCTCGCGGCGATGCCGTACGTCGACGGAACGCGCATCGGCGCCGCCGGCGGCTCCTACGGCGGCTACATGGTCGACTGGATCCTCGGCCACACCGATCGCTTCAAGGCATTGGTTTCGCACGCCGGCGTCTACGATCTCAAATCCGAGTACGGGGTCACCGAGGAGCTGTGGTTTCCGGAGTGGGAGTTCAAAGGAAATCCGTGGGACAACCCGGAGCTGTATCAGAAATGGTCGCCGGACAACTTCGTGAAGAACTTCAAAACGCCGACGCTGGTCACGCACGGCGAGCTCGATTTCCGCGTCCCGATCAATCAGGGGCTGGAGCTTTTCACCGCGTTGCAACGCCGCGGAATCCCGTCGAAGATGGTTTACTTTCCCGACGAAGGCCACTGGGTGCTGAAGCCGCAGAATTCGAAGTTGTGGTACCAGACGGTCGGGGATTGGTTCGATCAGTGGTTGAAAAACACCGTAAGCGACTTCGGCGCATACCGCGTCGATTGATGAATAAGGAGGAGGACCCATGAAACTTCATCGTCTCGTCATCGCCCTGCTCGTCGTTACCGCCATTGCCTCGGGATTCGTCGCCGGACGCGCCACCGCCGATCAGCCGCGCATGCAAGCGGCCATCGGACATCTGAAACTCGCTCGCACGGAGCTGGAACACGCCGACCGCGATAAAGGCGGCCATCGCGAGGCCGCGCTCAAGTACACAAATGACGCGATCGCGGAATGCGAGCGCGGCGTGAGCTACGACCGTCATCACTAAGCCCGCGCGAACAATGAAAACGCCTGCCGTGCGCTGCTGCGCGGCAGGCGTTTTTGCGTCGGCCGAAACGCGCCGGGCTTACGTGCGTCCGACGTTGGACGCGGGCGTGTTGCTGCCGGTTCCGCCCGTGTAGCCTTCGCCCGCGCTGACCGCAGGACGGGAGACGGTCGAGGTGATACCGACTGCCTCGGCGTACTTCAGGTACGTATCGATCGAAGCGATGACGACGCGCGCTTCAACCGTGATCAGGTCGATGCCGACGAGCGAGATCCTGACCCATGCATCGACGACGATGCCTTTGTCGAGGATTCGGTCGAGTACGTCGATAAGACTTGTGCCGCCTGGTGCGCGTTCCACTGCCATGACTTACCTGCCTTTCCTCTCGTCTGCTTTCGTTTGCGTCGCACGCGGAAGCGCGCGCCCTTCGAGCTTTGCTTCCAGCTCGTTCATGCGCGCCTTCAACGCGTCGTACTCTTCGGCGCTGACGGTGCCGGCGTTCGGCGCCGCGGAGTAGAACCGGTCGGAGCGCCACCAGTTGATGCCGATGGCTTCGGCCTTGTCGATGGAGCAGATGACCAGGCGAAGCTGGATGGTCAGGAGCTCAACGTTCGCAAGCGAGACTTTGATGTCGCCCGCGACGACCAGACCTTTGTCGAGGATCTTGTCGAGGATGTCGACAAGGCCCTGCGACTGTCGTTGCTCGATCGGCATGCGACGCGAACAGTAGTCGCGGTAGGTAAGCGCGTCAAGAACGATGGACGGCTGTGGCCGCTGGCCCCGTCTTACGAAATGGCGCAATCAACGCAGGCGTTCCCGAACCCGTGATGCAAAAGTCCGCACTCCGCCTGATCATCGAGCCGCTGGCAATCGCCATCGTGCTCGCCTTCGGCGTGCGTGCGGCACTGCGGCTGTATGTGATTCCGTCGTCATCGATGGCGCCGACGCTGGTGCCGGGCGACCACATCGTCGTCACGCCGTACCGCTTCGGAAAGAAGCCGAATCGCGGCGACGTCATCGTCTTCCGGTCGCCGCGCGCAGCGGATGAGTTGATGATCAAGCGCGTCATCGGCATTCCCGGAGACCTGGTAGAAACGCGCGCCGGACGCGTCATCGTCTGCGGTCACGCACTGACGGAGCCGTACGTCGCGGCGCAGGCCAGCAGCGGCACGATCTCGCCGCAGATCATCCCCGCCGACAGCTACTTCGTCCTCGGCGACAACCGCGCTGACTCGCTCGACAGCCGGAGCTGGGGCGTGCTGCCGCGCGAAGCGGTCGTCGGCCGCGCGCGCATGGTGCTCTGGTCTTCGAGTGCGGGGGTGGGGAGTCGGGAGTGGGGAGTGGTCGCGGCAACTTCTCCAGCGCTTCGCTCATCTTCCACTCCCCACACCCCACACCCCACACCCCGACTCTTCAGACTCATCCAGTAGGTATACTCAGCGCTGATGGAGGTCGTTATGCGCAAGAGTCGTCGCGAGCGCGGTGAGAGTCAGTTCGGCTGTCTGATCGGCCTCATCCTTCTCGGTCTGGCCATCTTCGTGGCCTGGAAGATGATCCCGGTGAAGGTCAAAGCGGCGGAGTTGCGGGAGACGGTCGTGGACGAGGCAAAGTCCGCCGGCACGCACAACGACGACCGGATCCGAGCGGCGATTCTGGCCAAAGCGCGAGAAGACGCGCTGCCGGTCACCGAAAACGACATCAAGATCGTCCGGAACCTCGGCGAGATCACGGTGACAGTGACCTACACCATTCCGATCCCGTTCCCCGGCTACACCTACAACTGGCACCTCGTGCACGAAGCAAAGAATCCGATCTTCTAGGAGAGTCCATGGCCATCAACATCAAGATCCGCGACAACGGTCCGTACATTGTCGAGGGCGAGTTCACCCTGACCGACGCGCAAGGCAATCCGGTGGAAGTGAAGAAGGCCGCGCTCTGCCGCTGCGGCGGATCGACGATGAAGCCGTTCTGCGACGGCACTCACTCGAAGATCGGGTTCAAGGGCGCGAACGAAGCGGTGCAGGAAACCGATCCCGGCTCGTCTTCCACCTGAAAGATGACACTTTCCCATCCGGTCAGTACGTTCGACATCCGTCCGCTCTCGTTTTCGCGTTCCTGAATGAATTCGATGTCGTTCATGGAGCGGGACATTGATCAAGCGGCGCGCCCGGTGCCGTGCTCTCTGCGCGAGGCACAAGCGCAGTCAAATCGAGCCGTAGCGGGCAGAAGTTTTTGACGTTACGATAGCCGCTCACTCCCATCGCATGACCACCAACGGATCCGACTCCGCGCGACGGCGCACGCTCACTGTCTTTCTGACGCAGGGCTTCGCCGGGCTGTTGCTGATGGTGTGGATCACCTGGCTGCGCTTCGATCAGACGGCGCTCATCCTGCACCGCCTTCAGCCGAATGCCGCCGGCGTCATCGTGATCCTGATCGCGTTCGCCACCACGCTGGCGCTGCTGAAGTTCGAGCTGACGGAGCTGATCTACGTCTCGCTCGTCCTCACGGCATACACGGTCATGGTCCCGATCCTCGGCGTGGTGATCTCGTCGTGGCTGGCCGTGCTCGTGGCGGGATTCGCGCGCGTGCTGGCGCTGAAGCAGATCGGGCCGGCCAAGATTGAATCGAGCGATCGGCTCGGTGATCGCATCAAAACCTTCGGACTGTTCGGAACATACGGCATCCCGGTCGTGGCCGCGGCGACGTTGTACGAGCACCTCAACGGCGAGCTACCGCTGGCACATGCAACATTCGGCGCCGCGGTGAAGATCGCGCTCTGCGGCGTCGTGCTGAGCGTGACGAACATCCTGCTCATGTTTCGCGTGGCGCAGTCGTACGGCTACTCGCTGCGCAAGATCATCCGCATCGACGGCGTCGATCTGGCCATCTACCTCCTCACCGTCCCCTACGCCGTGATGACCGCGATCTCGTTCGCGGCCCTCGGCTGGAGCGCGCTGGTAACCTTGGCGTTCAGTGGCAGTGTGGCTATCGGCGTGGCGCGCAATTTCGCCAAGACGCGCATCAAGAGCCAGCAGCAATTGCAGCGGATCGCGTCGCTGACGAACATCGGCAAGACCATTTCTCTCCGGTACACGACCGAGGAGTTGCTGGACGCGATTTACAACGAATGTAAGAGGTCGGTCGACTGCACGCTCTTCACGATCGCTCTGCTCGAAGAATCGACGAACGAACTGTCGTTCGAGCTTGACGTCCGCGACGGAGTTCGGTTGCCGAAGGATCGCATCCGCGTCGGCGAAGGTTTGAATTCGTGGGTGGCCTCGCATCACGAGCCCCTGCTCATCGGAAGCGTGGCGGACGAAAAGCGCATCGGCGTACGAGCGGTGGCCGACACCAAACCGACAGAGTCGTGGATGGGCGTTCCGATGATCGCGCGCGACCGCCTGATCGGCGTCATCTCGGTCGAAAGTTTCAAGAAGAACGCGTTCACGAACGACGACATGCTGCTGCTCACCGCGATCGCGAATCAGGCCGCCGTCGCAATCGAGAACGCGCACCTGTACAAAGATCTCGAAGGCCTCACGTACGCGCTCGAACAACGCGTGTTGGAGCGGACGAACGAGCTGCGCGAAACCAACCTGCGACTCCTCGCCGCCGATCGATCCAAGAACCAGTTCCTGGCGAACATGTCACACGAACTGCGCACGCCGCTGAATTCGATCATCGGATTTTCGAGCGTGCTGCTGGAGAACACGCGCGCCGTGGTGCCGCCGCGCCTCTACAAGTTCCTCGAAAACATTCACGTCGCCGGCAACCATCTGCTCGAGCTGATCAACGACATCCTCGATCTGTCGAAGATCGAAGCCGGCAAGATGGAGTTGCGCACCGACGACTTCGATCTCCGCGACACCATCACCGCCGTCGAGCGCGTGATGAAAGGCTTCGCCGCCGAAGCGCGCGTCAGCATCACCGCATCGATCGAGCCTTCTGTTCCGATGGTGCGGCTGGACGAAGGCCGCTTGAAACAGATCCTCTTCAACCTGCTTTCAAACGCCGTAAAGTTTTCACCGGACGGTGGGCCGGTGACGATCGCGGTGAAATCGTTGCCAAGAACGATCTCGCCGCTCGCAGTCGAGAGCGTGCGCATCGACGTCGCTGACCGCGGCATCGGCATCCCGCCCGACGAGCTGCAGCGCATCTTCGACGAGTTTTATCAGACCGAGGAAGGGCGGCGGGCGAGGCGCGGTGGGACCGGATTGGGGCTGTCGCTCACCCGCAACTTCGTCGAGCTGCACCACGGGCGGATCGAGGTGCAGTCAGTGCCCGGCGACGGTTCGTGTTTCACGCTCTACCTGCCGGTCAACTACGACGCCGCCGCGGCCACGTTGCCGATCGCGATCGCGGGGGTCGGAAGTCGGGTGTCGGGTGTCGGAGCGGCGACTGGATCAACGACTACAACTCCCGACTCCCGACCCCCGACTCCCGTTCATTCGCTACATCAGCTCTGATTCGGCGAAAAAGAATCCGATCTCGATCTTCGCGTTCTCATCGGAGTCCGATCCGTGGATCGCGTTCTGCTCGATCGACGAACCAAACTCCTTGCGGATCGTGCCGGCGTCGGCTTTCGCCGGATCGGTCGCGCCCATCAGCGTGCGCAGCGCCGGGACGGCACCTTCCTTCTCCAGCGCGGCGACGTAGACGGTGCCCGAGGTCATGTACCTGACGAGGTCCGGAAAGAACGGACGTTCGCGATGAACGCCGTAAAAGGCCTCGGCCTGTTTCGTGGAGAGGTTGACTTTCTTCAGGCCGAGGATGCGGAAGCCCTCGGACTCGAGGCGGCTGACGATTTTTCCGAAGTTCCCGTTGCGGACCGAGTCCGGCTTGATGATCGTAAACGTGCGATTCGACATTGCGTTGTAATCCTTCTGAGGCGAGTTGGGCGGCGGATTATACGCGCGCCGTCATTTCACCGCGGTCACGGAGCCGGCACCGGCAGATTCGATCCGAGCGTCGTCCACGCGTCGCCCGTGATGTTGTCAACCGACGACGCGTACGCTACGAACGCTGACTGGGCTGCGGTCGTGGTCTTGTTCTGCACCTGAATCTGCAACGGTGTGGTGCTGGCCGGACCGGTGACGCCGAAGAGCGCCATCGAAAACGGCTGTATGTCGATTTGGCGTACCTCGGTGCCGAACGAGCCGAAGACGACTACCTGATACGTCTGGACGTCCGGACTGAAATTGACGATGCCGACGTTGGTCCGGTATCGCGAATCGCGGCGCGCACCGAGGATGCCGAGGGTGGTGCTGCTGATATCGCCGGTGGAGATCGACGGCAGCGACTGCGACGTTGTTCCGGAAGTGCCCGGCTGCGGAGTCCAGATGCGCGAGGTGCCGACGAGCTGCGCCCGCGAATCAAAAAGGCCGATGCCATCGATGGCGGTCACGAGAATCGCGCCGAGTCCCGACCTCTGCATCACAGTCGTGACGAAGTCTTCGCTGGCGATGCCGGACGACGCGACGATGGTGATTTCGACGGGTGCACCGCTGCCGCCGCTCACGTCCTGCGGCAGCCATTGCAGACGGATGCGCTGGTCCGCAGGGCGATAGTTCACGATCGTGATATCGCTTCGGAAGAACGTCCCGCCGTTGCCGGCCTGCGCGCCCGCGGCGGGAATCAGAAACTGTGCCGACGAGGGATGGGTGGTGACGATCTGGCCGCTGGCGGCCGCGGCGATGAGAACGGCGAGAGTGGCAAGAATGGCGTTTCGCATGCAGAATCCCGACTCTATGCGAGGAGCGAACCTGCCATGAACCGCTACGACCGGAACTTGCAAATCATTTACGTCGCCATTCTCATGAGCACGCTGATCTACGCGGTGGTGGCGTGGGCGACGACACACTTGATCGTTCCGGCGAAATCGCTGGGCGATGAGCTGCAGGATCCGCTGACGATCGCGTTGTACAGCGTCGCCGCGGGGACGTTCGTTGCGGCGATGATCATCCGCGCGCGGAAGATGCTGATCGTGCGTTGGGTCATGCTCGAGGCGGGCTGCATCTGTGGATTGATCATCGCAATGATGCATGGCGACTGGCGCCTCTACATCGCGCCGTGGGCGTTGGCGTTGGTGGGATTCGTCGGTTTGTATCCACGAGTGCGGATGGGGTTGCGCGCATCCTGACGGGCCGCGCAGCGAGCCTGTCAGGATCTCCGGTGGCATCGCGCCAGATGAAGGCTCCCTGCGGAATGACAGATTTCACGCGCTGTTCTTTCCCACGGTCCGAATGAAGAGAACCCTTTTGGCGATAGTCCTCGCCGCGTCCGCCGCCACGCCCAAGCTCCCGCTCGTCGAAGTCCCCGCCACGCGCGGCAACTCCGACACGCTCGTCGTCTTCGTCTCGGGCGACGGCGGATGGGCAGCCATCGACCGCGAGATTTCGACGGTGCTCGCGGATGACGGCATGCCGGTCGTCGGCCTCAACGCACTGCAGTACTTCTGGACGAAGCGAACTCCGGAGATCGCTTCTCGCGATCTGGAATCGATCATCAGCCGCTATCTCCGCCAGTGGCACAAGTCGCGCGTCATCCTGGCCGGCTACTCGCGCGGCGCCGATGTGTTGCCCGCGATGATCAGCCGCCTTCCCGCCGAAACGCGGTCGAAGATCCGCGCGATCGTGCTCCTCGGGCCGAGTCCGAAAGTCGAGTTCGAGTTTCACGTCTCCGACTGGCTTCGCGACGCCAACGCCGGCGTAGCCGTCAAACCGGATGTTGAGAAGCTCGCGCCGGCGCGCATTCTCTGCGTCTACGGCGAAAGCGATCACGACTCGCTCTGTCCCGCGTTGAAATCGCAGGCGGGCGTGAGTGTGGTCGTACTCAAAGGCGCGCATCATTTCGACGGCGGCTACGCAAACCTCGGCCGCCTGATCCTCGAGCACCTCCAGTGAAACGGTTGCTGTTCATCGTCGTACTTCTCGCGGCCGTGCGCGCGCATGCCGCCGTTCCGGACGAACGCTGCTCCGCGCGCGCCGACATCACCGGCCTCCCCATCGTCACCCTCGGCGCGAACGTTCCGAGCGACCGCTTCGCCGTCATGATCACCGGCGACGGCGGCTGGCGGCGCATCGACGAAAAAATCACCGACCGCCTTCGCGCCGCCGGCATCCCCATCGTCGGTTTCGTCGCGTCCGACTACTACCGCGTTCGTCGCTCGCCCGACGAATCGGCGTGCGCGCTGGAACGCGTCATCCGCTACTACAAGATCCAGTGGCGCAAATCGAAAGTGCTATTGATCGGCTACTCGCGCGGCGCCGACGTGTTGCCGTTCATGGCCAGCCGTCTCCCACGCGACCTCCGCGAATCGACGCAACTCATCGCCCTACTCGGACTCGAACCGACCATCGATTTCAAATACTCGCCCGCCTGGAGCCTGGCCGCGTACACGCACAAAGAGCCGCAGTTCGCCGTGAAACCGGAGGTCGAGAAACTGCGCGGCCAGAACGTGCTCTGCATCTTCGGCGCGAAAGAAAAGGACTCGCTCTGCCACGTCCTCGACCGCACCGCGTTCAAGATCGTCGCCGAGCCGGGCGGCCATCACTTCGCCGGGAAGTACCGCGATATCGCGGATGTGATTCTCATCGAATCAGCGGGGAAGTAGATCAGGAGGGGGGAGTAGGGTGTGGGGAGTAGAGACATCTGCGCATTGCGTAGCGTTCTCCCACACCCCACTCCCTACACCCCACTCCCGTCAGTGATGCAAGACGTCGATCTCTCCACCTGCCGCGGGCCGTACCACCAGCGATGAATAGTTCCAGGCATCGGTCTCTCGTGTTGCCGCTGCGTGCACGCGCGCGTTGCCTTTGGGGCCGGAGATGGGGAAATCGATGTTGGCCGTACCACCGTTGTCGCCGAGGTGCACGCTCCCGATCACCCACCAGCCCTTCTCGATCGGAGTGCCGAGGGCGGCCACGACGCGCGGATCGTTGGCGGAGCGCGTGTAGGCCTCGCGATAGACGTCGCTGCGTTTGATGACGCTGAAGACGAAGATGAAGAGGGCCACGAGCGCGGCAATGCCGAGGACGAGGATGATGCTGCAGCCGATCGCGAGCGCTTTCCAGCAGCCGCTCGATTTCGCCGGAGGTGGCGGAGGCGCGCCGGGCGGAAGCGTGTAACTGCCTTGCGGCGGCGTGAATGATCCGGAAGTCGGCGGGGGCGGCGGCGGCACGACGGTCATCGGAAAAACCTCCGCCGCAGAGTTTACGCCAGTGCGACTACGTGCTCGGCGACGCTGGCCGCGAGACCTTCCATGTCGTAGCCGCCTTCGAGCAGCGACAGGATGCGTCCGCCGCTATGGCGCGACGCCGCTTCGACGATGCGCCGCGTGATCTCGCCGTATGCCTGCTCGGTCACGCGCATGCCGCCGAGCGGATCGCGGCGATGGGCATCGAATCCGGACGACAGAAGGATCGCCTGCGGCGCATAGTCATCGATGGCGCGCACGATGACATCTTCGACTCCGCGCAGATACGCGGAATCGCCGAGTCCTTGTTCGAAGGGGATGTTCAACGTGTAGCCGCGGCCGTTGCCTTCGCCGATTTCGTTCGTCGCGCCGGTGCCTGGGTAAAACGGAAAGCGATGCATAGACGCGTAGAAAACGTCGTCGCGATCGTAGAACAGCGCCTGCGTTCCGTTCCCGTGATGGACGTCGAAGTCAAAGACGAACACGCGCTCGATGCCAGCCTGCTCGCGCATCCACTCGGCCACGCACGCGATGGTGTTGAAGAAGCAGAAGCCCATCGGCTGGAGGCGCTCGGCGTGATGTCCCGGCGGACGCGCCACGACGAAGGCGCAGTTGTCATTCGCTTTCATCATCTCGTCCGCAGCCGTGAGCGCCGCACCGACCGCCGTGCGCGCAGCGGCGAACGTCTGCGACGACATCGGATTGTCGCCCGACACGAAATCGCGCAGCCCTGCGCGCGCGGCCTGCTCCAGCGCGCGTTCGTAATCGGCGGAATGAACTTTCGCGATGATGCGATCAGTATCGGGATGATCCGCCGTGTCGCGACTGACTTGTGACGCAAGCCCGGCGCGCTCCACGCCCGCAAGCGCCGCATCCATCCGCCGCGCCGACTCCGGATGACCGACGCCGGTGTCGTGTTCGTAGAAGACGGGATTCGTGTAGATGTTCAGCATGAGTTGAAGTTCGCAGAGCTTGACACATCCTGACCACTGACCACTGTCAACTGACCACTCGCCCCGTGGTACAACTTCCCGAACTTTGCGCCGCATTCTCCAGGTCACGCTGATCGCGCTGCTGACGATTTTCTTCCTCGGGTATTTCCTCTGGAACAGCAACCTGCAGGAAGTCTGGCGGATCATGACGTTGACCAACCCGTACTGGCTGGCGTCGGCGTTTCTGATCAACTGGATGGCGCTGGTCTTTCGCACCATTCGCTGGCGCGTGCTGCTCGCGTCGCCGGAGCCGCCGGCGTTCTATCCGACGTTCTTCGCAAACACGACCGGCTACATGCTCTCGACCGTGCTCCCGATCCGCGCCGGGGACGTTGCGCGCCCGGCGCTGCTGGCCCGGCGCACCAACGTCCGCTTCGCCACCGCCCTCGGCACCGTTCTCACTGAACGCGTGCTCGACCTCTTCAGCATCCTGGGCATCTTTCTCTTCTTCTGCGTCCTGCGCTGGAACGCGTTTCCGAACGAAGTTGGCGTCGTACACGGTGGCGCGATCGGATGCACGATCGTCCTCGTCGCGCTGGTCGCCTTTCTCATCGGTCTGTATTTCTTTGGCGGCGTGGTGCGGCGACTGCACGAACGCATTGGCCGCATCCTCCCGAAGCGTTTTCGCGAACCGTGGATGAAGTTCTTCGACGCGTTTGCGAAAACCCTCGCCATCACCGAACGGCCGCGCGACTTCTTCACCGTCATCTTCGCCACCGCCGGCGTGTGGTTCTGCCTCACCGCGCAGTACTGGCTGGTCTTCGTCGCCATGCATCGGCCGTTACCGTACGACTCCACGTTCTTCATCAGCGGCGTCACCACGATCGGCGTGGCGATTCCGACGCCGGGCGGCGTGGGCGGCTTCCACAAACTCTGTCAGTGGGCGCTGACGTCGTTCTACGCATTCGACATCGACACTTCCGTGGCCATCGCGCTCATCCTGCATCTCGTCGGCGCGGTGCCGGTCGTGCTCACCGGCGTTGCGCTCTTCGCGCGCGAAGGATTGCGTTGGCGCGACCTCACCCACGCGGCTGACGATGTGGCGGGCGACACTACTTCGCAGTCGTGATATACGGCGGCCCGAATGCGCTGCCCGTTCTGCGGCACTACAGAAGACCGCGTGGTCGACTCGCGCGAAAGCCGTGAGGCGGACGTCATCCGCCGCCGCCGCGAGTGCACAAAGTGCGAGCGCCGCTTCACCAGTTACGAGCGCATCGAGCAGGTTCCGTATCAGGTGGTCAAGCGCGACGAGCGGCGCGAACCGTTCGACCGCGCGAAATTGATGCGCGGCCTGCAGGTGGCCTGCCGCAAACGGCCGGTCCCGCAGGAGAAGCTGGAGCGCTTGGCCGATTCGATCGAGCAGGCCATGCAGGACTCGGCCGAGCGCGAGATCTCCAGCAAAGCGATCGGACGGCTGGTCATGGAGCGTCTGCGCGATCTGGATCCGGTCGCCTACGTCCGATTCGCCTCGGTGTATCGCCGATTCGAGGATGTTGACGCGTTCGTGAAGGAGCTTCACGAGTTGCGCTAGTACAAGGAACACTCATTGCAGAGCCAGACTGATGCTTTCCCCGAAATCCTGAGAGGACGAAATGACTGACGCGAACGAGACCGCGAAAGAAGAAGCAATCAAGATCCCCGACGTCCTGCCAGTGCTGCCGCTGAAGGACCTGGTCATCTTTCCGTTCATCATCGTTCCGCTCTCGGTCTCGCGCGACAAATCGATCAACGCCGTGGACCAGGCGCTCGCCGAAAACCGCGTGATCATGCTGACCGCGCAGAAGGATTTCCAGAACGAGGACCCCGCCGAGGACGATCTCTATCGCGTCGGAACGGTCGCGATCATCATGAGGATGCTGAAGCTTCCCGACGGCCGCATCCGCATTCTCGTCCAGGGTCTCAGCCGCGCGCGCATCGACTACTTCATCCAGACCGCGCCGTTTTTTAAAGCCAAAATCACGCGAATCGAAGAGACGACCTCCAAGGAAAAGGGACTCGAAACCGAGGCGCTGATTCGTGCCGTCAAGCAGAACCTCGATCGCGCCGTCGGACTCGGCAAGAACATCAGCCCTGAGGTCATGGTCATCGCCGCGAATCTCGACGATCCGGCACGCCTCACCGACCTCGCGGCGTCCAATCTCGATCTCAAGCTCGAAGAAGCGCAGCAGATCCTCGAAACGATGGATCCGGTCGAGCGGCTCAAGCGCGTCAACGATCTCCTTTCACGTGAGATCAACCTGCTGACGATGCAGCAGGAGATTTCCTCGGCCGCGCAGGGCGAGATGAATAAGTCACAGCGCGAGTACTTTCTTCGGCAGCAATTGAAGGCGATTCAGTCGGAGCTCGGCGAAGGTGAAGACGTCGCCGAGGACGTCGAGAACTACCGTAAGAAAATCGACGAGAAGCAGATCCCCTCCGAGGCGAAGGAAGAGGTTGAAAAACAAATCAAACGCCTTGAGCGCTCGCATCCCGACTCCGCGGAAACCTCGATCATCCGCACCTACCTCGACTGGATGACCGGCTTGCCGTGGGGTGTGATGTCGGCCGACAACCACGACCTCGAACGCGCTCGCAAGATTCTCGACGAAGATCACTACGACCTCGAGAAGATCAAGGAGCGCATCCTCGAGTACCTCGCAGTCCGCAAGCTGCGCGGCCAGAAGATGAAGGGTCCGATCCTCTGCTTCGTCGGACCTCCGGGCGTCGGCAAAACGTCGCTCGGCCGTTCCATCGCCCGCGCTCTCGACCGAAAATTCGTCCGCATCTCCCTCGGCGGCGTGCGCGACGAGGCCGAAATCCGCGGACATCGCCGCACCTACGTCGGCGCGCTCCCCGGCCGAATCATTCAGGGCATCAATCAGGCCGCGACGTCGAATCCCGTCTTCATGCTCGACGAGGTGGACAAGATCGGCGCCGACTACCGCGGCGATCCGTCGTCGGCGTTGCTCGAAGTGCTCGACCCCGAACAGAATTTCTCCTTCCGCGATCATTACCTGGGTGTTCCATACGACCTCTCCAACGTCATGTTTGTGGTCACGGCGAACGTGCTCGACACGATCCAGCCGGCCTTCCTCGACCGCATGGAAGTGATCCGGCTCTCCGGCTACACGGACGAGGAGAAGCTGGCCATCGCCAAGCAACATCTCATCCCGAAACAGATGGAGGAGAACGGGATCAAGGAGACGCCGGTGGTCTGGACCGACTCCGGGATCACGCGCGTCATCACCGGCTACACGAAGGAAGCGGGCCTCCGCAATCTGGAGCGCGAGATCGGCACGATCTGCCGCAAGATCGCGGTGCAGGTGGCGGGCGGCACGCAGCAGGAGAGCTACCGAATCACCGACAGCACGGTCGAAAAGTATCTCGGACCGATGAAGCACTTCGCGGAGGAGCTGCTGGAGCGCGATCAGGTTGGAGTCGCCACCGGATTGGCGTGGACGGCGGTGGGCGGCGACATCCTTTTCATCGAAGCGCTGGCCGTGAAAGGCAAAGGAAAACTCGTCCTGACCGGCCAGCTCGGCGACGTGATGAAAGAGTCTGCGCAGGCGGCGCTCACGTACGCGCGCGCACACGCCGATGAGCAGAACATCCCGCCGGATTACTTCGAAACGCATGACATCCACATCCACGTGCCGGCCGGCGCGATCCCGAAGGACGGGCCATCCGCCGGAATCACCATGACCAGCGCGATCATCTCGATGATCACCGGCCGTCCCGTGAAACGGAACGTGGCCATGACCGGCGAAGTGACGCTGCGCGGCGACGTGCTGCCGATCGGCGGCCTGAAAGAGAAGGTGCTGGCCGCGCGCGCCGCCAAGATCACCACCGTGATCATGCCGAAACTGAACGAGCGCGATCTCATCGACGTGCCCGAGCCGATCAAGCGCGACATGCAGTTCTACTTCGTCGAGCACGTCGAAGAAGTGCTGAAGATCGCTCTGCTCGACCGCAACGCCGCCGACCAGAAGACGACCGAGCGCTCTGGCCGCGAATCGAAACCGCTTCCCGAACCTGAGCCGGCGCCCCCGGTGGTCGAGGTGCCGGTCGCACAACCGGGATAGTTGAAAGCGTAGCGCCGTCGGCTCGACGGCTGGACCGCCAGCGGCTCGCTGGCGGTTTATGCATCCAATCAACTCCGCCGAGCCGGCGGCGGTCCAGCCAGCGAGCCGCTGGCGCTACGTCGTCAGCGCTTTTCGATAGAATCACCCGCCATGGCCGACAATCCACGCGAGCATGTGAACGACAAAGGATTCTGGGACGGCGGCGCCACCGGACACGGGATGAACAAAGAATCGTCCGGCCGCGCCAGCGGATATCCCGGCAAACGGTCGCATTCGCGCGTCGGCTCGCGAACGGACGTCGAGTTCCCGGCTGAATCGCAAGAAGCGCCCAAAGAGTAAATCCGCAGAGCGCGGCGTAACGTAACTCACACGCCGCGATGATCGCCGCAATGAATACGAGCTTCGAACCCAGCTCGCTGCTGCCAGCCGTCGCCCACGGCGATATGGCCGCGTTCGAACAGCTTTACGATCGCCACTCCTCGACCCTCTATGCCCTCCTCCTGCGCATCCTCTCCAATGCTGACGATGCGCAGGAAGTTTTGCAGGAGACGTTCGTGAAGGTGTGGACGAACGCGAAGATGTTCGACGCCGTACGCGGCAGCGACGTGGCCTGGCTGATCTCCATCGCCCGAAGCCGCGGCATCGACCGCCTTCGGTCGCGCAAAATTCGCGGCGACCGCGAAGACGAGGCCGGCCGCGAGTTGTCGGGAAGTTTCGGTTTCATCGACAAGCGCACGGGCGCCGACGACGCGATTCAATCGGAAGAGCGGAGCGCCGTGCGCGCAGCTCTTGCGGAACTGCCGGAAGCGCAACGCATGGCGCTGGCGCTGGCGTACTTCGAAGGCTTGTCGCAATCCGAGATCGCCGAACGTCTCGGCGAACCGCTCGGCACGATCAAAACGCGCATGCAGCTCGGGATGAAAAAGCTGCGCGAGCGGCTGAAGGCGTTCCGATGATCGGTCACGAACAATACGACTCGATCGCGGCGCTCGATGCCATCGGCGCAGCAACGCCTGACGAAGCGAACGCGCTCGGCGCGCATCTGGCGTCGTGTCCCGATTGCCGCCGCGCCCGCGACGAATACGGCGATGCTGCAGCGCTGCTCGCGCGCGATCTCGATCCGGTAACTCCGCCGCCGCAATTGCGAGATCGCATCTTCGCCGCGATAGAAAAGGACAACGTCATCGATGCGCGCGACCGATTCAACAGCAGCCGCTGGTGGATGGCCGCCGCCGTCGTCTTTCTCGCGCTGTGGGGCTGGCGTGAGTTGTCAATCCGCGTGATGCGCGAGAAGGTCAATAGCCGGGAAGCCGACATTCGCCGCCTGGCAGGCCAGAACCAGCTCCTCTCCAACAACAACGAGAAACTGAGCGCGCAGATCACGGCGCTTGCCTCGCGCGACACGCGCACGATCGCCCTGACCGGCCAGCAGGTCTCTCCATCCGCCTCGGCCAAAGTTTTCCTCGAACCACAGCAGCGCCGCGCCGTCGTCTTCTTCTACAACCTCCCCGCGAACGCCGCCGACAAGAGCTACCAGCTCTGGATCCTGCGGGGCGATCAGCCCAAACCGCAAAGCGCCGGCGTCTTCGACGTGACGCAGTCGGGGGCCGCCTCGATCTCGATCGAGAACCTCCCGCTCGCCACCGAGATCAAAGGCCTCGCCGTGACGCTCGAATCGAAAGGCGGCGTCGCACAACCTACGAATACCAATTTCTTTGTTGCGGGAAGCACATAGAGGAATCGGTATCATTGGCTTGTCCGTTTGTTCATCCAGGAGATGCCCATGGCCAAAATCACAGTGAATCTTTCCGAGGATGCCTTTCAGGAGATTCAGAAAGCGGCAGCAAGATCGGGCGGCCTTGACAAGTATGTTCAGGATGCCCTTGGTCTGGCAAAACTCGTCGATCGGGAAACCAAAGACAACGACAACATCATCGCTGTCGCGGACAAGAACGGTAAGGTCCTGAAAACGGTCAAGACTTCGAGGTAGTCCATGTCTGACATCCCGCCGCCGCTTCCTCCCCATCTGGAAGCCGAGAGCAGCACAGAAGTCACGGTTGATCCCGTCACGCCGGAAACCGATCCCTTCAACGAAGCAAGAGAGAAAGCCTCCGGCGCACGTGAAGTGGCTCGCGTCCTCGTTTTCACATTCGCTGCGACGATCGCGGCGATATTCCTGACCATCGCGCTGATCTACGTGCGGAGCTCGACGCCCGCGCAGGCGAACGAATTCGTCAAGGCGTTCGTCGATGTCGTGCCGGTGATGGAGAACTTTGTGGTGAAGGTCTTCGGTCCGCTGCTTGCGTTCGTCCTCGGGTACTACTTTGGCGAAAAGGGCAGGACGAATTTGAATCCCTCATGACGCTCACGCTCGATCCGACCATTACCGCTCTCATCGTCATCGATCTGCAGCGCGGCATCGTAGCGCGGCAGGCGGCGCCGCATTCGGCAGCCGAGGTTGTCGAACGATGCGCGGAACTCGCGGATGCGTTTCGCGAACAGAACGCGTTGGTCGTGCTGGTCCATGTCGCCTTTGGCGACGATCGCGAACGGCTGAAGCCCGAGGCAGACAGCGCTCCGCCGTCGGGTCCGATGGCGGCAGACTGGAGCGAGATCGTTCCGGAGATCGGGCCGCGTCCGGGCGACATCGTCATTGCCAAGCGGCAGTGGGGCGCGTTCTACGGCACGGCGCTCGACCTGCAGTTGCGCCGCCGAGGAATCCGCACGCTCGTTTACGGCGGCATTGCAACGAACTTCGGCGTCGAGTCGACCGCGCGCGACGCCTACGAGCGCGGCTTCGAACAGATCTTCGTCGAGGATGCCATGTCGGGCCTCACGGCCGAGGCGCATCAGTTCGCGATATCGACGATCTTCCCGCGCATGGGACGCGTCCGATCAACGAATGATGTTTTAGCCGCGATCAAAGCCCGATGATGTTGTAGCCGCCGTCGACGAACATCACCTCGCCCGTGATTCCGGCGGACATCGACGAAATCAAAAAGAGCGCCGCGTTGGCGATCTCTTCGAGCTCGACGTTGCGGCGGAGCGGCGCGCGCTCGGCGTGATGCTTCAGCATGCCGGTGAATCCCTTGATGCCGCGCGCCGCCAGCGTGTTCACCGGTCCGGCGGAGATGGCGTTGACGCGGACATTCTTCGGTCCGAGATTCGCGGCGAGGTAGCGGACGCTCGCTTCGAGGGAGGCCTTGGCCACGCCCATCAGGTTGTAGCCCTCCACCGCTTTTTCGGCGCCGTAGTAGGTGAGCGCCAGCACGGCGCCGCCGCCCGACTTCTCGAACAGCGGCAGTGCCGCGCGGGTGAGGCCGACCAGCGAGTAAGCAGAGATGTCGTGCGCGGTCTTGAATCCCTCGCGCGAGGTATTCACGAAATCGTTCTCCAGATCCTCGCGCGGCGCGAAGGCGACGGAGTGCACGAGGGCATCGAGTCCGCCGAATTTGTCGCCGACCTCTTTGAAGACCGCGTCGATCTCGGCGTCGATGGTGACGTCACAGGGAAGGATCAGCGAATCCGGCATGGCCGCGCAAAGCTCTTCGACATTGGCCTTGAGCCGCTCGCCCTGGTAGGTGAAAGCCAGCCGCATCCCCTCCCGCGAGAGCGCCTGCGCGATGGCCCAGGCGATGGAGCGCTTGTTGGCGACGCCGAAAACGATCCCGGTCTTTCCTTGCAGCAGCGGCATGCGTGTCCCCTTCGCCGCGGATCATAGCAAGCGTGCGCTCGCTTCAGCCGGCCATCGGCAGGTGCGAGAAGTACGTCTGCGCGGTGCCGCACTCGCGGCAGAGGAAGTGCAGCGTGTCGCGGCGCGACCAGGGGTTGGGCGTGTCGCAGACGGTGCAGAGCGTCTCCCGTTGCGGAAACGGACGTTCGCAGTGGTCGCACGACACCGGGTTTCCGATGACGTGTACATCATCTTCGCAACTGACTTCACTGCAATTTGGACAACGCCAGCAAACGGCCATCGTTAATTGTGCGCGATATTAGCGGATAAACCGCAAACATCTCCGTTGATTTTCGAGGCGCAACATGAGGCAAGACCCTTTCAAGCGTCGAAATTGTTAGCGCGCTTCCTGACGTGTAGAATGATTTCCGATCAATTGTATTGTGACGCCGTCATTGAAAGGGGGAGCTTATGCTGAGGGGTCGGTTGCTTATCTTCAGTGCGGTTATTACTCTTTTGCTCGCCTCTGTTCCCGCCCATGCGCAGCACGGGGGATGCGGACTCTCCGCGGAGTTCGCGGATCCCTGCAACCTCGATTCAGGTGGAGATCCAACCGGTGGCACCGGCGGCCCGCAAGGCGAATGCCAGCGGTGTGTCACGGGAGATGACGGCTCGGTGTCCTGCAAAAACCGCTATGTCTACTCATCTCAGTGGCCGGAGTACTACGGCTGCTCGGTAACCACGCATTGCTACTACGACGGGTACCAGGGCTGGTACTGCGAAGTCTCATGTGACGGCACTCCCTGCTACTCGGCGTAAGGTCACTCCATGTCACTCGTAGCTCTGCTACTCGCGGTGGCTGGCACCGTGAAGACGTCCGGGAAAATCAAGGTTGCCGGCGCCGCGCCGGAGTCAGTCACGTTGACGCTCCGGACGAGCGGTACGACGTCACCGGACGTTACGATCGCCTGTCCGCTGGCGTTCGACGGCTCGTTCCATTGCGATACGCCCGAGGGGCGGTTTGACATACGCGTCTCGATGTCCGGCTTCGCGCCTGCCTACCGCTGGGATGTCGCGTTTGCGCCGCCTTCGGTCAACCTCGGACAGATCGTCGCGCAGCGAAGCTCGTCCGTGGCGGGACGGATCGTGCTCGGCGCCAATCGCGATCCCGTGTCCGACGCGAGTGTTGAACTTCTCGACCACGCCGATCCGCCGGCGGTGCGCCAGAGCGCAAAGACGAATCCTCGCGGGTTCTTTCAATTTCTGCAGGTCGATCCGGGCAAGTACGGGATTCGCGCCAAGGCGAAGGGAACATCGACCGTCTACCTTTCTAACATCGTGGTGCGCGAGTCGGATGAAACTCTTATCGAGAAGCCGATCACGCTTTTTCCGCCGGCGACGTTGGCCGTCAGCATTACGCCGCACATGAAAGCTCCGAGGAAGCCGTGGCTTGTCGATCTGTCGCGGAAAGTGCCGTACACGACCTACAGCCACTCGGTCAAGCAGACGGCGGCGGACGACGCAGGCAACGTCGATTTCGAAGGGCTGCAGCCCGGCTCGTACACCGTTGGCGTTCGCGACGCTACCGGAACGGTATTCGCGAAGGAAACGATCGACATCGATGACAAACCACCTCCGCTTTTCATCCAGATTGCGGCGGTCCCGATGCGTGGACGTCTCAGCGCGGGAACGACGGGAATCAAGGCCCGCCTCGCGTTCTCAACGACTCACGGTGAATCGCTCGCCATCCGTTCCAACGAAGACGGTGACTTCACCGCGTTACTTCCAGTGGAAGGAACGTGGCATGTCGAAGCGACCTTGCCGTCGCAGCAGGAAGTGACTTTTCCGCACGTGGACATTCACCGCCGCGATACGGAGGAGTTTGCGCGTGTCGATCTCGAATTGCCGGCGGGAAAAATCGAAGGGCGAGTCGTCGATGAAAAAGGAGACGGAGTCAAAACCGGCGTGCGATTGACGCGCAAGGGATCCGATGAAACCGCGACACTAAGCGAAGACGACGGTCATTTTTCCCTTCTCGGGGTGGACACCGGCGACGTCATCCTCGATGCGGGATCAGCGGAAATGGACTCAGGCGCCGTACCCGTAACAGTCACTGACGACACACCCCCGGTGACCGTCACGCTTCACAAGAACCGGACGCTGAAGGGATGGATCACAACCCCTTCCGGTTATCCGGTGGCGGGAGCCACCATCTGGTTCTGGTGGGAAGGCGGTCTGCGCGGTCAGGCGATGAGCTCTCCCTCCGGCCTTTTCGAATTCTCCTATCCACGAACGGCGTCGTTGATCGACCTGCTCGTCGTCGCGCCGGACGTCCCGGTCAAAATGCTTCAGCTCACCCCTCCTTCGTCAGAGGAAAAAATTCATCTCACAACATCCGCGACACCGGGCCGCCTAATCATTCATCTCCCTCCGCAATCACCGCCCCTACCCACCGTCTCAAGCGGTGGTGTAACAGCCTCACTGATGCTGATCATCAAGCCGAGCACTATCGGTGGCGCCCGCCCGGCAGGGTTTACTTCGGAAGGCATGATGATCGACGTGGATCCCGGTCAATACACGGTTTGTATGAAAGATCGCTGCTCGACGGTGGAAGTGGCACCGGGAGCGCGGGTCAAGGTGGACGCAAGCAAATGACCGCAATACTAAGCATCCTGTTGCTCGTCGCGCAGTCAGCTCGCCCTGGCTACCTTGGATTCAGTTTCACGATGCATTCGGGGGCTGGGTCGCAGTGGCTCATCGTGCGTGTCGTCGTGCCCGACGGCCCCGCCGCCAAGGCGGGACTTGCTCCGATGGACACCATCACGGCCATCGATGGCAAGCCGATCCGGTTCCGAGACGATCTGGAACTGCTCGACTTCCTGGCTACAATCCATCCCGGGCAACGGCTCCGCCTGTTGGTTGTCCACAAGCAGCAAAAAGCGGCTCGGACCATTGAGGCGGGTGTCATGACGGACGAAGCATATGAGCGATCGCGGATCAACCGTCAGATGGCAACGCGACGACGCGATCCTAGCCAGTAGCAGGTCTCCGACCGCCTCACCGGCACGCGCCGCAGTCGCAGAAGCGGCGGAGGCTTTCGTAGGTCCAGATGCCATAGGTGTGACCATCCATCCAGTTCGGCTGCAGAGCGTAGTTGCCGATGGAGATGACGCTCTCGACCTGGAACGACGCCGGCGTGTAGCGGGCGGGAGGTCCCGACGACATGCGGCCGAACAGGTCAGGCTCGCCGGAGCAGGCCGCGCAAGGACAAGCGCGGCGCAGCGATTCGAGCGGATAGTATGATTCGTGGCCGTCGTCCCAGACGACCGCAAAGAGATCACCGACTACCTGGAACGACGCGGGCCGCATGCCGACTTACAAGCTCACGATCGAGTACGAGGGAACGCGCTACTCGGGCTGGCAGGCGCAGGGTAACACGCCGAAAACGATCCAGGGCCACCTGCTCCGCGCGGCCATGCAGGTCCTCGGCGACTGCGAAATCGGCGGTGCGGGCCGCACCGATTCCGGCGTTCACGCGGCCGCGCAGGTTGCCCATTTGCGCGCCAACAAGACGGTCGATCCGTTGCTGCTTTCGCGCAAGATCAACGACCTCTTGCCGCACGACATCAGCATCGTGGCGGCCTCGCGCGCGAACGACCGTTTTCACGCGCGGCACGATGCGGTCTCTCGCGTCTACCTCTACCAGATCGCCACGCGACGCACCGCGTTCGCCAAGCCGTTCGTCTGGTGGATCAAGGATCGGCTCGACGTCGACAACATGTCCCGCGCCGCGTCCCTGCTCGAAGGACGGCACGACTTCAGCGCCTTCAGTGACAAACGGTTGAAGGAGGAGGAGTCGCGCATCGTCGTCGTCGAGCGATGTCAGGCCGTGGCCAGCGGCGATCTCATTCTCTTTCGCATCGAGGCCTCGCATTTTCTCTGGAAGATGGTGAGGAAGCTGACGGTGTTTCTGGTCGAGATCGGCCGCGGCAACGCCACACCCGAGGAGATGGCCGCGAGGCTCAATGCGAATGCGGCAGGCGTTGAGCCGACCGCGCCGCCTTCCGGACTCTTTCTCGAAGCCGTGACGTATCGCGGGGAAACGTTCTACCGGCCACTGGAACCGATCGTGCCCGTAATCAGGCGATGAGCGAACGCGATCTGATCGCTCGCATCCGCGAGCTGTTTCCGCGCACCGGTGACGATGCCGCGGTCATCGGCCGTCAAGTCATCACGAACGACGTGCTCGTCGAGAACGTCGACTTCACACGCGCGATCCCGCTGCGGTTGATTGCGCGCAAGAGTCTCACGATCAATCTGTCCGACATCGCCGCGATGGGCGGGCGGCCGCGGTACGCGATCGTGGCGATCGGTTCGCCTGATGAGAAAGATGCATCGACGATCATCGAAGAACTCGCGATCGCGGCAAGGGAGAACGATGTCGAAATCGTCGGCGGCGATCTTTCGCGATCGGAACATCTGTTCATTTCCATCACACTGATCGGAGAAGCCAGTCAGCCGATTCTTCGCAGTGGCGCGCGACGCGGCGATCGCGTTTACCTCAGCCGCCCGATCGGCGGCTCCTCGGCCGGATTATCGCTGCTCCAACGCGGAACGGAAGGCGCCGACTACGCCGAACGCGAGTTCATCGAATCCGCAAAGCGCCGCCATCTCGAACCCGAGGCCGAAGTCACCCTAGGCATGAAACTCGTCAGCATCGCCACGAGTTGCATCGACGTCTCCGACGGTTTCTCCACCGATCTTCACCACCTCTGTGACGCGTCGAAGGTCGGCGCGCTCATCGACGGCGACCGCATTCCCCCCTTTCCCGATCTTCCGCGCTACGGTCCGCCCCTCGGCATCAACGTTCGCGACGCCGTTCTGCACGGCGGGGAGGAGTACGCGCTCCTTTTCACGTCAGCGTTGCGCGAGTCGGAGCTGAGTGCACGCGTCGGGCGGCCTGTTTACGCGGTCGGACGCATCACCCAGGAATCTGGCGTTCGCATCAACGGTGAACTGCTTGAGCCGCGCGGCTTCGATCACTTCGCCTGACGCGACCGCGCGAGGTTCGAAGCGACTGCACAGAGGAACGCGCTGACGCCGAGCGTCGTGCGGACCGCATGCGCGCGCGACCAGTTCTTCGCCAGCGACTGCGAGCGATCGCTCGGATAGTCGGTCGGCGCCTGCCCTTCCAACTCTTTGTTGATCGGCACCGTCACCATGATCGTCGCCGCGAGTACACCCGCGAGGCTGATCGCGGACGCGGCGTCGAGCATGCGCTTGAGCGGCTTCACGCCGCGCGAACCGACGGCGAGCGTGACCGCCGTACCGAGGGCGACCGGGCCGATGGCGTTGAAGTAATTCGTGGCGTCGGTCAGTGCCGCAATGGCGCGGGCGCGATGGTCGCCGTAGTGCGGCAATTCATTGCGCCAACCGGGGACGAGCGCCTGCTCGCCGAAGCCGAGCGAGCCGGCCAGCAAACCCGAGGTGGTCAGGTTGACGAAACGGAGGAGAGATTCGAGCGTGTTGTTCATCGGCGGACGTCTTCGAGTTGTTTGATGCGATTCACGATGTCGCGATAGTTCGGCTTCAAACTGTAAACCTCCGCGAACGCTTTCTGCGCATTATCTGTGTCGCCGACCTCCAGGTACGCAGACCCGAGGTCGTAAAGCAGGCCGACATTCTCATCGGCGAGGATCTCCGGCATCTCCAGCCCCTTGCGATACCACTTGATCGCGAGTTGGGGCATGCCCTTTTCGAGGAAGCAGAGACCGAGCATCGACGCGCATTCGACGGCGCGCTTCGGATCCTTCGAGGCGAGCTGGAACTCGCCGATGGCTTCGTCGATCAGGCCCATTTCCTTGTACGCGATGCCGAGGTTGTAGTGCGTGTCGTAGTCCTCGGAATCGAGTTGTTGTTCGACACCCTTTTTGAACTCCTTGAAGATCTCCTCGAGCGATTGCTCCTCTTCACTGAGAGAGACTTCTTCCGATTCTTCCTCGAGCTCTGACTCCAGTTCCGCGGCGAGATCGAAGAAATCGTCCTCGTCGGCGAAGAGATTTTCTTCGTGGACTGGAGGCGGTGGTGGTGCGGCGACGCGTGCAGTCGGAGGCGGCGGCGCGGCGGTGAAGAAATCGTCGTCGTCATCGGGGAGAGCGGACAGCAGCTCGCTCTCGATCTCATCGCGGGAAAGAACGGCGGGCGCGAACGCATCCGGCGTGGGCGCAGGAGCCGCGGTGATCGCATCGATTGACAATTTGAAGCGCGTTCGCCGCTCGGCGACGGCAGCGTTGTCGGGAAAGAGCTCGGCCAGCGCGTCGAGTTTCTGGCGCGCTTCATCGAACAGCTCCTGCTCGATGTAGAAATCGAGCTCGCGAAGCTCCTCGGCCGAGGGAGCGTCGATAAAAGGCTCGGGCGCGAAAACCGGCTGTTCGGTTGGTGGGTCGAACGAAAACTCCTCGGCGGCGGCGGGCGCGTCAAACGTGAGCACCGGCTCCGGTTCGAATGCCGGCAACTCGATCGACGGCTCCGGCACGTCGAACGAAAACGCGGGCTCAGGCTCGGGCATGCCGAAGTCTGGAGCCCCGCTGTCGAGGTCGAAACTCAGCTCATCGTCGACTTCGAGCGGCGGTAACGGGCGCTCGATCGTCGGAGGCGCAGTTGGCGCGGGCGGCAGCAGCGTGTGGCCGCGCATCAGGAACTCGTCCTGGATGTTTCTGACGGCGGCAGCGTCGCCCTTTTCCAGAAGGATGGCCATGTACTGATTGGCGGCGGCGCGAGCGCCTTCGACGTCGCTGTCGTCGAGCAGGAGGCGGTACAGCTTCTCGTGCGCGGCGAGATGTTTCGGCGCGCGTTCGATGATGGCGCGCAGGTGCTCGGTCGCTTTTTCGGTCAGGCCGTACTTCGCAAAGACCTCGGCCTCGGTGAGGTGCTCGGTGACGAAGTCGAGATCCTCGCCGCCGTCCTCGACATCGAGATCCATTGCCGCCAGTTCGACCGCGGATTGCATGCGCGCCAACGTTGGTATTCGCGCCGGCGGCGATGGAGGCGGAGCCGCGGGTGGCGGTTCGAAGCTGGTATCGAGCTCGAGATCGAGCGGCTCGGAGGCGTCGAGGTCGAAGGAGAGCGCGGGCCCTTCGTCGAAGGAGTCGAACGACGGCACAGGCTCCTCGATCTCCATCGACAATGGCGCGACGGGGACGTCCGCCGGCCGCGCCGGCATCGTGTCGACGCCTCCGATCTGCGTGCGTACGAACTGAAGCTTCGTTCGATGCTGCGCGTTCTGCGGCTCGCGCTGGATCAGTTTCTCGAGGACCTCGGCCGCATTCTCGAAACGGCCTCGCGCGACGTGCGCCTCGGCCAGGCTGCTCATCGCGGAGAGGACGTTCGTCTCTTCGTTGAGCCGAGAGTAGAGCGCGACCAGGCGTTCCAGCGTCGGCGCGTGGCCGGCATCGACACGCAGGATGCGGTTGAACAGCTCGACGGCGGTGCCGCGCTCGCCGCGTCCGACTGCTTTTTCGACGACCGGCGTCAGCATCTCCAGCGCGCCGTCTGCGTTGCCGGTGCGGAGATGAAGATCGGCCAGCGTCTCGCGGACGCCGGAGTCGTTCGGGTCGCTTGTGAGGGCGCGTTCGAGTGCTGCACGCGCCGCGCGCGCGTCGCCTTTGGCGAGCAGGATGCGGCCGTAGACCGAGAGCAGCTTCGCGTTTTCGCCTGCCGATTCGAGCGACGCCTGCACGATCTGGATGGCGTTGTCGTAGTCCTTCGCTTCGACCAAGGCGGTCACGAGCGACTCGACCAGCTCGATGTTGCTCGAGTCGATCTTCAGCGCTTTCTTGAAGACCTGGACCGCTTCGTCGAGCATGCCGCGCTTGAGCAGCATCCGTCCGACGCGGTCGTACTCCTTGAGCGCCTCTTTGGTCTGGTTGTTCTGCGAATAGAGATCGGCAAGTTTGACGTGGACGTTGATGGAGTTCGGGTCGAGCTCGGAGATCTTCCGGTAAATCGCCAGCGCGTTCCCCGGATCACCGTGCTTGAGGTAGTAGTCGGCGAGGACCTGGTACTGGCTCTTGGCCTCCATGGCCAGGCCTTGTTTGCCGTAGAGATCGGCCAGCTTGGCGTAGATGTCGAGCTTGGAGGGATCGAGCTTGTTGATCTTTTTGTAGATGGCGATAGCTTTGAGGAAGAAGCCGTCGCGCGAGTAGTGGTCGGCGATCCTGCCGAAGACTTTGACCGCTTCGTCGTTGCGGTTGATACGCACCCAGAGATCGCCGATGCGATTCAGAGTGTTGACGTCGCTGGGGTTATCGTCGAGGAGGCGCTCGTATTCTTTGATCGCCGGCTCGATCTTCCCCTTCGCCACCAGCTTTTCTGCGCTGGCGATGATTTTATCGCGTTGGATCGCCATCGGCTCCGTTCCGCACGAACAGCAACATCGGCTCGTCCACCCCTTCGAACGATCTGCGGTGAATTGGCGAGGGGCCGTAGAGTTTCAGCGCTGCCTGATGCCCCTCAGTCGCGTACCCTCGGTTGTGTCGAAAATCGTAAACAGGGTAGAGGTCATGATACGACTCCATCAACAGATCGCGATAGACCTTCGCGACGATGGACGCCGCGGCGATGGAGACGCTGCGGCGATCGCCTCCAATCAGCGGGACCTGCGGCAGATCCATGTCGATGGTGACGGCGTCGAGGAGCAGGATGTCGGGACGGACTTCGAGGCTCTCGACCGCCGCGATCATGGCCCGCTTGCTGGCCTGCAGGATGTTGATGGCGTCGATCATCCGCGGTTCGATGACGCCGACGGCGCAGGCGCGTGCACGGCGAAGGATCAGCCGGCAGACGTCGATGCGGTCGTCGTGATCGACGAGCTTGGAGTCGTTGACACCAACGAGGGTTGGCTCGGTGTCGAGGATGACGCAGGCGGCGACGACGGGACCGGCCAGGCATCCGCGGCCGACTTCGTCCGTCCCGGCGATGGCCCGGAAACCAGAATCGCGAAGCCGGCGCTCGATCGCTGACATCTCAGCAACCCGCGCCAACTCCGCGAAGAGATTCCTGACCAGCCGTTCGGCCGGCTTGAGTTTAGCGTTTGCGCTTTTCTTCGATACGGGCTGCTTTACCGCGGAGTTCCCGGAGGTAGTAGAGCTTTGCGCGGCGGACCCGGCCATGGCGTTCAACCTCGATGTGATCGATGCTGGGGGAGTTCAGAGGGAACATACGCTCCACGCCGATTCCGCCGGAGATTTTGCGGACGGTGAACATCTGCCGCGCGCCGCCGCCTTTACGCGAGATCACCAGACCCTGAAAGATCTGGATGCGCTCTTTGTCGCCTTCTTTGACCTTCACGTGGACTTTGATCGTGTCGCCCGGGGCGAAGTTCGGCATGTCGGTCCGCGCTTCACGCGATTCGACGAGTTTCATGAAATCCTGAGCCATTTTGACAACCTTCCTGTGTTCTGAAGCGAGCCCGCAAGGATCGCCGATTTGGTTCAATTAGGCAACTTCTACCGCGGAGACTCCCTGAACGGCAGAGCGGGCGGAGTCATTCCTCGCGAATCCGCTTCAACATCGCTCGCGCTTCGGTGTCGAGTTCCGCCGACTCCAGAAGGTCCGGCCGCTTCGCCAGCGTAGCGCGCAAGCTCTGCTCCTTCCGCCACTTACGAATTTTCTCGTGATGCCCTGACAGCAGCACATCCGGCACTCGCATCCCTCGCAACTCCTCGGGACGCGTGTAGTGCGGATAGTCGAGCAACCCCCGAAAGAAGGAGTCCTCCTCGACCGACCCGCTGTTGCCGACCACCCCTTCGATCATCCGCCCCACTGCGTCCGCGATGAGCATGGCCGGCAGTTCGCCGCCCGAAACGACGAAATCGCCGATCGAAATCTCGTCCGGCTGCAAAGCCTCGCGAATCCGCTCGTCGAACCCTTCGTAGCGGCCGCAGAGGATGACGATGTGGGCTTTGTTCGCAAGCTCGAGCGCGACGCTCTGCGTAAAAAGGCGGCCTTGAGGCGAGGTCATGATGACGGCAGGGACGAGGGATGAGGGACGAGGGCCCGCAACGGCAGGGATGAGAGAAGAGGGACGAGGGCCCGACCCGCCTTCCCTCGTCCCTCGTCCCTCGTCCCTGATTTCGTCTACACATCGCAACACCGGCTCGGCCAGCATTACCATCCCCGGTCCGCCGCCATACGCCTCGTCATCGGTCGAGCGATGGCGATCCGTCGCGTAGTCGCGCAAATCCCAGACGCGGACGCCGAGCAATCCCTGCTTGACCCCGCGCGCGATGATCCCCTCGGCGAGCAGAGGCTCAAACATCCTGGGGAAGATGGTTACGAAGTCGATGCGCACGGTGCGCGAACGATATCAGCGGTTTTTGCCACTCACGGGAAGGAAACTTGAGTCCAATCGAGTCAACCCCGAGTCTCTTCGAAGAACCCCCTGAGTCTCTTCGAAGAACCCCCCGAGTCTCTTCGAAGAACCCCCTGAGTCTCTTCGAAGAACCCCCTGAGTCTCTACGAAGACCCCCTGAGTCTCTACGAAGAACCCCCCGAGTCTCTTCGAAGAACCCCCTGAGTCTCTACGAAGAGACCCCTGAGTCTCTTCGTAGGTACCCAGAGTCTCTTCGAAGATACTCCCTTGGTCTTTTTCGAAACCCGGCGGCCCTTCAAGGGACCGCGCTCGGTTCAGAGATCTTCGATACCTTCCGGAAGATTGACCTTGATCGTTTTCGCATCGAGATCAACCTTCGTGCAGATATCCGCCGCGAATGGCACATCGAACTTGCCGCGCGGTCCTTCGACGACGAGCAGCACGCCCCCACCCGTCTCCTCGATCTCGATCACCTTTCCGCGAGTAACTCCGTCGCCATCGATGAGCGTCAGGCCAACGAGGTCGTGGAGAAAGTATTCGTCGTTATCGAGCTTCCGTGCCTCTGATGAAGGCACCTCCACAGTCCAGTTTTGCAGCAACTGCACTTCCTCGGGTGCTTCGATTCCAGAGAACTTCACCAACGCGCGACCGGCGTGAATGCGGACGGATTCAATAGTCGCATCGCGCGTCGAAGATTCATCCGGCGACACGAGCGTTACCGCGGAAACCTCGGTGAATCGCTCCGGAGAATCGGACCACGCTTCCACGCTCGCTTCGCCGCGGACACCGTGCGCCTTGCGGATTACGCCGAGAGCGATGCGGTCGCCGAGCATTCGATTACGAATAGCGTCAGTCGACGATGTCGAGGGTGTAGCGGCGGCGCGATTTGTGGCCGGCGGCGGAGAGCAGCGTGCGCATGGCGCGCGCCGTCCGCCCTTGGCGTCCGATGACTTTGCCGAGATCGGCCTGCGCCACTTCCAGCTCAACCACAGTTTGATCGCCGCGGTTGTAGACGTGGGTGTTCACCGCCTCGACGTCATCGACGAGCGACTTGGCGACGAACTCGATCAGCTCTTCCATGGGCTGAAGTTACGCGACTTTGTTCTTTTTGAGGAGCGATTTCACGGTCGGCGAGAGCTGGGCGCCCTTGCTGACCCAGTAATCGACGCGAGCTTTGTCGATCTTGACGTCGGCAGGGTTCTTCTTCGGATCGTAGTGGCCGATCTGTTCGACGGTGGCGTTGCTCGGCGTCTTGAGCGAGTCGGAAACGACGACGCGGTAGAACGGCGAGTGGGTCGCGCCCTGGCGGCGCAGGCGAATCTTCAACATGTCGTGTGATGCTCCCTTGATTGAACTGCGAAGTGAATCGGATCGGCTATCCTACCGAACCGGGGCGTGAAACCGCAATGGTCAGGCGCTCATTCCGAGCCTCAAACTCTATCCTGAAGCCGCTTCGCGTCCTCAGGATTGGACTTTTGGCTATCCCATGAGCCCCGGCGGCATCCCCTTCATCATCTTGCCGAACTTCCGCGCGCCGAAGCCTTTGGAGAAGCTGCGCATCATCTTCTTCATCTGCAGGTATTGCTTCAGAAGTTGATTGATCTGCTGCACCGAGGTGCCGGAGCCTTTGGCGATGCGCCTCTTTCGTTTGCCGTCGATGAGTTGGGGGAAGTCGCGCTCCTTCTTCGTCATCGAGTCGAGGATGGCCTGCATGCGGACGATCGCTTTCTCGTCAATGTCCTCTTCGCTGATTTTGCCGGCGCCGGGAAGCATGTTCACCAGCGACGACAGCGGACCCATTTTCTTGACCTGCTGAAGCTGCGCGCGGAGGTCTTCGAGCGTGAACTTGTCCTTGGCGACGCGCTGGGCGAGGCGCTCGGCTTCCTTGCGGTCGATGTCGGATTCGACCTTCTCGATGAGCGAGAGCACGTCGCCCATGCCGAGGATGCGCGAGGCCATCCGGTCGGGATGGAAAACGTCGAGGTCCGCGTACTTTTCGCCGACGCCGACCAGCTTGATCGGACGATTGACGACGCTTTTTATTGAAAGAGCCGCACCGCCGCGGGCATCGCCATCGAGTTTCGTCAGGACGATGCCGGTGACGCCGAGGCGGTCGTCGAACTCTTTGGCCGACTTGACGGCGTCCTGGCCGGTCATGGCGTCGGCGACGAAGAGGATCTCGCTCGGACGCGTATCGCGCTTGATCGTGTCGAGCTCCGCCATCAGCTCGGCGTCAATGTGCAGGCGGCCTGCGGTGTCGAGAATGACCGTGTCGTAGAGCAGCGTGCGGGCGTCGGTGACGGCGCGCTTCGCGATCGACAGCGGATTGCGATCGTCGCCGATCTCGAAGAACGGCACGTTCACGCCCTTCGCCACGATACGGAGCTGCTCGATGGCGGCGGGACGGTAAACGTCGCACGGCACGAGCAGCGGACGGCGTCCGCGATTCTTGAGGTGCAGCGCCAGCTTGCCCGACGTCGTCGTCTTACCGGAGCCTTGGAGACCGACCATCATCACGACTGCCGGCGAACCGACCAGCGCGAGGCCGACTTCGTTGCCGCCGAGGAGATCCTGGAGCTCGTCGCGGACGACCTTGGTGACCTGTTGCGCGGGTGAGAACGCCGTCAGGACATCCTGGCCGACCGCTTTTTCGCGGACGCGGTTGGTGAACTCTTTGACGACTTTGAAATGGACGTCCGCTTCGAGCAGCGCGACGCGGATTTCCTTCAGCGCGTTGTCGATGTGCCACTCGTTGAGTGCCGCCTCGCCGCGCAGGGTCTTGAAGACCCGATCCATCTTGTCCTGGAGGTTGTCGAACATGCGGGACTAGAAACGCGAAGGAAGCGCCGTCATTCCGAACTCTCAGTTGAGTCGTAGTAAACGAGACGGGCAGCAAATGGTTCGACGCCAGCGCTCGGTAGCGCACGCGTTATTCGACGGTAGCCGTCGCGTAGTAGGATTCGCGCCCGAGACTACGCGAGGAGGAATGCTCTTGAAGAACGTCATCTACGCGCTGCTGGCCGTGGCCGTTGCCTCGTGCACGCCGACCAACACCGCGAACAACGAGACGACCGCCGTACAGACTGACACCACCATCACGACGAGCAGCAGCGCGACAGCGACCGAGGCCACTGTGCCGCCGGCCACTACGTCCAGCGCCGCGGCAGAGGAGAACAGACCGATGAGCCAGTACGAGAACAAAGTCGCCGAACTGCACACCAGCGCCGGCGAAATCGACATCCGCTTTTATCCCGACGTCGCGCCGAACCACGTGAAGAACTTCATCGACCTGGCCGAGAAGGGCTTCTACAACGGTACGAAGTTCCACCGCGTCATCCCGGGCTTCATGATTCAGGGCGGCGACCCGAACACCGTCTCCGGCTCGCCTGCGACCTGGGGCACGGGCGGTTCGGGAAAGAACGTGTCCGCGGAGTTCAACTCGATCTCGCATAAGCGCGGCATCGTGTCGATGGCTCGGTCGAACGACCCGAATAGCGCCTCGTCGCAGTTCTTCATCGTCGTGGCCGACTCCACATTCCTCGACAAGCAGTACACGGTCTTCGGACAGGTCACGAAAGGGATGGACGTCGCCGACAAGATCGTCGGCGCGACGCGTGACGGACAGGATCGGCCGAACAATCCCACCAGCATCGACAAGATCGTGATCCGCGACGCCAAGGCCGACGAGCAGGGACCTGCGCCGAAATAGCCCCCGGTTCTTGCAACTGCGGTATCCGATGACCGACGTATCCCTCCCCGACGACGCCGCGGCGTTTCTCACCGAGTGTGTCGGGGAGGGTTGGACGGTGCGGGCGCTGCCGGGTGACGCTTCCGTTCGCCGCTACTTCCGCGTGAGCCTTCCCGGCGGCGACACGCACATGCTGGCCTGGTATCCCGACGAAGTGCGGCGCGATCTTGCGCGGGTACTGTCTGCCTACAACGCGGCGTCGAAGCACGCTTACATCCCGAAGCTGATCCAGCACAGCGAGACCGCCATGCTGCAACAGGATGTCGGAGACGAGACCGTCTTCGACCTGTTGCATCGCGACCGCGAGGAGGGGATTCGCTGGTATCGGAAGGCGATCACACTGCTCGTCTACTTTCAAAAGGCCGGCGCCGTCGACATCAACCCACCGTTCACCGGCGACTTTTTCTTCAACGAGCTCGAGATGTCGCGCGAGTTCTATTTCGAGAAGCTGATGAACGTACCGGCCGAGGGTACGGTGGCGCTGAAACCACTGCTTAGAAGGCTCGCTGATAACGTTTCCAGACATCCCTACGTTCTATGTCATCGTGATTATCATGGTCAAAATATTCACATTCTTAATGACAAGCTTTATCTGATTGACTATCAGGATCTCAGGATGGGTCCCGACACCTACGACCTGGCCTCTCTCCTGCGCGACCGCGGAGTGGCCCGCATCCTCGGTGAAGAGACGGAGCTGGAACTGGTCGACTACTATGCCGACTGGCGCGTGCATGGCGTACCGGCTCGCACCGAGCTGCCGCAAGGTGAACGGCGATCGATGCGCCGCCGCTATTTCGAAACCCTTCTGCAGCGCTCTCTCAAAATCCTTGGCACATTTTCCAAACAGCCGCTCGTTCGCGGCCGCATGGGGTACCTCGACTTCATCCCTCCGACGCTGGAGAGCATCCATCGCTGTATCGATGAGCTGCCCGAATACGGGACGCTCGCATCGCTGCTTCCGAAGGACTTCTCCGTAGCGGAGGCGCGGGAGCGAGCGGAAAGGATTCACGATGGCTCAACACAAAATCACGCTGCTCCCCGGTGACGGAATCGGCCCCGAGGTCACCGCCTCGGTGGTCTCGATCATCGAATGCGCCGGCGTCGACGTCGAATGGGAGAAGTACTTCGTCGGCGCCGAGGCAATCTCGCGCTTCGGCGATCCGCTGCCGCCCGAGGTGCTCGAATCGATTCTGCGCAACAAGGTCGCGCTGAAAGGTCCGGTCACGACGCCGATCGGCACCGGCTTCTCGTCGATCAACGTCCGGCTCCGCAAGACGCTCGACCTCTACGCGAACCTGCGGCCGGTGAAGTCGATGCCGAACATCATCACGCGCTTCGAAAACGTCGACATCATCGTCGTCCGCGAGAACACCGAGGATCTGTATAGCGGACTCGAACACGAGGTCATCCCGGGCGTCGTCGAGTCGATCAAGATCATCACCGAGAAAGCCTCCACGCGCATCGCGCGCTTCGCCTTCGAGTACGCGCGCACGCACGGCCGCAAGCGTGTGACCGCGGTACACAAGGCCAACATCATGAAGTTGTCGGACGGCCTGTTCCTGCAGTGCTTCCGCAACGTGGCGAAGGAGTATCCGAACATCGAAGCCGACGACAAGATCGTCGACAACCTCTGCATGCAGATGGTGATGAACCCGCAGCAGTTCGACATCCTCCTGCTCGAGAATCTCTACGGCGACATCGTCTCCGATCTTGCCGCGGGCCTCGTGGGCGGTCTGGGCGTCGTCGCCGGTGCGAACATTGGCGAGGCCGGCGCGGTCTTCGAAGCGGTACACGGCAGCGCGCCGGACATCGCCGGCCAGAACAAGGCCAATCCGCTGGCGCTGCTGAAGTCCGCTGTCCTGATGCTGCATCACGTCGGCGAAATGGGAGCAGCCAAGCGCATCGAAGACGCGATCGTGAAGGTGCTTGACTCCGGCCCCGAACATCGCACGCGCGACATCGGCGGAAGCGGCACGACAGCCGATTTCACGACCGCGATGTGCGAGACGCTGCGCCACGGCACGAGGTCGGACGACTGAGCAAGCCCGACTTCGTCTCCCACTTTCGCGCAGGCCTCGATCACTTCAACGCCGCCGAGTTCTGGGATGCGCACGAGTCGTGGGAGACGATCTGGCTCGAAGCGGAGTCGGACGTCCATCGGTTTCTGCAGGGACTCATTCAACTCGCGGCCGCGTATCACCACGTAAAACGCGGCACGTACCCCGGCGGACTGCGGCTTTTCGACGCCGCGCTGGAGAAGTTGGACGACTTTCCGAAGCGCTGGTGTGGAATCGATCGGACGTCGGTCGAAGAGGCGGCGCGAGGTCACAGAGAGTGGGTTGCAACGCTTCTTGTGCAGAGTGCGACTGAGAAGCGACTCGACGCCCAAGATTTTCCTCGCATCGCGCTCGACGACTCGCCGATTCCGCCATTTGAACACTGGTGAAGCAGCGCCCGATCTCATACAATCCGGCGCATTCCCACCAACCGAACGCCACAAGTAGCCGAGGATCCAAATGCAGGAAATCGATCAACGGGACCGTGAGCTGCTGGGTGCCCTGCAAAGTGAGATTCCCCTGGTTTCAACGCCGTTCGCCCTCATCGGACAGGCGATCGACATGTCGGAAAAAGAAGTCATCAAGCGCATCGAGCGCCTGAAGCGCGACGGCCTCGTGCGCCAGCTCGCCGCGCAATTCGACGCGCGCGCGCTCGGCTATCGATCCTGCCTCGTTGCCGCCAAAGTCGATCCCGAACGAATCGACGAAGCGGCAACGACCATTAATGCGCATCCCGGCGTGACGCAGAATTACCGCCGCAACAACGATTTCAATCTCTGGTTCACGATCGCCGTCGCGCCGACGTCAATCCTCGGCCTCGACAAGACAGTCGAGCTCCTCGGCGACGAAGCGGGATGCGATGCGGTTCGTCCGCTGCCGACCCTCAAGCAATTCAAAGGAAGCAGCGATGCGGATGAATCGCACGGCGACGCCGGCCTCGCGCCGCTGACACCGCTCGAGATTGAATCGGTCCGCCTGCTGCAACGCGATCTGCCGCTTCAGCCGCGGCCGTTCGAGGCGATGGCGCGCACGAATGGAGTCGCCGCCGACGAGTTGCTGGCCGCGGCGAAGTCGCTGCTCAAGCGCGGCTACATCCGGCGCTACGGCGCCGTGGTGCCGGCGCGCAAGAGCGGCTTCGGCGCGAGCGCGATGGGCGTGTGGGTGGTCAAAGGCGATGGCGTCGATGCCGCCGGTGTGAAGATGTCGCAGAACAAAGCGGTCTCGCATTGTTATCTCCGCCCGGTCTACGACGATTGGCCGTACAACCTCTACACGATCGTCCACGGCCGCTCGGTCGACGAATGCGAGTCGATCATCAATGACATCGCCATCGATACCGGCGTCGACGAGAAGCAGGCTCTCTACCCGACCCGCGAATACAAAAAGGCGCGCATCAATCTCTTTTCGACCGAAGCCGACGAATGGGAAGCCGCCCACGGCGCTCCGACCGCCGCCAGCGCAGCGTCGTAAACGAAAAACGCCCGCGTCGCCGCGGGCGTTTTCATGTTCAGTCGCGAACGATTCGCTACTTGATGTTCTCGGGAAAAACGCTGATTCGGCTGTTGGCCTTCAGCTCGTTCGTCAGCCGCGCCACGGCGTTGACGACGTCGTTCGCTTTCTGCGTCATGAGGTATTCGCGCACGCCGTTCTTCACCGCGTCGAACGGCTCGACACCCGCAGCTTCTTTCCCTTGGACATAGATCAGGTGATAGCCGAACTTCGTATGCACGACGCCGCTGATCACTCCCGGCTTCAATCCCCAGGCGGCCGCTTCGAACGCGGGGTCGAGCTGACCTTTGGACACCCATCCAAGATCGCCGCCGCTTTGCGCGGAACCATCCTCAGAGTATTTCTTCGCCGCATCTTCAAAGTGCGCGAGGCGCAGTTTGCTCATCGTGGCCTGGTCCGGTTTGCCCATCGCTGACGCAACGTCGGCCGCGCGGAGCTCCGAGGCGATCTTGCTGATTTCTTCGAGCGCCTGCCCTTCTGTCTTCGGAGCAGGTCCAGTCATGGTCACGGCGACGACGATGTGGCGCACGTGGACCTTCTCCGGCGTGGCGAAGTCGTCGGGATGCGCGTCGTAGTAGTCGTGAACGTCTTTATCGGTCACGATGCCGGCAGCCACAACGTCGCGGACGTAGCGATCGAAGAGCGCCGACTCGCGCGCCGTTTGGACGGTCGCCATGACTTCCGGTTTCTTGTCGAATCCGGTCTTGAACGCTTCCTGAAGCAGCAGACGCTTGCGGATGTAGTTCTCGAGGAGCGCGCCTTTGCCGCCGTTCTGGTCGTAGTTGGTCCTCATCTGCGTGTTGAGGTTCGCGTACATCCTGTTCAGCGTTTCGACCGTGATGGTTTCACCGTTGATGATGGCCACGGGCCGCTTGGAATCGTCAGCCACGGCAGCAGCTGTCGATTGCGGTGCCGGCACGGTCTGCGCCGGCGGTACCTGCTGCGCGAACGCCGAAGAAACCAGCAGCAGCAGTGGAATGAGTGTTCGCTTGATCAAATGAAAATCCTCCAGACGGGGTATCAGACGACGCGCTGACCAACAGGGTTACCGGAGGAGAGCATTCCGCTCACGCGGAGCGCACGAAGAGGCGCGGGATCTACAGCGCGTAGATTGGATTTGGTCAGAGATCGGGCTCCGCCGGCGTGGGAGTGAACCAGAAACCGAGAGCGAACCGGAAATCGTCGAAGGTTAGCGCGGAGATGTCGAGCTCGAAACGGACGCAGAGCGCCGGAAGTGCTTTGCGGAAATCGCCATACCTCGCCTGCATGGCTTTCGCGCCCGGGATGTTCGTGCGTTTGGCCTCACTCCTGAGCCAGTCCCGCACGCGTCCGATCGCCGTGTTCGGGTCGTTGCCATGATCGGCGATGTCCTGGCCGGCAATGTCGGAGACGTAGGTCTGAAATCGGAACCTGTCGCGATCGAAGATAAGAAAGCTCTTGTTTCTCTGGCCGGCACCGTAAGCTCGGCAGCCGATATCGATCCCGAGCTCAAGAGGCATGTTGAAGCGCGGGAGCGTACTTACACGATCGAGCTCTGTCCGCGACAGGTCATGAATCGAGTAGCGGCAGAGGGCGATGAGGTCGACGATCTTCTGCAGGCGCACATCGCTCGAATTTAGACGCGAACGAGCGCAGATCGGACGGAAGCCGCATGCCTGAATCGTGAATACGATCGCCTCGAAGATCGGCGTGTATTCGTCGTCGAAAGGACAATTGATGAAGACGTTCCTGCCGTACTCGGAAGCGCGATGCCGAGGCAGACTACGTGCGGTTTTTTTGCTCGGCACGAACTGCCTCGACTGCCTGACGGATTCGTTCTATCCCTAGCGTACTTTTCCCTGTGGGGAAGAGAATGTCGGGCCCATCGAGGATTGACACGAGGTGACCAACTTTCGCGATCATTCGGCGGACTTCCTTCGTGTCTGGTACCCGCTGAAAGTCGAACAGCTTTCCGAGTCCGAGAGCCTTGAGAGTCTCACGCGCTTCGCGCGTAGTACGAGCCGCGCTTCGAATCTGCTTGAGGCTGATCATCTTTTTCTTCTTCGCGGTTGTTGCTCGCATCGCAACATGATAACGCCGCCGCGGCAGCCCGATTCCGAATCTACAAACGGTAGAAAGTCGCGGTTCCTGTCAAGAAGAATTTTTAGTTTTCCACAGGCCACTCACGCGGCATCTGAGGAAAACGTGTGGACTGTCTGCGGGACAACTGCGAGCATCTTTGCTCGTGAAAAAGCACTCCTAAACTCCGCCTCCTTCAACTCATGTCCGTTGTTCAACTCGACGTCGCGCTCGACCGGCCGTTGCCGCAGTCTCCGGATGCGGAGCGCGCGGTCCTCGGGTCGATTCTGATCAATAACCATGCGTTCTACCGCGTGGTCAGCACCATCAACACCGAGGACTTTTTCCGCGACGCGCATCGAACGATTTTCGCCACCATGCGCCGGCTCGCGGAGCAGAGCCGCGAGATCGATCTGCTCACCTTGCGCGAGGAGTTGGCGAAGAACGCCCAGCTCGAGCAGGTCGGCGGAACGGCGTATGTGGCGTCGCTCGTCGACGGCATTCCGGACATCGCCAACGTCGAACGGTACGCGCACATCGTCAAGGAAAAGTCGACGCTGCGGCGGCTGATCGTGATGGGCAACTCCGTCATGCGTGCAGCGCTCGACTCGCCGGGCGAGCCGGCCGACGTGCTCAACATCGCCGAGAAGTCGATCTACGAAATTGCAGAAGGCTCAATCGAAAAGGGCTTCGTCGCGCTCGATCGCATCACCCGGGCGAACATGACCGCGATCGAACAATTACAGCACGCCGGAAAGCTGATCACCGGCATCCCCACCGGCTACGACAGATTCAACGAATTCACCTCGGGGTTCCAGGCGCAGGATCTGATCATCATCGCGGCGAGACCCAGCATGGGAAAGACCAGTTTCATGATGAACATGGCCGAATCCATCGCCATCCCCGATCGCTCCGGCGATCCTCGGCCGCCGTCGCAGCGGCTGTACGCGGTCGGTGTTTTCTCGCTTGAAATGTCGAAGGAGCAGATTGGACTTCGTATCCTTTCATCCGAATCAGGCGTCTCGAATCACCTCATACGCGCGGGCATGCTCAGCGAGCGGAACTGGCGGGATCTCGCCGACGCCTCGGCGCGGCTGGCCAAGGCAAAGATCTTCATCGACGACACGCCTGGCATCGACATCATGGAAATGCGCGCCAAAGCGCGGCGTCTGAAGATGGAAGCCGGCCTCGACATGATCATGGTCGACTACCTCCAGCTCATGTCGGTCAAGGGGAAAGTCGAGTCGCGCAACCAGGAGGTTTCGCAGATCTCGCGCGGCTTGAAAGCGATCGCGAAGGAACTGAACGTTCCGCTCATCGCGCTCTCGCAGCTGTCGCGCCGTCCCGAGCAACGCACCGGCGATCATCGTCCGCAGCTCTCCGACCTTCGCGAATCGGGATCGATCGAGCAGGACGCCGACGTGGTCTGCTTCATCTACCGCGATGAGGTCTACAACAAGGACACCGAGGAGAAGGGTATTGCCGAGATCATCATCGGCAAACAGCGCAACGGTCCGATCGGCGATTTCAAGCTCGTGTTCCGAAATGACATCACCAAGTTCTTCAACTACGAGCCGACGCCGGACTACGGTCCGCAGTAGTTCACTGGGATAGCGCCGCGGGCACGGCAGAAGAGTAGGATCATCGCCATGAGACGCGCTCTTGTCCTCGCCGCGTTATTCGCCGCCGCCGTTCAGCTGCACGCCAGCGTGCTGCGGCTGAACATCAACGACACGATTCATCCGATCAGCGATGAGTTCATCGGACGTGCGATCGATCAGGCGCAACGCGAGCACGACGACGCGGTCATCATCGAGCTCACCACGCCCGGCGGGCTGCTCGACTCCACTCGGTCGATCGTCGAGAAGATCATGACCTCGCGCGTGCCGGTGATTGTGTATGTCGCGCCAGCGGGGAGCCGCGCAGCCTCGGCGGGATTCTTCATCCTCGAAGCTGCCGACGTCGCGGCGATGGCGCCCGGCACCAATACCGGCGCCGCGCACCCAGTCCTCCTCGGCGCAAAGATGGACGAGATCATGAAGACGAAGGTGGAAAACGATGCCGCCGCCTTCATGCGCACGATCACGAACAAGCGCGGACGCAATGTGACGGTCGCCGAAAGCGCGGTGCGCGAGTCGAAGTCCTTCACCGAGCAGGAGGCGTTGCAGCTGAAATTGATCGACGTGATCGCGCCGAACGAGCAGGCACTTCTACGCGCGATCGATGGCCGGACGTTCAAGCGCTACGACGGCTCGAACGTGACGCTGCATGTGGCGAACGCCCACATCAACACGATCGAGATGACGTTGCGGCAGCGGTTGATGTCGTCGCTGATGGATCCGAACATCGCCTTCCTGCTGCTCGTCCTCGGCGGGCTGGCGATTTTCGCGGAGTTCAATCATCCCGGCGCGGTCATTCCAGGCGTTGTCGGTGTCATCGCCATCGTGTTGGCGCTTTTCGCACTGAATTTTCTGCCGACGCGTTTCGCCTCGCTGGCGCTGCTGCTCGTGGCATTCGCGCTGTTTGCGCTCGAGGCGAAGTTCGCGTCACACGGCGTTCTGGCCATTGGCGGCATCGTCAGTATGGTCATTGGCGCGCTGTTTCTCGTCGACGGGCCGATTCCGCAGATGCGCGTGAACATCATCACGGCGATCGCCGTGAGCATTCCGATCGGAGTGATTGCGGTTTTCCTGACCACGCTCGTTCTCAAAGCGCGGCACGGAAGGATCGCCACGGGAAAAGAAGGGATGGTTGGTCTGATCGGAATTGCGCGCACGCCGCTCGGTCCGGACGGCAAAGTCTTCGTTCACGGCGAACTGTGGAACGCGATCGCGAGCAACGCGATCGCCGAGGGAGCGCGCGTTCGCGTGGCCAGCGTGAATGGGCTGCACCTCGTGGTCGAGCCTGCCGAGTAGCCTACAATCGCGATGCGCTCAACGTCCGCGCGGAGGGTTCCATGAATCTCGGTCTGCTCATCATCATCATCGTCGTCGGTCTCTACCTTCTCAGCTCGATCAAAATCCTTCCTGAGTACGAACGCGGCGTGATCTTCCGCCTCGGGCGTCTGCTCGCCGAGGCGAAAGGGCCCGGAATCTTTCTCGTCTTCGCGCCAATCGATCGGATCGTGCGCGTCTCATTGCGGCAGGAAGCGTTCGAAGTGCCTCCGCAGGACATCATCACGCGCGACAACGTCACCCTGAAGGTGAACGCGGTCGTTTTCCTGCGCGTGATCGAGCCGCGGCGCGCCGTTGTCGAAGTGTTCGACTACCGCTACCAGACCTCGCAGTTTGCGCAGACGACGCTCCGCTCCGTCCTCGGCGAAGTCGAGCTTGACGAGTTGCTCGCACATCGCGACGCGCTCAACGCCCGCATCCAGACGATCCTCGATCAGCACACCGAGCCGTGGGGAGTGAAGGTGACGAACGTCGAGGTCAAGCAGGTCGACCTGCCGGAGTCGATGTTGCGGGCGATGGCCAAGCAGGCCGAAGCCGAGCGCGAGAAGCGGGCGAAGTTGATCCACGCCGAGGGTGAATTCGCGGCGTCGCAACGACTGGCGGATGCCGCTCACGTTCTCGCGACGCAGCCGACTGCGCTGCAGCTCCGTTATCTGCAGACGTTGACGGAGATCGGCGTGGAGAAGAACACCACCATCGTCTTCCCTCTGCCGATCGACATCCTCACTGGACTGACGAAGTTCCTCAACAAAGAGTGACCGGCGTTGTGATGCTCGAGGCGGCGCTGTTTCAGTTGCGCGCCGCCGCGAGCGACATCGATCGCGAGGTCGCGCCGCAACTCGGATTGAGCATCAACATTCTGGCGAACGCGATCGCGGCCGGGCGCGACGGCGTGAACGGGTCGGTCGCGAGCGACATCGAATTCGCGTTCAACGATCTGAGCGCGGCAGTCGATGAGTTGCCGCAGCTTGACGCTGATCGCCTCGCGCCGATGATGGTGACGTTGCGGCGCGACATCGACGCGCTCATGGCTGCGACGGCACTCGATCCCACCGTCATCGCGCAGATCCGCGCGTTTCAGTGGAAGCTGCGCGAGCGGATGAAAGCAATCGAGCGGCAGACGTTCGTCGAAGGCGGCAGCGAGGAACTGCCGCATCCACCGGAAGCATTGCGCGAAGAAGCCGTCCCGATTGCGCGACAGCTGACAGCGGCCGGCTTCGCAACACCCTCGCTGAACATGCTCATCTCCGATCCTGCATCGACACGTCTTCACTCGCTGCGCGACATCGCCGACGAACTCGATGTGATCCTCGGTTAGGCGTCATTGCGCCGCAGCTGAGTCCGGTGTACCGTCGAGACTCGTCCACAAACCGGAAAGAAAGAAGGAGAAGAGCCATGACCTCTCTGTTCGCACTCGCTTTACTGCAAGACACCACAACCACGACCGGGATATCGCCGTTTGGCGCCGCCATGGGCACGGGGATGATGATCTGCTGGCTGGTCCTCGTGCTGCTGATCGTCGCCGGCATGTGGAAGGTTTTCGTGAAAGCCGGTAAGCCGGGCTGGGCGGCGATCATTCCGATTTACAACATCATCGTGCTGCTGGAAATCGCCGGCAAGCCGCTGTGGTGGTTCATCCTGCTACTGATTCCGTTCGTCAATCTCATCGTCATGATCATCGTACTGATCGCGCTGGCGCGGAACTTCGGCAAAGGCGTCGGCTTCGCGTTGGGCTTGCTGATCCTGCCGTTCCTCTTCTATCCGATCCTCGGCTTCGGCGACGCGCGCTATCAGCCGGTCGCAGCGTAACTTTTCGATCGGGGCCGCCGGCGACGGCGGCCCTACAGTTCGCGAAAGAGCGCGATGATTTTCTCCAGGCCGCGTTGATCCTCTTCGTCGAACGAATCGAGCTGGTCGGAATCGACGTCCAGCACCGCGATCAACTCACCGTCGGGACCAAAGACCGGCACGACGATCTCCGACTTCGAATTCGGATCGCAGGCGATGTGGCCGGGGAATTGGTCCACGTCCGCGACGATGACCGTTTCGCGTTTCGCCGCCGCCGTGCCGCAGACCCCGTGGCCGATCTCGATCTGCAGGCAGCCGACCGTTCCGATGTACGGACCGACGATCAGCCGCGTGCCGCAGACGCGGTAGAACCCCGTCCAGTAAAAGTGCGGGAAGCGGTGCGACAGGACCGAGTTGATGGTCGCCATCAAGGCGATGTCGTCGAGCGACTGACCGTCTTCATCGCGCCAGATGGCGGCAATGGAGTCGAAGCATTCTTCGTACGCGGCGGCTTTCATGAGTTCAGCGCGCGATGGTAGACCGACTCGTATTCGCGCGCCGAGCGTTCCCACGAAAAATCGGCGGCCATGCCGTTCGCCTGTAGGCGGCGCCACGTTTTCGGTTCGCGGTAGTTGAGCATGGCCAGCCAGGTGGCGGTGAAAAAGTCGGCGGCGTTCGTCGAAAGGAATCCGAAGCCGTTCGCCGTTTCGAGATTCGCGCCGTGAAACGGGATCACGGTGTCGGCCAGTCCGCCGGTAAGCCGCACCACCGGGATCGTGCCGTAGCGCAACGCGTACATCTGATTGAGACCGCACGGCTCGTACATCGACGGCATGAGCAGGATGTCGGCGCCGGCGTAGATGCGATGCGCGAGCGCGTTGTCGAATCCGATGACGACGCGGCAGGAATCGGGATACTGCAAGGCGATCTGCTGCAACGCGTTTTCATAGCGCGGTTCGCCCGAACCGAGGATGACCGCGTGCGCGCCGGCGGCGAGCATGTGCGGGAGAGCGGCGATGAGTAGATCGATCCCCTTCTGATCGACCAACCGCGAGATGAACGACAGCAGCGGCGTTTTGGCCTTGAGCGGCAATGTTAACTCGCGCAGCAGCGCGCGTTTCGAGAGGTTCTTGTCAGCCAGACGCGACGCGGAAAAATGCGAACGAAGGTGGGGATCGGTTTCCGAATCCCACTCTTCGACGTCGATACCGTTGACGATTCCCTCCAGCTTGAAAGAGAGGCTGCGCACGATTCCGTCCAGTCCCGCGCCGTGTTCATGCGTCTGGATCTCCCGCGCGTAGGTTGGCGAAACCGTCGTGACCTGATCCGCCAGGATAATGCCGCCCTTCATCAGATTGATGTCGCGAAAATGCTCGAGCGCGTCCGGCGCCCAGTAGCGGCTGTGTAGTCCGAGCCCGGTGAAGTGTTCGAGTCCGCCGATGCCCTGGTAGTTGAGGTTATGGATCGTGTAGACCGACCGCGCCGCTCGAAACTCGTCGGTACGGCGCAGCCCGGAATGGAGATAAACCGGCAGCAGCGCGGTGTGCCAGTCGTGGGCGTGAACGATGTCGGGCGCGATGCCGAGGAGCTCGCAGCCGCGGACGACGGCGCGGCAGAAGAAGGTGAAGCGCTCGATGCCGTCGTCGTAGCCATCGAATCGCGGCGAGTAGATGTGCGGACGGTGAAAGTAGTAATCGTTGGCGACGAGAATCAACGGAATGTCGGTCCCCGGCAGCGTCGTCCGCAGAAAGTTCGCCTCGGCGGCCCAATCCGCCCACGCTACATGCGTCGCGGGGAGCGCCTCTTCGAGCTCGATGCCGTTGTTCGCGAACCACTCCCGCGCCTGCCGGTAGCACGGCATGAAGATCGCGACGTCATGCCCCAGCTTGGCCAGCGCCTTCGGCAGCGATCCGCACACATCGCCCAATCCGCCGGTCTTCGCGATCGGAGAAACCTCGGCGCTTGCGAAGAGGATTTTCATGCGGTTACGCCACCACGATCGCCGCGTAACCAACGACATGGCTGTAGTCGCCGTTGATGTCGCCGCTCGTGGCGTGCTTGAGTAGCGTTGCTTGTTTCGCGCCGAGTTGCTTCGCGGCGATGAGCATAGTCGTCGTTGGGATGAATCCGCACATCGAGATGTCCGACTCATCGACGACGCGCCACAACGCGCGTGGATCGAGCTTCAGCACCTCGTCGATCGCCAGCTGGTCTTTGCGCAGCGTAGTCTTCTGATCCTCGTAGTGATTGAGGTCGGAGCTGGCGAGGATGCCGACCGGTTGGCCGACCGCGGCGATCACGGTGGCGATGGCGCGGCCGATCTCCTCGCAGTAGTCGTAGCGGTTCGCGCCGAGGCAGATCGGGACGAACGTGAAATCGCCCAGGAGTTGCTGAAGGAAGGGAAGCTGGACTTCGAGCGAATGCTCTCGCGCGTGCGCGCGCGAATCCTCGGCAAGAAGCTGCGACTGCTGCATCAGCGCATCGGCCAGCGGCGTATCGATCGAGACGCTGCCGAGCGGCGTCGACCACTGACCGGAACGATTGATCGCGGCGAAGTGACCGAAGCCGGTGTGATTCGGGCAGAGGATGATGAAACGCCGCGGCAGTTCGGCGGCCGCATAGAACGCCGCGGCCACGTGGCCGCTGTACATCAATCCCGCGTGCGGAACGACGGCGCCGATGAAGCGCTCCTTCGATTCCGGCTGCGGATTCTCGGCGACGCAGGCCGCCACCTGCACCGCGAGACGCTCCGGCGTCCCCTCGTAGAACGTGCCGGCGACGGCGGGCGGGCGGATATCCATCGTCTTAACGTTATCGCATCCGGCCGCGCAGGCTCACTCCTTGCCTTTATAGTTGCCACATGACCGAAATCCGCCGGGAAGGCCAACGGCGCGCCAGATTCAAGACCGAGTTCGCGCTGATGCGTCAGGTGGTCTGGAGCTGGCTGACCGATCCGGCCGTCCTGCTCTACCGCCGCGAGGCACACGGACGGAAACGCGCCCGCGTCACGACGGTCGAGTTTTTCCTCTTCCTCCGCGAAGTGACGCGCGAGTTCTACGACATCGAAGGGACGTCGCGCGCGGCATCGCTCGCCTACACCACGCTGTTGTCGCTCATCCCGCTGCTGGTCGCGTTCACGCAGGCGCTGCAGCGCTACTTCCGCAATCTCTTCCCGAACTCGCAGGCCCAGATCGACAACATCCTCAACAACGTCATCCCGTATCAATCGCCGGTGATCTCGTACCACATCGCGAAATTCGCCGAGAACGCGCAGGCGGCGTCGACGTTCGGCGTGATCATCTTCATCGTCATCACATTCCGGCTCTTCCTTGCCGTCGAGGCGACCATCAATCAGATCTGGAAGGTGCGCAGCGTGCGCGGCTACCGGCCAAAAATCATCGCCTTCACGATGCTCTTTTTCTGGGGTCCGGTGCTGATGGCGATCTCCTTCACCACCACGAGCACGCTCGAAAAGAACCGGTACCTGCGCGTGCTGTTCCAGCGGGACATCATCTTCACCATTGCGCCGGTGCTGGTCCTCTTCATCGCGTTCACGATGCTCTTCTGGCTGGTGCCGGCGACGCGCGTGCGCTTCAGTTCCGCGGCCGTCGGAGCAATCGTGACCACGGCGCTTTTCACGCTGGTGCGATTCGGCTTCGGCGTCTACGCCGATCACCTCGTCAAAGGACGATTCAATCTCATCTACGGCGCGCTCGGATTGGCGATCCTCTTCCTCATCGCCATTCAGATCCTCTGGGTAGTCATCCTCCTCGGCGTCGAGATCAGTTTCGTCTATCAGAATCTGTACGGACTGCTGCGCGCCAGCGAGCAGCAAGTGCAGGACGAACCGCGCTTCGATCTTTACTTTGCTCTGCGCGCGTTAGTCGAGATCGCCCGCCGCTTCGATCGCCGCGAAGATGCGCCGTCGTCGTATCGCCTCGCCGAGCAGTTCGGGACGACCGACTCGCAGATGCTGCGCATCCTTCGCAAGCTCGAAGATGCGCAGCTCGTCAAAGAGATCGGCGGCGACTGGGCAGGCTTCGTCCCCGGCTGCGATCCCGACCGCATCACCATCGAAGAGATCGTCGCGCAGGTTGAGGGGTTGAAGCGCGACGTTCCCGAGATTCACATGGAAGACAACGAGCGGGCCGTGATCGGCACTCTCTTCACGAAGCTGAGCACGTGCATGAACAACGCGCTCGATCACGAAACCATCGGCCAGCTCGTCCGCGAGCTCTACGGCAACCGTGCGCCGTCGCGCGCGGCCGATGCGCCGGTTCATCCATTGTCATGAGACTTCGTCGCGGTCTCTTCGCAGACGCCGAATCCTGCGTGTCGTTTCGTAGGCGACGGTCGTCGTCGTCACCCAAACCGTTCCCACCGTGACGCCCGCCAGCACGTCCGAAATCCAATGGACGCCGAGGTAGACGCGGGAGAGAGCGACGGAAGCGACGAGCGTGTAGAGGAACGCCATGAGCGCGGTTTTCGCCGGCCAGCTGTGGATCGCGCGGAACGCGAGATACGCGAGTGCTCCGAAGGCCACGGCCGAACCCATGGCGTGACCGCTCGGAAACGAGTAGCCGTTCGCGCGGCGCAGCATTTCAGCGGCGAGGGGACGGGCGCGCGCGAAGTAGCGTTTCAACTCCATGTCCAGCAGCCCTCCTCCGCCGGCGGTGATGGCGAGGTAGATCAACCAACTCCAACGGCGGCGGATCGCGAGAATGATTCCGATGATCGTCAGAAGAACGGCGAGGCCGAGCGGGCCGCCGATGATCGTCATAATCGTGAAGAACGTCGTCGCGCCGGAGGTCCGCTCGCTCACTGCCCAATCGTGAATCGACCCGTCGATCTTCTGCAGCGCGGCGTTGTTGCCGTGCACTTTCTCCGCGAGGTCGATGAATGCGTCGCCGGCCCACGCGGCGAAAAGCGCGCCGGCGATGACAATCGCCACGACCGGCAGGTAGTTCTTCGAACGCTCGTGCGCTGTCGAAACGATCCGCGTGATCCGTGCGCTTCGCGCGATCGCGCGCGCAAGCAATCGTCCGATGTGACGGACAGCCGGTAGCAGAGCGTAGGCAACCGCCCAGAGAATCAGGAAAAAGATGACGAAGCCGACGAAGAGCATGCCGGCGTTCGCTCAGCACGGAAGATGCCGACCGCGACGATTTATCGCTCGTTCATCCAGGCCACGCAGCGTTCCAGGCTGGCGTGCATCGCCGCGGCGTCGAGATGGATCGGGCGGCCATGGCCGGGCAGCACCCATTCGAAGCGATAGTCGAGCAGCCGCTCCATCGAGCGGATCTGCTCCTTCCACGAATACCAGCACGCGCTGCGAAACGCGTAGAGGTGTCCGAGCCGCTCGCTCCAGGCGAGGTGATCGCCGGTGAAAAGGTACGTGTCGCGGTCGAGAAAGACCGCGTGGCCTTTCGTGTGACCCGGCGTCGGAATCATGACCATACCGCCGCCGAGATCGATCGGATCGGAACCTGCCGGTTGCAACTCGATCGATGCCGTGCGCGCGTGAACGTCGTCGCGATGCAGCACACGCTCGCAGCCGAATCGCGCCGCGAAACGTGCATGATCGGCGACGTCGTCCCGATGCGTGAGCAGCATCCGCGACGCGCCGCCCATCGCGGCAATGTTCTTGACCAGCGGCCCCGAAAATCGCGGCGAGTCGACAAGGATGTTGCCCTGCGGCCTGCGAACGAGATAGCTGATCGCGCCGAACGACGACTCGGATGCGTAGCCGCAGCGGTAGACATCGCCATCGACCAACTCCGGCAGCGAAGCAAGCGCCGAACGCATGTCGTGCTTCTCCAGCGATCCGATCGAAGCCGTTGGGCAGGAGATCAGCGCCTTCTGCGCCGCGAGGAGCTCGTCGTCCGATTCCGGCTGATGAAACACGGCCGATTGATCGCCGGCATCGCTGAAAACGGTCGGCGCGAAAATGCGGCAGGCGTCGCAGTCGATGCAGGTGTCATCGACATAGAAATCGCCGGGAACGTTGTCGGGAAGCCGCTGCTCAAGCGAGGCCACGGGCATCGAAACGACGATCCGCCAAGGGCAATTTCGAGCACGTGTAGGAAGTCGTCCTCGCCCAATCAAACGCCAGGGTTAAGGCATTCGTGCTACGGCCTGCGGCGTCCTCGATCGGAGAATTGCGGCCGCGAATTCACCGCGGTCCGTCCGTTGCCGCCGGCGGGGCGGGACGGGGACGGCGACGCCGCACGTGAACTGCCGTACGTGTTCGGGCGTGGCGGACGCGGTGCCGCGTTCCGCACGGGCGGGCGGGAAGGCCGCCACGATGTCAACGTCGGCGCGGCGGCTTTGTACGCGCTCGCGTCGAATCCCTCGGCGACCTTGCGGGGGATGCCGCGGGAGATGAAGCGTTCAAGATCGCGAAGGTTGCCGCGATCGTCGGGCGTGACGAAGCTGATGGCGTCGCCGACCGCTTTCGCGCGGCCGGTGCGGCCGATGCGATGGACGTAATCCTCAGGCTGCGGCGGGAAGTCGTAGTTGACGACGTGCGAGATGCCTTCGACGTCGATGCCGCGCGCGGCGATATCGGTCGCGACGAGGACGCGCACCGTTCCGGCTTTGAACGCCTTCAGCGCGGCGATGCGCTGGCTCTGGCTGCGGTTCGAATGCAGCGTGGCCGTGTTGATGCCCGACGACGCGAGCCTGCGCGCGATCTTGTCGGCGCCGTGCTTGGTGCGCGAGAAGACGAGGACCGAGTCGAGCGTCGCGTCGCGGAGCAGATGCAGCAGCAGCGGCAGCTTCGCTTCTTTCGTCGTTTCGTAGACGAACTGCGTGACCAGCTCGGCGGGATTGGCGCGGCGGCCGATCTGAACGATTTCCGCATCGACCAGAAACTCGTTTGTCAGCGTCTCGATCTCTTTCGAGAGCGTGGCCGAGAACATCATCGTCTGCCGCTGTTTCGGCAGCGCTTTGACGATGCGGCGCATGGCGGGGAGGAAGCCCATGTCCAGCATGCGGTCGGCTTCATCGAGCACGGCTACTTCGAGGCCAGAGAAGTCGACGTGGCCCTGGTCCATCAGATCGATGAGGCGGCCGGGCGTGGCGATGACGATTTCGGTTCCAGCGCGAAGGGCCTGGATCTGCGGCCGCTCGCCGACGCCTCCGTAAACGGTGGCGATGCGCAGATGGAGATGGCGCGCGTACTTGCGAACGTTCTCTTCGATCTGCACGACCAGCTCGCGCGTCGGGGCGATGACGATGGCGCGCATGCAGCGGCGGTTCGTGGCCGAGCCGCGCGTCGAAAGGCGCTGCAGAATCGGCAGCACGAACGCGGCGGTCTTGCCGGTACCGGTCTGCGCGATTCCGATGACGTCGGATCCGCGCAGCACGAGCGGGATTGCTTTGGTTTGGATTGGGGTGGGTTCCGTGTAGCCGGCTTCGCGCACGGCTTTGGCGATTTTCGGGTCGAGCCCGAGTGCTTCAAAAGGCATTCGTGTGTCCGTTCCTGTCAGAGTATTTGTTCAGCTCTGACGCTCGGACAGAGGTGAAGCAGTGTGCGATCCAACTCGGAGAGGGTAGTAAAAATTGCCCTAACGCTTGTTCGCGATGCGCTGCGCGGAGTTCCATTGGTCCGCGATTCCAAGCGCCGCCACCCATCGTTCTACATAGTCGAGGTCGAGATTAGCGCCTTGAATCTCGATGATGCCCGCGGCATCTTTGATCTGCCGTTCCGATTCGCCTAGCTTCGCCCATTCCAGTTTCGCCAGCACCATGTCTTCAGGCGTAGTCGCGTAAACCGATAGGCCCAGGATCTCAACCTTTTGGCGGCGGCCAAACTCCCGAGGCTGTACGGTCGCTCCTTGCGGACGATGAAATCGATTTTCCAGATGCCTCGGCGATCGATGACGCTGAACATCGAACGGCGGTGCACGCGTCGAATGCGTCATCCTTGTCAGAGTCGTACGTCGGCTCGCCGAAGTAGTCCATCAGCGCGGAAAGCTGCTCGCGAGTTGGCGCGACGACGATGTCGATGTCTTGAGTCGCGCGCGGGACTCCGTGGATTGAACTGACGAGCGAGCCAGTGACCATGTACGGCACACCCACGCCATCCAATGCGGCCCGCAGATTCTCGAGCACTTTCGAAATGCTCACGGCTTCGTCTGGCGTCCGTAAAACACCCATAGGACCTCAGCCAGCACTTGCTTTTCGTCGTACTCCGGATGACGAAGCCGGACGCCGGCAATTGCGAGGTCGCGGAGCATGTCGCTCATCTCCGCGGCAATTCGAGCGCGTCCCGCCGGACCGATTTCGCGATAGAGCTGATTCTGAGCCTCAGTCATAGCGGGAGACGTGTCGAAGGCCATGGCGTTGCTGATGGTACGCGAGTTCACCGCCGGAAAACGAACGGTTTGCTGATCGCGTTGCCGTCGCCGTCGAAGAAGCGGATCGTCATCGAAAGCGCGTCGAGCTCGACGGTGGCGAAGCCGAGTTGTGGCGTCGCTTCGGACGGGTAGAGCGTGTGTTTGTGCGGGACGAGCGGCGGGACGGGATCGGAGCCGGCGCCGCTGATGAGAAGCCGAGGTTGAGCGTCGATCAACTCGAGGTGATGATCGTGACCGCAGATGTAGAGGTCGACCTTCGCGCGGCGCATGAGCGGGTCGAGCGTGATCATGCGCAGGTGCTGGTCGCGTGGGAAGTGGCCGTGGTAGCCGGAGGAGATGATCGGATGATGGCCGACGGCGATCCGCCACGGCGTCAGTTTCTTCGTTGAGAACGTCTGGCGCAGCGCGTCGGCAGCGTCGTCGTTGCGCGCGGCGGCATACGGCGTCGTGTCGAGCATCAGCACTTCGGCGAGATTCGCGTCGATGACGTATTGGCGCGCCGGAAACTTCCAGTGCGGAACGACGCTCGCGCCGATCTGCGCGGACGGCTGCGACTTGCCGCAGAAATCGTGATTGCCGAGGACCGGGAACAGCGGTACGCCGATGCGGCTGAGGGCACGGGCGCGGTTCCATTGCGGATCGGCCGCGGACGACGGGCCGCAGGGATAAAACGCATCGCCAGTGATGATGACCGCATCGAGCGGCGTGCGCGCGTGCAATTTCGCGATGCCGTTGGCGACGCGGTCCGACCCTTCGCCGGTGTCGCCGACCACCGCAATGCGCAGCGTGGCAGCGTGCGGCGCGAGCGGCACGTGCGGAAGAGGCGCGCCGAGGGTGAGCGCCGCGAGAAGCAGATAGACTGTTGCGATCATGCCGCTGGTGAAGATTTACGCGCCGAAAACCAAATCCGCTCAGGACCTTCGCACGATCTCCGACGGCGTTCACCACGCGCTCGTCGCGCACGCGAATGTTCCGGCGGACGACTGGTTCCACATCCTCAATCGTCTCGAACGTCACGAGATCGTTGCAGATCCATCGTACGGCGGTGTGGCCCGTTCCGAGAACCTCATCATCATCGAAATCACGCTCAACGCCGGGCGGACGGTCGAGATCAAGAAGGCGCTTTACGCCGGGATCGCCTCACGGCTGGAGAGCGCGGGCGTGAGGCCGGACGACGTTCTGATCTCGCTGATCGAGGTGACGAAAGAGAACTGGTCGTTTGGCGGCGGGCGGGCCACGTACGCCTGACGAACGGCTCCTGAGAGCACTTTGCTAGAATGCGCCGCGGCTTTGGTCTGTTGTGGGCGCCCGCGTGACCTGTGTCCGGGTTCGCACGTCAATAGGTCGACAGGCTGCAAATGCTCCGGAACGTGTTCGACTGAGCTTCAGCCGTCACCGCCCCACCAGACAAACTATGAATCGAACCTTTTCGCTCTGCCTAACGGCCGTCCTCGTTGCCGGGAGCGCTCTCGCGCAGACCGCGCCACCGGCGCCGCCGCCCGACAAACCAAAAGCCGGCACCATCATCGACCGGCCCGACGCGGGAAAGATCACGTCCGAGCCGGCATTGACTCCGGAACCGGCTCCCACGTCCGTGACCCCACAAGCGGGAACCGCCCAGGCCGGGAAGCGCATCGAGCGCTTCGAAGCCGTCGGAAACACGAGCGTTGCCTCCGACACGATCCGCGTCTACCTCAGCGTGAACCCCGGCGATCCTTACGATCCCGCCGCGCTGCAGCGTAACTTCCTCAACCTCTGGCAGACCGGCCTCTTCGACGACATCCGCATCGAGACCGATACTGCTCCGAATGGCGGCGTCATCGTCCGGGCCGTGGTCAAAGAGCGTCCGCGCATTGGCGCCGTCGAGTATCGCGGCAACAAAGAGCTGAACGCCGCCAAGATCACCGAGCAGCTCGACAAGGACAAGATCGACCTGCACGTCGGCAACACGCTCGAGCAGACGCTGGTCCGCCGCGCTGCCGAGTCGATCAAGAAGGCGTACTCCGAGGGCGGATACGAAGGCGTCACCGTCGACACGACGCTGGAAGACATGAGCGACAGCGACAAGAAGATCGTCTTCAACGTCAGCGAAGGCATCAAAGCGACCGTGGCGCGCATCGTCTTCACCGGCAACGATCACTTCTCTTCCCGCCGTCTGAAACAGCAGATGAAGGAAGTGAAGGAAAACAACATCGTCACCTGGATTCGCAAGAAGAACCTCTACATCCCGTCGAAGCTGGACGAGGATCTCGAGCACGTCAAGAACTACTACCAGGACTACGGCTACACGAACGTTTCGTTCGGCGAGCCGCAGCTGACGACGATCGGAACCGCGAAGAAGCAGCGCGTGCGGATCACCATCCCGATCAAAGAAGGAACGATCCATCGCCTCGGCGACGTCACCGTCACCGGCACCACCGTCTTCAAGCCCGAAGCCTTCACGGGCAACTTCCCGGTCAAGAAGGGCGACGTCATTCGACGCAAGCCGATTCAGGACCGCGTCGACGCGCTCGATGAGCTGTACCGGATGCGCGGCTTCATCTACTCGTACATCAATCCGGAGTACGTCGAGCGCGAGAACAACATCGTCGACGTACACTTCGCGGTCTTCGAAGGCGAGCAGTTCCGCCTCGGCCGGCTGGAGTTCCAGGGCAACACCACCACGAAGGACAAAGTACTCCGCCGCGAAATCTTCCTCGAAGAGGGGGAGATCATGGACATGGAGACGTTCAAGCAGTCGATCTACAAGCTCGGCCAGCTCGGCTACTTCAAGGTCAACGACAATCCTGACTTCAAGGTGAACCAGGAGAAGAAGTCGGTCGATGTGACCGTGAAGGGCACCGAGGAGGGGAAGAACGACGTGCAGTTCGGCGGCGGCTACTCCGAGGGCACCGGCTTCTTCGTGCAGACGCAGTTCTCGACACGCAACTTTCTCGGCGAGGGCGAGAACCTCGGCCTGAGCTTTCAGCGCGGCAACCGCCAGAATTTCTATTCGCTGTCGTACGCCGATCCCTGGTTCATGGATACGCCGAACAGCTTCGGCGTGTCGCTCTTCAACCGCAATACGGACTTCCCCCTCTCCGTCGGCTACCAGGAGCGCAGCAGAGGCGGATCGGTCGCGTACGGCTACCGCCTGCATCGTTTCGACAGCCTCTCGCTCGTCTACGGCCTCGAGCACGTGAGGACGCATGAAGAATCGAACGTGTTGCCGGACGTCAACGGCAACGTGCCGATCTCCGACATCTCCGATCTGACCTACACGTCATCGTCGATCGGGCCTTCGTACTCGTTCGACTCGCGCGACAATCCGTTCGACACGACTCGCGGCGGCCGCGTCAGCGCTGGTATGACCTTCTCCGGAGGCCCGCTGGGCGGAACGATTCACGCGATCCGGCCGACCTTCGCAGCGACGAAGTTCTTCAAGTTGTCGCGCAAGTCGTCCTTCAGCCTCAACGTCGACCTCGGCTACCTTCGTCCGCTCGACTACGGCAAGGGTTGCGCGCTCACCTACGACGATTACGTCGATCAGAACAGCAAACTCTGCGTGCCCAAAGGGCAACGCTTCTTCGTCGGCGGCGAGTATTCGGTGCGCGGATTCGAGTACGGAACGCTCGGTCCGACCGAAACGTTCGGTGGCGTTCAGCAGATTGCCGGCGGCTACAAGCAGGCGTTCTTCAACTCCGAGTACATCTACCGCCTCAACGATCCGCTGCGGCTGGTTTTCTTCGCGGACGGCGGCTGGGCCTACGGATACAACGACAAAATTGACCCTCGCAAACTGCGTTACTCGACGGGCGCGGAGCTCCGCATTTTCCTGCCCGTCTTCCAGTTCCCGATCCGCTTTATCTACGCCATCAACCCTGCTTCGAAGCCGGGCGATAAGTTCAAGACGTTCAACTTCACCATCGGGAATACCTACTAAACAGCGGGCGATTACGCCCATGTCCAAAGGCTAATCATTTAAGGAGATTTTCATGAAGAAGGTACTCATTTCGCTCGCGGTAGCAGCGCTCACGGCGCCGATGTTCGCGCAGAGTGCGCCGGCTCGCGTCGCGGTCGTCGACGTCAACAAGGTCTTGATGAACTCCCCCGCCGGAAAAGCGGCGTATGAGCGCCTGAAGAAAATGCAGGACGATCGCATCGCCAAGGCTCAGACCATGAACGATGAAATCGCCAAGCTCGACAACGACATCAACACCAAGAAGATGTCGCTCAGCGAAGACAAGCTGGCCGACATGGCCCGGCAGCTCTCCGACAAGAAGATCGCCGCCCAGCGCTTCGCGCAGGACGCCGATCGCGAAGTCGGCGAGGCTCGCGACAAGACGCTCCTCGACCTCGAGAACAAGATCAAGCCGATCATCGACTCGGTCGGCAAAGAGATGGGCCTCGCGGTCATCTTCAACAAGTTCGAGTCGGGTCTGGTCTACGCGTCGGACGCGATCGACATCACGGACACGGTGATCAAGAAGTTCAGCGACACCGCTCCGGCCGCGCCTGCCGCCGCGAAGAAGCCGTAACTCCAACGACAGCCGTCACTCGAAAAGCCTCCCCGCGCGGGAGGCTTTTTTCGTTTGCGGCGCATACAATGCGCGCCCGAATGCCCGCGGTCCTGATCTCCGAAATTGTCGCGTACACAGGCGGCCGCTATGACGGTCCGGCCGATCGGATGATCGAAGGCGTGGCGCCGCTTGCGGAGGCGAGCGAAAGGCAACTGGCCTTCCTCTCCAATCCGAAATATGCGCCGCAGCTCGCGTCGACGAAGGCCGCGGCCATCCTCGTTCCGGAAAAGACCGCCGGCGACGATGACCGCTTCATCCGCGTCGGCGATCCGTACTTTGCGGTCGCGCAAATCCTGACGAAGTTCTTCGCGTTCCGTTCCGTGCCGGTCGGAATCTCGGCGCGCGCATCGATCGATGCGACGGCGAAAATTGGCGAGGGCGTTTCCATCGGACCGTTCTCCACCATCGCGGAAGACGTCGTCCTCGGCAATGGCGTCATCGTCTTTCAGAACGTCTCCATCGAAGCGGGCTCGGTCGTCGGCGAGGGCACGATCATCTATCCGCAGGTTTCGATCTACGAACGCTCGATCATCGGCCGGCGTTGCATCATCCACAGCGGCACCGTCATCGGCGCGGACGGTTACGGCTTCGCCACGCATGGCGGCCGGCATCACAAGATCCCGCAGATCGGCATCGTGCGTATCGGCGATGACGTCGAGATCGGAGCCGGATGCACGATCGATCGCGCCGCGCTCGGCGAGACGTCGATCGGCGACGGAACCAAGATCGACGACCAGGTGATGATCGCGCACAACGTGAAGGTCGGGAAGCACTGCCTGCTCGTCGCGCAGGTCGGCATCGCCGGCTCGACCGAGCTTGGCGACTATGTCGTCGTGGCGGGCCAGTCCGGTTTCGCCGGCCACCTCACGATCGGCAGCCGCGTCCAGGTGGCCGCAAAAAGCGCCGTGCTCGGCGACGTCGGAGAAGGCGAGAAAGTGATGGGCATTCCTGCGGTACCGTTCCGCGAATTCGCGCGCCGCGAAGCGATGATGCGCCGGATGGCGCGGCGCAACACGGAGAAGAAATGAGCATCCTTACCATTACCGAAATCATGAAACTGCTGCCGCATCGCTATCCGATGCTGCTTGTCGACCGCGTGGTCGAGATCGACCCCGACGGCAAACGGATCGTCGGCCTGAAAAACGTCTCGGCCAACGAACAGTTTTTTCAGGGACATTTTCCCGGCAATCCCGTCATGCCCGGCGTCCTGATCGTCGAAGCGATGGCGCAATGCGCGGCCCTCCTTGGACTTCGCGAAATGCCCGACCGTGACAAAAAGCTGTTCCTCTTCGGCGGCGTCGACAAGGCGCGTTTCCGCCGCCCGGTCGTTCCGGGCGATCAACTGCGGCTCGAATGCATCGTCCTGCACCGCCGATCCACGTCTGTGAAAATCCACGGCAAGGCCACCGTCGACGGCCAGCTGGTCGCCGAGGCCGAGCTGTTCAGCATCCTGATCGACAGACCTGAGTGATGACGATGGCGGAAATCGACTCCACAGCAATCGTCAGTTCCAACGCTCTTCTCGCGCCCGACGTCGTCGTCGGCGCATACGCCGTCATCGGTCCGAATGTCACCATCGGCAGCGGCTGCGTCATCGGTCCGTTCACGCGCGTCGAAGGGCCAACCGCGATCGGCGAGCGCAATCAGTTTTACGGCCACGCATCGATCGGCGGGCCGCCGCAGGACCTCAAATACAACGGCGAGCACACCGAGCTGGCCATCGGCAATGACAACATCTTCCGCGAGTTCGTGACCATCAATCGCGGCACCACGGGCGGCGGCGGGAAGACGTCGATCGGCAACGAGAACTTCTTCATGGCCTACTCGCACGTCGCGCACGATTGCCATGTCGGCTCGCACACGATCTTCGCGAACAACGCAACGCTGGCCGGCCACGTCGAGATCGCCGATCACGCCACGATCGGCGCGTTTAGCGCGGTGCACCAGTTCTGCCGCGTCGGCGAGCACGCCTTCGTCGGCGGCGGCTCGATGATCACGCAGGACGTGATGCCGTACGCCAAGACCGTGGCCAGCCGCGACAACCGCTCGTACGGCATCAACACCATCGGCCTGGAACGCAAGGGCTTCTCGAAGGAAACGGTCGAAGCGCTGCAGCGAGCCTACAAAATCCTGATCCGCTCGAAACTGCGCGCCGACGAAGCGCTGCAGAAGATCGAGGAGGAGCTCGGCAACTTCCCCGAGGCACGGTATCTGGTCGAGTTCGTACGCGCGTCAAAGCGGGGCATCATCCGGTGAGGGTCGGTATCGTCGGCACCGGCTACCTCGGCCGGCTGCATGCGCGGATCCTGACGGAGATGCCGGAGGCGGATGTCGCCGGGTTCGTCGAACCGGATGACGCGATTGCCGCGGACATCGCGGCAACCCTGAGGTTGAAGCGCCTCGAATCCGTCGCCGCGCTTGCACGCGAGATCGACTGCGCCGTCGTCGCGACTCCAACCACGACGCACTTTGACGTCGCCCGCGAGCTTCTCGAAGCGGGCTGCGACGTCATGGTCGAAAAGCCGATTGCGCCGACGGTTGATGACGCGCGGCGCCTCATCGACATCGCGAATTCGAACAATCGCATCCTGCAGGTCGGCCATGTCGAGCGCTACAACCCGGCCATCACCGCGGTCGCGCCGCTCCTCAAGAACGTCCTCTACGTCGAAGCCGAACGCCTCGGCGTTTTCGTCGGCCGTTCGCTCGACATCGACGTTCTGCTCGATCTGATGATTCACGACCTCAATCTCGTCCTGTCGTTCCTTGGACAAAAGGTCGTCGACGTTCGCGCGGTTGGCGTCGCGGTGATGACGGAGAAGGTGGATATCACCAACGTCCGCATCGAGTTCGAAAACGGCGCTGTCGCCAACCTCACCGCCAGCCGCGTGTCGCAGGACCGCGTCCGCAAAATCCGTTTCTTCAGCCGCGAGGCGTACATCTCCGTCGATACGAAAGAGCAGGAAGTGAAGGGCTACCGCCTCGCCGGAAAGACGGTGCTGCCTATCGAAGTCATCGTCACGAAGCAGGAGCCGTTACGCGCCGAGTTGGAGGCGTTCGTCGAATGCGTTCGCACGCGCAAACGTCCGCTCGTGAGCGGCGAAGATGGACTGGCGGCTGTGGAGCTGGCAATTCGGGTGGCGAAGGCGATCGATGAATCGCTGCGGCGATTTGAGCTCGCAAAACCCCAATCCTGACGGGACCGCGCAGCGGGCCTCGTCAGGATCTCCGGTGGCGGTGCGAGAGCGGCGTTTCATATGGTTTTAATGCGTCGATGAGTCCCAACGAGAAAATCACCGACGAGTCTGAGATCCGCCGGATGGTTCGGGAGCATGGCCGGTGGTGGCACGAGATCGAGCTCGGGCCGGGCATCGTCACTCCCGGCGACGACTCCAATCGATCGAAACTGCCGATTCTCGATGGCCTCGGATTACCCGCTGACATGCGTGGTCTCCGAGCGCTCGACATCGGTTGCTCCGACGGTTACTTCTCATTTGAGCTGGAGCGGCGAGGAGCGGCGGTCGTAGCGATTGACTTCGTTCCTGAAAATTACACCGGCTTTGCCGTGGCGCGCCGAATTCTTGGAAGCAGCGCCGAATACCGGATGGACAACGTCTACAACCTGACGCCCGAAACGTACGGCTCGTTCGACGTCGTGTTGTTCATGGGCGTTCTCTATCACCTGCGAAAGCCGCTGGCAGCGCTCGATGCAGTTCGGTCTGTGATGAAACCGAGCGGAATGCTCTTCGTCGGAACGATGATGATCGACGAGTATTTTCAACTTCCGGATGGGAGCGTGACCACGCTCGAAGCTGTCAATCCGATCCTGAAAAACATTCCGCTCTGGCAGGCGTATCCGGGCGATTCGTTGAACGGAGACTTCACGAATTGCTTCGCACCGAATCATCGCGCGCTCGTGGCCGCGCTCGAAGAATCTCAGTTGAGAGTCGACGCGTCCAGCACGGTGTCGATGGGTGGATACGTGCGCGCCGTCGCGGTTGATGACCAACGCGCGGGCAAGTACCAACGACTCGACTCCCGCCTGGAAACGACGCCGTTTGATCCGAGCGTGCCGTACTTCCTCGATGAGGAGGGATCGGTACATCACGTCACCCCGCGGCGCGAAGCCGCCGCCACCACGCCGCCCGTCGCCCGCAAGCCGTGGTGGCGCATCTGGTAGTCGCGTCCTCTACAACGCGCGAAAGATGGCTGTGCCCGCGAACACCGCCGCGTCGCCCAACTCTTCTTCGATTCGCAGCAACTGGTTGTACTTTGCAATCCGCTCGCTGCGCGACAGCGATCCGGTTTTGATCTGACCAGCGTTCGTCGCGACCGCAAGATCGGCAATCGTCGAATCCTCGGTCTCCCCGGAACGATGCGAGATCACCGAGCGATAGCCCGCGCGTTTCGCCATCTCGATCGCGTCGAGCGTTTCGGTGAGGGTTCCGATCTGATTGACTTTGATCAGGATCGCGTTGGCGACGCCCTGCTCGATTCCTTTGGCCAGAATCTCAGGATTCGTGACGAAGACGTCGTCGCCAACGAGCTGCGTGTTCGCGCCCATCGCCTTCGTCAGGGCCGTCCAGCCATCCCAATCGCCCTCGGACATCCCGTCTTCGATCGAGATGATCGGATACTTCGCGCGAAGCTCCTGGTAGTACGCAACCATCTCCGCGCTGCTGCGCTTCGACTCTTCGAATTCGTACGAACCTTTCTTGAAGAACTCGGACGCCGCAACATCGAGGCCGAGGAAGATTTGTTCGCCGGCGCGATAGCCCGCTTTTCCAACTGCCGACAGAATCAGATCGAGCGCCTCGGCATTCGATTCAAGATCAGGCGCAAAGCCGCCTTCATCGCCGACAGCGGTCGTGAGCTTGCGGTCGTGCAGGATGTTTTTCAGGTGATGAAAGATCTCCGCGCCGGCGCGCAACGCATCGCTGAACGACTCGAAGCCGGCGGGGATGATCATGAACTCCTGCACGTCGAGGTTGTTGTCCGCGTGCGCGCCGCCGTTGATGACGTTCATCATCGGAACCGGCAGCGTGCGCGCGCCCGGCCCGCCGAGGTATTGGAACAGCGGCAATCCCGAAGCCTCCGATGCCGCGCGCGCGACGGCGAGTGACACGCCGAGAATCGCGTTCGCGCCGAGGTTGCCTTTGTTCTCGGTGCCGTCGATCTGCTTCATGAGCAGGTCGATCATGGCCTGCTCGCGCGCGTCCATGCCCTCGACTTCCTTGGCGATGATGTCGACGTTGTCGATGGCGTTGCGAACGCCCTTGCCGAGATAGCGCTTCTTGTCGCCGTCGCGAAGCTCGAGAGCCTCGCGCGAGCCGGTCGACGCGCCCGACGGAACGGCCGCACGTCCGAGCGCGCCCGACTCCAGCAGACAGTCCACTTCGATGGTCGGATTGCCCCGGGAATCGAGGATCTCACGCGCAAAAAGCTCTTCGATCTTGAACATGAGCGCGATTATATGAGCGCTTGCTTGACCACTACCGCACCCTCATCGCCCCCTCCGAGTTCCGGCAGAAGATCGATCGCTCCGAGTTTCTCGGCATCGCCTTTCATGTCGAGACCGAGGACGCGTTTTTCGCAGAGCTCGCGGCGTTGACGAAACGGCATTACGACGCCACGCATCTCTGCTGGGCGTTCCGGCTCTTCGCGAATGGCGATATTCGCGTGCGCAGCGCGGACGCTGGCGAGCCATCCGGCACCGCGGGCAAGCCGATCCTCAGCGCGATCGAAGGCGCCAACCTGTACGACACGGCGGTCATCGTCGTCCGCTGGTACGGCGGCGTAAAGCTCGGCACGGGTGGACTTTCACGGGCGTATCGGGAGACCTCGGCAGAAGCGTTGCGCATCGCGTCGATCGACGATCGTTACGTCTACCAGCGTTTCGGAATCACCGTCCCCTTCGACCAGCTTGGAGTCGTCTACCGGTTGATCGACGCGCCACATGTCGTGCTTGTGGCCGAGCATTTCGGCGAGACGAACGAGTTCGATTTCGACGTGCGACTCTCACGCGCCGACGAGTTTGCAAAGACGCTTGTCGAGAAGCGTATCCGGACCACGTCGGCGAAGCCGGCGTAATAACCGTAGCCCCAGCTGAAATCTGACGGGTGAAACCCGCGCTACGGTTCTCGCGCGATCAACAGGGCGATTCACCGTCTACACAGGATGATTCACCGCGCACACAGCCTGGTTCACCGTGAACACAGCCTGGTTCACCGCGCACACAGCCTGATTCACCGTGAATACAGCCTGATCACCGCGTTACACGGCCGGATCACCGCGTTACACAGGCGGATTACCGCGTTACACAGGCGGATCACCACGTTACACAGGCGGATCACCACGCCACACGGCCGAATCACCACGTTACACAGGCGGATCACCACGCCACACGGCCGAATCACCGCGCGACACAGCCGAATCACATCTCGCTCGGCGAGGCCGACGGAGAACCGTATCCCAGCGGGTACCAGGCAGCTAAAAGCCTCAATTCGCTTAACTTAATTTGTCGCGATAGTGCGCGAGAGGCTGCTTTGAACGCCTCCGAATCGTCCTCGCCGGCGGCGAACGTTGCGACTACGCCGACAACCGCTAGAATCCGCGAACCATGTCGAACGAGATCGATGCCCTGCTGCAGGAACACCGCAGTTTTCCTCCCTCTGACGAGTTCCGGCGCAACGCGAATGCGAACGATGAATCGGTCTACGACGTCACCAATCGCGAGGCGTATTGGGCATCGTGGGCGGAGCAGCTCGATTGGCAGACGAAATGGCACACGGTGCTGGAGTGGAACGCTCCCTACGCGAAGTGGTTCGTCGGCGGAAAGCTCAATGCCTCGGCCAATTGTCTCGATCGGCATCTCGCCACGCGCGGCGACAAGCAGGCGCTGATCTGGGAAGGGGAGCCGGGCGATGTGCGCACGTTCACGTATCGCGAGCTGCACGCCGAGGTTTCGAAATTCGCGAATGTTTTGAAATCACTCGGCGTGCGGCTCGGCGACCGTGTCGCCATCTACATGCCGATGGTCCCGGAGGCGATCATCTCGATGCTCGCTTGCGCGCGAATCGGTGCTGCGCATTCCGTCGTCTTCGGCGGCTTTTCGTCCGAGGCGTTGCGCGATCGCATTCAGGACGCGGAAGCGAAGGTGCTCATCACCGCCACGGCCGGATACCGCCGCGGCAATCTCGTCCCGCTCAAGAAGCTCGCCGACGCCGCCGCGGACGAATGCCCGTCGATCGAGCACGTCGTGGTCGTGATGCGCCGCGCCGTCGCGGAGGAGTTGGACGACACCGTCTCGATGAAGCCTGGCCGCGATTGCTGGTACCACGAGCTGCTGCGCGATGCCTCGGCAGACTGCGAGCCGGAGTGGGTCGACTCGGAGCAGATGCTCTACACGCTCTACACGAGCGGCACGACCGGGAAGCCGAAGGGAATCGTGCACACCACCGGCGGCTATCTCACCGTTGCTTACGCGACGTGCAAATGGGTTTTCGATCTGAAGGAGAACGACGTTTACTGGTGTACGGCCGACATCGGATGGGTGACCGGCCATTCGTACGTCGTTTACGGTCCGCTCGCCGCGGGAGCGACGGTCTTTGTTTACGAAGGCGCGCCCGACTGGCCGAAACAGGATCGCTTCTGGTCGCTCATCGAGAAGCACAAGGTCTCGATTTTCTACACGGCGCCGACGGCCATCCGCGCGTTCATGAAGTGGGGCCATCAACTCCCTGAAGCGCACGATCTCTCCTCGCTGCGGCTCCTCGGATCGGTCGGCGAGCCGATCAATCCCGAGGCGTGGATGTGGTACCAGAAATGGATCGGCGGCGAGCGCTGCCCGATCGTCGACACGTGGTGGCAGACCGAGACCGGCTCGATCATGATCACGCCGCTGCCCGGCATCGTTGCAACGAAGCCCGGCTCGGCGACGCGCGCGTTCCCCGGTATCGACGCGAAGATCCTCGACGACGGCGGCAACGAGGTGAAGGTCGGCGGCGGCTATCTCGCCATCACCAGTCCCTGGCCTTCGATGCTACGGGGCATCTGGCGCGATCCGGAACGTTTCGAGAGCCAGTACTGGGCGAAGTGGCCGGGCATTTACTTCACCGGCGACGGCGCCAAGCGCGACGAGGACGGCTACTTCTGGCTCCTCGGCCGCGTGGACGATGTAATCAATGTTGCAGGCCATCGCATCGGCACGATGGAGGTGGAGTCGGCGCTCGTCGATCACCAGGCCGTCGCCGAAGCGGCGGTGGTCGGCATCAATCACGAGATCAAAGGAACGGCGATCGCCGCATTCGTGATCGTGAAAGCGTCGCGCGCAGAAGAAGCGAAACGCGATCCGGCGAAGTTCGAGAAGGAGCTGAAGGATCACGTCTCCGCGAAGATCGGCGCGATCGCCCGTCCCGAGAAAATCCTCATCACCGTCGATCTGCCGAAGACCCGCAGCGGCAAGATCATGCGCCGTCTACTTCGCGACATCGCCGAAGGCCGCGCCCTCGGCGACGTGACGACGCTCGCCGATCCGACCGTGGTTGCGTCGCTGAAGGACAAGTACGAGGAAGAGAGCTAGGCGCCGATGCCTGCTGCGCTGATTACCGGCGGTGCCCGCGGCATCGGACGCGCCGTCGTGGAGCGTCTCGCGCGCGATGGCTGGGATGTTGCGTTTACATACGTGACGTCGACCGATCTTCCCGACGGTCTCGCGCTGCAAGGTGACGTCCGCGACGCAGCGCGAAACGCGGCCATCGTCGACGAAGTCATCGCGAAATTCGGTTCGCTCGACGCGCTCGTGAATAACGCCGGCATCCGCCGCGATGCGCTGCTCTACAACATGAGCGAGGACGACTGGCGCGACGTGATGCAGACGAATCTCGACGGCGCCATGTCGATGACGAAAGCAGCGCTGACACCGATGATGAAGCAGCGCCGCGGCGCGATCGTCAATGTTGCATCCCTCAGCGGATTGCACGGAGTGGTCGGCCAAACCAACTACGCCGCCGCGAAAGGTGCCCTCATCGCCATGACGAAATCACTGGCGCGCGAAGTGGCGCGCAGCGGCATCCGCGTCAACTGCGTCGCCCCCGGCCTCGTCGACACCGACATGATCGCCACGCTCGACGCCGAGGTGAAGAAAGAGATGATCCGCGCAATCCCGATGCGGCGCGCGCTGAAGCCGGCGGAAGTCGCGTCCACGATCGCGTTCCTGTTGAGCGACGACGCGAGCGCGATCACGGGGCAGGTGATTTGTGTGGACGGTGGGGCATCGGCTTAAAGGCGGATCGCATGAAACCGAAAACTGACGAGGTTGAATCGGAACGTCGTTGGGATGATCTCTTCGCGAAGTCGCGCGACATGCTGCTGGAAATGGCGGCCGAAGCGATTCGCGAGGACGAGGCCGGACTGACGGAGCCATGGAACCGGGAAACGTTTGGAAATGAGAGCGGTTAGAATGACCGACATGCAGAGCGCATCGGGGAAAGTCGTCGACGGTCAGATCGTGGTCGAAGGAGATCTGCCAGAGGGATCAGACGTCACGCTGCTGGCGCTCGACGGCGAAGAAGAGTTTGAAGTTGGCCCCGAACTCGAAGCCGTGCTTCTCGATTCCATCGCGCAAGGCCAGCGAGGCGAAACCATTTCCGCGGAAGACCTCCTGCGTGAAATGCGCGACCGCGAATGAGCGCGGAGTTGTTCGTCGACGTTACCGCGCTTGCGGCGCGACAGATTCGTGAAGCAGAACGTTGGTGGCGCGAGAACCGTAAGGCTGCTCCGAACGCCGTCAGACATCAACTGGATCGCGCCTTCACATTGATTGGCTCGCAGCCGAGAATCGGGGCTCGCGCCACCAACGTACGACTTCCAGATGTACGCAGGATGTTTTTGCCAATCATCAGTTACCACCTTTACTACCACGTAGTCTCTCCACCGGAACACGTTGAGGTGGTGGCTCTATGGCACTCGAAGCGTGGATCTGGCCCTCCGATTTAGCAGAGTTCGTTCGATCTCGACCATTAGGTTTGCCGCGCGGCGGCGTGCGGATTTATCTTCGCTCCGCCCCAAACTTGGCCTCCCCCTTGCGATACACATCTCCAGCATCACAACGAAAGGGAGACCCAAAATGCTCAACACAAAGGTTTTACTCCGCAACTTCGCACTGGCCGGAGCGCTGCCGCTTCTGGTCGCATCGTCCGCTTTCGCGCAATATGGTAGCTATCCGGGGACATACCGGACGGCCAACCGTGGATACGCAAATCGCACCGTTGAAGGCACGGTCGCGTCGGTCGCAGTTGCTCGTAATGGCGAACACGTCCGCCTCACAAACGGTATGGATGTGGTCGTTCCGAACACCATCACCGGCATGTATCAGAACCGCCGCTATCAGGCCGCCATGCTTCTTCCTGGCGATGTCGTCCGCCTGAACGTCTACAGCCGCGAAGGCGATGGACGCGACGCGCAGGTCCGCTCGATGGAGATCCTGTCGCGTTACGACAACCGCAACGGCAATAACGGATACCGCAACGGCAACAACGGCTGGAACGATCGTCTGATCGCCGGCACCATTGTTTCGTATGACCGCCGCAGCAACCTCGTAGTCGTGCAGACTGACAACGGCCGCACGGTCAACGTCAACGTCAACGTCTACGGTGGCCGCAACGCCTTCCGTCGTGGAGACCGAGTCAACATCTCCGGCCGCATGGACCGCGGAACCTTCATCGCCGACGGCGTCCGTATCCAGTAACCATTCCCTGTTCGCAATTCGAGACGCCGGAAGGTTCGCGCCTTCCGGCGTTTTTTTTTGACGCGAAACCTTCACTTTCGAGTCACGTTTACGGAGGGATCATCGTCGGCCTGACGGGTGGCAGTTAACGTGCACCCTTCCGTCACTAACAAAAAGAGGATTCCGATTGACCTCCCTTTCACCACGGAACGCCGTCTCGTCCGCTGCCACGGCCACCAAATCGCTGCGCATCGGCGTCCTCGCAGCGATCGGTACTCTCGACCCGCGAGATTCCGGCGACACCATCACGGGTCTCATGCTCGGCCAGGTCTTCGAGATGGCCTATTCGATGACCGAGGCCGGCACGCTGGAGCCATGCCTCTTCGAAGAGTTCCTGCGCCAGGAGCGCGGCGGCGTGCAGCCGGTCTACTCGGCGGCCGTGCGCAAGGGGATCTTCTTCTCCGATGGAACTGAACTGACCGCGGAGATCGCGGCGAGCTCGCTGGCGAATGCGGGCGCGTTGCGCGGGCGCGCTACCGTTTCCGCACGAGACGGCCGCGTGGTCTTCACCATGAGCGGTCCCAGTCCGCGATTCGAAAACGTCCTCTGCCAGTGGAACACCGGCATCGTTCTCGAGCGGCAGGGCACGTTCTACGGCACAGGACCCTATCGGCTTACGCCGGGGATGACGATGCAGTCGATGCACGATGCCGGATTGGCGAGGCTGGAGAAGAATCCGAAATATCGCGGGAAGGCGGTTAGCGATGAACTGCTCTTCGTTATTCATCCGACGGACACCGACGGCACGCCGCGGCGTTTGATCGACGCGGCCAAACGCGGCGAGATCGATCTCACGCTCAATCTTTCCGTGAACGACATCCTGCGGCACGGCATCAACGGCTACCAGCCGATGATGCAGCCGGGCAACTCGACCGGCATTCTCTTCTTCAACAACGAGCGGCCGATGTTTCGCGACGTCACCTTGCGCCGCGCCATCCAGCACGCCATCAATCCGATCCCCATCGCTGAAATCTGTTACGAGAAAAATCACTTCGCATTTCTCGCGGGCGACCTCATTCCACCGCTGATGGGGAAGGCCAGCGGATCGACGGAGATGCGCGACCGCGAGCTGCTGCGGAAGCATCCCGCGAAGCCGGCCAGCCTGACGCTGCTCGTCCCCTGGATTCCGCGGCCGTATCTTCCGAAGCCGCTTCCGGCCGCGCAGGAGATCGCGCGGCAACTCGGCGCCTACGGCATCCAGGTGAAGCTGCTCGAGACGCGAAACAGCGAGCACTACTTCCGTTCGCTGACGATCGGCGATTACGACATGAGCATCGGCGGATGGGTGGCCGACAATCCCGATCCCGCCGAGTTTTACGAGTCGCTGCTGTCATCGGCGCAGGTTTCGACCGGCGATCAGTACCTCACCAATCAGTCGCGATGGAGGAGCGCCGAAACGGACGCAGCGCTCGCTACCTATCGCGCGGATCCGTCCCCCGCGAACCGCAAGGTGATCACGACGATGATCGAGCGTGAAGCGATTCTGATTCCGCTGATTTACGGAGCGTCGACGGCAATCCGGAGCCGCAAGGTGAAAAACTTCCACATTGCGCCGTCAGGACACGTGGACTTCGCCGGAGTCGAGACGTTCTGAGACGCGCGCGCCGGCGAGAACACGGAACGGATGGATGAACTGCGCGATCAATGTCTCGGGCACCGCCATCCCCTCCACACCTTGCCGCAGCGCCGGCTCGTCAGCGTGGACGAACGTTCCGAAGAGCGCGTCCCACAGCGAGAAAACGCGGCCGTAGTTTCCGTTGTATTGGCGCGCGTCGACCGAATGGTGCATCGAGTGGAACGCCGGGCTCACGAGCAGCCGCCGCAGCGGACCGAACGTCCACGTCAGCCGTGAATGCTGCATCGTTTCGCTGAAGACCTGCACCATCAGAATCGGCAGCCATCGCGGCTGCGGCATGCCGAGGAGGAAGGCCGGGATGATCATCAACAATCCGACGTACAACTGCTCGAGCACGTGGATGCGGTTGGCGGTGAGGAAGGTCAGCCGCGTCTGCGTGTGGTGAACGCTGTGGAACGCCCAGAGCGGGCGCACCGCGTGCTGCACGCGATGCATCCAATAGTTCAGGAAATCGAAGATCAGCCAGCAAACGAAGAACGCAGCAATTGGAGGAAGGCGCAATAGCAATCCGGCACGCGCAAAGTGCAGCCGCGGCGCCAGAAATGCGAAGAGCGGCAGAACGACGATGTTGTAGATGCTGCACTGATAAAAGACGACGTACGCGAGGTCATTGAGCGCGTGGCGCGTGGTGTAGACGCTCATGTCGCTCCGTTGCCGCAGTTCGGCGGCGATCACGATGATCGCGCAGAAGGAGTAGACGCCGAGGCCGATGAGCGTCGACATCACGAGCTCTTCGAGAAACTTATGGCGTACGAGCAGATCAAGCATCGGGTTCGGCCGGCCGGGTGACGAACGATGATCCGTGAACGAACCACGATCCGGTGCTGCGAAGCAGTGACATCGACGGGAGTCCGTTCCAGCGAAACGCAGCGACTGCGGTCAGCAGCGCAGCGCGAAGCAAATAGCCGCGATCCGTCGAGCGCGCGACGCCGCGTCCGTCGAGAACCGCGTGCGCGTAGTTCCAGAGCCAGTTGTCGGGCACATGTCCGATGGTTTCGCGCAGCATGCCGTTTGTTTCCGTGCAAGCTTCGGCGGGCCGCGTGCGCGTTTTGGTGGCGGCGTGAACGCGCGACCCCGCCAGCCGCGCAGGGATGTGAACGAAGCGCGCGCCGCGCATGCCGAGGCGGAGCCAGTATTCGTAATCCATGCAGTAGTGGAGGCGCGCGTCGAACGGCCCGAATCGCTTGATGACGCGGCGCCGGAAAAAGACCGCTGGCTGGCAGAGAAAGCAGACCAGTTTCAGCCGCTCCATCGACCACTCTTCGGTCGGATACGCCCCGACGATGCGATCGTCCGCATCGATGTGAACCGCGTCGCCGTAAACGACATCCGCGTCCGGATCGCGTTCGAATGCCTCAACCGCGGCAGCCACTGCGCCTTCGTAGTAGACGTCGTCGGAGTTTAGATAGCCGAGGATTTCGCCGCGAGCGCGCGCGATGCCGGCATTGATCGCCGCAGTCTGCCCGCCGTCACGTCCGCTCGAAAAGGAGATGCGATCGCGCCATCGTTCGAGAATCGCGACAGTGCCGTCCGTGCTCCCGCCGTCCATGACGATGTGCTCAATATCGCCACCCTGCCTCGACACGCTTTCGAGCGTCCGTTCGATGAAGCGGGCCTGTTGGTACGACGGGGTGACGATGGAGACGAGCACGTGTGGTCATTATCAACGAAGACCTCCTGGGAGCGCGGGCGTCCCGCCCGCAGTCGGGCAGAGTTTTGCCAATACGGCGGGCGAGACGCCCGCGCTCCCAGGACAATCGCGAACCCTAACGCAAACTCAACGGAATCGCCTTATCCGGCGCGCGGTCGAAGTGCTCGAAGAACGCTCGCGCTTCCGCCGCACCGCCGCCTTTTGCGTGAATGCGGCCCTTGTCGATGAATGCGGTCAGCGTATCGAGGAACGCGTTCGGGTCGTTGGGACGATCGGCGATGATGAGATCGCGCATCGTGTCGCGGTCCATTGACAACATCAGCTCCGATCCCGCCTCGACATCCTTCTGAATCGCTTTCGTGTCGATAAATTCGCAGACGGCGCGGCGCAGCCGCAGCAGGTAGCCCTCGGGGCCGAAACCGTCGTTTGCTCCTTCGATCCAGATGCCGAGGTTGCGGTGAACATTGGCGGCGATCGTTTCGTCGGCCTTCAGGCGCATTGTCCACTCGTTGATCCACGCGGAGTACGGCAGATTAATGACGATGTCGCGCGACGTCAGGCCGCCATCGATCGCTTTCCGAGGCCCGAGGCCGAGGAGCTCACGCTGGGAAGTGATGTACCAATTGCGCCAGTTCGGATTGGTCTGCGGCGAGGCCAGCTTGCGATACGCCGCGGCTTTGATTCTGGTCGCGCCTTTGTTGCCGGCATCCGCGCGCAGAACGAGCGTGGCCAGCTGTGCGGCCCACTGATCCTCTTTCATCGTTCCTTTTTTCAGCGCGGCATCGGCCTCGGCCACGACTTTCGATACGCCGCCCATCAGCGCTACGGTGCGCTTGGCGTTGTCCTCAGGCGCGAGTGGATCGAGTGCGACTGGATCGCCTTCGAACCAGCCGAGGTATCCGAAATAGACCTCGCGAACGGCTTGCGGGACGGAGCCGTAAAAGAAGGTGAGGTAATCGCGCGGATCGGTGATCTCCGGTGGCTTCGCAGTTTGTACCGGCGCGAGATCCTCGATCAGGTATTGCGGCATGTGGATGACCTGCGGCAACTCCTCGATCGTCTTCCCTTTGTTGAGATTGCGAACGGTCTGATCGTGCGTGTATTGGATGGCGTCGCGGAAGTTGCGCAGCACCGTTTGGATGTTGTCAGCGCCGCACAATGGCGTGCCGTGGCTCGGCAACATGCACCACGATTCATACGTGCGGAGTTTGTCGACGCTGCGGAACCACGTCGCCGGATTGCGATAACTCGTACCGCGTAACGAGTAGAGATTCGGGAACGACGGCCCTTGAATGACCTCGGCCGAAAGCAGCAGTCCGGAACCTTTCCAGTTCTCCGCATCGGCCGGCGAGCCATTTCCTTCGACGCGATTGAGCCGGTCGGGCAGAAACACCATCAACTCGTCGTTCGTCTCGCTCGGCACGTAGACGAGGGCCATCCACAGTCCGGCCACGTGAACGTGGAGCTCATTCGTGAAGGTGCGCGACGGCATCCGGAAGCCCGCGTGCCCCTTGTTCACCTGCGGCCCGATGCCGTCGTTGATGACGCCGTCGGGTACGAGGTAGCTTCCGTACATGTACGACGAACGTTGATTGATGATCGTGCCGACCACGGTGCCGGTGTTGATCACGCTGTCGACGATCTGCGCCTGGCCGATGACCGCAACACAGCCGGGATCGTCGGCATCAGCGTCGTACACGCCATCGGGTCCGGCTTTGTCGGGATTCTCGGGACGGCACGGCTTGTCTTTCGCTGCATGCAGATAGCCCTGTACACCGCCGGTGTGGTCGATGTGGTTGTGCGTGTAAATCAGCGATCGGAACGGCACGTTGGTCGACGATTGCAGCACTCCCTTCGCCGCGAGCTTTCCGACGACATCCTCGGCGGACTCGAAGTCGCCAAGCGTGTCGACGATGACGACGTCCTTCGTCGCATGGTTCACGAGCACGATCGAGTTGGCGAGGTCGTAGCCGACTGGAAGAAACGCGTCGTACTTCAGTCCTGCCGGCTTGTACTTCGCGAGCCGGGGATCCGTCTGCAAGTCCCAGATCTGCGCGGGATCGAAGAAATTCGAATGCTTGCAAAGCTTCGGATCGACCGGTGGCCGCCCGGGCTTGCTGCAATCCGGAGTCGGCGACTGCGCGATCAGAGGAAGGCCGAAGGCGAGAACGAGAACGAAAAACGCTCGACGCATCAAATGCACTCCTGTTCGGATGAATGACCGGACCGTGGTCAGCTCATCACAGGAGTGTCGTTGCCGCGGGAAATCCCTACCCGTGAACTCGTTGTGACGGCGGTAGGGAAATGGGCCGCTGCCACCACTCCTGTCAAAAGGAGAGAATCATGGCGGCAACAAGTGGCAAGAATGATGGCGCGCAGCACGAAGCCGAACAGGACATCGATCACTACAAATTCTGGATTCTGAACCGTATGGGGTTCCGGCGGACAGTCGATACCCGAGGACAGTTCGACGTCGGTCCGCGTCCGCGAACAACTATCGGGCTGGACTTCATCGGCAACCCCGTCGCGAAAGACCGCGGCACCATCCAGTTTCCCGATCGTCATCTGACGGGCTACACGCTCGAGCCGCCCATCCCGAGCGTTCCCGAGCCGCGCCGGCGCGTGGTCTTCTCAAATCAGTTCGCGCCGGCCACGGAATGGCATATCGGCGATCCGCAACTGCTGCTTCTTCCGGCGGGCAAGTCGTTTCCGGATGGAAAACCGGCCGAGCCGACGCCGCCGCTGACGCACTACCTTTGCTACCAGGTCCTTCGCGGCGAGATCGAGGGACGCGACGTACAGCTGGAAGACCAGTTCGACAAATATCTCGGAGTGACGGAGACCGAAGGGCCGCTCTTTCCCGCATTCTTCGCCGTGCCGGTCCAGAAGAACGGGGAGCCGCTCGGCAACGCGCAGGTACATCTCGCCATCTACCGGTTCCAGCCGCGCACCGGCCTTTCCTCACCGATCTCCATCCGCACGTCCGACCAATTCATCCCGCTGCTTCCCATCTTTCTCACCGTCGTCGGCCCGGCCATGCTGGCCGTGCCGTCGATCAAGCTGGAATGGGAGGAAGAACCGTAGGCACTATTTTTTCGGTATCTCGGCCGCGATCCAGCGGTTGATGCGCGCATCGAGGACGTCGAGCGGAAGGCTTCCGCCGGCGAGCACTTCGTCGTGAAAGCGGCGGATGTCGAAGTGTGATCCGAGCTTCTGCGTCGCCCGCGCACGAAGCTCGCGAATCTTCAGCTGTCCGAGTTTGTAGCTGCACGCCTGCGCCGGCCAGGAGATGTAGCGATCGGTCTCCGACTGGATCGTCGGCTCGTCGACCGCGTGCGATTTGCGCATGTAGTCGACGACCTGATCGCGGCTCCATCCCATGTCGTGGATGCCGGTATCGACGACGAGCCGCACCGCGCGGAAAAGTTCCGAGCGGAGACGGCCGTAGTCGGAGCCGGGATCCTGATAGAAGCCGACCTCCTTCCCGAGTTGTTCTGAATACAGCGCCCATCCCTCGGTGTACGCCGAGTTGCCGCCGTGCTTGCGAAACTCGGGCAAGCCCTTGAGGGTCTGCTGAATGGAGAGCTGCATGTGATGGCCCGGAATGCCTTCGTGATACGCGACCGCTTCGTCGTTGATGAACGAACGGCTGGCGAAGTCGGAGACAGCCACCGAAACGCGGCCGGGACGCTTTCCGTCCGGCGTGCCGGTCTGGTAGTGCGTGGCCGCGGCCTTCTGAAACTCAGGAATCGCTTCGACCGTGACGGGCGCCGACGGAATGACGTTGAAGAGCTGCGGCAACTTCGGCCGCATCTGTTTGATGTAGCGGTCGAAGTCGTCGACGATCGCCTGCGCCGAGGCCGGCTTGTACTTCGGATCGGACTCGATGTGGTCGCGGAAGCTGGCCAGGTCCGCGTAGCCGTTCGCCTTCGCCAGCGCCGTCATCTCGCCGACGATGCGGTCGTACTCCGCCAGCCCGATGCGATGAATCTCGGCCGGCGAAAGGTTGGTCGTGGTCAGCCGGCGGATGGCCGCCTGATAACGGCGCTTGCCGTCTGGCAGACTCTCGATGGACAGCGTGGCGCGCCCGTTCGGAACGTACTCCGTGGTGATGAACGATGCGAACCGTTTGTACGCCGGCAGCACCTCGGTATCCACCACCGCCGTGATCGCGTCGGCCAGGCGCTTCTTGTCGGCGTCCGAAAAATCCGCCGGCATTTTCTTGATCGGAATCACAAACGGATTCGCGGCAATGATCCCCGCGCACTGCGCCGGAATCTTCTCCGCCACGAACTTGACGATGACCAGATGATCCTTCACTCCCGCGCGCAGCACGTCCTCGGTCTGCAGCAACGCGTTCGGGATCTGATGCAGCCGCGCGATGTAGTCCTCGTAGTGCTTGACCGAATCGAGCGGAACGGCGTTTGGCAAATCGGCCAGTCCCGTGTGAACGCCGCCCTGCGCCGTCACTGGCATCTCGTAGTTCTTCAGATCGAAGTCATCGGCGTTCTCCTGCATGTTCCGCAGAAAAAGGTCATGCGATGTCCGATCCTCCTCGCTGAATCCGTCCGTCGAAATCGCTTTGATCTTCGCCAGAAACGCCGCATTGATCTCGTTCCGCCGGACTACCGCCGCGAGCGAGTTATCGCCGAGCTTGTCGTTGTAGCGATAGTCGCCGACCGCGGTGGCCTGCGTCGGATTCAGCTTCAGGCTCATCTGCCAGAAATCCTCGAACAGCGCGTTCTGCGCCACAAGGCGTGATTCCGCGGAGTTGGCCGGCTTCGTTTGGGCGCTGATCGAGAGGGTTGCGAAGAGAGCGAGAGCGAGGAGTTTGCGCATCTGCGGAGCGTAGCAGAGGTGAAACCGCGGCAGCCAAGTGAGTCGAGAATGCCGGCTATGTTTCGCGATCGCTCGACACCGCGCTGCCGCGCGCCGCGCGACGAAGGACTTTGAGTTTGCCGACCATCTCCGTCAGCGACGCGTCGGGAAGGACTTGCTCGAGTGCGCGTTGCGCCCTGGTCCAGCAGCGATACGCATCACGCAGCGCAGCCGTCCCCCTGGCAGTGAGCGAGAGGCGTCCGGGCTTCGGGCCCGATGACGGAGCAATCTTCACCAGCCGCCTGCCTTCGAGCAGCGCAAGATTCCGGGAGAGCGTGGAGCGGTCGAGATCGAGCTGCGCCGCGAGAAGCCGGAAGGTCGGCTCATCCGCCGCGGCGATGATGGCGAGGATCGGAAGCTGCGCGGCGGAAATGCCGGATTCCGCGAGATAGGCGTCGTAGTGGCGGGTGACGATTCGCTCCGTTTTGCGCAGGTTCGCGCTGATACAGAGCCGCGACATCGCGAGGCAGTCCTCACGCTTGACCTGACCGGGGGCGGGAATGCCGCGTTTCATGGCGTCCGATTGTACTCGTTACGTCTTCACGCGTGTAGATACACAGCAACGTGACTGTTATGTATCTACATAACTAGCGGACGAAGCGTATATAGGAGTGACAGTCGACTGAACATCGGAATTCAAGGAGACATCATGTTGAAGTTCCACCGTATCGCTGCAGTCCTGTGGCTGTTTCTGAGCGCCGGCGCGGTCCACGCCGCGCTCCAACCGTGCACCGGCGGCGCAGCCCCTCAGAAGTGGGTACCCTGCGAGATCGACGCTCCGGCTCTGATTTTCCCGGCGAACCCTTACACCGACCTGGACGTGAAGGCGATCATTACTCCGCCTGCCGGCACCACCTTCACAAAAGAATTGCGCGGCTATTTCGCGGGGCCGAACGCGAACAATTACAAGCTGCGCTTTACCCCCACCGCGACCGGCACATGGTCATACAAGGTTTACTCGCCCACCAATTCGCTGGCGTATCCGGCGAATAACACCGTGACGATCACCGTCGGCGCGGCTCCGGCCGGCAAACGCGGGTTCCTCCGCCGCGACGCGAGCTTCCTCGCGCGCCCGATCTGGGACGACGGTACGCATCCGTTCATCTTCGGCCAGACCTACTACCAGCTCGTCACCAATGCCGTCGCCACCGGCGCGAATGGCGGCTGGAAGACCGCGCTGGCGAACTCCATCAACATCTACAAGATGAACAAGGTGAGGACGCTCGTCTATCCGTGGTGGAAAACATACGCCGGTTCTTTCAACGGCGGACAGTTCTACGACACGCAGCCGTTCAGCGGTGTTCGTTCTCCCTGCACGATCGTGTCGCAGGCGTCAGGTGCGACCGCCGCGGAAGTCTGTCCCGACTACAATCAGGTCAGCACGTCGCACTACACGGCGCTCGATCTGGTGGTCGATCAGCTCTTCGTCAACGGGCAGGTCGCCGAGTTGATCCTCTTCAAAGATCCGGCCGGGTACCCCTCGCCGATCGACGACAACTACCGCACCTTCGGAATCAACACCGCCCAAGACCAGCTCTTCGTGAAGTACGTCCTGGCGCGTTACGGCAGTTACCCGAACGTGATCATCTCCTTCGCCAACGAGTGGGAGAACGCGAAGGTGGAGCCCGGCGACGGCGCGGCGATCGTTCATGACGAGGCGTACTACAACAATACGGTTGGGCCGCTGGTGCGAAACGAGGATCCGTACTACGCCAATGGCAGCGATCTCCGCCTCGTCACAATCCACGGTAAGACGGCGTCGGCTCCTTCCGCCGCCTTTACGCGCGCCACGTCGCCCACAGCCGGCTGGCTGGTGCATGCGTCGCTCCAGTACGGCGTCCACAGCCCTTCGCCGACGTTGCCCGACAAATGGGGAAGCGACATCCGCAGCGCGAACGGTGCGAACGTGCTGGCCTTCGACGACGAGTTCGGCTACCTCAATCAACTGAGCTCCGTCGATCATCGCCGGGCGATCTGGGGATTGGCGACAGCGGAGGTGTTCGGCTCGATCGGCGACATCCGTTCTTCGCCGAATCAGTCCATCCGGGGCGATTGGGCCGACGCTCCCACTGAGTACGGCGACATCCGGCGGATGATCGACTTCTTCACCGCCACGAACCGTACGCCGAACGTGACGAACTGGTGGCGCATGATCCGCCGCACCGACGTTTTCAATACCCCTGCGCGAAGGGTGTGGGCGATGGGGCAGTCGAACGTGCAGTTCGTTCTCTACGATTCCATCGGCAGCACCAACTTCACCATCACGCTACCGGCGCCTCCGGCCGGCCAGACCTACAAGATCTGGTACTACGATCCTTCGACCGACCCTGCCGGCAACGCGTACACCTCGTACAGCGCGTCGTCGTTCGGCGGAGGCGCGCTGACCATCACCATCCCGGCCGGTCGCACCGGGGTCGATACCGTCTACCTCATCAAGGCGCAGTAGAAACTCCAGCCAGGAGCGCCGTCGCGGCGCTCCTGGCTATCGTTTCATCGAAGGCAAATCACGCGACGGCCGCTTCCATCTCCACGCGATTCCTGCCGCTCTCCTTCGCTCGATAGAGCAGCAAATCGGCGGCGGCAATCGCGGCGCTCGCGGCGTAGTCGCCGGCGAGCCAGACGCCGAGACTGATGGTGACGTGGAGGGCAGAAGCGATCGAGGTGAGATCGATGCGTTCGACCGCCGTTCGAAGGCGCTCCGCGATTTCGTGAGCCTGGGAGCGAGTCGCGGAGTGGAGGACGACGAGGAACTCCTCGCCGCCGATGCGTCCGATCAGATCGGCGGGCCGCAGCGCGACACGGCACGTGCGGGCCACACTCTGCAGGACGGCGTCGCCGGCAGCGTGACCGAACGTGTCGTTGATCCGTTTGAAGTGATCGATGTCGAGCACGATGACGGCCGCGGGACGTCCGTCGCGTTTCGCGGCGTCGAATGCGATCTCCGCGGCGGCGAGGATGTGACGGCGATTCGGTAGGCGCGTCAACTCGTCGGTCATGGCCATGGCGCGCATGCGGCGCGTGTTCACGACCTGACGCCAGAAGAGGATCGCCATCGTCGCGGCCAGCAGCGCGATCAATGCGCTGACGGCGATCTGCAGCTTCCGGCTGCGCTCGGCCTCGCGCAACGCGGCCGCCCGCAGTCCGTTCTCGCGAGCCAGCGCACGATTTTCCTGGTCCTTCTTTTCCGTATCGAACGCGACACGCAGCCGCGACGAGAGCTCGTCGTTTCTGCTCGTTGCCAGCGTCTGCGCGAGAACGGCATGGCGCACCGAAGCGTCGTACGCCTTCCGCCAGTCGCCGAGTTGCGAATAGACGAGCGCTGTCTCCTCCACATTTTTCTCCAGGAAGCGGACGTTGTTTTCCCGCTCGTAGAATCGCCGCGCGGTGTCGAGCTCGCGCAATGCTTCGTGGAGGCGCCCCACTCTTCGGTAGGCCATGCCGCGAAACTGCCGGGCGTGTGCGGCATTCTCTTCGTCGTGCCCTTCGTAGAACGCCACCGATGCATCGAGCAACGGCAACGCTTCCGCGGCCCGCCCTTGCTTCATCAGCGCTAGCGCGAGGTCCCGGCTCGTGAACGCGACGTCGGCGGCCCGACGCAGCTTTTGAAATGCAGCCAGCGCGCGCCGGTAGTGCAGCTCCGCGGCCGCGAAGTCACCCTTTGTCTCGTACGTGCTGGCGATGTTGAACATCGTGTCGGCGACGTCGCTCGGCTGTCCATAGTTCTCGTACTCGCCGAGGAGCTGCTTGTAGTACTCGATGGCCCGGTCGTACTGGGCGACGTGCGCGTCGGCATAAACATTGGCAATGTTGGAGAGCGCATCGAGACGCCCCTTCACATCGCCGAGCTGCGCGCTGAGCCGATACCCGTTCTGCAGATTCGTGAGCGCGTCGGCCATCGCGCCGCGTTCGTATTGGAGGTAGCCGATGTTGCCCAGCGTCTCTGCCTCCAGCGGCGCATCGCGCACCTGCCTCGCCAGCACGATGGCGTTGCCGTACTCGCGCTCCGCCTCGACGGACTTTCCATCTACGCTCAGAGCGCCTGCCCTGCACGCCAGCAATTTCGCGCGAAGTCCGACGCTGCGAGCCTGCTGCGCCGCCGCAAGCCCGATCGACACCGCGCCGTATGCGGCCGGAGGAGTATCGGCCCATTTGCATTCGAGCAGTTGCACGCGCGCGACGATCTCGGGATCGGCCGGCTTCTCGCGCTCAATGGAATCGAGCAACTGACGCGATCTCGCCTTGTCGCTCGCCCGAATGCGCTCGGCTTCGTCGAGTTTTCCGGTAAGCCGGGAATCCGCGGCGCCAACCCGCACCACCCCGATGACGCTCAGCAACATGTACATCGCGAGCCGGCGAATCATCATGCGTGATTAGTGTCTCACGCGCTGTTCGCGTCGCGGCCGGCATCGCCTCGCACGTAGAAGGCCCGGCGAAATTCACGCGAGCTACAATTTGCTTCCCCAGATGATGTATCTCCTCGTCGCTCATCCAGGTCACGAACTTCTGCTCCACGGTTGGATTTCCCGGAACACACCGGTCGTCCACGTCCTGACAGATGGCACTGCGCACTCCTCTTCCTCCGCGACGCGCCTTGGCGACACAGCGGACCTTCTGCGCGACCTCGGTGCCCGCCGAGGAGCGATTTTCGGCCGTCTTTCGGATCGCGAGGCGTACGCGATGATCCTGGAGCGCAACACGGCGCTGGTTCGCTCGCTCGTTGTCGAGCTCGCGGCGGAATTGGAAAGAGATCGGCCATCGATCCTCGTCTGCGACGCCGCCGAAGGCTACAACCCGGTTCACGATCTCTGCAGACTGATCGGCGGCGCTGCAATCGCGATGGCCGGCGTCCCGGTGAAGCAATACGAGTACGCCGTCGTCAACGATCCGCATTCGCGCGATGCTGCCGCCATCGTTGTCGAGCTGAGCGCCGCCGAACACGCCGCGAAGATGGACAGAGCGGCCGCGCAATCCGCTTCGTTGGCTGACATCGAAGCGATGGTGACGCGATACGGCGCGAATGCATATCAGCGCGAGACGCTTTCTCCCGTTGCCGATTGGACAGCGATCGACGACGGCGAACCGCCGCTGTACGAACGCTATGGTGAAGAGCGCGTAGCAGCAGGGCAATACATGACGGTGATCAGGCGGCGCGAGCACATGCTTCCGCTGCGCGACGCTCTGCGCGCGGCCGTGGAAAAGCGCTCATGCGCATTCTGATTGCCGGCCATTCGCTCGGCGCGATCGGCGGCGTGCAACGCTACGAGTACGAGCTGGCGTCGTGGCTTCTCGCGCGCGGTCACTCGCCGGTCGTCTTCGCGACAGAGCTCGGCGATGCGGCGCGCCGCTTCGATGCGCTCACGATTCCGGTCGTGGACGACTTGCGCACAATCACGGCGCCGGTGGACATCATTCACGGCGACAGCGCTGTGGAAACCATGGCGGCGTTGCTTCACTTTCCGGACACGCCGGCGATTTTCGTTTGTCACGGCTGGGAGGATCCCGCCCACACCGCGCCGCGCTTCCCGCGAATCCTCCGCTACATCGCCGTCGACGATACCTGCGCCGATCGCCTCCTGACACGCGACGGCATCGCCTACGAAAAGGTTTCCGTCCTGCTCAACGGCGTCGACATGGCCGCGTTTCACCAGCGTGAGCCTCTCCCGCCAAAGCCGCGCCGCGCGCTGGTCTTCGGCAATCTCGCGCACGAGCTGACGTTTCTGCCGGCCCTTCGCAAAGCCTGCCGCGCCGAGGGCATCGAGCTCGATGTCATCGGCGCCGCGACAGGCACCGCCGTGACGAACCCGGAGTCTCTCCTCGGCCGCTATGACCTGGCCTTCGCGAAGGCAAAGTGCGCCATGGAAGCGATGGCCTGCGGACTGGCCGTCATTCTCTGCAGCGAGTCCGGCCTCGGCGGCATAGTCCGTTCGGAAGACTTCGATCGCCTGCGCCGCCTTAATTTCGGCATTCGCACGCTTCAGCAACCGCTGACGTCGGAAGCGATCCTCGCCGAGCTCGCGCTGTACGACGCGGAAGACGCACGCGCCGTCTCCGACCGCATCCGTCAGACCGCCGCCTCCGACGATCTGCACGCGTCGTTGTTATCGGCATATGAATCTGTGATCACGGAACACGCCGCGTTACCCGCAGCCGATCTGATCGCGGAGAGCCGCGCCGCCGCGATATTTCTCCAGGACCTCGCCGTTCGCGACCGCCACCGCAGCCGGACTCTCCTGACCGTCGCGAACGCATCGCAGCGCATTCTGCGGATGCCCGTCATAGGCACCGCGGCAACGCGCACGCTGCGCTGGCTAATGCGACGTCCCTGACCGGATCGCTCTGCGTGACCGCTACAAGTATGTTGCAATGCCGAGAACTGCTTTCATTACGATCCGTATCAAGGGAACCCCATGACCGCGGCACCGCTGGAAGAGAGCATTGGGCCGTACAAGACCATCTGCAAGTTGGGCGAAGGGGGAATGGGCGTCGTCTATCTCGCCCATGATGATGAGCTCGACCGCGCCATCGCCATCAAGCTCCTGCCGGAGCATCTCGCCGGCGATGATGAGCAGCTGGCGCGTCTGAGGCAGGAGGCGCGTACCGCCTCGTCTCTCAACCATCCGAACATCATCACCATCTACGAAATCGGCCAGCATCAGAGCAGCGCGTTCATTGCGATGGAGTACATCGATGGCCAGACGCTGCGCGACGTGATGGCGGCCGGGCCCGTGCCGGTGCGCAAGACGCTACAGATCGTGTCGCAGATCGCCGATGGTCTGGCCGCGGCGCACAAGCGCGGACTTGTCCATCGCGATCTCAAGCCGGAAAACATCATGCTCACCAACGAGGGGGGCGTGAAAATTCTCGACTTCGGGCTGGCGCGGAGTTTCGCGTCGGGAACCCCCGGCGTAAGCGACCGCAGGACCGATCCGGGCATGATCGTCGGCACGTGCGGCTACATGTCGCCGGAGCAGGTGAAGGCGGAGAACGTCGACTACCGCTCCGATCAGTTCTCGTTCGGCGCGATTCTGTACGAGATGCTCGCCGCCAAACCCGCCTTCCAGGGAGCGAGCGCGGTCGAGACGATGTTCATGGTCATGCGCGATGAGCCGCCTCCCCTCTCGCAGGTTGCGCCGCACGTACCGGCACTTCTGCGCTGGATCGTGGAGCGCTGTCTGGCCAAGGATGCGGACGAGCGCTACGCCTCGACGCGCGATCTGGCGCGCGACCTTCAGCATCTGCGCGACCATCTGTCCGAGGCAGGCATCGCGCCGGTGCGCGAAGAGAAGGCGGAGGAGGAGGTCATCGTTCCTCGGCCGCGTTGGCCGCTGCTTGCCGCCACGGCCGTCGCCGCGCTCGTGATCGGCGCACTTCTCACCGCCTGGTTGCGCCGTCCCGCACCGCCAACGATCACCTCGGAACGCTATCTCACTTACTCGGGCAATGACTTCTCGCCCGCGGTCTCGCCGGACGGAAAGCTCATTGCCTTCAGCTCGCGCCGCGACGGAACGCAACGCATCTGGCTCAAGCAGGTCGAGGGAGGCAGCGAGGTTGCGCTGAGCCAGGGATCGGACGATTTCCCGCGCTTCTCGCCGGATGGCGCCTCCGTCCTCTACGCGCATTTTCTTCCGGACGGATCCTCATCGCTGTATCGCATCCCCGTCGTCGGCGGCGAAGCACGCCACATTCTTGACGGAGGGACCAGCGGCGAGTTGTCGCCGGACGGCAAGCTCCTCGCCTTCAGCAAGAACGCGGTCGATGCGGCCGGCCGCGTGACGAGCGTCATTCTTCTGGCGAATGCGAACGGCACCGGCGTGCGGGAGTTGCTGCGATCGGACATCGTGGCGCTCTCGCAGCCGAGGTGGTCTCCGGATCAGAAAAAGATCGCGCTGATCGGCGCGTCGGGACGCGTGGCGCAGACGATCGTCATCATCGATCCCGAGACGAAGGGTGCGCGAACGCTCACGACGCCGCCGAAGTCGGGCGAGGTTTCGGTGCCGGTGTGGACGGCAGACAGCCGGTCGTTGATTTACATTCGCGCCGACTCGGTGGAGGCGGTGGTCGGATCGACGGGGCAGATCGTCCGGCACGACGTGACCAACGACACGACGCAAGTCATCGGATGGAGTTCGCACAACGGAACGCTGGTGGACGTCATGGGCAAGGGGCAGATGATTCTCGATGTCCGTTCGCCGCGGGACAACCTGCGCGAGATCGAGCTCGATCGGCAGGCGAACGCGCCGGCTTCTGCGGCGCCGATGTCGAGTTTTCCGGCGGAGCGCTGGCTGACGCGCGGCAACAGCAGCGATCGGCAACCGGTCTATTCACCCGATGGGCAATCGATCCTCTTCTCGTCGAACCGCAGCGGGAACCTCGACCTCTGGCAGATGAACCTCGGCACCGGCTCGGTCCGCAAGATCACCGACGACGCCGCGGAGGATTGGGATCCGGCCTACACGCCGGACGGAAAGAAAATCGTCTGGAGCTCCGGCCGCAGCGGCAACCTCGAAATCTGGATGGCCAATGCCGACGGCAGCGAAGCGCACCAGGTCTCGCAGGATGGCGTCGACGCCGAGAATCCGACCGCTACGGCCGACGGCCAATGGATCCTTTACAACTCCTTCAACCCGAAACACCTCGGCATCTGGAAGGTTCATCCCGACGGCAGCGGCGCATCGGCGGTCGTCAATGGCCGCGACGTCGTGCCCGACGTGTCGCCCGATGGCAAGTACGTGGCGTTCCTTTCCGACGGCCGGACCACCCGCGCCATGGTCCGTGTCGTGCGCATCGCCGACGGCGCGGCCACGCGCTTCGTCGTGCCGGTACCCGCACCGCCGCACACGACCGCAATCCTCGGCCGCATGCGCTGGATGCCGGACGGGAAGGCAATCGCATATCTCTACCTCGACGAACATGGAGTGAACGGCGTGTTCCGCCAGGACTTCATCGCCGATCGCGACACGAGCGCCACGCGCAGAAAACTGGCCGCGTTCGATCCGGAACGAGCCACCGAGTCATTCGGGATCTCGCGGGACGGCCACACGATCGCCGTGGCCGGATGGGAGCAGCTCTTCAGCCTCATGGCCATCGACGGCGTTCCCGGCGTGGCCGCGAAGCGCACCGAAAAGAAGGAGAATTGAGCCGATGCCGGAAAAGAAAGATCTCGACATGTCCCTTCCCGCGCCGGCTTCCTCTGTAGTGATGAAAGCCATCGACGCCACGACCTTCACGGAGATGGAAGGCTTCGTCAAAGATCTGGAAAGCCGCCCGATCGAACGCCTCCTCAAAGACCTCCCCAAGCTCGCCACCCTGCCGCCAGCAAAGGTCTCCCTCGTCTCCTACGTCATCTCCAGCAAATACCGCCAAGCCGACGCCGCCACCCGCGCCGCGATCAAGGAAAGCATCCAAACCACCGCGAGCAGAATCGACATCGCCGAGCAACGCGACCGCATCGCCCAGATCCTCGAACGGCTTCGGTAGGCTTCCCTCGGGTCCGAAAGCGAACCGCAAATTTAATGTTCACCTTTGTTTAATACCGTCAGCGTGTGACACGTTAACCCTTAAGGGTTAATACTTTGCATCGGTGCAGCTCTGACGAATTCCTCTGCGATGAAATGGCAAAGTGGCGCTGGATTCGGCAGATCGAAAAAAGCCGATTACGTCCATGTGAAGGATCGTAAATCCGCGGATGTCCGCGGACATCCCTCGGCATTCAGGTACAACCGCCGAGAAGCAACAACAAGAGAATCAAGACGATCCTCCTGGGCATTGAACGAGCACATACGAACGGGACATACAAAGGTTGGCGCGCCAAAGCCCCACCCGTCGTCAGGCTGAATCACCTCGCGATCCGACCGAATCACGGTGTGATTGGACCGAATCACCGTGTGATCGGACTGAATCACCACGTGATCAGGCTCAATCACCGTGTGATCGGACTGAATCACCGCGTGAACGGGGTGAATCACCGCGTGATCAGCTCAATCACCGTGTGATCGGACTGAATCACCGCGTGATCGGGCGGAATCACCACGTGATCAGGCTCAATCACCGTGTGAGCGGACTGAATCACCGCGTGATCAGGCTCAATCACCGTGTGATCGGACTCAATCACCGTGTGATCGGACTGAATCACCGCGTGATCGGGCTGAATCACCACGTGATCGGGCTCAATCACCGCGTGATCAGGCTCAATCACCGTGTGATCGGACTGAATCACCGCGTGATCGGGCGGAATCACCACGTGATCGGGCTGAATCACCGCGTGATCGGGCTGAATCACCGCGTAATCGGGCTGAATCACCGCGTAATCGAGCTGAATCACCGCGTGATGAAACCGAATCACCGCGCGCGGAGCCATTCACGGCGTGCGCGGGGGCATTCTTGTCCTTATCGGCTTCATCCATCGTCCGCGCGGCAAGGTAGAGGCACGGATTCGAAGCTTCTCCCGGCCTACGAGTCATTGCCACGTCACGCCTCCGCGTCGAGCCCCGTATCTCGATCGTGCTGCCGCCGAGGTGCAATGTTCACGCTTCAGAAGAGTTGCGGGGAGTGTCGCCCGCCGAGGCACTGGCGATTGACGCAGATCGACTGCATCCGCAACGGCGACTTGCCGCCATCAATCTGGGCTGCGGTGCAGGTCATCGGCGGAGATCTGTCGAAAGAGGAGCCGGAAGCCGTGAGGGTCAGGCCTTCGTTTTTCTTTCGATCCGGCTAGGATGGCCGATGTCGCGCGGCCGCGCGGAGTGGCAGTTCAGGCGTCATCGTTGTTCGCTTGACCGCATCGATCGCGCCTGAAATTAGAAAAAGGCCGCGAGTTGTGCGACTCGCGGCCCTTCGAAGAAGTGCGATTTGGTAGGCGCTAACGGACTCGAACCGTTGACCCCCACCGTGTGAAGGTGATGCTCTACCAACTGAGCTAAGCGCCTGCTTGGGGTTGTCTCAACAAACCTGACGGCCTCGCCATTTCCGGGGAGGGAGCGGCAGCATAGTCGGGGGCGGGGCTGGCGTCAACGGCATCGCGGCGGACATAATCCGCGGCGATGACGAAGCGGATGTTGCTCATGCTGGGTGTCGTGATCGCGTTCATCGCGATCATCGGCGGGTTCAAGTACTTCCAGATCAAGAAGGCCATGGCTGGGATGTCGTATCAACCGCCACCTGAGGCGGTCACGACGGTGGTGGCGCGGCAGGAGGAGTGGAACTCCACGCTCAAGGCCATCGGCACCGTGGCGGCGGTGCAGGGCGTTACGGTTACCGCCGATTTGCCCGGCGTCGTTGAGCGGATCGAGTTTGATTCGGGACGGCCGGTGAGCAAGGGGCAGATTCTCGTCGTGCTAGATGCGAAGCAGGAGCGGGCGCAGCTCGCATCGGCCGAGGCGCAGAGACAGTTGGATCGGGTGAACCTGGAGAGGATGCGCGGGATGATGACCGCCAAGATCATCCCGCAGGCGCAGTACGACACCGCCGCGGCGGAAGCGAAACAGGCCGACGCGAAGGTGGCCGAGCTCAACGCCACGATCCAGCGTAAGATCATCCGCGCTCCGTTCGACGGCGTTCTCGGACTTCGCGAAATCAACCTCGGGCAATACCTCGCCGGCGGCGCTCCGATCGTTTCGCTGCAATCGCTGCGGCCGGTGTATGTCAACTTCAGTGTTCCGCAGCAGGAGATGAGTCACCTCGCGGTCGGATCCGACATCGCAGTCGACGCCGGCGGCGTTCCGGAAACCGGCAAAGTCACCGCGTTCGGCGCCGTCATCGACGAAGCCACGCGGAACGGACAGGTGCAGGCCTCGTTCGCGAATCGGGACGGCAAACTGCGGCCGGGTATGTTCGTCGACGCGCATTTCGCCCACGGCGCGAAGACTTCCGCCATCACCCTTCCGGTCTCGTCCATCAGCTACGCGCCGTTCGGCGATTCCGTGTTCATCGTCGAAGACGTCAAGGGTCCTGACGGCAAGACGTATCGCGGCGTTCGGCAGCAGTTCGTCAAGCTGGGCGACTCGCGCGGCGATCAGGTGGCTGTGCTCACCGGCGTCAAACCCGGCGAAGAAATCGTCACCTCGGGTGTCTTCAAGCTGCGGCCCGGCGCGGCGGTGCAGGTCAACAACAGCGTGCAGCCGGGTAACAGCCCGAAGCCGCGGCCGGAAGACAGTTAGATGAAATTCACCGATCTCTTCGTCCGCCGGCCCGTGCTGGCGATCGTGGTCAACCTGGTGATCCTCATCGCCGGGTTGCAGGCCATCCGTTCACTGGTCGTGCGCCAGTTTCCGCGCAGCGATATGGCCAACGTCGTCGTCTCCACGGCGTACATCGGCGCGAACGCCGATCTCGTTCGCGGGTTCATTACCGCGCCGCTGGAGCGCGTCATCGCCGGCGCGGATGGCATCGACTTTCTCGAATCGTCGAGCGCGCAGGGCGTCAGCACGATCACCGTCCATCTCAAACTGAACTACGACACCAACGCCGCGCTGACGCAGATCCAGTCGAAGGTCGCGCAGGTGCGCAATCAGCTTCCTCCCGAGGCCGAAGCGCCAATCATCGATCTGCAGACGACGGACAGCCAGTTTGCCGCGGCGTACCTCGGCTTCTCTTCGAAGGAGCTCGATCAAAACCAGATCACTGACTATCTGGTGCGCGTCGTCCAGCCGAAGCTGAGCGCGATCAGCGGCGTGCAACGCGCGGAGATTTTCGGCGACCGCACCTTCGCGATGCGCGTCTGGCTCAAGCCGGAGAAGATGGCCGCCCTCGGCATCTCGCCATCGATGGCGCACGACGCGCTGGCGGCGAACAACTACCTTTCCGCGCTCGGCCGCACCAAGGGGACGATGACCTCGGTCAACCTCGTGGCCAACACGAACCTCCAGACCGTGGACGACTTCAAGCAGATCGTGGTGAAGGAATCGAACGGAACGGTAGTGCGCATGGGCGACATCGCCGACGTCGTCCTCGGCGCGGAGACGTACGACCAGGAAGTCAGCTTCAACGGCGAGACCGCGGTCTTCATCGGCATCTACGTCCTGCCTACCGCGAACACGCTCGACGTGATGAAGGCCGTTCGCGAAGCGATGCCGGAGATTCAGGCGCAGTTGCCGGCCGGCATGAAAAGCGGCGTGCCGTACGACTCCTCGGCATACATCCAGGAAGCGATCGACGAAGTGCTCAAGACGCTGACCGAGACGCTGATCATCGTCGTCCTTGTCATCTTCCTGTTTCTCGGATCGTTGCGCGGCGTGATCATCCCGGTCGTGGCGGTGCCGATCTCACTCATCGGCGCAGTCATGCTGATGCTCGCCTTCGGCTTCACCATCAACCTGCTCACGCTGCTGGCCATCGTGCTCTCCGTCGGGCTCGTCGTCGATGACGCCATCGTCATGGTGGAGAACATCGAGCGGCATCTGCACATGGGCAAGACGCCGCTGCAGGCGGCCGCGGACGCGGCGCGCGAGCTGGTGGCGCCGATCATCGCCATGACCATCACGCTGGCCGCGGTCTACACGCCGGTGGCCTTGCAGGGCGGACTGACCGGATCGCTCTTCCGCGAGTTCGCGTTCACGCTGGCGGGCGCGGTGATCATCTCCGGCTTCGTGGCGCTGACGCTGTCGCCGATGATGGGTTCGAAACTGCTGCGCGCCGGCGACACGGAGCGCGGCTTCGCAGGGTGGATCAACGCGCGCTTCGATCGCCTTCGCGAACGCTACACGCGCGCGCTGGCGGGAACGCTCCACTTCCGGCCGGTCGTGCTGACGCTGTGGGTGCTCGTCGTCGCGCTGATCTTTCCCTTCTACATGTTTTCGCAGAAGGAATTGGCGCCGGCCGAGGACCAGAGCTTCATCTTCGGGATCATCCAGGCGGCGGCGAATTCGACGATCGAGCAGACCAAACTCTTCGCCAAGCAGATCGATACGGCCTACCGCTCGTTCCCCGAGACGGAGTCGACGTTCGAAGTCATCTTTCCAACCGGCGGCTTCAGCGGCATGGTGGCAAAGCCGTTCAACAAGCGCAAAAAGAGTACGGCCGAGCTGGTCGTCGAAGCATCGGCGGCGGTGTCGAAGATCCCAGGCATCCGCGCCATCGAGCTCGTGCCGCCGTCGCTGCCGGGCAATCAGGGATTTCCGGTCGACATGGCCATCGTCTCCACGGCGGAGCCGGCGCGCCTCGCCGAATTCGCCGATGAGCTTGTGAAGAAGGCGTTCGCCAGCGGCAAGTTCATGTACGCCGATACCGATCTGAAGTTCGACCAGCCGCAGGCGCGCGTCGTCTTCGATCGCGACAAGCTCCGCTCGCAGGGCGTCGACATGACGCAGGCTGGACGCGATCTCTCCGTCCTCCTCGGCGGCAACTACGTCAACCGTTTCAGCATCCAGGGCCGCAGCTACAAAGTGATCCCGCAGGTCAAACGAAGCGAGCGCCTGACGCCCGACCAGCTGACGCAGATGTACGTCACCGGCGCGAACGGCAAGCTCGTTCCGCTTTCGACCTTCGCCACGCTGCAGACGTCGACCGAGCCGCGCGAACTGAAACGCTTCCAGCAGCTCAACGCCGTTCGCATCCAGGGCGCGATCCCGCCCGGAGTCTCGCTCGACACCGCTCTCAACTTTCTCGAAGACGAGGCAAAGAAGATCCTGCCGCGCGGCTTCACCATCGATTACGCCGGCGAGTCGCGCCAACTGCGCACCGAGGGGACGAAGTTCCTGGGCGTGTTCCTCCTGTCGGCGATCCTGATCTATCTCGTTCTGGCCGCGCAGTTCGAAAGCTTCCGCGATCCGTTCATCATCCTGGCCGGCTCCGTCCCGCTCGCCCTTTCGGGCTCACTGCTCTTCTCATTCCTCGGACTGACGTCGATCAACATCTACAGCCAGGTCGGATTGATCACGCTCGTCGGACTGGTGTCGCGCAACGGAATCCTCATCGTCCAGTTCGCGAACCACCTCCAGGAAAGCGGCAAGGACAAACTTAGCGCCGTCCTCGAAGCCGCCGGCACGCGACTACGCCCCATCCTGATGACCACCGCGGCCACGGTGATGGGCCACCTCCCGCTCGTCTTCGCCCGCGGCCCCGGCGCCGGCGCAAGGAACAGCATCGGCATCATGCTCGTCACTGGCATGATCATCGGCACGATGTTCACGCTGTTCGTCGTGCCGTCGATCTATGTGCTCGTGGCGCGCACGCACAAGCGAATCGAAGACGAAGTTCCGGCGACTCTGGAGCCGGTGACGGCGGGGTGATGTGGGATCGGCTTACCGCACGCATGTGCGCAACCCCACATCCGATTCCACGACCGGTAGAACTGCAGCGATGCACCGACCCGCTCATTTCTATGCGGTAGTATCGATAAATGGCCGTCCTCGGTCGCGCGATCTTAGCGGTAGTCCGATCTTTTCATTACTGGCACACCAGGCACATGCAGGTGTCCTTGCTATTAGCGCTACTCGGTTTGGTGACGATGACGGCAGGCCCGCCCAGCTCCTTGGCGAAGATACCAATGGCCATAGAACATTGGGTTCACATCGGATCGCAGATTTTCTTCGGCAGTTATCTTGTGCTGATAGGTGCCGGCCGCTTTGTCGCCCGCCGCTGGCCGCCTCCCATCATTCCTTTGGTTACTGCCAATCCTCAGCCAGTTGACACTGCCGATGCGTCCGGTTGGATATTTGAAGATTCCCAGCGTTGTCGCTACCGCTTCAGGTACGCAAGGACCGCCGATCTGAAATCATTCGTCGAACTGGCGATGTCTGATCCCGCGATCGTGATGACATATTCGTATCTCAGTCCTGACGAATGGGTCGGAGTTTACCGACGCTGGTTTGGGATACTCCCGACAAGCCTCGCTGTGCTGGAGCGTCAAACTGAATCGACGCAACAATGGAACGTTGCAGCGGTCTCGATCGTCGCACCTCTTTCGCCGCGTGGCGCCGAGCAGCTATGGACGGGCGAGATCGGAACTGTCGACATCGGAGCTGGTCAAGTCTCGCGTGGTCACAAGCCGACCGTTTTCTTACTCGATCTTCTGGCCTCCGATCGTCGCGGCCAGAAAGCTGCCCCTCAGATGGTATTGGCGCTTTCGAAAGCACATCTTGCGCATCATCGCGATCCATGGCCTAACCATAAAATGGAGATCTGGATTGAACCCGTCCATCGCGCTCTTCCTAAGTTGCTCGAGGCTATCGGGTTCGAGGGGCCACATGTAACCTCGCACCATACGTTCTACCGACTCCTTCTGCCTCTACGTGGCATCCACTATAGCCAGCGGCAGAAGCACACCGCGGCGGAGTTAGTGCGGGGTATTCATGAATGCGCTAACTGGCCCTTCAAGTAGTTGCCCGACAATATTTAACGTCTCATGCGACGGACAAGAAAAACTGCTGCGATCATGATCGGTTCCGCGTTCGCGGCCGCGGCCATCGAGCGCGTCTTCTTTGCGTCGCCGCGGTGGAGAGGGGCACCTTCCGATCACTTTGATGGGGAGCGCTTTCACAATCGCGAGCGTGGGTCGGCGACAAAGCGTTCGGTTCTGAAATGGCAGATGACGCGCGTGCCGGGGGTGTGGCCGGAGCATCCGGAGGCGAGCTACGGTCCGAAGCCGCCGGAGCGTATTGACGGCGGGCGGTTGCGCATCACGTTCATCAATCACTCGACGACGCTCGTGCAGATGGATGGCGTCAACATCCTTACGGATCCGGTTTGGTCGGAGCGGGTGTCGCCGGTTTCGTTCGTTGGGCCGCGGCGGCATCGGGCGCCGGGGATTCGGTTCGATGATCTGCCGCCGATCGATCTCGTACTGGTCAGTCATAACCACTACGACCATATGGATGTCGCGACGTTGCGGAAGATCGACGCTCCGATCGTCACGCCGCTGGGCAACTCGGCGCTGTTACGGCGGCATGGCATTCACGGTGCGATCGATCTCGATTGGTGGGAGTCGACGAAACACGCGAACGACGTCGAGACGACAGTCGTTCCGGCGCGGCACTTTTCGGCGCGCGCGATCAGCGATCGCAATCGCAATTTGTGGAGCGGGTTCGTGATCAGCGGCAAGTCAGGGAACTTCTACTTCGCCGGCGACACGGGATGGGGCAATCATTTCGCAGAAATCGGACGCCGCTTCGCGCCGATTCGTGCGGCGCTGCTGCCGATCGGCTCATACATGCCGCGGTGGTTCATGCAGCCGGTGCACATCGATCCGGCGCAGGCGGTCGACGCGCATTTCGCGCTCGGCGCGCGGACGAGTGTGGCCGTGCACTTCGGCACGTTCGCGCTTGGCGATGATGGCGAGTACGATCCCGTGCGCGACCTCCATGCAGCACTCGCCGAAAACGGCAATCCGCCGTTTCTCGTACTCGATCAGGGAGAAGGACGCGACCTGCCATGATTCATCGCAGCATCGGAGCGGTTTCGCACGGCATCCTCGACTACGCGCTGGCCATCCTCCTGCTCGTGGCGCCTTCTGTGGTCGGCTTCGCGGGCATCCAGGCGAAGTGGTCATACATCTTCGGCGGCGTGCTTCTGGTGATGGCGATCCTCACGCGCTATCCGCTCGGCATCATCAAAGTCGTCGGTCTCGGCATCCACGGTTTCGTCGAGCTGCTGCTCGCGATCTGCCTTATTGCGGCGCCGTGGTACGGCAATTTCGCGCGCGGTGTGCTGTCGCGCAACTTCTACGTGATGCTCGGCGTGTTGATGCTCGCGCTGTGGTTCATCACCGATTTTCGCGGCGTTCGCGATCGCGTTGTAGCCGCAAAATCTGACGGTCCTGCAGACGGCCCAAGACCAGCGGCGCAATGAGAGCGCCGATGAGCGCGGTGGCCATGTCTTCCTGCGTATCCCAGATGTCGCCCTGCGTGCCGAGGAATGCGTCGCCGGCGCTGCCGGAAGCGACGCTGACGCGCCATTCGAGCAACTCGTACGCGGCGCTGATGGCGAGACAGATCGACACGATGATGAAGTAGCGCCAGCCGCGCGTGCGCACGACGTCGCGCCGGATGAGCACTTCGCGCGCGACCATGGCCGGCACGAATCCCTGCGCGAAGTGGCCGATGCGGTCGTAGTGATTGCGCGTGAAGTGAAACATCTCCTTCATCCAGAAACCGAGCGGCACCTCGGCATACGTGTAGTGCCCGCCCACCATGAGGATGATGGCGTGCAGCGTGAGCAGCGTGAGGACGAGCGGCGTGAGCGGAAAACGCTTGTGCAACGCGAGCACGAGCGCGATGCCGATGATGGCGGGGAACACTTCGAGGATCCAGGTGAAGTAGTCGTGCGGATGGATCAGCGACCAGACGAACACCGCGACGAAGAGAGTGAGCAGAACGCGGTTGGTCATTCGCCGATCTGTGTACATCTGCGCCATCTGCGGATCAAGTTTTTATCCGCAGATGAACGCAGACAGGCTCGATGCTTACTTCTTCTTCGATGACTTCTTCGTAGACTTTTTCGACGTCGACTTCTTCGAGCTGGCCTTCTTTGACCTCTTCGCGCTCGCCTTCTTCGATGGAGATTTCTTCGACGACTTCTTCGACGGCACCTTGCCGCCTTCGCGGCGCGCTTCGGAGAGTCCGATGGCGATGGCCTGTTTGCGGCTGGTTACCTTCTTGCCCGAGCCGCCGCTTTTCAGCGTTCCCTTCTTTCGTTCGTGCATCGTCTTTTCAACTTTGTCCTGCGCTTTCTTCCCGTACTTTTTTGCAGCCATGCGTTACGTCTCCTTTCGTTATGCACAGGAAACGGTGCAAGGTGCGAGCCCGTCAATCGCGGTCGACGTACGTGCTGCGCGCGAGGACGGTGGCGCGGCGTTGCGATGGGACGTCCACTTCGATCGTGTGCGTGCCGCGCACCTTCGTGTCGGGCTTGCGCACTTCGAGCTCGTAGTGGCCGGCCAGCGTTTTCTGCAGACGGTCGACGGCGATCTTCGGGAAGTGAAATGTCTTCGCGTAGAAGCCGCCGGTGTCCCCGGCGACCTTTCCGAGTCCCACCTCGAGTGAGTGCGAATCGGCCTGCGTGAAATCGATGGAGAAGACGCTGGCGCGCGCCGACTCCAGTGCCTGTCGCGCCGGAACGTAGTTCGCTTCCATCATCACGCCGGTCGGAGTGAGGCGGCCGAGTCCCCAACCGAAAAGGATGATCGACTTGGGACCCGGGATCGGACGCAGCGCGTTGGCGACGATGATCAGCGCCGCCTCGGAGGACGCGGCGTCGCGCAGCTCCTTGGGATCGAGGCGCTTCGCCAGCGCGGGCATCGGCACCATCCGCGGCCACGGCGGCTCGTTGGTGAGCATGGCCTGCTGCATCGCGTCTTTGATGTGGTCTTTGTTGTTCGTGAAGTCGAGCCGGAATTTGAGGTGCGAGTCGAAGGAGAAGACCGCCACGCGGTCTTCGGGATCGAGCCAGTCCAGCCAGTCGTTGGCGCTGACGACGGTCTGCATCTGCCCGGCGGCGCGCGCGCTGTTTCGCGCGAAATCAGTCTGATAGAAAAAGATGAGCAGCCGTCCGCGCGGCGCGGGCTGATCGAGCGAGGTGTTGACGTCGGCGATCGCGGCGTCGATGGACGCCAGCTCGCGCGCGGCGGCGGTCTCCGGAATCCATTCGCTCGATTCGACGGCGGCCGGTTTGCCGTCGATGCGCACGCGAAAGTCGGACGCTTTGAGTCCGGTGATGGGATTGCCGCGGTCCTCGGTGACGCGCGCGTCGACGATGATCCGTTCGACGGTTATGTGCTCCTGGACCTGGGCGCTTGCCTGGACGGCAAGCAACAGTGCTAACAGGGCGCGGCGCATCGCGCAAGATTACCGCGAGGTGACGGCTTTAACGTTGTCGAAACGGTTGCGATCGAGGCGGGTGATGTAGGGATCGATGGCGGCGAAGGATGGCTGCTTGTCGACAATCACCGTGATCGTGTTCGCGCCGTTGTGGAGCGGATGGGCGGCGAGATGGAGGACGTCGTTCGCCGAGGCGTCGTCGGGGTCGGTTGTGAAGATGCCGACTTCGATCGACTCGTTGATCGGTATTTCGTGTTCGTCGGCGCGCGATTTCTGTGCGTTCACCTGCATCGTGACTTCGAAGCGGCCGTCGGCGAGCCGGCGTGTGTTGGCCGAGGTCATAGTCAGGTCGTAGAGGATGACGTCGCGCGTCCATTCGTTGACGAGTGCGCGATTTTCGAGCGGGGTCACAGCTTCGATTGATTGCAGCAGGTCGTCGATCTTCGGCTGGCGAGCGGGACCGCTTCGGGCGGCGACGAAACTACGCAGGGCGCGGTTGAGAGTCTCCTCGCCGAGGAGCTCTTTGAGCGCGTTCATGACGATCGCGCCTTTGCCGTAGTAGAGGTAGGGCTGATCGGTGACGCGCGTCAGCGGTACTTCTGCTTTCTCGTCGGCTGCGCGGCCGGAGAGATAGCGATCGAGCTCGAATTGCAGCGAGCGTCGGACCTGCGCGCGGCCGTGGCGTTTGTCGAGCACGAGCAGCTCGGAGTAGCGCGGGAGCGACTCGATGATCGCGCTGGCGCCGGGGACGACGGCGGGCGTGACGGAATGGCCCCACCACTGATGCGCGACTTCGTGCGCGGTGCGGCGGGCGACGAGATCGATTTGGGATGGATCGCGCGGGTCGATCAGAAACGCGCGGCTCTCATTGAGAAACACCAAGCCGGGCATTGCCAGGCCGCCGAATTTTGCGTACGCGGGAGCTTCGGCGATGCGCAGTTGCGACTGCGGATAGGGACCGAAAGCGTTTTCGAAAATGTGTAGCGAATCGGCGGCGGCGGTGAGAACCCGATCGACGTTGTAGCGATGCGCGGGATCGTAATAAACCTCGATCTGCGTCGTGCCCGCGGTCGCCCGCGCGACAGCATAGCGCGCCGAGGCGAAGATCAGGTTGTTGTGAATCGGAGCGGCGGACCGGTAGTGAAAGTAGCAGCGATTGTTCGCGGTCCAGTCGTTGACGAGACGGCCGGGAGCTAGCGCGATCTGATCGGCCGACGTCGAAAGCGTGACGTCGATGTTCGTCCATTCGACGCCGAGGTCCTCGATATCGGCCTCCTCAGCGTTGGCTGGAGGCAATCCGCGTTTCTTGCGCTTGATCGGATCGCTGATCTCGTAGCCGCTGCGGTAGCCGAGGATTGGGAAGCAGTGGGCGGGCGTGATGAAGGAGCCGTTCGCGGCGATGGATGTGTCGGCAGCGGTGGCGGTGAAGCCGCGATGTTCATAAGTCAGATCGAAGTGCAATGTCGTGTGCTCGCGCGGTTGCAGCGCTTGCGCGAATTGGACGTCGTACGTCGCGAATCGGTCGTTGCGAATGATCGTCGCCGAGGGAAGCGCGAGGTTGGTTACGCGCGCGTCGCGAGGGACGGAGATGAGAACGTTCGCGATCGGTGTGGCGCCGTCGTTGACGAGATCGTAGTCGCCGCTGACGCGATAGCGGCGTTCGTTGGGATACAGCGCGACATTCGCGGTGAGCGCGGCGATGTGCGGACGCGGCATGGACGCAGTGCCGCGAAACGTGCGTTCGTAGTCGGCGCTCCATGCGAGCGACGCGGCGTTTGACGTCCAGCGATTGAGGATGTTCGTGTTGTAGAAAATGAAGGCAGCAATGCCGATCGCGATCGTGGCCAGGATTGCTGCGATTCGTTTGTCTGCGTTCTTTGTGATCGCGCGGAGCACGCCTGCGCCGATCGCTCGCCGCCAGAGCGACGAAGCGGCGAGCAGGAACAGCAACCCGATCGTCGTCCACAGCGACATGAACCAGAGGAACGGTGTGATCGAGGCGCCGAAGCCGTTCAACTCCGTGTACTGCAGCGGCGGTGCACCGGCGAAGATCAGCAGCGGATGTTCGATGCCGAGGGCGTTGCTGGCTTGGATGAGCACTCCGGCGACGAGGACAGCGAAGAGGCCGAAGTATTTCGATGGACTCAGCGTCTGGATCAGCACCGCGGCCATCGCTAAAATCATCAGCGGGATGGCCAGGATGGCGGCGTAGGCGAGCAGCAGCGCGGGATGAAAGGCGTGGAAGCCGCGGGCGAGTTGAATGATCACTCCAGCGCCGATTCCCGTGGCGATCAGGACGCCGATCATCGCGGAGAGCGCGAGCCACTTTGAGAGCACGAAGACTGCGTTCGACGCCGGCGTGGCATTGATGATTTCGGCCATTCCGACGCTGCGCTCGCGCCAGATCAACTCCGCGCTGTAATAAATGATGATGACGGTGGCGACGAGGCCGAGCGGCTGGCGGAGCGTGCCGAGGATTAGCGACGTCGTCGGATAGAACGCCACGCCGTATTCGCTGCCGGCGACATCGGCGAGGATTTCCATCGCCGCGAGGCCCGCCCAAAGCAGCGTGAGCAGAATGAACGGGATGCTGCGCAGAACGGAGCGAAGTTCGAGACGCGTGGCGGCGATTAACTTCGCAGTCAATCCTGAGCCGCCGGAGCGAAGCGGAGGACGGATCAGGATCTCTGGTGCGATCACGCCGCCATCGCTGTCATCGATTGCTGCGGCAGATTTCGACTTCGCGAGTACTCGAAACGAGAAGCGTTTGTAGACGACGAACCAGACGATGGCTGCAAACGTGAGCCACACGATTCGATTGATCAGAAAGTTTCCGGTCAGCGAGATCAGGTGCGTGTTGCGGACGGCCGGTGTCCAGTAACGCGTCTGTTCGAAGAACGCAGACAGGCCGAACGGATCAAGCAGCGAGGCTCCCGCGGCGCCGCTCGCGCCGTTCGCCGATCCGGCCATCAGCGGCGAATTCGTGAACGCGGCGGCGGCGAAATAGAAGACGTAGATCGCCACCGCGCCGACGACGCTGGCCAGCACGCTGCGCGTCAACGTTGCGATGCCGAAGAGGACGGCGCCCGCTACGAGCATGCCGGGCAGCACGAGCACGAGCAGCGTCCAGAGATACGGCGCGATCGAAAACGCTCCAACTCGCGACGGGTCGTGCAACGGCAGCAGCGCGGCGATCATCATCCCGATCGCGGTCGCGTTGAAGACGGTGAACGCGGCCAGGAACGAGCCGGCGAAACGGCCGAAAAGGTAGGGGAACTTTTCAACCGAGGTGGAGAAGACGATCTCTTCGAAATGATGCTCGCGGTCGCGCACCACGGAGTTCGCGCAGAAGATGGCGATGGCGAAAACGGCCGCCAGCGACACCATCCCGAGCGACTGGGCGATGGCGTAAGGAGAGTTGATGTGAACGTTGGCCGGTCCGAATCCGGTCGCGGTGAGCGCGAAGCCGAAGCCCACGAAGAAGAGCGCCGCGGCGATGAATGAAATCTGCCGCGTGTGATAGCGCCACTCGAACCGGATGACGTCCTTCAGCACGCGCTGTCCCGCAGCACGGAGAAGTAGACGTCTTCGAGATCGGGCGCGACCAGCTCGCAGCCGGAATCGGGCGGCGCGTCGGCGAGCATGTGTACGCGCGTTTCGCCGCCGAAAAGATGCGTGGAGATGACGGTGTGCGTGGACCTGTACTCCGGAATCGCTTGCTTCGGCACGGTCTTGCGCCACACGCGTCCGTTGAGATTCGCGATCAGTTCGGACGGTTTGCCTTCGATGAGCACGCGACCGCCGGCGAGTACCGCCATGCGCGGACAGAGGTCGCTGACATCCTCGACGATATGCGTGGAGAGAATGACGACGATGCTCTCCCCAATCTCACTCAGCAAATTATGAAAACGATTCCGTTCCTCGGGATCCAATCCCGCGGTCGGCTCGTCGACGATGACCAGTGTCGGATCGCCCAGCAGCGCCTGCGCGATGCCGAAACGCTGGCGCATGCCGCCGGAGAAGGTGCTGACGGCGCGCTTGCGAACATCCCAGAGGTTGGTGAGGTTGAGCAGCGAGTCGATCTGAGCTTTGCGATCCTCGACCCCTTTCAGAATGGCGAGGTAGTCGAGCAACTCGATGGCCGGGATGCGTGGATAGACGCCGAAGGTCTGCGGAAGGTATCCAAGTTTTCCGCGCAGCAGCCGCGGATCTGCGCTGACGTTCTCGCCGTCGAAAGTGATCGTGCCGGAGTCGGCCTCCTGCAGCGTTGCGATCGTACGCATGAGCGTCGATTTGCCCGCGCCGTTCGGGCCGAGGAGTCCGAAGAGTCCGCGATCGATGTTGAGGGTGACGTCGTTGAGGGCTTTGACGCCGTTCGGATAGGTTTTCGAGAGATGGGAGATGGCCAGCATTCGATCTTCCTTGGCGAATTGGAAAGTTATCTGTACGTGGATGCATCGCCGCAGTTTCAGTTTTTGTGGCGCTCGTTTCGTGCGAAGCACTTCGGCGTGCGGTGGC
>DASYJF010000142.1:0-148136 GCA_035996815.1 Thermoanaerobaculia bacterium | reverse complement strand
GTTCCCAGTCTATCCACCATCCTCGAGGTCTGCGAGGTCCTCGGCACGGATGCAGGAGCGCTAATCCGCGAGGTGGCTGAGGCGCGGCGGATGCCGAGGGCGATGACGTCGTAGCGCTTTCGTTCGTCGAGAGGCTCGGCCCGGGCCCGGCTGCGTCCTCGCTGCCGAATGGGATGCTTGTACGGTCGCGCAATTTGACAGTGTGCCGGGTTCGGCAGCGAGACGCAGCCGAGCCAGCCGGCGAGGACGCCAGCGCTTCATCGCGCTACCCACCCTGTTTTTTCCGGCCCACCGTTTGCTTACTCACCTCAGCAGTAGCTCAACAAATCCACCATCAAAGCTGGAACCCGTTCGCATGCCCCGAACGCCAAATTCGAAAAGTCAGAGCGTCGTCGACAAGCTCCTGCAGAGGACCCGGCTGGAGATGCCGGCCATCGGGATGGAGTCGGAATTCAATGTCTGGATCGACGAGAAGGAAGTCGATCCGCGCGAGTATTGGGGCCATCCGGGCGCGTTCATCGACCGGCCGCTGCTGCCGCGTGAGAAGTCGTCGCTGCAATTGCCGACCGGCGGGGCGGTGTATTTCGACCGGGGAGTGATCGAGGTGGTCACGCCGGTCATCGAGATCGCGCCGCATTCCACCGCGCGCATGGTGCGCAACCTCTGGGAGCAGATCGGATTCGTCCGCGACCAGTTGACGCGGTGGGAAAAGGCGAACGGGCACACCGTTAGGCTGAAGGCGTACAGCACCCACTACAACATCTCGTACGAAATGCCGAAACGGGAGCAGAGTCCGAAACGGAACGAAAAGGCGCTGGCGCTGCTGCTGGCGTACATCCTGCCGGTGCCTGTGATGCTTGTGGCGTCGAACCGGCGCTCGACCGGCGTCGGCGTGCGTCCGCGCGGCGGCCGTATCGAAGTCACGGTCGATTTCACCCCCGATCCCGGTCTGATGATTGCCGCGGCGACGCTGATCGTCGGCATCGTCCGCGAGGTGATGAGCTGGCCGACGTACGACCTGTCGGTGCTCAGCAAGCTGCCGATTCCCATCGTCGACGGTGTCGTTCCCGGCAAGCACACCACGCGCAAAGGGTGGCTGACCAAGGACTTCCACTACCCGAGGAGCCCGTACACCGCAGACGTGAACGCGGCGATCTGGAAGACGCAGCACGGCGAAACGCTGTCGTTGCGGACGATGGCGTCGCGGACGGCTTGGTACTTCCGTCATTCGATCCGCAAGTATTCCGATCCGTTCAGCATGCGTCTGCTCTTCGCCATCCTCTCGGGACGAGCGCCGTCGCTGCTGGAGTTAATCGATCGTCCCGCCGCGTACGACGATGTCGGCCACCTCTGCCGCTGGGGGCACGTCATCCACGAGCTGAAAAACTACGAGGCCGAACTGGAGCTGATGCAGTCGAAGCGGGAAGCGTGGGAGCGGCAGTCGATCGACGAATACGTGATCGACCGCGCCAAAGCGCGCGACATCCACCTCACGGAGATGGAAACGGTGACCGAGGCGAAGGTCGCCATCCCGCCGCCGGCCGCGCGCCGTCCGGCCGCGCGCGTCAGCGGCAATACCGTCCGGCGCCCGTCGAACGGCCGATCGCGCCGCCGCAACGACACCCCCGGACGGCTGCTGCCGTCGCGGCCGTCCCAGTATCTCGATCGCCGCGCAACGTCGCTGATGCCCGATAGACCGAACCGCGAACGGCGCCGTGCAGCCGAACGCCGCCGGAAGAGCTACAACACGCCCTTTCCCGACCGGCGGCTGACCCGCTCCGCGTACGAGCAGGTCTTTCTCAAGCTCGTCTCCGGCAGCAAACTACGCGTCGGCGACGATCTCTACAGCCCGATCGGAATGAAGGGGTGGTACCACGCCATCTTCCGCCGCGACTCCGACGGCGCCGAACGCCTGATGACGATCGATCAGCTCCTGCAGAAGATGAACGACTGGCAGTAGTGCATTGCCTACTGCGCCGCGACCGTGGCTTCTCCCGCTCCGTCAACGCGCGCGCCGAGGTCCTGCTGGAAACTGCGGACGCGCTGCACGTAGTTGCGGGTCTCCTTGAACGGCGGCACGCCATTGAAGCGTCGTACGTTGCCCTCGCCGGCGTTGTACGCGGCGATCGCCTTCTGCTGATCGCCGGAGAAGCGGTCGGTGAGGTAGCGAAGATACTTCGCGCCGGCCTGAATGTTCTGGGCAGGATCGTTGAGGTTGCTCGCGCCCAGCCACTTTCCGGTCTTCGGCACGAGCTGCATCAGGCCGACCGCGCCGCGATTCGAGTGCGCCGTCGGAACGAACTTCGACTCGGTATGGACGACGGCGGCCACGAGCTCCGGCGGAAGGTCGTTCTTCTTCGCCTCGTCATAGATGATTCCGCCGAACGGAACCTCTGTTTTGAAAAACTGCTGCCTGACCTGTTCGGCGACGTTCACGATCGCGCTCGGCGCCTGCGCGACCTGGGCCGGAGCCGCGGTCACGGTCTTCGCGACATCCTGCACCGCGCCGGTCACGCCGCTCGTGATTCCGCCGGCGACCTGATCTGCGATCTGTTTCGCGGTCGCGAGGTCGCCGGTGATCTGGGAGCTCGCGTCGGGTTGCACCGGCTGCTCGATTGGCTGTGGTGCGCGATGGCCTGTATTCGCTTCGGCGGACTGCAGCATGTTGCCCATCTTCATCGGGATACCGATCCCGCCGAGGGCGAGCGAGGCGCCCAACGCCCAACCCGCGTATTTGCGGCGGAGCCCGCTCAACTTGCGCGGCTTGATCTTCTGCACTTCCTGGCGCAACTGCGATCGGTCGAAACCATCGAGGAACCTCTCCTGAAATGGCCTGCTGGTTTTGGGCTCGGTCATGTGTGTCCACCTTCCGTCTCTCCAACGGCTGACGGTGAACAGTTATTTTGCAATCCAGGAGCCAAGTAAGCTCAGCCGAAACAATTGATGAGATTAGAGTTAGCTCCAATGTTGGCATCGATTGGCTTGACCATTGTATTCATCCGCTAAGATGCAGGCAGTTTGATGATCGAAACGCTGAAGAAGTTGACGTTGGCAGCCGTAGTCGTTGGCGCTCTGGCGCTCGCGCAACCGGCGCGCGCGCAGTCGTTCCTGTGCGAAGACACGTTCAAGCTGGACGACGCCACGATGCAGGCGTACCGCTTCGGTCCGGACGTGCCGCCTGCGCCGATCCCGCAGCCGGAGACGAATTCGCTCAAGCTCCGAATCCTGAAGTACGCCTCATTAACGATACGGCATCGTCTCTCCGGCCTGGCCAGCTACTACTCGACGTCGCTCGACGGCACGCTGACCGCGAACGGCGAGCGCTACCACAACAAGCAGATGTCGGCCGCGCACCTCACGCTGCCGCTCGGCTCGTGGGTCGAGGTGACGGCGCGCGCGACCGGCCGCAAGCTCCGCCTGCGCGTGAATGATCGCGGCCCGTACGTGGGCAAGTTCGCGATCGATCTTTCCCAGGCCGCCGCGCACTTCCTCGGCGTCGACATCGCCGAGGACCGTTTCGTGATGATCCGAGTCATCGGCCTTCCCGGCGAGGAGCCCCTGCCGCAGGACGTGACCGACGGTCCGAAAGCGGCGGTCGTGGAAGAGACGGCAGCGCTCGCGAAGTAGCCGGCTACCGCGGAATGATCAGGCAAACCGTACTGCCCTGATCGGGCACCGAGTCGACGCTGATCGAACCGCCGTGGCTCTCAACGATTCGTTTAGCAAGATACAGCCCGTAGCCCGGGCCGCCGCCGCGCGACTTGTCGAGCTTGAGGCCGAGGTCGAAGATCTGATTCGTGTAGCGCGGATCGATGCCGATGCCGTTGTCGCGCACGCAGAGGCGGTAGCCGTCCGGATCGACATTGCAATCGATGGCGATGGTCCGCTCGCCTTTCGGGCGATCGTTAAAGAACAGCGCGTTTGAGAAAAGCGCGCCGATCGCTTCGCGCATCTTTTCCGGATCGACGTTCACGGTCGGCAGGTCGTCGGGGATGTCGATCTTCACCGCGCCTTCCTCGATCTGGTAATTGCACTTGAGGATGACCTCTTCGACGATCTCGCGCAACGGCGTTGGACGCGGCGCGTTCGGTCGCGCAAGCAGCTTGACGAGGTGCGACATCTCATCGAGCACCTTCTTCATCTGATTCGCGCTGGAGCGGATGCGGCGAAGGAAGTCCTGCCCTTCTTCATCCAGCTTGTCGGTGTAGTCGCCGAGGAGAAGATCGCTGAATCCGTCGATCGAAAAAATGGGCGACTTCAGGTCGTGCGAGAGCACGCCGAAAAGGCGCGTCAACTCATCGATTGTGAGGACCTGACCGGCCGTGTCGTGGGTCTCCAGCGTAGTAATAATCAACCTCCGAAACAGGCTCGTCAGTGCAACTAGCGGGCCTGCGACTTTCGAAACGCGGCGACGTTGCCGCCGCCGACGATTTCCGTGGCGCCATCGGCGCGGATGGCCAACGCCGTTCCGGCCGGAATGCCGATGCCGAGCTGCGTCTCCGGTACCGACATGAGCCGTCGCAGATTCGCGTCGTTGTCCGGCTCGAATGCGGTGTCGATGACGGCGTTAGCAATCCAGCCGAGCCCCTGCAGCGATGCAGCGATGCCGTGCATGTCGCGAGCGGCAATTCCGAAGCACGACGCGGCCGCGCCGATGGCCGCGATGACAGTGCCGTTCGCCGCCGCCTCGCGCATGGCCACATCTGCCGCTGATTCGCGCAGCACGGCGAGCAGGTTGTTCGTGACTCCGCCGCCGAGGTACACCATCCCGGCCGAGAGGATCTGCGTCAGATTCTTCTGCCGCCGGCTGTCGCGACCGCGATAAATGGGGACGTTCACCGTCTCGACGGTCGGATCGATGGTCTGCAGGTACTTGCCAAAGTGCCCCGCATACTCCGCCGATCCCGACGCGGCCGGGATGAACGCCACGGTCCGCCGATCCGCCGGCATGCTGCGCAGCAGAAACTCATCGATCTCTCGCGTCGCCCCAAACGAAAACTCCCCGCCGCCGATGAGGACGAGCAGTTGGGCGGGGACGGCAAGATCAACGCGAAGCGCGGTCACGGGCGCATCGTAAGTGAATTCGATCGCGACGGCCTAGACGAACAAAGGCGTTGCGCGCGGAGGCGCGAAGAACAATCCAGCCCCGCGCTTTGCGCGGGGTCCGCGGGGGAGGAGAAGGTTGCGGCCGCGGAGGCGGCCGCCAAAAGGTCGGCAGTTTTGCAGGGGCACCTCCGTGGCCGCAAAACGGGCTGCCCGCCCGAACCCCGCGCCGAGCGCGGGGCTGGATTGTCAGGCGCGCCTTCGCGCGCGGCGATCCGGCCTTCGCGGTTTCAACGTCACCATTCGCTCGGGGTGCTCGGCCTCTTTCTCGCGAAGGAAACGGCACAACGCGCCGAGGTAGTAATTAAATCGCGCGAACAATTGCTCGCGCGCCTCGTGAGTCTCTTTGACGATCGGGTCTTCCCACATGGCTCTACGGCGTCAACGCCTCGGTGCTCCTCGGCATCAGCAGCACTTCACTCGCGTTCATCGTGAAATCGATCCACTCCGGCATCGACTCCTTGTGGCGGATGAGGAACTCCGACAGTTCGTCTTCGATATAACGCTGGATCGCGCGGCGCAACGGCCGCGCTCCGGAGTTCGACTCCTCCTCGGCGCGGCGGAGCAGCCAGTCGATGACCGAGTCGTCGATCGCGATCTGGACGCCTTTTTGGACGAGCGCGAGGTTGACATCGTCGACGAGCAGGCGGCAGATCGCGCGGAGCTCGTTTTGCGTCAGCGGGTTGAAGATGATGATGTCGTCGATGCGGTTGATGAACTCGGGGCTGAACTCTTTCTTCAGCTCCTGATGGATCATCGCCTCGGCGGACTTCTGATCGCCCTCGCTCGTCTGCTCGCGGAAGCCCATGTGGCCTTTCGTGGTCAGGAAGCGCGTGCCGAGGTTGCTGGTCATGATGATCAGCGTGTTGCGGAAGTCGACCTGATTGCCGAGCGAGTCGGTGAGGATGCCGTCCTCGAGAATCTGCAGGAGGATGTTGGCGATGTCGGGATGCGCTTTCTCGATTTCGTCGAGCAGCACGACGGAGTACGGATTGCGGCGAACGCGCTCGGTGAGTTGTCCGCCTTCTTCGTGACCGACATAGCCCGGAGGCGAGCCGATGAGCTTCGACACCGCGTGCTTTTCCATGTACTCGGACATGTCGAAGCGGATGAGGTGGCGCTGCGATCCGAAGAGGAACTCGGCGAGCCGGCGCGCCACTTCCGTTTTTCCTACGCCGGACGAGCCGAGAAAGATGAACGATCCCATCGGGCGATTCGGAGAGGCCACGCCGAGGCGGGAACGGCGGATGGCGCGCGAGATGGCGCGAATCGCCTTGTCCTGGCCGACCACGCGGCGCATCAGCGAGTCTTCCATGTTGATCAGCTTCGCTGCTTCGTCGGCTTCGATCGAGGTGACCGGGATGTCGGTCCAGGAGCTGATGATCTCCTCGATGTCCTTCTTGGTCACTTCCATCATCTCTTCGCCGACAGCCTCGCGCTCCTGCTTGAAGCGCTCAACTTCTTCCTTGAGCTCGATCTCGCGCTCGCGCAGGAAGACCGCCTTCTCGAAATCCTTGTCCGAGATCGCCTTCTTCATCTCCTTGACGATCGAGCGGATCTCCGATTCCAGCCGCCGCAGGTTCTGCGTGTCGGCAACGCGGCGGAGCTTCACCTTCGCGCCGGCCTCGTCGATGATGTCGATCGCTTTGTCCGGAAAGAAGCGGTCGGTGATGTAGCGGTTCGATTGATACACGGCGCTGCGGATGGCGGTATCGCTGTACTTCACCTTGTGGAAGTTCTCGTAGCGTTCTTTGACGCCTTCGAGGATTTGCAGCGTCTCGATCTCATTCGGCGGCGCCACGTTGATGGCCTGGAAGCGGCGCAGCAGCGAGCGGTCCTTCTCGATGTAGCGGCGGTATTCGCGAATCGTCGTCGCACCGACGCAGGAGATCTCGCCGCGCGATAACGCCGGTTTGAGGATGTTGGCAGCATCGAGCGAGCCTTCCGCCGAGCCGGCACCGATGAGCGAATGAATCTCATCGATGAAGATGATGATGTCGGTGTTTTCCTTCAGCTCTTTGATGATGCCTTTGAGCCGCTCCTCGAACTGGCCGCGGTACTTGGTGCCGGCGACGATGAGCGAAAGGTCGAGCGAAAGAATCCGTTTGTTGGCGATGAAGAGCGGGACATTGCCGTCGACGATCCGCTGCGCAAGCCCTTCGACGATCGCGGTCTTACCGACGCCCGGCTCGCCGAGCAGGATCGGATTGTTCTTCGTGCGGCGGGAAAGGATCTGGATGATGCGCTCGACTTCCTTCTCACGTCCGATGAGCGGGTCGAACTGCGCGGTGTGCGCCATCGCCGTCAGATCGCGCGCGTACTCGGCCAGGAACGGCAGCTCTTTCTTCTGCTTGTCGGCCTCGCGCTCTTTCAGAATCGAGATCGTCTCCTCCCGCACGCCGTAGACGTTGAGGCCTTTGGCGGTGAGGATGCGCGCGGCTGTCGACGATTCGACGCGCAGGATTCCGATCAGCAGATGTTCGGTGCCGACGTACTGATGCAGCATCGACTCCGCTTCGTGCGCCGCGTACGCGAGGATCTTCTTCGACTCCTCGGAAAGCGGCAGTTCGGCCGATGAGGAGATCCGGTCGACGAAGAGCCGGTCGCCTTCGACCTCGCGGCGGATCTGTTCCGGCTTGACATTAAATCTGGAGAAAATCTCCTTGATGATTTCCTCCCCCTCGCGCAGGACGCCGAGGAGGATGTGCTCCGACTCGATAACGCGGGAGCCGAGCTTGGAGGCTTCGTAACGGGCGAAGAAAAGAGCGCGTCGTGCTTTCTCGTTGTATTTTTCGAACATGGGCGTTGGCGGTAGTTTAACCCCGGCTGCCAATGCTCATCTCGAAGACACGGTCACAGCGAGCAGCCAGATCACGATTGTGTGTGACGATCACCGACGTCAGACCGCGCTTGGCGTGACATTCCCGCATCAGATCGAAGACGCGTTCGCTCGTTTCGAGATCGAGGTTGCCGGTCGGTTCGTCGGCGAGAAACAGGATCGGATCCGCCAGCAACGCGCGGGCGATGGCAACGCGCTGCTGCTCGCCGCCGGAGAGCTGATTCGGGAAGTGACGCGCGCGCCGTTCCAGTCCCAACTCGTTCAACAGCGCCTCAGCTCGCCGTAGCGCGTCGTCCTTGTCGAATCGTCCAATCCATCCCGGCATCGCCACGTTTTCCATCGCTGAGAACTCCGGCAGCAGATGATGAAACTGAAAAACGAATCCGACGTTGCGATTGCGAAACCGCGCCAGCTCGTCATTCGACATCGACGAAACCTCGGCATCCCCGACGCGAATCGTGCCGGTGTCCGGCCGATCGAGTCCGCCGAGCAAGTGCAGCAGCGTCGACTTGCCGATACCCGAGGGTCCGACGATGGCCAGCATTTCGCCGCGCTCGACGCTGAGCGCCATGTCGTTGAGGACCGGCACGGGCACCTCGGCGTTGCGATACGTCTTCGAAAGCGAACGCGCCTCGAGAAAGGGCATGAGGCCGTCATCTTAATCTGCGGACATCTGCGTAATCTGCGGATAAAACCTTCATCCGCAGATTTCGCAGATGAAACGCAGATGGCTACGCGTCGTCGAGGTCGCCACTGCGCGCGTTATGGATCGGAAATCTTAATCTCACTAGCCGTTGTCCGCTTGATGCGACGCGGACCTTTAGACGATCGCACGGCAATTGGCTCTCCCCAAGCAGAAGAATCGACCACATCTGCGAAGACGAGTTCGTTTATCTCTTCGTCGGTGAGACGCTGCTCAGGTTCTGTGCGTCCGCGAGTTTTGCACATCGCTACCGCGTCGTCGATGTCGCCTGCAACGCCGGCGCTGGAGTGGCACCAACGCCGACGGTTCCCGTCACTGCAAAGACCGGCATCTTCTGTTGCAGGCCTTTCAGAGCGAACTCGCCGAGCGACTCGGTTTCGAAGCTCCCCATGATGCGGTCCATCGTGTTTTGCGAGATCACTACCTGGCCCGGCTTGGCCACGCCGCTTTCGATACGCGAAGCGATGTTGACGGACGATCCGAGGACCGTGTAGTCGACGCGCTTCTCCGTGCCGACGTTGCCGACGACCGCGAGGCCGCTGTTGATGCCGACGCGCACCATCACCGGCGGCAGATCGGTTTTCGCGCGCTCCACGTTCCACTCGTTGACCATCCGCTGGAGCATGAGGCCGGTCAGCACGGCGCGATCGGCGTGATCGTCCTGCGGCAGCGGCGCTCCGAAGAAGGCCATCACCGCGTCGCCGATGAATTTGTCGAGCGTTCCGCCGTACGCGAAGATCGACTCCACCGCGCACGAGAAAAAGTGCGACAGGAACTCCGCCACTTCCTCCGGCTTCTTCGACTCCGACATCGGCGTGAAACCGCTGATGTCCGCGAAGAGGATCGAAATATCGATGCTGCGCACTTCCGACTCCGTCGAGATCAAGCCCTTCACGATTTCGTCGACGACGGCCGGGGAGTGGTAGCGCTCCATGCGCGAGCGGATCTTCTTTTCTTCTTCGATCTTCTCCGCGAGTTGCGCGCGCTCGATGGCCACGGCCGCGAAGTTCGCCAGCGCCGTCAGCAGATCGAGATCCTCTTCCGTGAAGCTGCCGATGTGGATCGGCGAGTCGACCTGCACCGCGCCGATGACGCGCTGCCGGTTCCACAGCGGCACGCACATCGCCGAACGGATGCCGTGAATGGCGATCGACTTCCCGCCGAGGAGCCGCGCGTCTTCGAGCGCGTTCGAGGTCATCAGCGCAACCTGCTGCTGAGCAACCATCTTGAGGATCGTGCGCGAGATGGGGATGTCCTGCTGTTCGGCGCCGTCGATAAACTTGGTTAGCTTCGGAACGGGATTGCCTTCTTCGTCGAAGAGGATGATCAGGCCGCGCTCGACCGGCAGGTAGCGGAAGATGATGTCCATCACCGTCGTCAGCACGACCTGCAACTCTTCTGACGCCAGCAGCGCTTTCGCCACCTGCACGAGGACCTGGAAAATCTTCTCGCGCGACACCGCCGGCTCGCGAAGCCCCGGCTGCGACGGCGGCCGCGTGATCGGGCCTTTGTTCTCGAGGGCCTCGTTGATGTCGAGTCCGAACTCGGAATTGAAATCGGAGATGCGCCGGATGACGGTGCCCGAGGGGTTGTCGAACATCGAGTCGGCATTGAAGTCGACCGAGGGCATTGCCCGCGCGTCGAGCAATACCGATCCGACCGACAGCTTATCGCCCGCGCCGACCTGCGCCTCGATGACGAGATTCCCGTTCAGCTTCACGCCGTTCGTCGATTTGAGATCGACGATCCACCAGTCGTCGCCTCGCAGTTCGAACCGCGCATGCTTCCGCGAGACCGACGGATGGTTGAGGATCAGGTCATTCCCCTCGGTGCGCCCCACCGACAGCTCATGCTTCAGGTCCATGACCCGCGGCACGCCCAGATCAACGTAGTGAAGTTGGAGCTGCTCCATCGAAGGAGAGGATTATAGCGGTGTGGCTGGTCAAGCGAATCGACAGGCATCCTGGCAATCGAGATCCACGATTGCCAGCACCAAATCCGAATTCGGCGTAGATTATGAACCGGCTCCCTACCGTCATCCGCAAGTCACAGCGGCGCGTGAAATGACTCGCAGCTCGCCGCCGTTGGCGAAGATTAGGAAGACTCGATGCCCCAACTCCTTGCAAAGCTCTTCAGCCGCGGTAATCCGGTTTCTGATCGGATGTACGCGAATCTCGCCAAGCCAAACCGCAACCGCGTCAACCTCGAACGTCAAATCGATCTTGATGATCGGAAGGAAACGGGCGTGGCGCAGCCGGAGCAGGAATCGGCGGCGAAGAATTCGTAAATGTCCGCGACGCTGCTGTTGGCGGCATTCGTTGCGTATCTCTACGTTCCGTTCCTGCTCTTCACGTTCTTCGCCGAAGATAGTGTCGATCTTGGCCGGCTGAAGGATGAGAGTCGTATTGGAGAGTTCTTCGGCGCAGCGCTTCCCAGCGCCTTGCTCAACGCAGTGACTTGGCTGGTTCTCCGGATTCTCTTTGCCCTTGACCGTTGGCACATTGTCAGATCACCAGCTATTGACTGGACCGCTGTCGCTTCGATCCTTGATCCCGCATACGGCTCGTTGCGATCTCACATCGCCACGGGACCCGCCGGTGAGATTCAGTACCTCGTCGTTCTCTTCTTGGCAGCCGCGGTCTGCGGAAGCTTTTACGGAAGGATCGAGCTTGCTCTCATCCAACGGGGCGCCGAACGCGAATTCTTCCTTCGGCGCGGTGCGGTAAAACGACACATCGCTTGGGCGATAGCTCTTGGGTTCAGGCGGATCTGGATTCGATTTTTCGCAGAGCGCATCTCTCACCTGTTCGTCTGGATGGCAACGGAAACGTGGATGTTTGTCCGAACGAAGGACAGGCTTTTCTACGGAAGATTCTTTGAATACGTCAAAACTGCGGATGGCGAGATCGAGAACATCGTGCTCGTCAGCGCTCAGCGGTACAGCCGGCGCTCTCCCACTGACTGTTTTGAAACCGGCGTGTCCCCACTGACGAAACTACAGGGATCGCTTGTGATTCGGTGGTCGGAGATCGCGGACATCAATATCGTTTCGCCCAGCATGATGGGCGCCGTGCGGCGCGCCTACGCGCGGAAGCTGCGAGACGCAAGAGATCGGCGGTCGAATCGTCTACCCGAATCCAATCCCAACCAGTAAGCTGTTTTACGCGATCGCCATCCCTTCAATATCCAGCTCGTGGATCGGCATGCCGAGCGTGCCCAGAGGCTCGCGGATCTCCGAGGCGTTGCCGACGATGACGATGATGACTTTGTCGGGGTCGATGTACTTTTCGGCGACGTGCTCCACGTCGTGCTTGGAGATCGCGCCGATGTTTTCGCGGTAGCGGTCGAAGTAGTTCGTCGGCAGGTCGTAGAGCTCCATGTCGACGAGGCGGCCGGCGATGTCGCTTGCGGTTTGCACGGTCGAAGGGAAGGAGCCCATCAGGTAGTTCTTCGTGTCTTCGAGCTCCATCGTCTCGACGTCGCCAGTGCGGATGCGTCGCAGCTCCGCGAGCACTTCGGTGACCGACTCGCGCGTGACCTCGTTGCGCACGGGTGCGCTGACGACGAACGGGCCGGCCTGGCGGCGGAAGGCGAACATCGATCGCGCGCCGTAGGTGTAGCCGTGTTTTTCGCGGAGGTTGAGGTTGATGCGCGAGTTGAAGACGCCGCCGAGGAGGGCGTTCATCACCGAGAGCGCAAAGTAGTCGGCGGTGCTGCGGGCGATGCCGATGTGGCCGATGCGGATTTCGGATTGAACCGCGGTGGGGCGGTCGATGAGATAGATCCGGCTGGAATCGAACGTCTTTGGCGAGATTTGCGGCCGCGTCGGAAGTTCGGCGGCAGGCCAATCGCTGAAGAGGCGCGACGCTGCTTCGAGCGCGCGATCGGCGTCGACATCGCCGGCGATCACGATCGTGCCGTTGTTCGGAACGTAGTGTTCGGCGTAGTAGCGACGGATGTCGTCGATGCTGATCCGCGCCACGGATTCGGGATTGCCGATGACGGTGTTGCCGTATGCCCCAGTGCCGTAGATGAGATGTGAGAAGCGTTTGCCGGCGATTGCACCCGGCTCGTCGCGTTGCTGGAGCAGTTCCATCAGCCGCTCGGCGCGGACGCGTTCCAGCGCCGACTCGGGGAGCATGGGGCGCCGATTGACTTCCGCGAAAATTGCGAAGGCCTCCGCGAATGTGCGCGAGAGCGTGTCGACGGAGATGTACGACGCATCCCAATCGGCGCCGCTGCCGAGCGACGCGCCGAGCATGCCGAGGTCCTCGGCGAGACCGACGGCGTCGCGAGTGCCGGCACCTTCGTCGAGCAGCTCGCCGGTGAGCGAGGCCAGGCCGGCGACTTCGGGCGTGTCGTAGTCGGCGCCGGAACGGATCAGCGTGCGGACGGACACCAGCGGCGCGTTGTGATTCTCGGCGACGAGCACGCGCAGGCCGTTGTCGAGCGTGCGGCGCGCGACTTGCGGGAAGTGATACGGCCGTGGCGGTCCCGGTTGCGGAGCGACGTTCCTATCGATGCTCATGCGGTCTCCGGGACGAACGTGCTGGTCACGCGGTTGTCTGCCACGAGGTACTGCCGCGCCACGCGCTGCAGATCGTCGCTCGTCGCGGCGCGGTACGGATCGAGCCACGTCTGAACCAGGCTCGGGTCGTTGAAGTAGGTCGACATCATTCCGATGAGGTCCGCACGCGCATCGTAGTTTTCGATCTGATGCGCGTACTCGACCTCGGCGCGGTTCTTCGCGCGCGTGAGCTCGTCGGCGGTGACGCCGTCGCTGGCGATGCGCGCGATCTCCGCGTCGATGGCGTGCTCGACGTCCTCGATCGGCACGTTCTCATTCGCCGTCGCCTGCATCATGAAAATGCCGGTGGCCTCGGTTGGCAGCACGTACGCAGCGACGTCGGTCGCGATCTGCTGCTCGAGGACGAGCGCCTTCTCCAGCCGGCTCGCTTTGTCGCCGCTGAGGACGGAGCTGAGCAGATCGGCGGCGATCCAGTCGGGGTGGCCCATCTTCGGAAAGTGGTACAGCCGGTAGACGCGCGGGAGCTGGACGGGCGACGGGAAAACTTCGCGGCGCTCACCATTCAGCGGACGACGTTCGAGATCAAACTTCGGAAACGAACCGCCCGCCGGAAGCGGTGAGAAGTATTGGTCGACCAAACGCTTCGCCTCGTCGGGATTGAAATCGCCGATCAGCGTCAGCGTGGCGTTGTCGGGGCGATACCAGGTGGCGAAGAACTCGCGGATATCGTCGAGCGAGGCCGCGCCGAGGTCTTCCATCGAGCCGATGGTGGGCCAGTGGTACGAGTAATCGGGATCGTAGGCGAGATGCAGCAGCCGCTCGAACGCGGTGCCGTACGGAACGTTGTCGTAGCGCTGCCGGCGCTCTTCCTTCACCACCTCGCGCTGGATGTCCAACTTCTCCTGCGTCAGCGCGGGGAGGAAGTAGCCCATGCGATCGGATTCGAGCCAGAGGCCGAGCGCGAGGTAGTTCGACGGCAGCGTCTCGAAGTAATTCGTCCGATCGAAGAACGTCGTCCCATTCAGAACGCCGCCGACAGATTGCACGTAGCGGAAGTGCTCGTTGTTGCCGACGTGCTCCGAGCCGGAAAAGAGCATGTGCTCGAAAAGATGCGCGAACCCGGTTCGTCCGGGCCGCTCGTTTTTCGAGCCGACGTGGTACCAGAGGTTGACGGCGACGAGCGGCGCGGAATGATCTTCGTTGAGAACGACGCGGAGTCCATTGTTCAAACGGTAGTCTTCGAGGGCGAGCATGGGGGCGGGTACATATCACAAGGGTGAAGAGTGAAGGGTGAAGAGTGAAAGACGAGAGAACTTCGCTCTTACCTTTCACTCTTCACCCTTCACCCTTCAGTTATCCTTCCCACCGTGCCGCCGCTGCCGTTCCGTCATATCGCCGTCGAAGGGCCGATCGGCGTCGGAAAAACCTCGCTGGTAAACCTGCTGGCGAAGCGGTTCCGTGGGACGAAGATCCTCGAGGATGTCGACAACCCGTTCTTGGCCGAGTTCTACAAAGACAAGCGCGGCGCGGCGTTTCGTTGCCAGCTCTTCTTCCTGCTCTCGCGCTACGACCAGCAGCGGACGATCGGGCAGCGCGACCTTTTCACGGAGCTGATCCTGGCCGACTACTCCTTTCCGAAAGACAAGATCTTCGCGTACATGACGCTCGAAGATTCGGAGCTGATGATCTACAACCGGCTGTACGAGATGCTGCGCGAGAGTGTGCCGAAGCCGGACCTCATCATCTATCTGCAGGCGTCGCTTGATACACTGACCAGACGCGTGAAGAAGCGCGGACGGGCGTACGAGAAGTCGATCTCGCCACAATATTTGCAAGAGCTCAGCGAGGCGTACTCGCACTACTTTTACCGGTACGACGAGACGCCATTGCTGGTCGTGAACACGAACGAGATCGATTTCGTCAACACGCCCGAGCATTTCGATCAGCTCATCGAGCAGATCGCAAATGCAAAGAAGGGAACGCAGTACTACGTACCGCTTGGATCCTGAGTAGACGGACCGAGACGGGAAGCAGTGGATTCGTCGATTAGTGGATTAGTAGATCAGTCGATGGTGGTTCGGGAACGTCTTCCTAATCCACTAATCTACTGATCCACTAATCTACTGATCCACCGATCACTCTCCTCTCTCGGCCGAGGAGGAGAGATGGACAGCAAACGAATCACCGTCCCCGCCGTCCGCGCCATGAAGGGCGTGAAACGCATCGGGATGATCACCGCGTACGACTACCCGAGCGCGAAGGTGGCGGACGCCGCCGGCAGCGACATCATCCTGGTCGGCGACTCCCTCGGCATGGTGGTTCTCGGCTACCCCGACACGCTCAGCGTCACCGTCGACGACATGCTCCACCACACGCGCGCTGCCGTCCGCGGCGCGGCGCATGCGCTGGTCGTCGGCGACATGCCGTATCTCTCGTACCACGTGTCGGTGGAGGAGTCGGTCCGCAACGCCGGGCATTTCATCCAGGCCGGCGCGCATGCGGTCAAAGTCGAAGGCGGCAAACCGTCGCGAATCCGCGTGATCGAAGCGATCCTCGATGCGGAGATCCCGGTGATGGGTCACATCGGACTGACGCCGCAGTCGGTCAACGCCTTGGGTGGATTCAAGCTGCAAGGGAAAAATCTCGACGACGCCCACCGCCTCGTCGACGAAGCGCAGGCGCTTGACCATGCCGGCTGTTTCGCGATCGTGCTCGAGTGCGTTCCGTCCGAGCTCGCGGCGATGATCACCGAGCGGGTATCCGTCCCCACGATCGGCATCGGCGCCGGTCCTGCCTGCGATGGACAGGTCCTCGTCTTCCACGATCTCCTCGGCCTCTACGACGGACACACTCCGAAATTCGTCCGCCGCTACGCAAACCTCGGCGAGGAGATGCGGCTCGCGATCGAGCACTACCTCGCGGATGTTCGCGACGGTTCGTTCCCGGACGATGCGAAGGAATCGTTCCACGCCGCGAGCGCGGATGAGTTGCGCGCGTTGTACGGAGAGGGCGTCGTCATCGAGATGCCGAAGGCGCAATGAGAGGTGACCTGGGAACGCGGGCGTCCCGCCCGCCGTCCTCTTTCGCAAGTCGCACGAAAAATTCGGGAGAGACGCCCGCGCTCCCAGGAGTCGCGCGATGATCGTCGCCGCGACGATCGAAGAAGTCCGCGCCGCCAGACCTCACGGTGCGCGCATCGGCTTCATCCCGACGATGGGATTTCTCCACGAAGGCCACCTCTCTCTGATCGACGCCGCGCGCGAGGCCGGCGCGAAATTCATCGCCATCTCGATCTTCGTCAATCCCAAACAGTTCGGACCGAATGAAGATCTAGCGAGCTATCCACGCGACGAAGCGCGCGATCGGCAACTGCTCGAATCGAAGAACGTCGACCTCCTTTTTCTGCCTTCCGTCGATGTCATGTATCCGCCCGGCGCGCAGACCACGGTTTCCGTCGGAGCCGTTGCGAAGCCGCTGGAAGGGGTGCGCAGGCCGGGACACTTCGATGGTGTCGCGACGGTCGTCCTGAAATTGTTCAACATCGTCCAGCCCGACCTGGCCGTCTTCGGACGAAAGGATGCGCAGCAGTGCGCGGTCATCGAGCGCACGGTTCGCGATCTCGACGTCCCGGTGAAACTCGTCTTCGCCGAAACCGCGCGCGAGCACGACGGACTGGCGCGGTCATCGCGCAACAGCTATCTGTCCGCCGAGGAGAGGAAACTCGCGCCGACGCTGCATCGCACGTTGCGGGCGGGGGAGGAAGCGATCACGCACGGCGTTCACCACGTCGCTGCGGTCGAGACGTTGATGCAGCGGATGATCGCTGAAACGCCGGGCATCGACGTCGACTACCTCGCCGTCGTCGATCCGAAGACGTTTTTGCCACCGGACGATTTTCGTAGAGACGTTCTTCTCGCAGGTGCGGTGCGGATCGGACGCACGCGGTTGATTGATAACGTACGCGTCAGACCTTCCTGAGTCGCGACGTTCCGATGCTGGCGCGACCCGCGGCACACTTCGCGAAGCTTTGGAGTGCGGTGGCGACCGAGCCACCGCTTTGGGAGGGAGGGGGAGCGCGACCATTGCGAAGACGGCGCAAGCATCACACGCTGCGCATCATCAACGATTCCACCGCCTCCCAAAGCGGTGGCCTTCCACCGCACTCCATAGTGCTTCGCACGAAACGGGCGCCACAGTTCCTTACAAACTGTGAGCAGGGCGATATCACCGGAGACCCTGACGCCTCGCTTCGCGACGCGCAGGGTAGACTTTTAAAGCACATGCGGACGCTTCTCCACGCCGTCATTCAGAACGCCGTCGTCACCAGCGCGGCGACGCTGTGGCCGGTCGCGCTACGCGTTGATGCGTTTGTGCTGCGCGCGGCCGAGGTGTTGCCGTTCGAGGAAGTGAACGTGATCAATGTGGCGACCGGTGAACGGTTCTGGACGTGGATCGAGCCGGCGGCGGAGGGGAGCGGCGAGGTGGCCGTACACTCCGGCACGCGCTCGCCCGTGCGGGTCGGCGACACCATCAGCATCATGGCCTTCTCCACGTTTCACGAAGGGCAGACGCTGGCGCACAGGCCGCGCATCATCACGCTCGGGGCGAACAATCAGGTGATCTCGGTCGGCGAAGGATGAGCGGCCGCTGGTTGACGCGGATCGCCGCCGCGCTGCTGTTCTTGTCGCTCGCCGCACCGACGCTGCCGCGGCTCATCGCGATCGTGAACAACGCGCGGACGCTACTGCCGCTGACGTATGAAGCGCGGCGCGCGCGGCAGATGGGTCCGTGGTACGCGTCGATCGAAAAACTTCGCCACGAGTTACCGAAGAAAGAGCAGATCGCACTGATCGCGCCTCCTCGCGATCTCGACGCAGCAATCTTCGCGAACTACTACCTCTACCCGATCCGCACGCGGCTCTTCGCCGGACGGAACGCGTATCGCAACGCGGCGCCCGATCCGACGCGGCCGAATGTCATCGTCGCAGTGAATGCATCGCACGCGGAGAAGACGGAGTACGACATCCTCCGCGATCGCGATCTTCGTACCGGGCATCGCGTCGTGACGATGCCGAAGCTCAGCGATCCCCGGACCACCTTCATCCTGCCGCTGGCGTCGTCGGTCGATGGTCCATCACCCGATACGTTCCTCATCGAAGGGACGCTCGCGAATCCCAACGCTACGCCCGCCGAGGTGCGCGCGACGTTCTGGCCAAAAGGATTGGTGCGAACGATCACGATTCCGGCGCACGCCACGGCCGCGTACTACGACTTCGTCTACCAACTCTTCGGGATCATGAGCGTCGGCTGGATGCGCGTGGAGTCATCGCAGCCGTTGCGGGGCGCGTTCTACTTTGCCAACCGCGGACGCGGCGACGCGACGTTGCTGCCGAACGCTTCGGAAGCGACTGCGATCGCGCCCGGGACGCTCTATCGCGATACGAAGGTGTTCATCATCAATCCGAAAGACACCCGTGCCACCGCGATCCTGAACGGCGAATCGATTTCTTTCGATCCGCATGCATCCATGTCGAAGCCGATCGCGTCACTGCCGGTCGTCAGCGGCGACGTCTACGCGTTCGTCACCACGCGCGAGCTGAACGGCCGCACCGATTTTCTGTGGCCGCAATGATCGGATTCATCGTCACGGTCGTCCTCTTCCCGCTCGTCGGCTGGACTTTCGGCCGGCGAAACCTCGGCGAAGCATTCCTGTTCGGCCTCGGCATCACAGGGGCGGTGCTGTTCGTCGCCGGCGTTATTCACGTGCCGCTGGTGATCGCGATGGTGGTGCTCGGGGTGTGGGGAGTTGGGTGTGGGGTGTGGGAAATCAAGAAGAAGGCTCTGCCACTCCCCACCCCCCACTCCCCACTCCCAACAATCCTCATGATCATTCCGCTCGCCGCGCTGACATTCGCGGCTGCGATCACGCCGCTGAACGATTTCGACGGCCGCGCGTTCTGGGTGCTGAAAGCGAAAGGGATCGCGCACGAGCGCAGCATCGACGGTCCGTTTTTTCACGGCGGCACGCTCGATCCGCGCAATCAATATCCGATCCTGATTCCGCTCGACGGCGCGGTGATTCTCAGCCTCGCGCACAGCCTCGATGACCGCAATCTGTCCTGGCTATACCTCGGCATCCTCGCCGCGCTGGCGCTGCTCGTGCGCGAGCGAATCGGCCGGCTGGTATCGCCGGCTGCCGGCGCGTGGTGCGCGGCGATCCTCGTCTGGATTCCGCAGTTCGCCGTCGAGCCGGAAGGCGGCGCGCTGTCGGCGTACAACGATCTCGCCATCGCCGCATTCGCCGCCGGCGCGTTTTTCGAACTGCTCGACGCCGAAGCGCGAAAAAGCGCGCTCCGCTTCGGCCTCTGGCTCGCGTTCCTCGTGCTCACGAAAAGGGAAGGGCTGCCGTTCGCGCTCGTCTTCCTCGCCATCGGTGCATTCGTCTATCGCAAACGGATCACGATGCCGGCGATCATCACGTCCGTCGCGGCCGCGGCGCTCCTGGTCTGGCGATGGCGCATTCCGGTCGGCGATCAGGAAGATGTTGTACGAGTGCTCCTGACCATCCCCGATAAACTGCACCGCATCGGTCTCGCCGCGTTTCCGCGGCACATGCTGCTGAGGCCGCACTGGGGCATTTTCTGGGTCGCGGTAATCGTCGCCGCGATCATTGCGGCGCGAATCGATCGTCGTGCGGCATGGCTTTCCATCGCCGTCATCGGCTCGATGTTGGCGGTCTATACGGCGATTTACCTCACGACGGCGTGGGTGCCATCAGAGTTGATCGCCGTCACCGCCGATCGCCTGCTGATGCACGTGATCGCTCCGTCGCTGTTTCTTCTGGCGCGCGCCGCTACCGCACGAAGTCGATAAATCCACGCTCCACGTTCACGTCGACGAGCTTCACGTTGACCTTGTCGCCGACGTCAATGCCATGGGAGCCGTGGACGACTTTGCCTTCGACCGGCGGATGGAAGATGCGGACCCACGTTCCCTTTTCCGAGGCGCCGGTGACGATGCCGTCGAAGCGCTGACCGATGCGGTCCTGGAGGATGCACGCCGCTGCGGACTTGCGCACCTGGCGCTCCACCTTGTTCGCCGCATCCTCGGCCTCGGTGCAATGCGTCGCCAGCGCGGTCAGCTCGTCGTTCGTGTACGGCGTTTTCGCGCCGGCGAGTGCGGCTTTGATCAGGCGATGCGTGATGAGATCGGGGAAGCGGCGATTCGGCGCGGTTGAATGCGAGTAGTCCTTGACGGCGAGTCCGAAGTGACCGATCGACGTTTGGCCCGGCTGCTCGACGACGTACTCACCCGCGCCCATCGCTTTGACGATGGCGAGTGAGAGGTCGGGAAAGCGAAGAGGATCGGCCTTGCGGCGGCGAACGAGAAACTCTTCGAGCGCCTGCGAGTCGGGATCAGACGGCAGCTTCTCGCCGAACGTTTCCGCGATCGCCTCGATGCGGTCCCAACGCTCCGGCGAGCGGACCACTCGGCGCAAACTGGCGAAATCTTTCGACGCCAGAAAGCGCGCGCTGACGCCGTTCGCGGCGATCATGAAGTCTTCGATCAGGTTCTTGGCGTTGTTGCGCGCCTCGACCTGAAGATCGACGACGTGTCCATCCTTCATCACCGCGCGCGCCTCGATCGTATCGAGGTCGAGCGCGCCGTGTTCGTGCCGCAGCTCGCGCATCTTGTCGGCGACGCCGTCCTGAATTTTCAGATTTTCGGCGAGGCCCGGCACCGCCTTCACCTTCGCCGGCATCTCGCCTTTGCCTTCGAGCCACATGCCGACGGCGTTGTACGCAAGCTGCGCCTTGTTGTGGACGCGCGCGCGATACACGTCGCCCTTTGTGACCGATCCGTCAGACGCGATGACCATGTCCATCACGACCGCGATGCGCTCCTCGTGCTCGTTGAGCGACGTCAGACCGGTCGACAGCTTCTCCGGCAGCATCGGGAAAATCTGCGCGGCCGTGTAGACCGAGGTCGTGTTCTGGCGCGCGTGATCGTCGATGGGCGTGCCTTTTTTGACGAGCGCATCGACGTCCGCCACCGCCACCATCGCGCGCACGTTGCCTCCGCCGAGGTCCTCGGCGACCGTGAGCTGATCGAGATCGCGCGAGTCGTCGTTGTCGATCGAGCACCAGAGAAGATCGCGCAAATCCTTGATCGTCGCGTCGGTGTCAGTCGCGGTGCCGGAGATCGACTCGGCTTGCTTCTGCGCCTCGGGCGGAAAGTCCGGCTGCAGGCCGCGGTCGATCATGGCCTGATGTGCGATGTCTTTGAGGAGCGAACTGTGATTGCAGCTTTCGGTGTGAACGTGCTGGTCGGTCATGTGGAGCGGCACGTTACCATCAGCCGATATGCAGCCGAAAGTGACGCGCGCGGGCGACCGAGGGCTACTGGCCGAGTTCGCTGCCGATGTTGCCGCGGCCGAGTTGCACGCGCGCGCGGCGGCGTTGCGGGCGCGAGCGAATGTCGTTGCGTGCATCGTTGGGCAGCAGTCGTTGTATGTGATTTTCGACGGCGAGCCGTCGATCGATTTCGATGATGTGCCGCTCGCCGCGTTTGAACCGCGCACGCAGGTCATCGACGTCGATTTCTCCGGTCCCGATCTCGCTGAGTTTCTCGCGCACGCAAACATCACGCGCGAGGCCTTCCTGCAAACGATTCCGTCGCTGCGACTCACCGCGCGCTACCTCGGGTTTCGCGCCGGCTTCGCCTATCTCGAAGGGTGGCCGGAGGCGTGGCGGATGCCGCGCCGCACGCGGTCGCGGAACGTCGTCCCGCGCGGGAGTTTCGCGATCGCCGGAGTCATGGCCGGCTTCTATCCCGTCGATTCGCCCGGCGGCTGGAACATCCTCGGGCGCACGAATGCGACGCTGTGGAATCCGAATGCGGAGCCGCCGAATCGTTTTGCGCCGGGCGATGTGATCGAGATTCGTCCGGCGTCGATCTCGCACTTCGACGAACAACCGTCGTCGCATTTCGAAGCGACCGGCGAAGTCGTCGCCGAGGTCATCGCGCCGGGACAACTCACGACGATCGTCGGCGCGCGCGATTGGAAACGCGCGGATCGCGGCGTCTCTCCTGGCGGACCGTTCGACGCATTCGCAGCGGCGCTCGCAAATCGCGCTGTCGGCAACGTCGATAACGCGCCGCTGCTCGAGTGCGTGCTCGTCGCGCCGCGGCTGCGCTTCGCGACGCCGCGCCGCGCGGCGTTTTGCGATGGAAGCGGCAACGTGCAGACGTTCATGCTCCTGCCAGGCGAGGAGCTGAACCTCGGGCGCTTTCATGGCGGATTGCGTGGCTACTTCGCCATCGAAGGCGGCGTCGATGAGATGCGCTCGCGCTACGCCGAGGCGCCGGCGGTTGTGCGGGCGAAGATGTCGTTGCGCGAGCCTGGGAGCGCGGGCGTCTCGCCCGCCGTTCTTGGCAGAATCCCGTTTGCCAGCGGGCGAGACGCCCGCGCTCCCAGGGAAATCCGTATCATCGCCGGACCGCACGATTCGCCGCCGCTACCCGAGGAGTGGGAAGTGACGGCGGAGTTGAATCGTGTCGGGATTCGGTTTCGCTGTCGAGGTCCAGCCGGCGACGCGCCGCGCGAATTGCCGTCGTGCGGGATGCAATTCGGAACGCTGCAATGGCATCCCGACGGAACGCTTGTGGCGATGGGCCCGGACCATCCCGTCACCGGCGGCTATCTGCAACCGGCGACTGTGATCTCGACCGATCTGTGGAAGCTCGCCCAGCTTTCGCCGGGCGAGCACGTGCGGTTCAAGGCGTAACGTAGCTCCAGCCGGCGAGCCGCCGGCGCTACGCTCACTCCCCGTATGAATATCCCGACCTCGCGCTGACCTTGAACTCCGGATTGCGCAGCGCCACGTCCACCTTCTGGAATCCGTGTTCGCCGGGACGCTTCTTTGTGTAGTAGCTGATCAGGTAGTAGCCGGCCGTCTTCTTCTCGATCTGATTGAGCGGCGAGATGTAGCTCGTGTGCAGACGGAAATACTGGCCGTTCGTATCGCTGGCCATCGACGCGAGATTCTGGTGCACGAACTCCGGCACATCCATGCCGTTCTGGAGCGAGATCGGATACAGCGTCACGTCGGCGCTGTTGAGCGATTCGATCATCGGTTCGTAGTAGCGGCTGCGATTGAGGACGACACCGCCGCGCACATCCTCGTCCGGGCCGACGATGCCGTTCGAGAACAGGATCACGTCTTTGCGCGCGCGGATCGGGCGAAGCGCATCGCCGAGGAGGTCGAGCGCCTCGTAGACGTAGCCGGTGCCATTCATCATCCGGTCGAGGTCCATGTTGCGCAGGAGCGACGGGCCGGTGCTCGCGGCATTCTTCGTGCGGATGCCGAGGCCGTACCTTGTCGCGTCGTTCATCGCGCGGCGGATCTGCGCTTTGTCCGACGTGAAATCGGTGTAGACCTTCAGCCTCACATCGTGACCGACGACCGCGACCTTGTCTTCGGCGCGAAGATGATCTTCGAGGAAGCGCATGGCGTCACTGCGGGCACGGATCATCTCGGCCTGCGATCCCATGTCCGCGGTGATTTTGTCGAAGAAGAAGATCAGATAGCGATCGTCGTGTAAGCGCTCGACTTTGAACTTCGCCGCGGCCTCGGGTTCGGTGATGAGGCGGCGATTCGTGAAGTAGTCGACTGTGTCGACCGTCTGCTGCTGGCCATTCTCGCGGACGATGAAGTCGTCTTTGTCGAGGCCGAGCATCTGGTTGCCGCGCGAGTCGGTCACGATCGCGTCGAGCTGCACGAGATTGACGTCGACCTTCTCGCCGAATGGTTGTGAATTCTGCTGCGGCTGCTGCGCGAGAAGCGGCGCGGCGGCAAGGATGAGTAGCGCTAGGAAATGCTTGGGCATTGAAGCTCCTTCCCGGGTGCAAACGAGGCCGCGAGAGGCCGGGATTCCGCGCGGCGGACGCGGGCGCACGGTTCTTGCTCGGTTGTCACCGCTATGTACAAGCTGACGATCGTGCTTCTCACACTTGTCGTTGCCGCGCCGCTGGTCGCACAACGGAGGATCGATTTCCTGATCGACGCCGAGGGAGCTCGGCGCACGGGGCACAACGAAGCGTTCACGCCGGGTGTGCGATTCGATCCGCAATTCGGTACCGGCGGCGGCGCTGGTGTCGGACTCAATTTTTTTCTGAGTGATCGCGTCTCGGTCGAAATGAAGGCGGCGGCGCTGGAGTCGCGGCTGCGCGTGCGCATAGTCGGAACCGATTTCATCGCCACATCCGACCTCGGGCGCGCACAGATTTTTCCGATCTCGGCGATCCTGCAATGGCATCTCTCCGAGCACGGCACGATCCGCCCCTACCTCGGCGCAGGAATCGCGCACGTGATCCTGCGCGATGTGAATCACTCCGTCACCAGCTCGTCCACAGGCATTCATTTCAAGGATCCGACGGGACTCGTGGTCGATGGCGGCCTCGAAGTCAACCTGTCGAAACGCTTCGGCATCTATGGCGATGCGCGCTACATCCCGGTGGAAACGAAGTCGTCGGCGAGCTTTGTCGGGACGACGTCAGCGGTGCAGATGAACGTGCGGCCGCTGATCGTTTCGGGCGGAATCGCGTGGCGGTTCTGACGGAATGAACATCGGGGGAGGCCGGTTTGACCCGGCTGCGCGGTTCCCCTAGAATCCGCGTCTCTTTTGCGCCGTGTCTGGCGCGTCCACTCCCCGGGGCATAGCTCAGCCTGGTTAGAGCGCACGGTTCGGGACCGTGAGGTCGGAGGTTCAAATCCTCTTGCCCCGACCATGGGATTTGCGGCTCCGCGACACGCGGGGCCGTTTTCGTTTTGGGTCCAGGCGCTGGTGAGTGCTGCTGTCCTTAAAAGCTGAATGTTGAATGAGAGACGAGCGACTTCTCTTCTGACTCGCACTTTCATTCAACATTCGCTTTCTGCTCGCTACAATGCGCGCCCTCTTGAAACGAATCGCTCTTGCAATCGTGCTCTGTCTCTCCGCCGCCGACGTCTTCGCCTGGGGCCAGGCCGGACATCTCATGTCGAACGAGGCGGCCACGTTCGGGCTGCCGAACGACATGCCGCAGTTTTTCTATCGGCAATTTCCGCAGCTGATCTGGCTGGGACCTGATCCCGATCGCTGGCGCGGCGGCGGTCCGGCGCTGGAGGCGTCGAATTCGCCCGATCATGTGATGAATTACGAGTACATCGCGTCGCTGCAATTGCCGCGTGACCGGTATTCGTTCGTCGCGCTGCTCACGACGTCGGGAACGTTGCGGCGCTACGGCATCCGCAACACCGACAGCGGATTTCTTCCGTGGCGCATCGCGGAGATGTGCGAACAGCTCACGGTCGAATGGCGGCTGTGGCGCGCCGCGCCTGCCGGCTCGGTCGACCGCGAGTTCATCGAACGCGACATCATTCGCGACTCCGGCATTCTCGGCCACTTCGTCGCGGACGCCGCGCAGCCGTTGCACGACACGATCAATTACAACGGCTGGATCACGCCGAATCCGAACGGCTATGCGAACGATTGCCAGATCCACGCGCGCTTCGAAACCGATTTCGTGACGCACACGATCAGCACGAACGACATCGTGGCTAAGATGACATCGCCGCAGCTGCGCACCGACTACTTCGAGACCGCGATCGGCTTCATTCGCCAGTCGAACACGCTGGTCGAACGGGTCTACCAGATAGACAAGACGGGCGGCTTCGACATGTTCCGCAGTCCGACGCCCGAGGCGAAGACGTTCGCCGCGGAACGCCTCGCTGCGGGCGCGTCGCTGTTGCGCGACCTCTGGTGGTCGGCGTGGAAAAACTCCGCCGTCCCGATGCGACGCGGCAGCGCGCAGTAGCGACGCCGCTCTACATCGTGCCCGCGGGTTTCGACGGCAGCGGCTTCCAGCAGACGCTCTCGTCGAGCGGGTCCGCCGAGTTGCCGGGCATGTGCTCGAACGGTACGAACGTCTCCGGATGCGGGGAGCGCTTGCGCACGATCTCGCCGTAATCGGCCAGCGCCTTGTTCATCGCGGTCAGGCGCTCGCGCGAATTCGGCTTCTGCAACTGCAGCGTCACCACGCCCGATTTGTACTCCTCGGCGCGGCTGTACGCGGTGCCCTTCACGATCGTGCCGATCAGCGTCGTTTTCAGATCAGCTGCGCTCGGTCCCTGCTCGCTTCTGCCGCCGACGACATCCGGAGGAAGCAGCTCGGGATTAGCGATCCATCCATTCGCAAGCGCGACGCTGTTGCCAAACATGATCAACTCATCGACGGTGTTGTTGAGCGCGACGTAATCGCGCAACGGCAGCGCGGCGTCGCCCGTGCCGGTTTCCTGGATGTGTCCCGCGAGGTGCGGACTTGTCGCGCACGAGTTGCCGAACGACAGCAGATAGGCGTCCTTCGACCGGTACATGAACGTGCCGGGATCGCCGCCGCCGGGCGGTGTCGGCGCGTCGTCGCCGCAGTAGGTCGCGTGCGACGACGTGTCCTGCAGCACGTGCAGATAGATGCCGATGCGCGCGAGCTGCACCGGGACGGGCGTTGGCGTCGGCGACTTCCACAGCGTTCCGGTGGTGCGCGATCTGTCGTCGAGCCACGACTGCAGCGCCGGGTAGTACGTCGTGACGCCGTTGGTGATGTCCAGCACCTTCTGTCCGGTGGAGATATTGATCTGCACCGGCGCATTGGCGGGATTCGCGCCGGCCGGAACGTTCTGCGGCAGCAGCATCGGCACGATGCCGCTGATCGTCGCGCCGGTGATGCAGTTCGTGCCGCTCGGATCGACGAGACCGACGGCGCAGAGCAGACCGGCATCGCTCGACTTCAGCATCGCCCACTGCCGCAGATTGGCGAGCGTCTTCTGAAACGTGTCGTCGATGTTCTTCGGATAGCCGGGCGTCGGGTAGTGCAGCGGATAAAGCGCCTGCACGCCGCCCGCGCCGTGGACGTCGGTGCCCTGACCGTTCGGCGAGAACGGGACCGTGTAGTGATCGAGCGGACCGTCGGTGAGCACATTCGTGCGCTGGAATCCGTTGAGGTTCGCAGTGATGAAGTTGCGGCCGCTGTTCGGCGTCAGCTGCAGCGTCTTCCCCGCGGCGATCGCGTTCTGATTTGCGGCCTGAATGCCGCACTGATCGATGGGGACGTACTGCGCGTAGTCCGTCACCTCGTTGTATGCGGCGATCCAGTAGGCGACGTCGCTGCGGTATCCGAGGGCGAGGGCGATGAAGTAGGTGGAATCGGCGTGGACCATGCTGCGGCCGGGCATCACCGTCCCGAAGTCGATGATCTGCTGCGGACAGGCGGTGTTCGGCTGCGGCGGTTGCGCGCAGGTCGGATTCAGGCACCACGAAAGCTTGCCCTTCGCGTTGGGGCGCGGCAGACAGAGGTCTTCGTAAAACGCGCTGGCGGATTGCGTGGTCGTGAACGCGACGAGCAGACAGATAGCGACGAGACTCGATCGGGATTTCATGCGGACTCCTCCCTCTAACCGTTAGGAGAGGAGGAAGGAGCCCGAATCCCTACCCTATCTCGCTTCTCTCCGCCCCTCCGCGTCTCCGCGTGAACCCGTCTCGTCTTGCAGCGTGGACTAGCATGCAGGGCGGCTTCACCGACACGATCGACCAACTGGCCGCGTATCTGCTGAAGGCGAGATCATGAACGCAATCGATCGATTTCACGCCCAAGCGCCGAGAATTCTCGGCGCCTTCCGATTCCTCACCGGAGTCCTCTTCGCCTGCCACGGCGCACAGAAGCTCTTCAACGTCTTCGGCGGGATGCCGCCCGGAGTTCCGAAGGGATTGATCTGGACCGCCGGCCCAATCGAGTTCGTGGGCGGCATCCTGATCGCCATCGGCCTCTTCACGCGCAGTACCGCGTTCCTCGCCAGCGGTCTGATGGCCTTCGCCTACTTCCTCGGCCATGCCCGCAACGGCTTCTGGCCAAACATGAACGGCGGCGAGATCGCGCTGTTCTTCTGCTGGCTCTTTCTCTACATCGCTGCGCAAGGGCCGGGGGCGTGGGCGATCGATAACCTGATTGGTCTCCATCTGCGGAAATCTGCGTAATCTGCGGATGAGGTTTTATCCGCAGATTGACGCAGATGTACGCAGATTAAGCAGATCACGACGCCGTCCACTCACCAGATCCCGGCCGTGACGTCAACTTCTAGCTGCCCGTGTATCCTCCGCGAGTGTCTGAAAGCGGCGATCGTTTGAGGCGGATTGTTCGGTCGCTGCCGCTCGTGCTGAGCATCCTCTTCGTCCTCGCCGTCTACGCATTCTTCGCAGGTGACGGCAGGTTCGACTTCCGGCGTCTCGGGTCGTGGCAGGAATCGAATTACGCCAGTCTCGCGCAGGGATTTTTCCAGGGGCAGCTCAATCTGGAGAAATGGGTCAATCCGAAGCTTGATGCGCTGCCGTATCCGTACGATCCGAAGGCGCGCCAAGGCATTCACTACGAGTGGGATGCGAGCTATCTCAACGGAAAGTACTACCTCTATTCATCGCCACTGCCCGCGATCCTCGGCTACATGCCGCTGCGGATTTTGCGGCGCGGCTATCCGCCCGATTCATTCGTCGCGCTCTTCTTCACCGCATGGGCGTTTCTGGCGTCGATCGCATTCACGCGCCGCGCGCTCGCCGGCCGTACGTTCAACATCCCCTTCCCGCTATGGGTCCTCTTCATCGGCCTCGGCAACGTGATCATGTTCGTTCTGGTGGTCGTGCACATGTACGAGATCGCCATCCTCTGCGGAATGGCCATGACCGCGATGTGGGCGCGCGCGTTGTTGCGCTACAACGAATCTCCGACGCCCGGCCGCGCGGCGTGGATGAGCATCTGGCTTGCGCTTTCGATCGCCGCGCGACCGAACCTCGGCGTGCTGCTGCCGGTCGCCGCGTTCGCGATGAAGTGGACGAGAAAAACGGTCATCGCTGTGCTCGCGCCGCTGGCAATCGTGGCCATCGCCATGCTCTGGTACAACGCCGCCCGTTTCGGCAATCCCCTCGAATTCGGCATCCGGTATCAGCTGACGCACGTCGATATGGCCGACCAGAAGGTTTGCAGCCTCTGCACGTTTCCGGAACTGGGGCGCCTCGGCAACAACGTGCAGCACTACGTCTTCGCGCCGTTGCACATCCACAGCAAATTTCCGTTCATCGATGCGAACCCGGCGCGTCTCGATCGCGCTGTGGCGTGGCCGACGCCGAACGGGGTGACGGAACAGATCGTCGGCATCGCCCCGATCGCTCCACTGCTGCTGCTCGGGACGCTGATCGCCGCTCTCATCGCGCTGATGCGCGGTCCCAAAGATCCCGTCACGCGCACGGCACTGCAGGTGATGTGCGGCGCATGGCTGATCCTGCTCGGCCTCTCGACCTGCTGGTGGATCGTGGCCCGCTACTCGCTCGATTTCATGATGCTGATGAGCGTGGCGAGCGTGGTGTGCATCGAAACGATCGTGACATCGCTTCGCACGACGACGATTCGCATCGCCCCGCTGCGCGCAATCATCGCCGCATTGGCCTGCTACTCGATCCTCATCGCCATCCTCCTCGGCTTCAGCGGCGGCGGCGACGGATTCAAACGCACGAACCCGGTGATGTTCGAACGGTTGTCGGGCTGGTTCAAGTAGCGCGAACTACCGCGCGCCATCGGGCCGCACGCGCAGGAAGAACGTGCACGCCTTCCCCGTCTTCGACTCCACCCACACGGAACCGGCGTGCGACACCGCGAACTCGCGCACTTTGAACAAGCTGCGGCCCGTGCGTTCGGACGATTGCGGGTTCCAGACGAAGCCCGTTTCGAAGATCGCCTGGCGCAGCGGTTCAGGGACGACCGGGCCGTTGTCCATCACGAAGAAGAGCAGCAGCGGCTTGCCTTTGTGCTCCATCCAGCGGACGCCGACCACCACCTGTCCGCTTGGAGGAACGTAGTGCAGCGAGTTGTCCATCAGGATGCCGAGGGCGTCGACGAGCTGGTCGTGGTCCTTGAAGCGTTCTTCGAGCTCCGGGACGTCGATCTGCAGCTGGATATTTTTCAGATCGGCGAACGGGCCGAAACGATTGGCGACCGAATGAATGAGATCGACGACTCGCGGCGTCCGCGCGGCCGGCGGCGGCTCTTCGACTTCGGGAGCCATCTCCAGCGACGACAGAATCTGATCGATCGTCGCCGCCCAATCCTCGAGCAGCGGATCGCGTTGCCGCGAACGGGATGATGCCAGCACCGACTCGCGCAACGACCGCAACGGCGTGAAGACCGTCTCGCGCACGAAGGACACGAACGACGCGTGCGCCGGATTCATCGGATCGGCTTCGCGGAACATCAGCACCGCGCCCATCGCGCCGCCGGAAATCGGGACGAGGGTGTAGAGGATGTTGCGATTGCGGATGCGCAGCGCCATCGATGTCGGGACGGAAAGCTCACCGATACGCGCGCCGCACTCCATTTCGATCTGCTTGACCGTCGAGAGATCGGATTGCGGCACGCCGAAGAGCTTCTTCGCTTCGTCGGTGACGAACTTCACCGCGCGGTCGGCGCCGAGGAGGATCGCCGGCGCGCCCGCGGCAATGATCACGTTCGCGACGCTGGTGATCGCAGGTGACGCGGACTCCACCGGAAACGGCAGCAACGGAGCCTTCGGAAACGGCTCGGGCTCCGGAGCCGGCGCAGCCGCGGTCGCGGCTCCGCCGGAACGCCGTGTTGCCGTGCTTTCGCCAACCGGTTTTGAGGCCATGGGAGGCGGCGAAGGCGCCGCGGTTTTCGCCGCGGCCTGCTTCGGTTTGCGCGGCTTATCGCACTTCTCGCAGAGGATCCCCCGCGCAATCGCCGCACCACACATGAAGCACTTTTGGGCCATCAACCGATCTCTGGACTGGTGATCTTACGCCCGCTTCTTGTGCTGCTGCAACGTGATAGCGTTCGCCGCGGTTTTTGGGGAGTCGGGGGTGGGGAGTCGAAGAGGTGCCGAACTAGCGAGCGTTCTCCGACCCCCGACCCCCGACTCCCTCTCAAGGAGGTCCCATGAAAAAGATCGTCGTCATCGGCGCCGGTACGATGGGAAACGGCATCGCGCACACCGCCGCGGCGTCCGGCTTCGACGTCACCCTCATCGACGTCGCTGAGGCCTTCCTGGAGCGCGGAATGTCGACGATTTCGTCGAATCTGCAGCGCGGCGTCGACAAGGGAAAGATGACCGCCGACGAAAAGCAACAGGTCCTCGGCCGCATCCGCGCAACGAGCGATGTGAACGCCGCCGCGGACGCCGACATCGTCATCGAAGCGATCATCGAAAACCCCGCCGCGAAGACCGAGCTGTTTGCGAAGCTCGATGCGATCACCGCCACCGATTGCATTCTCGCGTCGAATACCTCGTCGATCTCGATCACCAAGATCGCCGCGGCGACGAAGCGTCCCGACAAAGTCATCGGCATGCACTTCATGAATCCCGTGCCGGTGATGACGCTCGTTGAAGTCATCCGCGGCATCGCTACCAGCGACGAAACCTACGCGCGCGTCGCCGAGCTGTCGAAGCAGATGGGCAAGACCGCCATCGAGGTCAACGACTATCCCGGCTTCATCTCCAATCGCGTGCTGATGCCGATGATCAACGAAGCCATCTTCGCGCTGTTCGAAGGCGTGGCCACGGCGGAGTCAATCGACGGCGTCATGAAGCTCGGCATGAACCATCCGATGGGACCATTAACGCTGGCCGACTTCATCGGCCTCGATGTTTGTCTCGCCATTCTTCGCGTGCTCGAAGATGGCTTCGGCGATCCGAAATACCGCCCCTGTCCGCTGCTCGTGAAAATGGTCGATGCGGGTTGGCTTGGCCGCAAGAGCGGACGCGGTTTCTACGACTATCGCAAGCCGTAAAGCAGGGGGATGACGGAGAGCCTCCACGGTGTTCTAATCGCGCACACATGCTCTGTCAGACCTGTAGTGCGTTGAATGCCGACGAGCGCGAGTATTGCTTCCGCTGCCAGGCGAAGCTGCTCGTGCTCTCGGGCGTGAGCTCGTTCGAAGAGGACGAAGTCGAAGAGTACGACGAAGAAGGTGACGTATCGCTCGACGAGCATCTGCTCGAGCGCGTCTCCGGCCTCGAAGAGATCGTCAAGCGCAGCGCCGAGACCATCCGCAGCGTCGTCGATGCCGTGCAGAAACATGAGCGCGCCATCTTCATCAATCAAACGGGTCTGCTCTCCGTCAAGGAACTGCTCGAACGGAAGAACGTCGTCTCCGCCGACGAGCTGGTCGAGCTGTGGGAATCGAAGATGGGCGAGCAGATGCTCGCTCTCGAAAAGAAACAGCGCTTCACCGAGCGCAAAGACCGCATCATGTCGCTCTTCCGCGGCGAGCGGCGCGAGCGCTTCCTGCAGCTGCTGGCCGAGGCTGAATCGGCCATCGATGCATTCGATCCCGATCGCGGGATCAAAGCGCTCGAAGAAGCATTCAAACTCGATCGCGACAACTACGAGCTCTCGTTCTTCCTCGGCGAGATGTTCTTCAACGACGGCAATCTCGATCGCGCCAAGCACTATCTGGAACGCACGCTCGAAGTGCAGCCCGATCATTTCGACGCCGCAGTTTTCTACGGCGTGCTGCTGCACGAGCGGCAGGATCTCAAAGGCGCCGAGCGCTGGCTGCGCCGCGCCATTCAGATTTCGCAGGAGTCGTTCCTCCCGTACTTTTCCCTCGGCGCGATCTACGCGCGCAAAGGAAAGCTGCTGCGCGCGCAGAAGTTCCTGGAGAAGGCGATCCAGATCGAGCAGCTTCCGCAGGCGCATTACCTGCTCGGTACGATCTTCTACGACAAAGGCCAGCTCGAGCGCGCCATCAAGTCGTTCCAATCGGCGCTGAAACTCGATCCTGAATACGAAGAGGCGATCTACCACCTCGGCCTCTGCTACCTCGACCGCAACTGGAACCGCAAAGCGATCGACTGCTTCCAGGAAGCGCTGGAGCTCAATCCGAACAAGATCGAGTACCAGCAGGCCGTCAAGATTTACGAAGGCATCTCGGGCCACATTCCGCTCGAAGGTCCCGCCGCCGACGAGTTCAAGCACGCGGAGGGGTTGGCAACGTCGGGCAATTACATCGAGGCGCTCGACCACTATCGCCGCGCCTCGGCCATCGATCCTGAGAACGCCAGCATCCTGATGCCGTACGCGTTGCTCTGCTCGCACCTCGAGATGAACACCGAGGCGATTGCGGCAGCACGACGTGTGTTGCGTCAGCGTCCGACGGACGTCGTCGCCGCCGCCGCGTACACAACGCTCGTCGAAGCGCTTCGCGCCGAGGGAAACTTCAAAGACGCCAATCGCGCACTCGAAGAGATGCTGCACGACTACACATCCAACTACGCCAAGTCGATCGCCTACTACGAGAAGGCGTACAACCTCGCGGAGATGGAAGAGAACCTTGACGAGGCGCTCGAATCCGCCCAGCTCGCGCTTCGCTATTCGCCGAAGGAGTTGAAGCAGTTCCCGCTGGCCGCGCTCGGCTGGGTGTACTTCAAACGCCGCGATTTCACCAACGCCGTCGATTTCCTGACCAAGTCCGCCGATCTCGGCCCGACCGCCACGAACCTCATGCACCTCGGCATGGCCCTCCTCGAAAGCGGCCAGAAGGAACGCGCCCGCGTCGTCTTCCGCAAAGCGAAGAGCTTCAAAGCGAAAGGCGCGGGCCTGGAGGAGAAGATCCTCGAACAGATCCGCTCCACGACGAAGCTCATCGACCGGTTACACGCGAAGCGGCGGCGGGTGACGGGTACGAAGTCGTAGGCCGGTCATCCTAAGGGTCGAACCGGCTTTGCACCTAAACCCCCTCCGCCAGCCGACATTGTGTGCAGGTGAAGGAGTTTATGTGCAGGGTGCCTTCGCCCACTCGGCGGACGCGCCGTTTCGCTTCGCGGCGTCAGCTTCGCCGCATCGAGTTCGGTGAGCATCGTTACCGTCTCGGCGCTGATGACATCGAGGCTTTGGAGGAGAGCGGCGGTTGCGGACATGGGGCGGATGGTAGCGGACTCGTCTAACGGTAAACTTTGGCGCAAAGGCACCAAACATGTAACATTTGACGCGAAATATTCATCTCAGCGCGTGACTTTTTGATGCGCTGGCCGTATAACCAACGTACAACCTCTAACCTAAACCAAGGCATACCTGTTGCTAGAGAACCGGATCATGGAGACACGCCAAATGGATAGATTTGCGACGGAGTGGGCACGCGTCGGAGGCTAACCTCAACCCAACTTACCAAACCCAAAACAGAGCATATTCTTCACCTGGCTTCGGTCGTTTCAGCGTGATGGATATGCTCTTTTTGTCTGCGCTGACATGGGGCGTCTTGATTGCCTTTTCGCCCGATCCCTCCAACCTCGATGCGCCCGGGTCGCGCCACTTCCGATTAGGCGGAAACGTAACCGTGATGCAGGCGGTGACGGTCGGAAAGTCGGGGGTGTACACGATTCCCTCATTCTTCTCCGGGAATGTATCCTCGCAACGATAGCTGAGCACGCCGCTGAATGTCTTCCATCGCGGTAACGCGTGCGGGAAGTCCACCGTTATGATGTACTCCTCCATCCGGCGTTTGATGGCCGCAGGCGGCAGCTCATCGCCGTTCCATGCGATTTTCGAGATTCGGCCATCCCCGGCGATATTTCTAAACGTGATGGAAGAGAGGTGGCCGTAGTTAGGGCGAATCTCATATTCCTTCCGCATCCGCGCTTCGTGCGCGTGGTCATCTACGATCTCGCACGTGACGTTGTGAGACACGACAGTGAAAGCCGGAAGCCGCATGAACCACCGCATAACTACGCCAGCAAGAACCGCGACGAATCCAACAACTAGGGCGAGAACAGGAAATGACCAGTCGCGCGTGTAGAACATCGCGACGAAGCTGGGTAGCGCAACGAGCAGACCGAGGCTCGTCAAGGTCGTATCTAGTGTCCAACGCATTGGGCGAGCGGCCATTGTAGCAGGCGCATCTGCCGCAATCCGTCCCTATCTTGAGGACTCCCGTCACTTCGGTTTTGTCGTTCGTGATTTCGGCGGCGGCGATCCTAGAAGAGCTTTAACTGCATCTTCGAACAACCGCCCGGCACCGTCTCACGCGGCCCGCGCTTCTCCCTGTTTCGCCCTGAAACGAACCGCTAACCGCCGCACGCGGTCAGCGCGGCTTGCGTGCTCGCCGAAATCCCCGGCACCGTCACCCCGAGTTCAAAGATTGAATGCACCATGCACGTGACGTTGTACGCGATGACCTTCAGCAGCAACTCGTTCACCTGAGCTGCCACGTTCTTGCTGCGCAGTGTCTCGCCGAACAGCCGCTTGATGGCCGAGAACGTGGATTCGGAGTTGCTGCGCTGGTGATAGTGCGGAAGGAACTCATCCTGTTTGAAGTGGTACAGGTGGAACATCTTGCTCCACAGCGGCGACTTTGGATCGTCGTTCGCGTTGCTTTTGAAAGGAATGTACGCATCCGCTCCGACCGCGACGGCGGCGGCGAAGTTGGAGCGCCCGACGTAGGCTTTGTCGGCTGAGACTTCCTTGATAGTGAAGGACTTCGCGCCTTCGATCAGCAGCGGCCCGAATTCGTTGTAGTCGTGCCGGTCGCGGTCCGTCACAGATGCGGCAGCGATGACATTCGTTTTCGTCCCGACCAGCGCATGCAACTTCAGGTAGTTCCGCGACACCTGCTCGCTCCCGCCGTGCTTCGCGGTGAAGTGGCGATAAAAGGATTGCGTGCCGAAGCCGGTTGAATCGACAGCGAAGGATGATTCTACGGAAGCGAGAGGCGCGGCACTCGCGGCGATCAACGTGTGCAACATCGGAGTGATGTCCTCGTTTTCGATGACTTTCAACACGGTGTTGAAGTGATACGCGCGTGCCATGTGTCCCTTCGCTGCGGCATCGCGCATATCGGTCATAAAGCGGCGGCTGCTGATGCCCGAATACACCTTGAAGCATGCCGAGAAAACGGCATCGGCCACCGGGACCGGTGGGCGACCGTTGCCGCGCTCCGGTTGCGGAAGAGCGTCGCACAGGTCGCGGAGAAGATGGCAGAAAAGTTCCGTCTCCGCCGACTGCGCCGCGTTGTACGCGGGCCAGTTCTGCGGATAGGTGACGCGCGCGGCGCGCGTCTCGGTGACGGTTGTCTCTCCGTTCGAAGAGATTGTTGTTTCGCGCTTCAGATAGAACTCCACGGCGTAGCCGTGTTTGCAGGTTGAGTGGCGCAGTTCAAAGTCAGGGCATGAGCACTCCAGACCGTCGAAGGTGCGCGTGACCGTGTAGCGACCGACCAGAGTTTGCGACGGCACAATCCAAGCGGCATCGCCCTTCGGCTGAATGGCGAGAGTCGCGGCGATTTCGAGTCCCTTTTGCTGGCGTGCGTCCTTGTCGTATGCCTCCATCAACTGTAGGCATAGTGTAGCTACAACGTGGTACAGAGTCAACGAGTATCTTCGCTTGACTTTGGCCTACGATGTAGCTACGGTGTGGCGCGATGGCTAAAAGCAAAAAGACTCCAGCAAAGGCAACTGGTAAGCCGGTGAAGGATGACGTGATCCGCGTGCGGCTCACCTCGGAACAGAAAGCCGCGATCGTGGCGGCGGCGGAACGGGACGGGCTGGAACTGTCGGCATGGCTGCGGCAGTTGGCGTTACGCGCTGCCGGGGTGCTAGCGGTAGCCGATCGGAAGGGGTGAGGCCAACCGTTAGGGCGACATGAATAGAGCTAGCATGTCGAACACGGCTTTGCGCGTCTGCGGCGGAAGTTTGCAGATGAATTCCGCATTCCGTGATCGCCAGTCGTGACTCTTCACCTGATCGACCAGAATTGCGCCGCTCACCGCTAGCCCGACTGGAATGACCACCTCGAACGAATACCCTTTGACTTTGCTGGTAATGGGGCAACAAACCGCGAATCCCTTGCTATTGAAATTCGCCTGAGTTACGACGAAAGCTGGGCGATGCCCGGCCTGCTCATGGCCGGATTGCGGGCTGAAGTCAAGCCAGATCGCGTCGCCCCGAGCAGGAACGTACAGCACCCGTCACCACTCTTCGTTTCCGACAGGTCCGTCGCTGAATACCTCAGCGTGCGAATTCTCCGGAGTGATACGAGATAGAAGTTCGTCAAGGCGCAGCGCTCTCGCTATTTGTGCCCTAATGCTCTCGTCTAGAACTGGCGCCATCGACGCCTGCATTGTCGATTGCGGCGCCGAGATGGGCGGCCTTGAATCTATTGCTGTGTGGCGGTTTTCGATTGCCACTGTTGATGTCGGCGCTGTGAGAGTTGCAAACATTTTACTTATCCTCCTCTTTGTCGACTGGTGGATTGAGAGAGTCTTTGTAGTAGTGCTTCCTTTGAACCCATTTGAACTTTTCGTGTTTTGTTATGGCCGCAATCTCAATCGGTCCTCCGACCGTTGGAAAACCGACGTGGAACTTCTTGAATTTGATCGTCGCGTCAACGAGAAACTCAGCTAGATCGATGGCGTCCTGAATGGGCATTGGCGGCATGACAATAGGTGCCTGCAGCCGCTGTTGAATAACCGATAGTGCTGGGGCTAGCTGGTCCGGTGAGAGCCCAAAGTTTTCACTAAGAACGGCTGGAAGTGCCGTTCCGAACCCAATTATTAGACGAGTGATAGCCTCCGGCTCGCCACTCCAAGTTAAGCCCGACTCGGCCACGGGCCGAAGTAGCTTTGGACCCGCACCCTGACCATCAACGAAATCAATCTGGTACTCTTCAGCCATCTCAGAATTGGTGCCATATCCAGCGACTATAAAACCCATAGGTGTTGACTGCGCGCCTGCGGTCGTGGAGCGATTAGCTTCGTACTTTGAGGCGAAGAAATCGCGAAACGTGGTTGCGACGCTCTCGACTGAGTAATTCTTCCAGTCCACATACCACGGTGATTCCTGAACGTCGCTGTCCTTGCGAAAATCCTTGACTAGAGTAGATATAGATGCCGGACCTATGCTCCCCGCGCCCCACGTAATCGCGCCGATTGGCTTACCTTTCTTGAGATTGAAAATCTTGTTGGCGTTGTTGTAAATGTTGTGGATATCGCTAATTGTCGGCGCCGCATCGACGGCTCGACTAAGGATAGTCGTTGCGCTGTCGGAAGCCAGAACGACTCCGTCGTTAACCTTCAGGCTGATCGCGATCGTCAAGGCGCACGCTCTCCGTCAAGTAGTGAAATGGGCGCGTCGCCCGTTTCACGGATCATACCCAAGCAAAGGCATCCGCTAGTGAAAAATTTCACGAGCGTTCGGTTGACCTTTGGGGAGGGCAGCCGCGAGTATAGCATCACTTGGGAGAGTCGGCAGAGCGACTCTTTCCTACCACCACATGATCGTCACGGAATCATTAACGTCGCAACCTCGGCTCGATCTCTTCGACTAACTCTCGCAGCGGCGCCTTCAGCGCCTTCGCCAGCGCGACCATCACCAGCAAGCCGGGATTCCGAATGCCTCTTTCGATGTCGCTGATGTAGTTTCGGGAGAGGTCGCACGCCTCGGCAAGTGTCTCCTGACTCAGGCCGCGTTGCTTCCGAAGGCTGCGCACCGATCGTCCGAAGGTCTTCAGCAGTTTCGCGGCGGAGGCTTGCATTCGCCGCCACATTCCTACTATCGTTGACACATGGCTATCAACGAAGGTAGACAAAAGAGGCGAATTACTGAGAACCGGAGCCGAAAAGAGTCACCAGCGAAAGCGATCGCAAAGCGCGTCGCCTACAGCCGCATCACCCTCACTCTCTCGACGTTCGCCGTCTACGTGCTTCGGCATCGCGCGAACGAGCAACACTTGACCGTATCCGCCATCGTCGAAACGCTGATCCTTGATGGCGTCATGGTTCCCGAAGTTGAACGCCTGATGAAGCAATCGCCGGAGTTCGCGCGCGTCGCGGTCGAGTGGATGCGCAACGCCGTCATGAGGACTAATCCATGACCGCCCCGAGGATTCAAACCGTCAACGCCGTCACGATGGAGCATGCCGAGACGCTGATTGATGTCATCAACGAAAGGCTGATCGATACCGGCACGTTCACCGAGGGATTCAGCGAAGCGAAGATCATGGCGTGGCCGGACGACGCGGGCGAGAGTCCCACGGAAACCGAGGCGCAGAAGCATTACAACGCGTTGGCGGACGAAATCCGCGACCGGCTTTTCGCTGACACTCGCACATTCATCGCGGAATCCTTCGTGCGCATCGCGAACGCTGTAATCGAGGGAGAGCGGACGCGGGTGACGCGATGAACCCGCCGCGAATCGAAACAGTAACGATCGTTACTCCCGAACACGGGCAAGCGTTCGCGCAAAGCTGGTACGAATGCGACGGCATGATGACGGCCTGCTACGACACCGGCATCATGACGTGGCCGGATGGAACGCTTGAAGATCACGCGGCGCTGGATCACTTCCACGACCTAGAGGACGAAATCCTGCGGCTGGTTTTCGAGGACACGAAACAAGCCATCGCGGAGGCGTTCGTGAAAGCGGCGAATGCCGTACTAGACCGCGAACGCGGAAGGCACGATGCCTGACCTAGCCGACTGGCGCGGACGACTCCGCGACGCGGTCAACCGCTCCGGCAAGAAGCACTACCTGATAGCGGAGAACGCCGGAATCACGCGAGCAACACTGAGCCGCGTTTTGACCGGCGCGCACGGCGAGCCGCGTTTTGACACCATCGTAAAGATCATGCGCGCCGTCGATGAGAACGTGGGCTGGCTGTTGGGGGAGCAGGGGTTCGGGCTTTCAAGCGATGAGCGGGCGAAGATTCAAACCGCCGCCGTGATCCTCATCAACTTGACGCGCGGCGACGCCGATCGCCTAAAGTCTCTCCGCGCCATCGCCTCGCGTACGAAGCGCCGCACTCGCCCGTGATCCCGGCGACTTTATGTGCAGCCTCCCGACTTTATGTGCAGCCGGGACTTTGTGTGCAAAGCCGGTCACACCCTAACTTTCTAGGGTCACACCCCAACTTTCTAGGGTCACACCCTAACTTTCTAGGGTCATACCCTAACTTTCCAGGGTCAGACCCTGACTTTTCAAGGTCGAACCCCGACTCTTCGGGGGTCGGACCATGACTTCAGGGTCAGATCCTCAGGATGACAAAGCTCCTGCGTCTACGCGCAGGGTGAACTACTTAAGGCTTCACCCCGATCTCCGCCGCCACCATCCGAGCCTCGAAGACCTTGCCGTCCTTGATCACGGTCACCACGCGGCGAACGTCGCTGATGCTCGTGGACGGATCGCCGTCGATGATATCGAGATCCGCCAGCTTGCCCGGCGCGATCGATCCGAGTTGGTCGTCATGCTTCATCACCGTCGCCGCGCCCAGAGTCGCAATCCGCAGCACCTCCGCAGGCGGGATCCCCGCCTGAACGTACAACTCCAGCTCGCGCTGCAGCGAGAAGCCGGCCATCGCGTCGGTGCCGGCAACGATCGGGACGTGGTTGTCGTAGAGCGCCTTCACCATCGCAAGCACGTTGCGGAACGAGTCGCGATAGAGCTGGTCCTTCCCCTCGGGCACCGGCAATCCGCCGGTCAGGAAGCCGCGACGAACCTGCGGCGGAAGGCGATCGGCGATCATCGCGTAGCTCGGCGACATCGCGCCGCGCCGTGACGTGAACATCCCTTCGAAGATCGACACGGTCGGATCGATGACCGTCTTTCTCTCGCGCAGCAGATCGAGAAACGCCTGCACCTGCGCCGACTTCAGATCGAGCGCCGCTGCGCGCTCCGCGACCGCCGTGAAGCGCACCGGCGTGCGCGTATCGGCGACGTCCGGCCAGAAATTCAGAAAGAGAAAGTTCGTGTGCTGGATCTCGTCGTATCCCGCCCGAACCGCCTCCTCGGCGCGCATGAACGCGGGAATGTGTCCGCTCACGCGCAGCCCGTGCTCGTGCGCTTCGCGCGCAATCACCGGCACCAGCTCCGGCTTGACCGAGCTATAAATTTTGATCTGCTCGTAGCCGAGCTTCGTGTAGTTGTCGACGGCGGCGCGTGCGTCCGCTTCGTTGTCGACCAGCACCTTCGTCGGCCCCGCGAACTTTCCCGTCCCGTCGATGATGCCCGCCATCACGACGCGCGGACCGATCGCGGCGCCGCTGTCCCACTTCTTGCGCAGGTCGATCAGGAAATCGGTGTCGTTGGCGAGGTCGCGCACCGACGTGATGCCGTTCGCGATGTCGAGCATCCCGTCGTCGGCGGAGTTGTGCGTGTGCATGTCCCACAACCCGGGGATCACCGTGCGGCCCTGCGCGTCGATGCGCTCGAAACCCTCCGGCGCCGCGCCGCCGACGCTTTCGATCCGATTGCCGCGGATGACGATCGTCGTCCCGGGCGTCGTCGTCATCGTGACCGGATCGAAGAGCCGCGCGTTCGTGATGACGATGCCGCCGCCCGTGGGGATGTGCGTAAGGCGCGCCGCCACCCGAACGACGGCTTCATCGCGCCACTTGTCCTGCGCCTCCAGCAGCTGCGGGACGACCGAATCCCAGCCATCCGCGATCACCGACGACCACGACGATGCCGACGCGAACAGCTCGCGCCGATCATCGAGCCACACCGGCGACGGCGTGAATCCGAGGCCGCTGATCTCGTAGCAGGTGACGTGTTGCGACTTGCCCGCGGCGGAAACAGTCAACTCGCCGACACGCCGGATCGACGCCTCTCCCGCCGGCAGCAGCGCCAGCTTCTGATTCGGCGCCGCCAACAGCGCCCGCGCCAAGATCGCCGTCTCCTCGGGCGGCCCATACATCGAGACGTAGAACGCATTCGACGCCGCGCTCCCCTTTTCCGCACCGTTCGACCAGGCGCCGTTCGCGAACGTCTCGTTCACCGGCGCCTTGAAGTAATCGTTGCCTGTCGTGACCAAGGACTTCGTGACGAAGTGTGCATCAGTCGTCAGCTCAGTGTGTGTTTTGGGCCCGCGACCTCGGTCGTTGTATTCGAAGTCGATTGCGCGCCCGTTGCCGCTCGCGAGAACTCTCTCGGTTCCAGCAATATGGCCGCCAAGGACGAAGACGCGACTGTATGGGAAGGGTAAGTCGGTCGGCATCGCCGTGCGGTAGGTGCTGCATCCCACAACTGCAAGCGCGAGGAACGGCAGAACGCGGATTCGCATTCGCAGAGTGTACGATTTCGTCCCGTGCCGCGCGCCCCCGTTACTGCCCTTATCCACACGCTCGACGAGATCGAGAACATCGAGGCGTGCATCCGCTCCGTCGAATGGGTCGACGAAATCTACCTTCTCGATTCGTTTTCGAAAGACGGCACGATCGAACTGGTGCGCGAGAAGTTCCCCCGCGTCCGCATCGAACAGCGCGAATACCTCGGCGCCGCATCACAGAAGAACTACGGCATCGACCGCGCCACGCACGACTGGATCTTCGTCATCGACGCCGACGAACGCGTCACGCCGAAGCTGCGCGATGAAATCCTGCGCACGCTCGAAGGGCCGCTCGATCTCTGGGCCTACTCCGTCGGCCGCCTCAATTTCATGCTCGGCAAGCCGGTCCGCTTCTCCGGCCTGCAGCGCGACCGCGTCACTCGCCTCTTCCACAAACTCCACGCCCGCTACCCGAACAAACGCGTTCACGCCGACCTGCTCGTCGACGGCGCCACCGGCCGCCTGAACGCGAAGATGGACCACTACTACATCCGCACCTTCGACCACATGATCGCCAAGATGACGCGCTACGCGAACTGGGGCGCCGCGCAGATGTACATCGAAGGCAAGACCACCAACCTCTTCGGCATCCTCGGCCACCCCATCGCCAAGTTCGTCCGCGACTTCATCATCAACCTGGGCTTCCTCGACGGCACGCGCGGCCTCATATCCGTAGGCATGCACGTCTACTACACATTCTTAAAGTACGCGAAGCTCTGGGAGCTCACGCAGCTCAAACGACAAGGAAAGGTTGTCCCTTTGCCGAAGTTAGATGAGGGGGAGGGGAGGTGGGAGTTGCCGTGGGTGAAATCATGACGACACTTGAAGCGCTTCAACGCGATGTCGAAGCCTTGACGTCGAAAGAGCTTGCCGAGTTTCGGTCCTGGTTCGCGGACTACGACGGTGAGGTCTGGGATCGCCAGATCGAAGCAGATTCGAAAGCAGGCAAGTTCGACGCGTTAGCGGCCGAAGCTCTCGCGGAATTCGACGAGCGCACAATGCCTTAACTGCTGATCTTAGATTGCTCCTCATGAATCGGACGGGCCACGTTCTGCCAGCAAAGGCACGACTTGATTGGAAGCCAATTCAGCTAGAGCATTACCGCCTTCTAGTATCTGCTGGAGAGACTTCGCCGTACCTTCGACTTCTTCGCTAGCAACGTTGCCTACGGTTGGCGATGCTCGGACCTCGAAAACAACGTTCAGCTGAATTTTGCTTTCAATGTAGGTGACCGCTTGTCGGTTTGCGATAGCTAACTCGTTAGCTCTGGATACATCAGGCAGAACCGCCTTCGACATTGCCTCGGCAGCGATTTCGCGTAACCCCCTTTCCCTCAATGCTGACGCCTGCTTAGACAAGAGGTCAGCAGCTTCCGCATTGATCTTCTTTGTCTCTGCGAGAAGCTTTCGAATCTCAGCGAGAGATTTGAGAAGTTTCACGATTCCAAGCAAAACGCCGGCAAATATGCCCCCCACCTGCGGATCGGCCAGCACGAAAATGTCAAATGATGCCGTTTGCAGCATTCGTAACGGCAGGCCGCCTGTAGAACCACCAAGCTCCGTGAACGTGCGGAGGTGACGATCGAGTTCATGTAGATCTCGTGCTAAGTCGTCAATTGTTCCAGCCTGACTTGTAGGAAACAAAACTCCGATTCACATTTGCCGGCCGGAATTATGTCCGCCATAATGTGAGCCATCACGAATGTGTCTTTCACTCGCCGTAGCACCAGGATGAAGTTCGCTACGTCTGCATGGATGCCCTCGATAAGTATTGCGGCATGATGCATCTTGTATTCGGGCTCATTTAGAATCCCTTCGATTCGCCTGAGAAGACGGTTTCCGTGGAGCGTTCTTCCCCCTAAGCTGTTGACGATTTGAAGCCAACTCGGCACCCAATTGTTCGACGCTGCGCTATTTAGGATTTTGCGAAGCTCCGCCCGCACGTCCGTTATCGAACCTTCGCCATTCTGGTTGAGGAGCTTAGAGAGCAAGTGAATAGGTGGAGCGGCTGTCAGTAACTCCTCTAAAAGGTGAGGAACCACCGACGCTATACGTGATGCGTCCATATAAGGAGGAGTCTACACGCTTTGTCTCTGTGCATCCTCAGACAAATAAGGCCGCCGCCGTGAGTTAATCAGGGATGCGCGAGGCGTCTATGCGCGTTAGCGGGTTCGTTTCGGCTTTCGCGCGGCCCGCATCGCTTCCGCGACCTCGATCGGGACGTTGCGCTGCTCGAGGTCGATCTCGTTGAACGCAATCCCGCCTTCGAATTTCCATTGATGCTTCGGGCGGTAGACGCCGACGTCGTGGACGCGGGAGCCGACCACGAAGTGGATGGCGCCGCGGCGGTAGTCGAAGGCGCGGCCGTTGCGGGTGTGGATGGCGGCGTCGATGCGGTAGGTGCCGGCTACGAGGTCGAGGGCGGGCATGATGAAGCGGACGCGCCCATTCGTTTCGATCCGTTCCGGCATCAGCCCTTCCAGGTCGGTGTTCGTGCCGTACACGCAGGCGCCGTCGGCGTGGTAGATGCCGATGCCGATGACGAACTCGTCCTGTGGTACGCGGACAGTAACGTCCATCTCGATCGCGACCGGAGTACCGGGCCCGAGGGCCACAAGCTCGTTGTCGCGGTTATCAACTAAGGCCACGCGCGACAGCACTAATTCGCCGGAGCCCCAGCGTTCTTCTTCGTTTGGATCGTCGCGAGGCGCTTCGGGTTCGGCGGCGGCAACACGTGGCGCGGAGGTCTGCGTTGACGACACGGCTTGCAGATACGCGTCGACGACGCGGACGGGATCGCCGATCGTTTCCGGCTCGCCGTGATCGAGCCAGAGCGCGCGGTCGCAGAGGTTGCGGACCTGATCAAGCTGGTGGGTGACGAAAATCAGCGTCACGCCGCGATACTTCATCTCCTGAATCTTGGCCACGCACTTCGCCGAGAACTCCTCGTCGCCGACGGAGAGAACCTCGTCGATCAGCAGCACGTCGGGATCGACGTGGACAGCGACGGCGAACCCGAGGCGGACGTACATGCCGGAGGAGTAGGTTTTGACCGGCTGGTCGATGAACTCGGGGATGCCGGAGAAAGCGACGATCTGATCGAAGCGGGCATCGATCTCTTTTCGGGAAAGGCCGAGCATGATGCCGTTGATGTAGATGTTTTCGCGGCCGGTGATCTCGGGATGGAAGCCGGCGCCGAGCTCGATGAGCGCGGCCACGCGGCCGTTGACGCGCACGCTGCCGCTGGTCGGCTTGAGGATGCCGGAGATGAGTTTGAGCAGCGTCGATTTTCCGGAGCCGTTGCGGCCGATGATGCCGAAGGCTTCGCCCCGATCGACGGCAAAAGAAACATCGCGAACCGCTTCCACGCTCGTCTCCGGCGTCAGCGCCAGATCGCGTTTCAGCAGCGCGCTTTTGAGCGTCGCGAACTGCGAGCCGCGTCCCCACAGGCGATACGACTTGCATACGTTGGTGAGGGCAATGGCGTAGTCGGTCATCGCTAGATTGCCTCCGCCAGCGTGTCGCGCAGCCTGCCGAAGACCGTCACGCCCATCGCGACCGACACGAATGCGTACGCGATCATCAGCAGCGTGTCGGCGATGCCGGGAACGTGTCCGAAGAAGAGCACGTCCTGATACGAGACGACGAACGGCGTCATCGGATTCAATCGCAGTAATGCCCGGAACGGACGCGAGGCGACCTTGTCGATGAGGTAGAGGATCGGCGTGACGAAGAAGCCGAGCTGCATGAGGTTCGTGAGGATGTCGCGCAGGTCGCGGAAGAGTACGGACATCGAAGCGACCGTCATGGCGATGCCTGCCACGAAGAGCGTCTGCAGAATCATCAGGAACGGAACGAGCAGAATCGTCGCAGTCATGGTGATGTCGCCGTGCAGCGCGAATCCGACCGTGGCGAGGAGCAGGATCGGCATCGCCAGTACGAAGTGCACCAGATGTGAGGCCACCGTCACCAGCGGCAACGCCTCGGCGGGAAACATGACCTTTTTGATGAGGCCCGCGTTCGATGAAATCGCCGTCGTCGATTCGAGAACGGCGGCGGAGAAGAACGTCCACGGCAGGATCCCGGCGAAGAGAAACAGCGGGTAGGGATGGATGACGTTCGACGGAAAGAAGAACGTGAAGACGACGGTGTAGACGGTGAGCAGCAGCAGCGGATTTGCGAGCGACCAGAAAAATCCGAGGATGGAGCCGCGGTAACGCGCCTTCAGATCGCGCGCCGTGAGCGCTGCGATGAGCTGACGATATCGATAGAGGTTGCGGAGCTCTTCCACCGCGCGGAGTGTACCGGCACGGCCGGTGCGTTGGTTGCCCAAGGCTCGGCCACCGGTGCGTTTTATCGCAAATTCTTACGTTGTTTCGAGCGATGCCGCGGCGGGCGGCGCTTGCGCGATGAGCGCGGGCCGGTTCAGGCGCAGATGCCGCGCCGTACACTCGGCGAAGCCTTCGCAGCGGATGCAGTAGCGGTCGGAGTGTTCGGGTTTGTAATCCGCCGGCGCGCAGATGTTCACGCCGGCGACTTTTTCGCGCTCGGCTAGGTCGATGATGCGATCGATGTCCGAGTGCGAGCCGGTCGACAGCGCCTTCTTCACCGCGGCGACGCGCGTCATGTTGCGCGTCGCCGCGACGACCGCGGCGTCGGCGGCATCGAACTGCTGTGGCACATCGGCGGCCGCAATCGCCAGTACGCGCACGCGCTGCGACATGTAGTACGCGAATCCCGCCGCCGCGCCGGCCAGCGCGGCGAGGTTGGCTTTGCTGCCGAAGAAGACGCCGGTCAGCAGCGCCGCCAGCGCCATCCAGGCCAGGAAGGTGACGCGGATCGGCAGGATGGTGGAGAGATAGAAGGTCTGGTCACGATTCAGCGCGGCGTAGACGAAGAGCAGCGTGAAGTTGATGAAGAATGATCCCATCAACGGAGTGCTGAACCACGCCGCCACGAGCACAGTGGCCAGCGTCGAGATCAGGTAGAAGCGAATGAAGTTGCCGGTGCCCCATTCCTCTTCGACGGCGAATCCCATCAACGACAGCAACACGAGATTGAGGAAGAGCGTCAGGATCGGTGGAAATGTGATCAGGCCGACATGGCCCGCCTGCGTGAATTGATAGGTGAAGAGCCGCCAGACCTGCCCCGCGGCGACAGCGTTGCGGTCGAAGCCGAAGAGGCGCGCGAACTTTGCGCCGTCCTGAAACTGCAGCATGAAAAACGCGACGTTCAGGAAGATGAGGATGTACGTCGAGCGCAGATTTTCACCGCGGCTGCGGAACATGACGGTGCGAACGTACCCCCTCGATTGAATAATTCAACTCCTGCCGGATGGATTGAGTACGGATGTGACGCGGCCGGCGTTGAATTCGTTTGCACAGGATCAAATTCGCTTTCGTGCGCAGCACTTTGGAGTGCGCGTGGCAAAGCCACCGCTTTGGGAGGGATGGGGGAACGGTGATGAACACGCAGTCGCGGATGCTCGCGATCCACCACCCTCCCAAAGCGGTGGCTCGACCGCCACCGCACTCCAAAGTGCTGCGCACGAAATCAGCGAACGATGATTGAATTCATCCCTTCGAACCGCAGAACATCACCGTCGCGAAGGTGGTGCTTCGCAGCCACGCCCGCCGCGAGCTCGAGCACCGAGGATGCCTTCGCGTTCGGCGGGTAGTTCGGACACGGATCGGCCTTGCAGGGTGGGACGTCATGCGCGATGTGGACGATGCGGTGATCGGCGTCCATCCAGATCATGTCGAGTGGGATGAGCGTGTTCTTCATCCAGAACGGGTATTCGCCGGCTTGCGGGAAAAGAAAAATCATTCCGCGGTCGTCGGCCATGTGATCGCGATACATCAGGCCTTGCTCGCGCGTCGCATCGTCCGAGGCCACTTCGACGATGACCGCCGAATGGTCGGGATAAATGATGCGCGGTGCCGCGGCATCGGCGGTTGTCGTTACCGTCGTCGCGGGCGCCGGGGCGGCACTCCGCTGCGTACATGCGAGAGCGAACATCAGCAGAAGACTAGCTTTCATTCTCAACCTCCACCGCCTCTTCCTGCCGGGACTCGCGTGAGATGAGGTCGTATTTTTTCGCGTAATAGCGGAAGGAGCGGAACGACATCCGTAGTAGCTCGGCGGCCTGCGTCTGCACGCCGCCGCTGCGCTCCAGCGCTTTGAGCATGAAGATTTTCCCGATTCCTTCCAGGTGATCCTGCAGCGAAATGCCCTCGGCGGGCAGATCGAAGGCCATGTCCGGAATCGAGCCGCCGAGGAGGACGTGCTCGGGGAGGGACTTCGTGGTGAGGACGTCGGACGCCTCCAGCGCGATCATCCGCTCGATCACGTTCTCCAGCTCGCGCACGTTGCCGGGCCAGTGGTACTTCTCGATCGAGCGCATGGCGTCGGACGAAATCCTCTTCAGCGGGACGCCCATCGACTTCGAATACTTGGTGATGAAGTGCTCGACGAGCAGCGCGATGTCTTCGCGCCGCTGCCGCAAGGGAGGGAGCGTGATGGGAATGACGTTGATGCGGTAGAAGAGATCCTCGCGAAACGTTCCCGCCCTGATCGACTCGGCGAGATCGCGATTCGTGGCCGCGATGACGCGCACTTCCACCTGGTTCTCGACGTTCGATCCGACGCGGCGGACGACGTGGTCCTGCAGCACCCGCAGCAGCTTGATCTGCATGGCGGTGGAGGTCTCACCGATCTCGTCGAGGAAGATCGTGCCGCGGTCGGCCTCGTGAAAGAGTCCGCGCTTTTCGCGGATCGCGCCGGTGAAGGCGCCTCGCTCGTGGCCGAACAGCTCCGACTCCAGGAGCGTCTCCGGCAGCGCGCCGCAGTTGATCGAGACGAACTTGCCACGCCGTCCGGAGTTGTAGTGAATGGCCCGCGCGATCAACTCTTTGCCCGTGCCGGAGTCGCCGGAGATGAGCACGGTCGAACTCGTCTTGGCGATGCGCTGCACCACGGAAAAGATGTCCTGCATCCTCGTGCTGCGGCCGATGATGTTCGAGAAAGTAAATCGCTCCTCGAGCGCCGTGCGAAGGTGAAGGTTCTCGTCCTCCAGCTCTTTCCGCTCGACGGCGTTGCGAACGATGATCTTCAGCTCGTCGATATCGAACGGCTTGGCGATGTAATCGAACGCTCCGGCCTTCAATGCCTCGACCGCCGATTTCGTTGATGTATGCGCGGTGATCATGACCACTGCGATCGACGGCGTGGCCGTTTTCACTTCGCGCAGAAGATCGATGCCGGAGCCGTCCGGAAGCATGAGATCGCAGAGGATGAGGTCCGGCTCGTTCTTCGCCACCGCCGCGCGCGCCTCGGCGACCGATCCGGCCGTCTCGACGCGCCATCCTTCATCCTCAAAAACGATGGAGAGGAAATCGCGCAGCGACGCCTCATCGTCAACGATCAGCAGATTCACAGCGCGCGATTATAGGAGTGAACAACGCTCCGTATCGTGTGCCGCCGGCGAAGCCGTGGTTAACGGAGCGCTGGCGTCTCCCCGCCGGCTGGCGTGGCTGCGTCTCGCTGCCACTCGGCACAGTCGCGACATTGACCTGATAACCGACGGCCGCGTCGTTACCAGCGAGATTTTTCGAGATTGCCGGGCTGGCAGCGAGACGCAGCCAGGCCAGCCGGCGAGGACGCCAGCGTTCCGTCGCTGCGCTCGCGTTCGCGATCAGTGGCTACTCGCGCGTCGCCACGACGGCCGCCGCGGCGATGACCTGTCCGATCAGCAGGAGCGACGACATGCCGTGGAGCATCCCGAACTGCCGCCGCAAGGGATCATCGCTCGACAGGCTGCTGATCGGCACGGGCGAGCTGCCCCGAATCATACGGATGCGCGTGTCGATCAATCCCTGAAACGACGCGAGCAGCACGGCCACGAAAAGGATCATCAGCATGATCGGACGGCTGCGGCGCCACTCAAGAAACATGAGCGCGAGCGGAGCGAGTAGCGCGATGTAGTGCCAGCGCACAAGCACGGCGCCGACGACATTCGCGGCATCGGTGGTGTTGCTGGCGGCGTTGAATGCGGCCGACGCGGTGAGAAGGAGAAAGACGCCGCTGCCGAGCCAGGTCGCCTGGATCAGACGTGTGATCGCGAGCGAGGAACGGCGAGGAGCCTTCGGAACAGGCTCGATGACGACCGGCTCCGGCGCGATTTCGATCGGCTCTTCCGTCATGCGAACACCCTCCGAATCGAGTCGTCGTACGGTTTCCGCAGCACGCCCTGGTCGGTGATGATCGCGCTGATGAGCCTCGCCGGCGTCACGTCGAACGCTGGATGCCGAACACTGATCCCTTCCGGCGCGATCGACACGCCATTCATCGACGTGACCTCGTCCGCGCTCCGCTCCTCGATCGGGATCGACGCACCGGTCGGGCAATTCACATCGATCGTCGACAGCGGCGCGGCGATGTAAAACGGCACGCCGTGGGCGTGCGCGAGTACCGCCACCGTGTACGTACCGATCTTGTTCGCGGTGTCGCCGTTGGCGGCGATGCGATCGGCGCCGACGATGACCGCGTCGAACTTTCCCTGCTGAAAAAAATGTCCGGCCATGCTGTCGGTGATCAGCGTGACGTCGATGTTTTCCTGCTTCAGCTCCCACGCCGTCAGCCGCGCACCCTGAAGATAGGGCCGCGTTTCGTCGGCGAAAACGGCTACGCGTTTGCCCGCTTCGACAGCGGCGCGGATCACGCCGAGGGCCGTGCCGTAGCCGGCCGTGGCGAGCGCGCCGGCGTTGCAGTGCGTGAGGATCGTGGGGGATTCGCCGAGGAGCATGGCGCCGTGGCGGCCGATCCGCTTGTTCGCTTCGACGTCCTCGCGAAACATCGCCTCCGCCTCGGCAGTGAGATCGCGGCCGGCATCGCGCGCGCGCAGCATCCGGTCGAGCGCCCACATCAGATTGACCGCGGTCGGACGCGACGCGCGCAACTCGGCGGCAGCGGCATCGACGTCATCACCGCGTTGCGCCGCCAGCGCGACGCCGAACGCGGCCGAGACGCCGATGGCCGGGGCGCCGCGCACGATCATGTCGCGAATGGCGACCGCGACCTCATGCGCATCGCGGCAGGCAACGTAGGTTTCTTCCCGCGGGAGGAGACGTTGATCGAGAAGTTGCAGCGCGTTGCCGCGCCAGCGAATAGGTTCAACGTGCATGGGGTTCGCAGTGAAAGGCGGTCGTTATACTACGCCGCGGTTGGAGGACCAATGGTCAGGGTTGGAATCAATGGTTTCGGGCGCATCGGACGCAACGTGTTGCGCGCCGCGCTCGAACGCAGTTCCGGCGTCGAATTCGTCGCCGTCAACGATCTCACCGATGCGGCCACGCTGGCGTATCTGCTGAAGTACGACTCGGTGCATCACACGATCCCGAACAAGATTGATCACACCGCCGACGGCATCACCATCGACGGCAAATCGCTGCGCGTTTTCTCGTCCCCCGATCCCGCCGACATCCCGTGGAACGACCTCGGCGTGGAGATCGTGGTGGAGTCGTCGGGACGATTTACGAGCAAAGAGAAGGCTTCGCGGCATCTGAAAAAGTCAGTCGAGCACGTGATCATCTCAGCGCCGTCGAAGGATGCAGATGTCACCGTCTGCATTGGCGTGAACGAGAAGGATTTTGATCCGTCGAAGCATCGCATCATCTCGAACGCGTCGTGCACCACCAACTGCCTCGCGCCGGTGGCGAAGGTCCTGCACGAGCACTTCGTCATCGAGACGGGGATCATGACCACGGTGCATTCGTACACGAACGATCAGGAGATCCTCGACCTGCCGCACAAGGACGTGCGCCGCGGCCGCGCGGCGGCGATGTCGATGATCCCGACTTCGACCGGAGCCGCAAAAGCCCTCGGCCTGGTGCTGCCTGAGCTCAAGGGAAAGTTCGACGGCATCTCCATCCGCGTGCCGACGCCGAATGTGTCGATTGTCGATCTGACATTCCGCACATCGAAACCGACGAATGCGGACGAGATCAACAAGGTCCTCCGCGAGTCGTCATCCGGCGCGCTGGAAGGAATCCTGGGATTTTCTGATGAACAGCTCGTCTCGGTCGATTTCAACCACAACGCGCTTTCGGCGATCGTCGACACGACCTTCACGCGATCCGTCGATCCGCACATGCACAAAGTGCTGGCGTGGTACGACAACGAATGGGGCTACTCGAACCGCATCCTCGATCTCATCGCGTACGTGGCGCGGGTGAAGAAGGAGTCGCTGCAACACGCATGATCGCGATCCGCACGCTCGACGACCTGGCCCTGACGAAAGGCGCGCGCGTTTTCTACCGCGTCGATTACAACGTCCCGCTCGATGGCGCGCGCATCACTGACGCCACCCGGATCGAGGAGACGCTGTCGACGTTGCGCCGGCTTCGCGACGCCGGGGCCGCGATCGTCATCGCCAGCCACCTCGGGCGTCCGAAGGGCGAGCGAAAATCAAAGTATTCGCTGGAGCCGATCCGCGAAAAACTGGCAGAGCTGCTTGGCACGGACATTCATTGGTCGAACGACTGCGTCGGCGAGGATGCCGAGCGAAAGGCGAGCGCGCTGAAATCCGGCGAAGTGCTGCTGTTGGAAAATCTCCGCTTCCACGCCGGCGAAGAAAAGAACGACCGCGAATTCGCGGAGCAGCTCAAAAAACTGGCGGACTACTACGTCAACGATGCCTTCGGCGCCTGCCATCGCGCGCATGCCTCGATCGACGCGCTGCCGCGGCTGTTCGATGGCGACCGCATCGCCGGAGGTTTGCTGCTAGCGAAAGAGATCGAGTTCCTGCAGAAGATCACCAACGTCTCCGATCGTCCCTTCGTCGCGCTCCTCGGCGGCGCCAAGATCGCCGGCAAGATCGAGCCGCTCGAAGCGCTCGTCAAACTCGCCGACACGGTCCTCGTCGGCGGCGGGATGGCCAACACGTTCCTGGCCGCGCGCGGCGTGGCCATGGGCGGCTCGCTCGTCGACAATGACTCGATGGCGATTGCGAAGCGGATCACGAACGTGACGCTGCCGGTCGACGTGATCGTCGGCGACGATCTCGAAAATCCGACGACGATCGAAACCGTCGACGTCGCGAACGGATTGACTGCAGATCAGAAAGCATTCGATATCGGACCGAAAACGATCGCCGCATACGACGCAGCGCTGAAAAACGCGAAGACGATTTTCTGGAACGGACCGATGGGCGTCTTCGAAAACGAAGCGTTCGCGAAGGGGACGATGGCCATGGCGAAGTCGGTGGCCGAGGCCGATGCGATTACGGTGGTCGGCGGCGGTGAATCGGTCGAAGCGGTGAACGCATCCGGCTACGCGAATCGCATCAGCCACATCTCCACGGGAGGAGGCGCGTCGCTGGAGTTCATCTCCGGCAAGACGCTGCCGGGAGTGGAGGTCTTAAAGGCAGAAGGCAGAAAGCAGAAAGCAGAAGGATGAGCAGAAGGCAGAAAGCAGGAGGCAGAAGGATGAGCAGAAGACAGAAACCAAAAGGCAGAAGGATGAATCTCGAAGACTTCTGCCTTCTGCCCTCTGCTTTCTGCTTTTAGTCATGCCCCAGGAAATCGAAGTCAAGTTCGCCCTCAAAGATCGCAACGAGCTCGTTCGCAAGCTGCACGACATCGGCGGGCAGCGGCTCTATCCCGAAACGTTCGAGGACAACATCGTCCTCGACCGCCGCGGCGAGCTGCGCACGAAAGGGTCGCTGCTGCGCGTGCGCAAATTCGGCAAGTATTCGATCGCGACGTACAAAGGGCCGATGTCGATCGAGGGCGGCGTGAAGTCGCGTGAAGAAGTACAAACGGGCGTCGAGAGTTTCGAGCGCGCCATCCAGCTCTTTGACGCCCTCGGGTACAAGCCCGTCTTTCGCTATCAGAAGTTCCGCGAGGTGTGGCGCATCAAAGAGGTCGAAGTCGTCCTCGACCGCACGCCGATCGGCGACTACTTCGAAATCGAAGGTCCCATCGATGTGATCCGTACAATCGCCGGCGAGTTAGGCATGAATATGGATCAAGCCATCCGGCAGACGTACGCCGATTTGTATCGAGTGGCCCGGCGGACTCGGCCGGACCTCGGCGAAAACATGATTTTTCCGCCGGAACAACTCTGACCTCATGAAAGCAATGATCCTCGCCGCCGGCTACGGCACGCGCCTGCGGCCTGTGACGTACACGATGCCGAAACCGATCGTCCCGTTGGCCGGACGTCCGCTGATGGGATGGGCGGTCGAGGCGCTGCTCGCTGCCGGCATCCGCGACTTCGTCGTCAATCTCCATCACCTTCCCGAGCCGATCGAGCGCTATCTCCGCGATCGCTATGCCGGACGCGCGCGATTCGAGTTTTCGTTCGAGCCCGAAATCCTCGGTACTGGCGGCGGCGTGCGCAAAGTGCGGCCGCTGCTCGAAAACGATTCCGAGTTTTTCCTCGTCAACGGCGACACGATTCAGTTTCCGCCGTACGACGCGCTTCGTGCCGCGCGCGGAAGCCGCGACGCGCTGGCCGCGCTGACGCTGCGGCATCCGCCGGAAGGCGATCGCTTCACGCCGGTCTACTTTGACGACGGCGCGATCACCGGCTTCGGCAAAGGAACCGGCGAGCCACTGATGTTCTCCGGCACACATCTCATTTCGAATCGCATCTTCAACTACCTCCCCGACAAGGATTTTTCCGGCATCGTCGACGAGGTCTATCAGCCGCTCATCGACAGCGGCCGGGAACGAATCGCCGGCGTCGTCGATGACGGGCTGTGGTTCGACATCGGAACGCCGCAGCGCTACATGACCGCGTCGCGAACGCTGCTCGATCTGATGGTGCGCGGACAACTCCCGATTCCTTCCGAAACGCGCATCGTCGGCGACTCGCTCATTCACGACACTGCGAAGGTCAGCGGCACGATCTCGCGCAGCATCGCCGGCGAACGAAGCGTCATCGAAGGCTCGCTCATCGACACGGTCATCTGGGACGACTGCCGCATCGCCAGCCGCGCAAAACTCGACGGCTGCATCGTCGCGCACGGAGTCGAGATCGCGACTGCGATCGAGCTGCGCAACGTCCTGATCTGCCGCGACGAGGACGCCATCCCGCGCGACGGCGAACACCGCTTCGAGCACGGCCTCGTGCTGCGCGATATCTAGAGCTTTTGGTTTTTCTCCCTCCGCGTCTCTGCGTGAACCGTCACCCCGTCGTTGTCGTCGGCGGAGATGAAGTCTCCGTCTCGGTCGGCGGTGGAGCGGTATCCGTGGGTGGAGGTTCGTTCGGGGGCACCTGCGGCGTGGCCGTATCCGTCGGCGGCGTTTGTTGAAGCGCGGTGTCGGTTGTCGCCGTCGTTTCGGTCGTGGGAGCAGTAGTAGGTTCCGGCTTCTTCTCCGTCAGCACTTCCTTTTCGAACAGATAACCCCAACGCCGCATCCGTGACAGAACCATGCGTTGACGAAAGCGCAGCCGCTTGTTCGGCGCGGCGGGATTCATGATTCGCGGATTGGGAAGGCATCCCGCCAGCAGCGCCGCCTGCGATGGCGACAATCCCGCAGCCGAGGTGTGAAAGTAAAAGTGGGACGCCGCCTCGGCGCCGTAGACGTGTTCGCCCATCTCCACCACATTCATGTACAGCTCGAGGATGCGCTTCTTCGAGAGGTGGCTCTCCAGCGAGCGCGCGATGAAGTACTCCTTCACCTTGCGCAGCGGATTGCGCGATGGCGAGAGGTAGAGATTTTTTGCCAGTTGCTGCGTGATGGTCGAGCCGCCGTGCGTGATCTTCTTTCGCGCCCAGTCCTTGCGGATCGCTTCCTGCACCGCGTCAACATCCACGCCGCCGTGCTCATAAAACGTATCGTCCTCGGCCACCAGCACTCCGCGCCGCAGGTACGGCGAGATGCGCGCGTACGGCACCCATCGATAGTCGATCGCGTCGCTCTTTCCGGCCGCGCGCAACTCGGCTTTGCGCTGCTCCATGAAGGCCGTCGTCGTCGGCGATTTCGACGCGAGCGCGCTCACGTCAGGAAAGGTGATCCATTCGTAGCCACCGATCAGGATGATGCCCGCGAAGATGATGAGCAGGATGTGCCGGATCACGGCGGCGATTCTATGATGGCGGCACCATGAACGCCGTTATCGTACTGACCACCGTCACCGCTGATTTCGACGCACGTCCCCTTGCGCACGAACTGGTAGAGCAGCGCCTCGCCGCCTGCGTGGACATCATCGCCGGCGTGACTTCCATCTATCGCTGGAAGGAAACCATCACTGAAGATGGCGAACAGATCCTGGTCATCAAGACTGTCGACGACAACCTGCACGATCTCCGCGAAGCGCTGTTCGCGCGCCATCCGTACGAGGTGCCCGAGTTCGTCGTGTTGCCGATCGCGTCGATGTCAGACGCGTACGGCGCGTGGTTTCTGGAATCGGCGTCGCGCTGACGGAAAGATCGCCGCCGCGATCAATGCGCCGAGGGTCGTGAACGAGATGTTGCGTCCTCGGGTGAAAGACTCCGGCAGGTATTGCAGCTTCACGATGTGCCGGCCCTTCGGAACGAACACGCCAAGGAATGCGTGATTCGCGAAACGCGTCTGCACGCGGCGGCCGTCGATGTATGCGCGCCATCCTTTCCACGCCGATTGCGACGCGACGACCCAGCCGTCACCGGACATCACCGCATCGATCGACAACCCGAAGCCGTCCTTGTGCAGCGTCAGCGTCGCCGGCCCGTTCGCGATGTCGTGCGGCGGCAACTCCGGCGCTTCGACCCAGGCCATGTCCGAAAAATCGTTCGCCTCTGTCATCGCCTTCACGATCGGACCGCCGCTGCGTTCGTAGCGGATGCGCCGCGGCACAAAAGCGCGCGGCAGCACGCGCGTGTTTTCGTACAGCTTCGCGCTGCGGTCCTTCATCAACTCGCGCCACCCCTCGGTCACCTTCACCGGCATCGGCACGATCGCGTATTTGATGTTGAGAAACGAGAGAAACGGCGGCTGCAGATCGCCGATGGCGTTGAACGAAATCGGCTGCGGAATCGACCAGATCGGATACGTGTCGGCAAGCCGCGCGAACGTCATCGCCTCGTAGCCGCGCGGATCTTCGAGCTGATAAATCGCCGCGGAATCGGGGATCAGCACGAAATGCTCGCCAGCTACGCGGAACGGCTCCTTGCTATCGGTCGGAATCGCGCGAATGAGGGGGATCTTCGGATAGAAATCGTGCTGCGGCAGCGACGGATAAATCGATCCGTCTTCGACGATGCGTTGACCGAGGATAAGCATCAGAACGACTGGTAGCGCGATTCGAAGCGGCGTGCGCGCGAAGAGCAGGATCGCGACGACGGCGAGCGGTAGCAATTCGGCGAACGCAACGATACGAATGACATTCGGATCGACGCCGACGTTGATCTCGTGCGTCCACACTGCGTACGTACCGAGGGCGAGGGCGAGCGCGATGACGGCAGCGATGATGGCAGCTGGGAGCGCGGACGTCCCGTCCGCTGTCGAGTTTCGCGCGGACCGTGCGGGCGAGACGCCCGCGCTCCCGGCGAGAGCGTCAATCGTCAGACCCGCCAGAATCGACATCGCACACGACGCCGCGAACGCCAGCCGTTCGTTCAGCGCCATGTTGAACAACGGCAGCTTGTGCAACAGATTGCTCACCGGTGGTGCGTCGAATGCTGCGCAGAGGCAAACCAGCGTCAGGCCGAAGAAGAACCATGTCTCCTTTCGCCGCCGCGCCACGAACAAGGTCGCGATGGCGAGCGATAGAACAATGCTGCCGTTGCGCGCCGTCAGCGCCTCAAACTCGGGCGTGAACGAGTCGCGCCACGGCTGACCGCCCCAGAACGGGAAGACTGTGTTCGCCGCGCGACGCTGAATCCGCTCCGGCATGAAGGGCAGCGGCATCGAGCTACGGTCGACGCGCGTGCGAATTTCGAGTGTCTGTTGCGACGCTTCGAGAAACGGCAGGAGAAAGATCGCGGTCAGCAGAAGCGCCACGACGCCGGCGACACACGCGATGGCGATCACGCGTCCGATCCGTTTGCGCGTGGTGGCGATTTCGAAGAGGCCGTACGCCGCGCCGACGGCAGTTACGTGCAGCAGCGACTCCGGATGGCCCGATAAAATCAGCAGCGTCAGTGCGATCAGCAGAATCACGCCGCCGCGGATGCTCGCCTCGCGCACGGTCAATCGCACGGCGAAGAACATCATCGGCAGATAGGCCCACGATCGCGCCAGCGGCCAGCCGACGAAGTACGCCATGCTTCCGCTGAACATCCATCCCGCCGCCGTGACCAGCGCGGCCAGTTCTCCGCATCCGAGGGAGCGCATGAAAACGAATGCGCCAAAACCGGCCAGAAAGAACGTCATCGCCGCAGCAAAGGTCAGACTCGGCGGCAGCGGAATCAGCATGCCGAGGAGGTTGAGAGGATCGTAGGGAGCGGACTGGGCGGCGGCGGCCAGGATGTCGCCGCAGAGCATGAACGGATTCAGGAGCGGCCACTGCCCGCTCGCGATCGCCGTCCGCACCGCGCTGCGCCACGGAATGATCTGGCAGTAGAGATCGGAAAGCGTCCCGTTGTGTACTTTCGGGACGCCGAACTCCGCCGCGTACGCGTTCAGCGGCTCCGACATGAACGGCAGATCGATCGGCGCGTAGACCTTTCCCGTCAACAACGCCCGGCCCGTAAAGCAAAGCGGTAGAAGGACCAGCACGATCGCCGCCGTGCGCGACATCGGCTGCACGAACCTTCGCCAGCAGGCGATCAGCACGATCGTCGTGGCGAGATAAAGAAGGAGCGCAGCCAAGCCGCCGAAGCTATACGCGAAGCCTCCGGGAGCGTCAAGTTTTAGGATGCTGAGTCGGTTGCGCCGGCCAGCGACTCGCGGGATACCCGCACGGCCGAAATCTTCGATCATCCATCGAAGAATCCGGCATTGCTCCCGGCGGCGCAACCCATCGCTGTCTAATTATACGTGACGCAACTTTGTGTAACTCCTTTAAGACGTGGCATTTATCTAGCAAGTCCAAGGTTCAGGGATGTTGACTCGCACTCACGATCCAGCGTATCTTGCACTGGATCGCATCACTATCTTTCCAGTCGGTGAGGCCGGTAAAGCCTGGGAGGACCACCAATGAAGAACGATAAAAATACTACTCCTGTTCGGAGCGAGCAGTCAGGCGGTTATATTTCGATTGATCCGCGCGAAGCGATCGATCGAAACCAAGTGGTTATTACTCAGATTCGGAAGCTGGTTGAGCGTCACACTCAACAATCTCGACCGGCTACTGTCAAGCAACACGGATGAGATATGACCCCGCAGTTCATCCTGTGGGGCATACCCGGCTTCATCGCCTACTACTTCCTTCAAGCCGTCAAACCTGCGCGCGCCAAGAGCGGGTGGGACTTCGTTGTTGAAGTCGGATTCCTTTCTCTCGTCTGTTTCACCGTATCCCGTGCGCTTGTCTTGTATGTGTCGTGGTGCCTTCCGGGCGTCGCATGCACCCTTCATAAGTTCTGGCCGCGCGATCTACCCTTCACGCTGCTTGTCGGAATCTTTCCGGTTTCGGAAGTAGTGGGGGCGCTGTTGGCGAGATTGAGCCGCCATTGGTGGCGGCTCATGAGTCTCTACCACGAGTGGATAAACCACAAAAAACGAGACTTCCGATCGAGCGATCTGTTCTTTGTCAGGACCACCGAATTGCTTTCAAAGCCGATCTTCATCACGCTAAAGAGCGGAAAGGTTTATGTCGGCGTGCTGACCGGGGCAACTCACGATCCAAACGAATCGACCCGATTCATCTCATTCGTGCCGATCCTCAGCGGTTACCGCGATGAAACAGACCATCGAGTTGTCTATACAACGTTCTACGAGCCATTCACGGGGCGGAACGACGGACAGGACGAAAGTCACGACTTCCTCGTGCCGGTGAGCGAACTGTCGTCTCTGGCGATGTTCGACTGGGAACTTCTGGAGAAATTCGCAGAAATTGGCAACGTCCGGTTCGACTTCAAGGCGCTTACCACAGCTGAGCCTCCACTGCCTGCGACACCGCCATCTCCACCGCCGCCACCGTCTTAGTCTGAGTAACTTTCAAAGACCCCTTTCTACTCCTCGTAGCGCGGGAAGAGCGGCTGCGGCAGCGGAGTTAGAGTCCTCCTACCATGGACTCCATCGTCATTCGCGGTGCTCGCGAGCACAACCTCAAGAACATCGATGTCGTCGTTCCCCGCAACAAATTCGTAGTCATCACCGGCGTCTCCGGATCGGGAAAATCGTCCCTCGCGTTCGACACGATTTTCGCCGAGGGACAGCGGCGCTATGTCGAGTCGTTGTCAGCGTATGCCCGGCAATTTCTCGAGCAGATGGAGAAGCCCGACGTCGATTCCATCGAAGGACTCTCGCCGGCGATTTCGATCGAGCAGCGCACCACGTCGCGCAATCCGCGTTCGACCGTCGGCACCGTCACCGAGATCTACGACTACCTCCGTCTCCTCTACGCCTCGGTGGGCGTCCCGCACTGCACGAATTGCGGCCAGGAAATCCGCCCGCAGAGCATTCAGCAGATGGTCGATCGACTGCTGATGCTGCCGGCGGGGACGAAGTTCACGATCCTCGCGCCGTACATCCGCGGCAAGAAGGGCGAGTACCGCAAGCAGATGCTGCAGATGGTGAAGGAAGGCTTCACCCGCGCCGTCGTCGACGGAGCGATCATCGAGCTTGCCGATCCCCCCACGCTTGACAAGCAGAAGAAGCACACCATCGATGTCGTCATCGATCGCCTCGTGGTCAAAGACGGCATCCAGCAGCGCCTCGCCGATTCGCTGGAAACGGCCACGCGCGTGTCGAAGGGGCTCGTCAAGATCCTCTACCAGGAAGGCAACCGCGAGGAGTTGATGTCGCAGTCGTACTCCTGCCCCGACTGCGGCGTTTCCATCGGCGAGATCACGCCGCGCCTTTTCTCCTTCAACTCCCCCTACGGCGCCTGCCCGCGCTGCTCCGGCCTCGGCGTTCTGCTCGAAGTCGACGAGAAGAAGATCGTTCCCGACTGGACGAAATCGGTCGAAGACGGCGCGATTGCGATTTGGAAAGAGGGCGCCGAGAACTGGCGCCTCCGCCAGATACACACGCTCGCCAAGCACTACAAATTCAAGATCACTACGCCGTGGCGCGACCTGTCCGACAAGGCGCGCCACGTGATCCTTCACGGCTCCGACGAGAAGATCAAATTCCAGTTCAGCGGATCGGAGAGCACGTATTCGTACAACGGAACCTACGAGGGTGTGGTGCCGATGCTGGCGCGGCGCTACAAGGAATCCGACAACGACGACATCCGCGAAGAGATCGAGCGCTTCATGACGCCGATGAATTGTCCGGACTGCAAGGGCCGCCGCTTGAAACCGGAAGCGCTCGCGGTGACGGTATCCGGCCGGTCGATCGACAAAGTCGTCGCGCTCCAGCTCCAGAACGCCGACCAGTTTTTCAAGACGATCGAACTGACGCCGCGCGAGGAACAGATTGCCGGCAAGATTCTGAAGGAAGTCCGCGACCGCCTCGGCTTCCTTTGCTCCGTCGGCGTCGGCTACCTCATGCTCGACCGTAGCGCGGCCACGCTCTCCGGCGGCGAAGGGCAGCGCATCCGCCTGGCCACGCAGATCGGCTCGAAGCTCATGGGCGTTTTGTACGTTCTCGACGAACCGTCCATCGGTCTTCACCAGCGCGACAACCGCAAGCTGATCGATTCCCTCGTCGAGCTTCGCGACCTCGGCAACACCGTCATCGTCGTCGAGCACGACGAGGAGACGATCGAAACCGCCGATCACATCATCGATCTCGGTCCGCGCGCGGGCATCCACGGTGGCGAAGTGGTGGCCGAGGGGACGCTGGAGCAGATCAAAACGTTCCCGTCGTCGCTGACGGCGAAGTACTTGCGCGGCGAAGCGTCGATCGCGATCCCGATTCGCCGGCCAATCGGCGAGAACAAGCTGGTGATCCGCGGCGCGCGGCAGAACAACCTCAAGAATCTCGATGTCACCATTCCTCTCGGCGTCTTCATCGCCGTCACCGGTGTCAGCGGGTCGGGCAAATCGACGCTGGTCAATGACATCCTGCACAAAGCGCTGTCGCGCCATTTCTTCGACGCGCTCGCCACACCCGGCGAGCACGATCGCATCGACGGCCTCGAGCATATCGACAAAGTCATCGACATTGATCAGTCGCCGATCGGCCGTACGCCGCGCTCGAATCCCGCCACCTACACGCAGCTCTTCACCGAGATGCGCAACCTCATGGCGCAGACGCCCGAGGCCCGCATGCGCGGCTACGGGCCGGGACGCTTTTCATTCAACGTGAAAGGCGGCCGCTGCGAGGCGTGTAAAGGCGACGGGCAGATCAAGATCGAAATGCACTTTCTGCCCGACATCTACGTCACTTGCGACGTTTGCGGCGGCAAGCGCTACAACCGAGAAACGCTACAGGTCACGTACAAGGGCTCGTCGATCGCCGAGATCCTGGCCATGACCGTTGAGCAGGGGCTGGAGACGTTCCGCAACATCCCCCGCATAGCGAACATCCTGCGCACGCTCGACGAGGTCGGCCTCGGCTATATCAAACTCGGCCAGTCATCAACCACGCTCTCCGGTGGCGAAGCGCAGCGCGTGAAGCTGGCCAAAGAACTGGCCAAACGCGCCACCGGCCGTACGCTCTACATCCTCGACGAGCCGACTACCGGCCTTCACTTCGACGACATCGCCAAACTCCTCCACCTCATGCACGGCCTCGTCGACCGCGGCAACACCGTCGTCGTGATCGAACACAACCTCGACGTCATCAAAACCGCCGACCACGTAATCGACCTCGGCCCCGAAGGCGGCGACGGCGGCGGCTACATCATCGCCACCGGCACACCGGAAGAGATCGCGGAAACGCCGGACACGCCGACGGGGGAGTACTTGAAGAAGATGCTGAGGAAAGCGGCGGTGCGAACAGCATGACTGGTGACGTGCTGCCCGGGCCGGTGTTTTACACCGAAGGTGATGAGCTCCGTCAGTCCATGGGCCAGCTAATGGCGTGCCTCTCAGAAATCGAGCATCGTGCGACCACTTCTTGGACTGAGAGTCGCCCCAATGAGGCGCAAATCTACAGGCTTGAGACCCACTCAACGGTTAAGAAAGCCCTAGATCTCCTTCGAACGATTCATGAGCTCGCACCGTATGTCGGCGGCAGTCGAGCTATAGCGCTTAAGGAGCAATTTGACACCGCGGTGGAAGCTTCTGCCTCTTATCGTGACGATCCTACTCTGGCCAACAAGCGAGCAATGTCATCATTGGTCGTCGATGCAATCCGCAATTCGTTTGACTTGGTCATGCTTGGATCAGCGGTCGATGCGGCGCAGGAGCGGGCCGTCAAAGTCACTGGCGATGCACAGCGGGAAATGGAGGCTCAGCTCTCTGATTCCACTAAGGCAATCGATGCGCTCGCGACTACTCTTCGCGGAGAGATCGACGGCGCCAGCAAGAACCTCCGTGACGAGGCTGAGCGGCTGTTGGATGAGGTTTCAGCCCGCGGAAAGGAAACCGTCGCACGAGCGCGAAGCGCCGTAGCTGGAACGCTGCTAAACGACGCACAAACGCAATTCTCTTCTGCTCAGTCGTGGTTTAACTGGCAGGTCACGATTTGGGCGGCTCTGTCTGTTGCCGCCGCTGCTGGATTCATCAAGATTACGTGGGGGTTCATAGCGGCGCAAAATTTACCAGCCACATGGACTTGGCAACTTGCTTTCTATGCCGGGATGCGTTTGGTCCTCTTAGGCGGAATTGCAGCTGTTGCGAGCTTCTGCGTTCGCATGCTAAAGGGCCAGATAGCTCTTGCCCAACTTAATGCCCACCGTACTCGCGTGGCGCGGAGCATGCCCGGCCTGCTCGAGGTAGCGCCTGAAGCCGAGCGCCTCCCCGTTCTACAGTCTCTAATTGAGACGATCATCGGCACCAAAGAATCTGTGCTCGCCGATTCCAGTCCGGAGTCGTTCCTGACAACAGCCGACGCGCTCGAAAAGTTCATTAAGGCTGCCAAATCGGTGCATGACTAAATGACTCAAGGAATTCTTCATCGCGTCACACAGCGCATGGGTGTACGCCGGCGGCTCTACAGCATCGCGATCCAGCGTTTCGTGCAGGATCATGATAACGACGCGATCACCGCGAAACTCAACGAGGTCTACGCCGCCGAGGCTTCTGATCTCGATCCGGTTCTCCAGAGTATTCAAAGCCGTTCTGTGAGGTAGGCCTATCCCCCGGTGCGCCGATCTTCTTGCCTCGATCTGCTTGACCAGCCACTTCCGCATGCGGCGCGAGTCGAGCGCCGCGTTCGGATGGAATCTGGCCGGAGCGGTTTCGGAGACTGATCGAGTCGATGTCGATGGCCGTCGGGATTCGCGCGCTGATACGCGTAGCTCCGGTGGCATACCTGCCATCGTTACTGATCGCGGCTACGCGCGCATCGGTCCACCAACCAGCGACTTGCTGCGTTGAGACCTGCGGATCGGTGATGGCTTAACGACTCTTGTCGGCATCGTTCTCGCTCTCAGCTCAGCACGCAATGTCTGATGACGCCCCTGCACGGCGGCCGATCCTCGGGATCCTTTCGATCGTCCTGCTCTTCATTCTTTACCGCGTGTTCGCGGTCTACACCGTTCGTTCGGGCGAGTGCAAACCGAAGGCGGTCGATCCCTCGGTGCGCATTCTCACGCGCGATGAGGCGGGTCGGATCGTGTCGTTTCCGGAGCGCGTCGGATATCCGAGGCAGCAGCGGCCGCTGGTTGTGATGACGTACAACATCGAAGGACATGACGAGTTGTACGACACCGATCACGCCGCGAAGATCGCTGCGACGATCAGGCAGTTCAAGCCGGACATCGTCGGACTGCAGGAAGTTCACGATCACACATGGCAGGTGCGCTTTCGCAATCAGTACGAAGAGATTCGGCAGCTGACCGGCATGAACGGTTACTACGGACGTAGCTACCGCAGTCTCGGCGGCGACTTCGGCAACGCCATTCTCACGCGCGGCGAGGTCATTTCCGCGGTGGTGCATCCGCTGCCGAGCATTGGCGAACCGCGCAGCGTGCTCGAGGCCGTCGTGCACATCGATGGCGCAACGCTCAACGTCTACGTCGCGCACCTCACGGCATGGTCGAGCATCAACGCGAAAAGCCGGGGAGTGCAGTTGGAGTGTCTGGCGAAGCATGTGCGGACCAGCCGTTATCCGTACCTGCTGCTGGGCGATTTCAACGCGCCGCCGGCGTCGGCCGAGGTCACGAAATTCGAGAAGGAAGACGCGGCGCAGTTGTGCGGCGCCGACATCAAGATCACGCATCCGACGCTCGGCGAGCGGATCGACTACATCTTCGCCGACTGGGGGTGGCGTGTGGCCGGATCGCGCGCGATCGCTACCGGCTCGTCGGATCACTATCCGGTCATCGCCCAACTTTTCTGGAGCCGCAATTGACGAAAGAGACGAAGTCGAAATCGAAGTGGATCGAAAAACGCCGCGGGTCGCACGTCATCCGCGTTCCCATCGTTCTTCTTGCAGCGATGTTCCTGGCCTTAATTGGACTGACCACGATGCTCTGGTCCGCCGAGCGCGGCGAGGATCCGCACCTCAACGTGAAGAACGTAGGCGAGTTTTCGACGCTGCTGCCGTCGATCATCGGATTGACGCAATCGAGTCTCGACGCCGGCAACAAGATTCAGCTTCTTGAAAACGGGGACGAGTTTTTCCCGCTCCTGCTGCGCGACATCGCCGCGGCGAAGGAGAGCGTTCACGTCGAGTCGTACATCTGGTGGAAGGGCGAGATCTGCGATCAGCTCGCGCACGCGCTGTCGGACAAAGCGAAGCAGGGCGTCGAAGTGCGGCTGCTCGTGGATGCATCCGGCGGCCACAAGATGGACAAGGAGTTGCGCAGGCTGATGCTCGTCTCCGGCGTGAAGCTCGTTCGATTCCACCGCCCCACTCTTGCCAACCTCGGGCGGCTCAACAATCGCGATCATCGCAAGGAAGCGATCATCGATGGACGCATCGGCTACATCGGCGGCTTTGGGCTGGCCGAGGAGTGGACGGGGCACGGTCAGGACAAGGACCACTGGCGCGACGCCGGTCTGCGCGTCGAAGGTCCGATCGTCAACCGGCTGCAGGGAGCGTTCAGCGAGAACTGGATCGAGGAAACCGGCGAGATCATGGCCGGCGAAAAGTACTTTCCGCATCTGCCGGTGGCCGGATCGACGCCGGCGCATCTCGCGTACACCTCGCCGACCGGCGGCGTCTCATCGGTGCAGGTGCTGTACTACCTCGCGATCAAAGCTGCACAGCACGAGATCATCATCCAAAACCCATATCTTCTGCCGGACGACGACGCGCTGCAGGCGCTTGCCGAAGCCGTAAAGCGCGGCGTCGACGTGAAGGTGATGGTGCCCGCTACGACATCGACCGACAGTCCGATCGTGCAGCACGCAAGTCACCATCGCTACGGATTGCTTCTCGAAAAAGGGATCAAGATCTTCGAGTACAAGAAGACGCTGCTGCACCAGAAAGTGATCATCGTCGACGGCGTCTGGTCGTGCGTCGGCTCGACGAACTTCGATCGCCGGGCGCTGCAACTGAACGACGAGGTGAGCATGGGCGTGCTTGACGCCGGCCTGGCGACGCAGCTCAAAGGCGTATTCAACGACGACATGAAATTCTGCGAAGAGCGTCACTTCGAGGAGTGGAACCACCGCGGTTTGTGGCACAAGGCTGAGGATGGGCTGGCGTACCTGGCGAGCTCGCAGTTGTAGTGGCGGAGTGGTCAGTGGTCAGTGGCCAGTGGTCAGATCAGTGCGCTCAGTGCGGTCAAAGTGGTAGTGGTCAGATCAGCGCGACGAGACTTTTGTTGCGATTGGCGACGATCAGCCGGCTTCTTCCTGACCACGAACCACTAGCCACTGACCACTAATCTACAAATCCACTAATCTACTGCCGCCCATGGCCACACTCCCGATCGAAGGACGCTGGTCGATCAAACCGGTTGCGAACGACGACGTCGCTTCGGCGCTGGCGTTTCTCCGACGCGATCCGCTGATCAATGTCTATCTGATCTCGCGAATCCTCGAAGAGCGTTTCTCATCGTCGACGCAAACGGTGGAGGTGCGGCACAACCGCGACGTCGTGCTCGTGGCGTCGCTGGCGACGAACATCGTCCTGGCCGGCGACCGCGAGTTGCCGCAGGACGTGACCGAAAACGCCATCGCCGTCATCGCGGAGCGTATCGTCACGCGCATGCTGCCGGTGCGCGCGATCATCTCGCCGGCGCACCTGGTGGAAATGCTCTGGTTGCGGCTGCGCACGCGGCTCGATCCGCCGACGGTGGTGCGGCTGAATCAGCCGGTCTACGCGATCCGCGGCCGGCTCGACTATCCCGATCTGAAGGAGTCGCGCTACGCCACGGCGCGCGATCTGGAAGCGCTCATCCCCGCCTGCGCGGCGATGCATCGCGAAGAAGTCGGCATCGATCCGATGGAGCGCGATGCGGCCGGATATCGCGAACGAGTCCGCGAGCTGGTCGAGCAGAAGCGTTCTGTGATCCGCGTCGTCGATGGCCAGATCGCCGCGAAGTGCGAGTACTCAGCGGTCACGAATGAAACGGTCCAACTGATGGGTGTCTGGACCAATCCGCGCTTCCGCCGTCATGGCCACGCCCGAGCGCTGCTCCGTGAGGTCTGCGGCCATTGCGCGCGAAAAGGAAAGACGGTCACGCTCTTCGTGAACGACTTCAACCATCCCGCCATCGCCCTCTACGAGCGGCTCGGATTCCAGCGGATCGGGATGAATCGCGCGCTGATCTGGTGAGCCGCAAAAGGCAAGGCCTGAACATTGCAGAATTCCGCGCCAGCCCGGTTCATGCGGCCAAGGGACCGCGAACCAGGCCGGAGGTTGAAATGGCCGAGGTTGGTACAGTCAAGTGGTTTAACAACGATAAAGGCTTTGGATTCATCAAACGCGACACTGGCGAAGATGTCTTCGTACATCACAGCGCCATTCAGGCTCAGGGCTATCGCACATTGAACGAAGGCGAAAGCGTGGAGTTCGACGTGAAGCAGGGTCCGAAAGGACTCCAGGCCGAAAACGTCCGCCGCGCAGGCGAAGCGTAGAGCGCCGCGCACCTACTGTTCGTCAGGCCCGAAACGCGCCATCACGCAGGCCCCGAGCGTGCCCCCCACCGCGAGCGCGGGAAGGGCCTGCCCCTGTCCTTTGAGCGCAAGGAGCACAGCCGCGAGTCCGCCCGCGACAAGGATCAGCGTCCGCAACGCTACGTCCTGTAGATCGAATCGCATGATGTAGCGCGGCGATTGGACGCGCCGCGGTGTGGGATTGTAGCAGAGCGGGCGGAAAAACCGATTTCACCACGAAGGCACAAAGGACACGAAGAGCCTTTGTGTCTTTGTGGTGAAATGCATTTTCATCAACGCGGTGAGCAATGTGTGGAGAAGATCGCGATGAAATGCCGAATTTGCGGCGCGACACAGCAGCCTGCGACGACTGATCTTCCGTTCAAGACCGGCGATCACTCGATCGTCATCCTCAAATCGCTGCCGGTGTTTCAGTGCGAGCAGTGCGGCGAGTACTCGATGGACGATCCGACCTTTCAGCGAGTCGAAGAAATTCTGGCGCGCGTGGATTCGGGTGCCGAGCTCGAGATCATTCCATTCGCGGCGTGACGAATCACATCCGCACCTGACCAGCGCAACGCTGCGAGCACGCTCGCGACGAGGATCAGCGCACAGATGAACCCTTTGAAAGCCCTGTCGTAAGATGTCGCTGACAGTAACGGGGGCGCAATGCAAAAACGTGTTTGGCTTCGATGCGAAATCTTTCCCGGTATGTTCTCCACCGAACTCGCCGTTCAGATCACAACGGTTGATGGTGATGTCCTGTCGTTTTTTCTGCCCAAAGATTCGGTTCGAGAACTCGACACGAACAGTGGATTGATTGAAGTGGAATTGATCGATCGAGGCCCCGACTTCGGTTTTGTTCTGCTCCCGCAGCGAACGTTCGAAGGCCCGAATGCGGCCAAGGTTCCGGAGACGTTGCTGAGCGCCGCATGATCCTCTCCAATGTGGCGATTCAAGCCGCGATTGACGAGGGTGATCTCGTTATCGATCCGGAGCCGCTGCCGCGCCGCCCTTCAGCATCTGACTCGTCGTGTCCGTACGATACGTGCTCGGTAAATCTCCGCCTCGATCCGCAGCTTTCGATCCCTCAGCAAGGGAAACCGATCACGTTCGACCTGCGTCACGGTGGTGTTTCTCGATTCCTTTCGGAGCTCTACAAGCCGCTATTCATCGATCCGGACGGCGGATATACGCTTCAGCCGCGCAAATTCATCCTCGGCCAGACGCTCGAACGAGTTGCTCTTCCCATTCGCGCGGGCAGGCCGAGTTTCGCCGGACGCATTGAGGGGCGGAGCTCGTTCGCACGAATCGGATTGCTGGTGCACTTCACCGCTCCGACGATTCACGCCGGTTTCTCCGGAAAAATCGCGTTGGAGATGATCAATCTCGCGGACTATCCGATCACTCTGTATCCAGATGTGGAAGTCTGCCAGCTCATTATCGAGCAACTCATCTCGACGCCGTTTCAGAATCCGAGCGAGTTTCAGAACCAGGCAACGCCGACGGGACCACGATAGCTACATCCGCTCCGGCACCGGAATCCCGAGCAATCCCAGCGTCGCGCGCATCGTTTGGCGGAACACCTCGGCGCATACCGCGCGGCGCTGGCGTTCGGCGGGGTCCTTCTCATTGAGGATCGGATACTTGTGGTAGAAGCTGTTGAACTTCTGCGCCAGAACGAAGAGGTCGTGCGTGATGATCGAGAGCTCCAGTGCCTCGGTTGCCCGTCGGATCGCGGACGGCAATTCGGCGCTCAGGCGGACCAGCTCCCACATCTCGTCGTTGAGCCCTTCGTTGAGCGTGAGCGCGTCGAGTGAGGTGGGATCGAGTTTCGATTCGACGCCGCGCTCAGCCATCTTGCGGAAGATGTTTTCGACGCGGACAGTCGAATACTGCAGGTAGGGGCCGGAGTCGCCTTCGAAGGTCAACGCTTCGCTGAAATCGAACGCGATCACTTTGTTGCGGCCGTACTTGAGCATGAAGTAGCGGAGGGCGGCGACGGAGATTTCGCGGCCGAGTTGCTCGATATCGTCTTCGGACAAACCTTCGCGCTTGCTTCCTTCGCGGACCGATTCCGCCGCCTTCGATTGCAGCGCATCGAGCAGATCGTCCGCTTTGACGCCCAAGCCCTTCCGCCCTGACATCTCGAGATACGGCTTCTTCGAATCCTCCTCGGAGACATCAATGCCGAGCGCCTTCGCCGTCGCCGGCGTGAGCGCGACCATTTCGTACGAGTAGTGAATCGAGTTCTCCGCCTCGCGAACGTGGCCGAGTTGGCGTACGCCTTCCTTGACGACTTTCTGCAAATACGACTGGCGCACGTCGATGACATTGACCACTTTCTGTGCGCCGCCGAAGCTCGGCGCGCCGGGATCGCCGTCGGCGGTTGTCGTCTCCCAGAGGATGTGGCCGTCGTCGTAGGTCGAGAACTGGCGGAAGTTGAAGGTGCGGTCGAGCAGGCCGAACTTCCAGAGCTGGTAAGCGATGTCCTTGCCGGTGTAGGTGACCGTGCCGTTGGAGCGGACCAGGATCTTGTCCGGCTCGTTCATCCCTTCGAACTCAGCGCTCTCGTCGAGCTTCATCACCCAGCAGTCTTTGTGTTTGCCTTCCGTCTCCTGAATGACGGCGCCGCTGGCTTTCAAGAGCTCGAACGCGCGGTCCCAGAAATGGAGGGCGATGATGTCGCTCTCTTTCGGCAGCAGGTCGTAGGTGATGCCGAGGCGCAGCATGGTTGCGATGTGGCGCTTCACGATGGCGCGGGCGATCGTCGATGCGAATTCGAACGTGTCGCCTTCGTGCTTTTCGATCGCGTGCAGCGTGTCGCGCCGCCATTGCTGGGCATCGGGATTGGCGGCGTAGTACGCGGCCATCTTCGAGTAGACGTCCCAGCAGTAGTAATCGAATCGGACGTTTAGATCGTCGATCATCGCCTGCACCTCGGCCAGCGACTTCGTCTCGAGATGCTGGAACGCGACGACGACGTCGGCAACCTGCACGCCGGTGTCGTCGATGTAGTTCTGCGTTTCGACGCGATGACCGAGCCACTTCATGCAACGGACGTAGGTGTCGCCGAGGACGGCGTTGCGAAGGTGGCCGATGTGCGCCGCCTTGTTCGGATTGATGTTGGTGTGCTCGACGATGACGCGCTCACCGGTCGATGCAGCTGGCGCCATGACGTTGGCGATGTGCGCCGCGGTGAATGCGCCGCGGTCGAAGCGGAAGTTGAGGTAGCCGGCGCCTTCGACGGTGACAGACTGTACGAATATCGGCAGCTTGAGTCCGTTGATCATCGCCTCGGCGAGTTCACGCGGTTTGCGTTTGAGCGCCTTGGCCAGTTCGAGGCAGAGCGGCGTGGCGAGGTCGCCCATGGCCAGGCGCGGCGGCGCTTGCAGCACGACGCGGTCGACGGCGTGGCCGAAGAGCGTCAGCACGCGCGAGGTCAGCGTTTCGGTGAGTTGTTCGGTGATCTGTTCGAGGATCAAGGGTTGCTCCGTTCCAGCAGCGACTCTCCCGTCATCTCTGCCGGCTTATCGATGCTGAGGATATCGAGCATCGTCGGCGCGACATTCTGTAGTGCGCCGCCGTCGCGCAGTGCGGCAAATCGTTTCTTCGCGTCGACGAGGATCAGCGGGACGGGATTGGTTGTATGCGCGGTGTGCGGCTGGTTCGTGGCGTGATCGAACATCAGCTCTGCATTGCCGTGATCGGCGGTGATGAGCGCGATGCCGTCAATTTTTTCAACGGCTGTGAGGATGCGATCGACGGCGACATCCGTGTCGTGCACGGCTTCGACTGCCGCTTTCATTACGCCGGTGTGTCCGACCATGTCGGGATTGGCGATGTTCATGATGATGACGTCAAACTTCTTGGACGCGACCGCGTCCACGACTTTGTCCGCGAGCTCGAAGACCGACATCTCCGGTTTCAGATCGTACGTCGCCACTTTCGGCGACGGGACGAGGATGCGCTCCTCGCCGGGCGACTTCGTATCGGAGCCGCCGTTGAAGAAGAACGTGACGTGCGCGTACTTTTCGGTTTCCGCGATGCGGAGTTGTTTCAGTCCCGCGTGCGCAAGGACTTCGCCGAGGTGGTTGCGGACTTCCTGCGGCGGGAAGAGCACCGGAAGTGTCCAATCTTCGCGATACGAATTCATCGTCACTAGATGCGCCTTCGGCCGCACCGCGCGGTGGAAGCCGTCGAAATCATCGTCATTGAACGCGGTTACGATCTGGCGCATGCGGTCCGCGCGGAAGTTGAAGAAGACGACCGCATCTCCGTCTTCGATCCGCCCGAGGTGCGCGCCCTCGGACGTCAGGACTGCGATCGGCTCGACAAATTCGTCGGTCACGTTTTGCTCGTAGAAACGGCGCAACGTCTCCACCGGTTCCTTCGTCTGTGTGCCGACGCCGAGCGTCATCAGGTCGTAGCCGCGCTGCACGCGGTCCCACCGTTTGTCGCGGTCCATCGTGAAGTAGCGGCCGATGACCGTGGAGAGATGCGCCTGCGGTTTGTTTTCAATGTGCGCGAGAAGATTGTCGAGGTACTTCTCGGCGGACTTCGGCGGCGTGTCGCGGCCATCGAGGATGGCGTGGATGAAAATATCCTTCGCACCGAGATTGATCGCGGCGTCAATCAACCCGTGCAGGTGCGTCTGCATCGAATGCACGCCGCCGTCCGACAGCAACCCAACGAAGTGAATCGCACCGCCGTGCTTCACGGCATCGACGAGCGTTTGATTCGCTTCCAGCTCATGCCGCGAGACTGCTTTGCCGATTCGCACAATGTCCTGGTCGACGATTCGCCCGGCTCCGATATTGAGATGTCCGACCTCAGAGTTGCCCATCTGATTTCGCGGCAGGCCGACCGCGCGCCCCGAGGCCTCGAGCGTCGTCCAGGCACTTTCGCGAAACAGCCGGTCGAAGCGCGGCGTGTCCGCTTCAGCGATCGCGTTCGATTCGGTTTCTTTGCGGCAGCCGAAGCCGTCGAGGACGATGAGGATGAGAAACGGGCGGTCGGTCATTGCGGAATCGGGTGTCGGGTGTCGGGTGTCGGAGTGTCGGAGTGGTTGCCTCCGACTGCGACTTCCGGCTTCAGACTCGCGGGGCGCGACCATATCAAAAACGCCGCGGTTCTCTCCGACTCCCCACTCCCGACTCCCCACTCCCTCGAAACTGCTACACTTTCGCGCTTAGCGTTCAGCACTTGGGAGGGGCGGACCCATGAAGACCTGGGAGTACAAGATCATCAACGTCCGGTCGGAGAATTATTCGATGGATCCGCGGCGCGCCGAGGAGTTGAACCGCCTCGGCGACGACGGCTGGGAGCTGGTCAGCATCACCTCGATCAATTTCAAGACCGGCGCCACCGATCACATCGGCATGGTCTTCAAGCGCGAGAAGCAGCAACCCGCGTAACTGCTACAGTTCCCGGAAATCCAATCGGAGTGAATTCCATGGCGAAGAAAATCCTCCTCGCGGATGACAGCATCACCATTCAGAAAGTCGTCGAACTGACGTTTTCCGACGGCGACTACGAGGTGACCGCGGTCAACAACGGGGCCAAGGCGATCCAGAAACTGTCGGAGATGCGGCCGGACATCATCCTCTCCGACATCATCATGCCGGAGAAGAACGGCTACGAAGTTTGCGAGTACGTGAAGTCGCATCCCGAGTACCGCAACATTCCGGTGATTCTGCTGACGGGAACGTTCGAGCCGTTCGATCCCGACCGCGCCGACAAGGCCGGCTGCGATGCGGTGGTGACGAAACCGTTCGAGTCGCAAAGCCTCATTCACAAGGTCGAGGAGCTGATTCAGCAGAGCCAGAACGCGCCAGCCGCCGAGCCGGAACCGGCCCCGATGTTCGACGACGCGCCGCGCGTTCCCGCCGATCCATTCACGCATGACAACGACATCTTCAATGCTGCTCCAGCCGCGGCGCCGTCGTACGCGTCCGACATGCCGTTCGACGCACCGAGCGAGCCTGCATTCGGCGGTGAGACGCGCGCATTTCCGCGGATGAGTTTCGAGGAGATGCAGCAGATGGCGAACGAGCCTGCCGAGCCGCCGACCGCACCGCAGCCGGCCATGCCGGAGCCGGTACACGAACCGGAGACATCGCCGTGGGACGAAACGCCGGCAGCATTCGGTGGCGAGACGCGCGCATTTCCACGGATGAGTTTCGAAGAGATGGAGCAGATGGCGTCTGCGTCGCAGCCGTCGGTCAACGAGACGCCGGCGTTTCATGAACCGCCTCCGCCGCCGCTCGCTCCCGAGTCATCGCCGTGGGACGAGCCGCAGGACGACGCCTCGACGCGCGCGATTCCGAAAATGAGTTTCGAAGAGATGCGCAAGATGGCCGAGGCCGCGCAGCCGTCCGAGCCGCCGCCGTTCGAGACGCTGGGCGCGCCCGCCGAGCCCGAAGCATCGCCGTGGGACGAAGCGCCGCCTGCATTCGGCGGCGAGACGCGAGCATTTCCGCGGATGAGTTTCGAAGAGATGGAGCAGATGGCTGCGTCCTCGTCGTCATCGAGCGAGCTGGCCTGGGCTCCGCCCACCGATCCGTTCGCGGAAGCGGCTCCGGCCGAGTCGCCGTTCGCGGTCGAGGAGACGCCGGAGGCAACCGCCGACACGGCGGTCAACAGCCAGATCACCGATGACGTGAACTCGCAGATTACGGATGACGTGAACTCGCAGATCACCGATGACGTCAATCCGCAGATCACCGACCTCGCCACCGATCTAACAGAGGAGCAGGTGGATCGCATCGCCCGCCGCGTCGTGCAGCTGATGTCGGAGCAGGTGGTGCGCAACATCGCCTGGGAAGTGATCCCTGATCTCGCCGAGATGGTGGTGAAGGAGCGGATCCGGCAGCTCGAAGCCGAGGCGTGATCGCGCGGAGACGCGGAGGCGCGGAGATTTCGTGAAGATCTACACGCGCACCGGCGATACCGGTGAGACCTCGCTGTTCGGCGGCGCGCGCGTGCGCAAAGATGACGCGCGCATCGAAGCCTACGGCACGATCGACGAGCTCAACTCCCTCCTCGGCGTCGCCCGCGCGAGCTGGCCGGCGTCATCGCTCGACGGACAATTTCACGCGATCCAGTCCGACCTCTTCGACATCGGCGCGCACCTCGCGTCGCCGGGAACCTCGCGCTTCGCGGGACCGCCGCCAGACCGCGTGACCTCGCTGGAGCACGACATCGACGCGATGGAATCGGAGCTGTCCCCGCTGAAGACGTTCATCCTGCCGGGCGGCACTCTCGCCGCCGCGCAGCTTCACGTCGCGCGCACGGTCTGCCGGCGCGCCGAGCGGTTGGTGGTTTCGTTGAATGATGAAGATGACGCGACAAAGTCATCGATCACGTATCTCAATCGCCTATCCGACTTCCTCTTCGTCGCCGCGCGCTTCGCAAATCACAAGAACGGCGTGGCCGACGTTCCGTGGACGCGGACGTAGGCCAACTACGCTTGACGCACACGCGCAACAATTTGATCGAACGCATCGACGCGCGTCGGGTCGTCTAGCGCAACCGCAATCTCTACGATCAACGCGCGCACGCGCTGCAGATCAATCGCGTCGAAATGAAGTGAGAGAAGCCGCTCGATATCGGACTTGTCCCGGTCCCGCCGCGCAGCAGCTTTGTAGACGATGAGATCTTCGGGTATGGCTATGCGAACTCTCCGACCCGCTAGATCGATCGTCGTCGCGCGTGCCATTGCTTCTTCTTCGAATGGCAACCATCCGAACGAGACTTCGATCGTCACGCCCGTGGCGTCGTGCTTCAGCAAAAGGACCTGACGTTCGCGGGCGAATTCAAGAGCATTGCTGATGCGAGGCGAGATCCCTTGGTCGCCAAACGCATTCACAACTTCCTCGAGTGTCGCATCGCGTCCGAGAACCGTGGCGTCGACATCGATGGTCTGGCGCGGCACGCCGGCGGCGATGACGGCGATACCGCCGATGATCATCGACGGAGCGGCGAGGCTATCCAGAGCCGTGGCGACCGATCGCAGCGCCGCGGGTGAGCGGCTCATCAGCGGCCATTACGCCACCGCGAGCGAAGCTTGGCCCATGCGGCCCACATCTGCTCATCCTCGCGCGCCGATACAGCGTCGTAACGGCCGAACGGAGAGCCGTTTTGCTTTTCGTCGAACGCGAGCAGGGCGAGCGCCGACGCGAATGCCTGGTCCGCGGTCAGTGGATGTTTGCGCGCTTCCGCCGCCTCACGAGCCGACGCGGCGCGATGATTTGCCGCCCATGTTCGAATATCGCGCGCGTCCATCGCAGCATTGTACGGAACGCAGGATTTGTAAGAAAAGCCCGCTACCCGCGACTACCTCATTCGGAGGACGACAAGTGCCGCGATCTCCTGCAGGACATTCACCTCGCCATCTGGCGCAGCTTTGAAGGGTTCGCCGGGCTTCGCGCAGGCGCATCCGGAAGTCATCCGTATGATTCGCTTCGAAGTCGTGTCATTCGTAGTTTTCGCGCTCTCAGCGATTCCGCTCAACTTGTGGATGGCCCGCCGCTACCAAAAAACAGATCGACGCGCTGGCGCGTCTTCAGGAGGAAAGTGATCAAGCGCATCGCAGTCGTTCTGAGTCTCCTGTTTCTTTCGCATACAGCGTTCGCGGCGGTCGTATCCGACACTGACATCCGCGCCATCCTGGCCGATCGCATCGATGTGCAGCATCAGAGTGTCGGTATCGTCGTCGGAGTGATCGATCCTGCCGGGCGGCGCGTGATCGCGTACGGCAAGACCGCGAAGGACGGAAAGCCGGTCGACGCGAATACTGTCTTCGAGATCGGCTCGGTGACAAAAGTGTTCACGTCGCTCCTCCTCGCCGACATGGTGCAGCGCGGTGAAATGGCGCTGACGGATCCGGTCTCGAAATATCTCCCGCCGAATGTGAAGGTGCTGGAGCGCGGTGGAAAGAAGATCACGCTAATCGATCTGGCCACGCACACGTCCGGTCTGCCTCGGATGCCCACGAACTTTCATCCGAAAGATCCCGCCAATCCTTACGCGGATTACACCGTGGCGCAGTTGTACGAGTTCCTCGCGACCGTTGAGTTGCCGCGCGACATCGGCTCAAAGTACGAATACTCGAACCTCGGCGGCGGCCTTCTCGGCCATGTACTCGCGCGTCGGGCCGGGACCGACTACGAGGCGCTGGTGCGGACCCGGATTCTGGAGCCGCTGGCGATGAAGCACACCGCCATCACGTTGTCGAAAACGATGAAGGATCGACTCGCCGCCGGTCACGACGCGAGCCTCCAACCGGCAGCGAATTGGGATTTGGGCGTGCTCGCCGGCGCCGGCGCGCTGCGCTCGACCGCCGACGATCTGTTGACGTTCGTCGGAGCAAATATCGGCCTCACGAAATCACCGTTGGCGCCAGCCATGGCCGCGATGCTCGCGACGCGCCGGCCCACGGGAATCCCGGGGCTCGACGTAGCCCTTGCCTGGCACATTTCTACGCAGGACGGGCACGAAATCGTCTGGCATAACGGGGGCACGGGCGGATATCGCTCCTGGATCGGATTCGATCCGAAGAGCCGCACCGGCGTGGTGGTTCTCTCCAACGCCTCGATCGGTGTTGACGACATCGGTGCGCATTTGCTCTATCCGATGATTCCGTTGGTTCAAGCAGCGAAGCAGCGGCAAGAGGTGAAAGTGGATCCTGCAATTCTCGATCGCTATGTCGGGCGCTACGCACTCGCTCCGACATTCATCATCACCGTGACGCGCGAAGGCGATCACCTTTACGCACAGGCCACCGCGCAGCCGCGGTTCGAAATCTTCGCGAAGAACGATCATGACTTCTTCTACAAAGTCGTCGACGCGCAGATCACGTTTGTCGTCGAAGGAACCGGCCGCGCCACGAGCATGGTCCTGCACCAAAACGGTGGAAATGCGCCCGGCAAGCGGATCGAGTAATCAGCGCGTCCGCTCCGCGATGACGCTCGCTACGGTCGACGTCAACGTCGCCGCGTCCATCGGTTTCTTCACGTACGCGTCGAAGCCGGCGGCGAGTGCGCGCGTGCGATCGTCTTCGCCGCGATAGGCGGTCGCGGCAACCGCGGGCGTGTGCCGTTGCGCGAGCGCGTCACGGCGGCGGATTTCGGTGATGAGCGCGTAGCCGTCGACCTCGGGCATAGCAATGTCGGCCACGACGATGTCGATCGTCAGGCGTTCCAGCGCGTCGAGCGCTTCCGATGCGCACGAGGTGATCGTCGACTCCGCGCCGGCGTTGGTAAAAATCACCCGAGCGAGTTCGCGCGCGTCAGCCTGATCGTCGACGAAGAGCACACGCACGCCGGCAAGCTCGGAGCGTGATGAATGCACATGCTTAGACGTCGCCGACGACTCCGGCACCGACGGCAATTCGACGACGAAACGCGCGCCGCAATCGGGACCGTCGCTGAACGCGGCCACGGTGCCGCCGTGTCCTTCGACGAGATGGCGAACGATGGCGAGGCCGAGTCCGAGGCCGCCGTGTGCGCGCGTGGTCGACGCGTCGCCTTGCCGGAACGGCTCGAAGACATGCGCCAGAAAATCGCGCGCGATCCCTTTGCCGGTGTCCGTGACGATCAATCGAACGGCACTCGGCGTGTTCTCCAACTCCACCGTCACCTTGCCGCCAGCGGGCGTGAACTTGATCGCGTTCGTCAGCAGGTTCCAGATCACCTGGCGCAGGCGATTGCCGTCGCCGAGGACCGTGCCGGCAGCGATGGTGTCGGGTGCAATGATGTCGATCCGTTTCGCTGCGGCGGCGACGCGGACGGCGGTCAGCGAATCGGCGACGAGTTGCCCGATCGAAACCGGCTGCACGTCAAGACGCAACTTGCCGGTCGTGACGCGCGAGAGATCGAGAACGTCGTCGATGAGCTGCGCCTGCGCGAGCGCACCGGCGCGGATGCTCTCCACGCCCTGCAGCAGCTCCTCCGGTGAAACGTCGTCGCGGCTGAGGATGCCGGACCAGCCGAGGATGATCGTGAGCGGCGTGCTGAGCTCGTGGGAGAGGATGGCCAGGAACTCGTCCTTGGCCAGGTTCGCTTTCTGCGCGTCGTCGTAAAGCCGCGCGTGCTCGATGGCCATGGCGGCGCGACGGGCAACATCCTCGACGACTGCGCGATCGCGCTCCGACAACACGCGCCGCGAGTGACTCATGGCCAGCGTGAGCGCGCCGAGCGCGCGGTCGCCGCCCACGACGACCAGCGGCACGATCAGCGCCGAGCGAATGTCGAGCGTGTCGGTAACGCGTTCGATCAATTTCGGCGCGCCGCTGATGATGACCTCGCGAACGTCGTCGGCAAATGCGTCGGATGCCTTGCTCGCGCCTTCATGCACGACCGCCAGCCGATCGTACGTTTCGTCGCCGGTGCGCAGATCGACGACACACCAGTCGGCGAGTACCGGCACAGTCAGCTCGGCCACGCGCGCGAGCGTGACGTGGTAGTCGAGTGACGACGCCAGCACCGCGCTGGCCTCGGCCATGAACGTGGCGATGCGTTCGGCGCGCTTCCGCTCCGTCACGTCGAGCATCGCGCCGATCATGCGGATCGGGGTCCCATCCTCCGACCGCGCCACATACCCGCGATCGAGCACCTCGGTGAATCTGCCGTCGGCGCGCTCGAAGCGGTATTCGTCGGTCCACGACGAGCCGCCCTTCTCGATGATGCCGTTGATGCCGGAGACGACGCGCTCGCGATCGTCGGGATGCAGATGGCTGTCCCACCACTGCAGCCGGTTGTCGATCTGATCGGGCGCGTAGCCGAACATCGTCTGCAGCGCGTCGTTCCAGACGATCGTTCCGTGCTCTGCGTCCCAATCCCAGATCACGTCGTTCGTCGCGCGGGCCACGAGCGCGTATCGCTCATGCGCGCGGCGAGCCGCGTCGGCCGCCTGCTCGCTGTCGCGCTTCGCGGTGATGTCCTCGACGACGGCGATCGCGTACTCGCCGCGAAGCGTCATCGTCACGCGTCCCCAAACAGCCGCGCCGTCTTTGAATTGATAGCGCTTATCGATCGTGTAGCGTGTTCGGCCACCGGAGAGCAGCTCGCGAAAAAGATCGGCGTCGGAGTCGTCCGTGAGATCGCGCTCGTCGACCCCGGTCAAATCTTCTTTGGCGCACCCGAGAAGATCGCAAAAGGCGGCGTTGGCGACGACGATGCGCCGCTGCGAATCGAGGACGACGATCCCCACGCCGGCGCCGTCGACGATGACGGCGAAGAGATCCTCGTTCGGCGCATTACTCACGGACCGATTATGCATCGGCACGGTGTCGGTCAATCAGATGGGCACCGTTTCCCATACGACTTCTTCAAGCGCACGACGAATCAGGCCTTGCGTCGCTTTTCGACAGCGCCCTGTGCTGGCCGCACAAAGTCCTCAGGGACGCCTACGAATGATTCGACATATCCAGCAGGCCAGGCGCTGCTGGAGCGAAACTCGTCCTTCGCCTGCCGCACCGTCTGGAGCGGTCTGTCGGACAACGTCGAGCCGTCGCCTGTTTCTCAGTAGTCATTGGCATCCAAGGGCCGCGATTTTATCAGTCGTCAACCATAGTAGTGCGTAGCGAACTCCTCCAGCTTGCGCAACCGCAGCGTCGGATCCGACGCGAAATCCTGACGCAGCCAGCCCAGGTCATGGTTCGCATCATCACCTCCTGGGAGCGTTAAACGGAAGGAGCGCCGAAGGCTAGGAATCACTGCGATACGATCCAGCGGTGTCCCGAATCGTCATCGTGTGTGCCGGAGGGCAGGGAGCGATCGTCGCCGACATTCTCCAGCGCGCGCACGAGGCAGGTGCTGATGCGCTGCCGGCCGGATTCGTCGACGACACGCCCGAGCTTCTCGGAACGGCGGTGCTCGGCCTCGACGTGCTCGCGCCGATCGCCGCGCTCAGCGGCATCGCGCATGACGCGGTAATCGTCGCATTCGGTGACAACGAAGGGCGGCGCGCGATTACGGAGCGGTTGCTGGCTGCCGGCGAGCGGCTGGCGACCGCGATTCATCCGCGCGCCTGCATCGCTCCGAGCGCGAGCATCGGCGAGGGATCGATGATCTCCGCGGGCGCGGTGATTTCGCCGCGCGCCATCATCGGACGCGGCGTGATCGTCAACACGAAGGCATCGATCGATCACGACACGGTGGTCGAAGATTTCGCGCATGTCTCTGCCGGGGCGACGGTGGGTGCGCGCTGCCGTATCGGCGCGGAGTCGCTCATCGCACTCGGTGCTACGGTGATTTCCGGCGCGACGGTTGGTGAACGGACGATCGTCGGTAGCGGCGCGGCGGTGGTCGCTGACATCCCGGACGATGTCGTCGCGTTCGGGGTGCCGGCCAGGATCATGCGCGGCCGGACGCCGTGACGCGCGGTTTCCACACGACACGAACGCAGCGCCCGGCTGCGGATCGGATCCGCCGGCGGACGTAGCGAAAAAGCGAGAAGCCGTGACGCCGGAGCGCGCGATGGATGCGAAGCCCCATCGGTAGCAGCCGATACGGCAAGGCGATCGTGCGCGCGATGCTTACGCCGATGCGGTAGTGGCGTTCATCGGGGCGGTGTCTCGCAACCATCAGCGCTTCGATATCGGCAACCGTTCTCGCGAGGGTGAATCGCTGCGCGTGGCGGCGGCCGGTTTCACCGAGGCGCTGGCCGAGCGCGCGGTCGCCGATCAGGCGCGTGATCGCCGCCGCGAGCGCGACGGGATCATCCACCGGCACGACCAACCCTGTCTCTTCGTGAAGAACGGTGTCGGCGAAGCCTCTGATATCCGACACGATCAGCGGTTTCGCCATCAGCAGCGTCTCGACGGTGCCGGCCAGGTTGTCGCTCAGCGAGCAGTGAACGGAGATGTCGAACGCGGCCAGCATGTCGGGGATGTCGCTTCGTTCGCCGGGGAAGAGGATCGCGGCGTCGACGCCCAGCGTTTTCGTGAGGTCTTTCAACTCCTGCTCATACTTCGGTCCGCCGGCGCCCCATCCGCGGCCCACCAGGATGAACTTCGCGTCGGGGAAGCTCGTCAACACGTGCGGCACCGCGCGAATCAGGACGTCATGGCCCTTGACGCCGCGTCCGTTCAGGCGCGCAGGAACGACTCCCGGCGAACTGGCCGGCGGATAGAAATACGCGATCTTTCCGATGACAGGCACGTCGTCCGCGATACCAAGCTCCGCACGTACGCGGGCACCGTCGGCCAACGCCGGATCGTGCCCGCTCTGATCGACCGCGTAGTAAATGAGCTCGAGCTGTTTCTCCGGAATCCCATGCTCGAGCATCAGATCGCGCGTATACGTGCACGATGCGATGGTGGCGGTATCGCAGAACGCGGTGCCGACCTCGATCTCGCGAAGGACGTCCGATTCCATCGACAGCGGATGGGCGTTGGCGCCGATGTGCATCGGAACGTCGGCGATCCAGGAGGCGAGACGCGCCGTGACCACGGAGTTGACGATGTGGCTGTGCACGACGTCCGGACGCAACCGCCGAAACAGACGCGCCAGCCGGAGGAGCGTGGCGATCTTTTGCGTGACCGCCGGGATGGCAAAGACGACGTCGACGGCGGCCACGTAGCAGGGGATGCCCAGCGCGTCGAGCTGTGCTCCGATTCCACCGTCGCGTCCAGGGATGATCGCCGCGACGTCGTGTCCGAGCCGCTTCTGTTCGCGCATCAGCGCCACCATCCAGGGCGCTCCGGTCGCCGTCGCCGCGACATGAATAATCTTCAGCGGCTGGGACGGAGCCATCGGTGACTTAGCATAGCAGCGTGAGAATCAAGAGCTCCGCGGAGTGGAACGATGAGCGTGGCGCGCTGCTCGATGCGCTCCGCGACTTCGCCCGAGTCATGAAACATCGGCCGTTCGACAACGAGCAGGGGCTTCGCGGCGTCAGCGCCTTTGCGCTGTATTGGTTCGTCCGCCGGCTCGCGCCGAGCGTGGTGTTTGAAGTCGGCGTCTGGAGAGGATTCAGCACCTGGCTGATCGAGCAGGCCGCGCCGGCAGCCGAGGTTCACTGCTTCGATCCGCTTTTCATGCTTCAGCACCTCATCCCGAGAAGGAAGATCGGCAAGACGTACCGCTCGCCTCGTGCGCAGTACTCGACGCAGGATTTCTCCTGCGCGCCGATCCGCGAGCTCGCCGCCCGCCGCTCCGATGCGCTGGCGTTCTTCGACGATCATCAGAACAAGCTTCCTCGGCTTCTGCAGTGCAAAGCCGCGGGCATCAAGCACGTGATCTTCGACGACAACATGGCCGTGCCCTACACGCATCGCACGCTCGAGCACGAGCGGGCAGTTGACGCCACGCCGCTGGAGCAAGAGATCGATAGTTACGAAACGTTCCCCGCTCTTTGGCCGGTGGACTTTAACTTCGGCGGTCTTCACCTGAAGGAAGACGGATTGGATTTTCCGGTGGAGCGGGAGCTCCGCGACATCTACCGCGACCGCGACTGGCACTCGTACGTCACGTACGTGCGGTTGAAGTAGGCGAATTCTTACCGAACCTTCCTCGAAGAGTCATCGAAGCGTTCGGGTTGCGTCCGTACACTTCGTCGTCTTCATGCGTTCACGCGTTCTCATTTTTGTCTTCGCATTGACAGCGACCGGCGCGCTGGCGGACACGTGTACCGGTTGGATAGGCGTTCGCGCAGCGGTGCGGTGCGTCGACGGCGGACCGAGTGGTTCTCGTGCGCGACCTCGATGGCGACGGCGCGCCGGAGATCATTGCCTCCGGTAATCACGTCGACGAGTTGCCAACGTTCTCGATCCTGCCGAATCCGGTGACGGTCAGGGGCCGACGGTCCGGGCCCGCGGATCTGGCAGGTGGGCAGGAACCTGATTGGTAAAGGACGTCCGATTCATCGCAGAGCTGATCGACAAATTGAAGGCGTCGTACAACATCGACGCGAAGCGAATCTACGCGAACGGTTTTTCAAACGGCGGCGGCATGGCCTTCGTGCTTTCATGCACGCTCTCCGATCGCATCGCCGCGGTCGGAATGGTGGGCGCCGCGCAAACACTGCCGTGGGGCTGGTGCACTGACCGGCGGCCGGTGCCGGCGATCCTGTTTCACGGGACGGCGGATCCATTCGCGCCCTACAACGGCGGCATCTCACCGATTGCGCCGGACACCTTGCGCTTTCCGAACATCACCACGTGGACCGCGAAATGGGCCGTTCGAAATCGGTGCGCATCGACGCCGATCGATTCAACGTTCGCCTCCGGCGTCACGCGACACGAGTACACCGATTGTGCCGACGGTTCGACCGTGATGCTCTACAGCGTCAACCGAGGAGGTCATCAGTGGTTCGGCGGCGAGGCCTTCCCGGAATGGTTCGTCGGGCCGGCCAACAACCGTATCGATGCGACCCGCGAGATGTGGACGTTTTTTCGCGCGCATCCATTACGCAACACATGCTGTAGCTTTGGCGTCCGATGAGTCCAACTATCTTTCGGGAAGGCCCTTATCGTTTTTTCTTCTTCTCTCGCGAAGAGCCGCGCATTCACGTGCATGTCGGGTCGTCGGAAGGCGAGGCGAAGTTTTGGATGGAACCAGCAATCGAACTAGCAGAGAATCACGGAATTGCGCGACGTGAGTTAACCCGAATTGAGGAAGCAATCCGATCCCATGAGCGACAGATCCGGACAGCGTGGCAGCGTCACTTCGGACGTTGAGGTAACGAACATCTCGCGGCATGGCCTGTGGCTGTTGCTTCGCGATCAGGAGTTGTTCCTGCCGTTCGAAACCTTTCCCTGGTTTGCGGATGCTGCAGTCGCAAAGATAATGAACGTCGAATGGCCGAGTGCCGATCACCTCTACTGGCCGGACCTCGATGTCGATCTCTCAGTGAGGTCAATCGAGCATCCTGAGGAGTTTCCTCTCATCTTCGAAGGGTGACTGCACGAGGTCGGGATGCCTATCGCGACAACTTGCAGGCTAAACGGACGCACGGTCACAGTTGCCGAGGTTTCGGCATCGCGAACGAAGGACCGCGCGAATCGAGTGTTTCGGTGTTTTGAATGCGGCCAGAACGTGCGATCCCATCGTGCGGGAACGACAGGTCAGGCTGCACACTTTGAACATCACGTCAAGAATCCCGCATGCTCCCGACGCGCACAACGAAGCGATTCAACCCAATGAATCCAGTATCTCCTCCACCGTCGCGCGGCGGCAGGTGTACATCGGCGTGTCGCGCTGCGTGAATTTCGACGACTCCGTTTCGCGCAGCTCCTGCACGAGGTCGAGGAACTCGGCGGCGGAGTCGGCTTCGAAGGCGACTACGAAATCCTGATCGTCGAGGCCGAATGAGTAGGTCGTGTTGATCTTCACGCGCGGGTACTTGTGGCCGATAGCGATGTGCTCGTTCATGATCCGCTGCCGTTCGCTCTGCGGCAGCAGGTACCAGTCGCGCGTCTTCACGAACGGGTAGACGAAAAGGAGCGGCTTCTTGCCGGGAACGATGCGCAGCCGCCGCCCTTCCTGCCCCTCATGGACATGTTCGTCGACGTACTGCGAGTGCTTGGTCATCGAAAAGTACGAGACCGGGATGTCGAGGTAGCGGCCCAGGATCGATTTGTTGATGTCGGCCGCCATCTGCTGGAAGGGGTCGAGGTCGTAGCCGATACGCCAGAACATGAAGTCGGTATTCGGTTTGATGCCGACGGTCGAGTAGGGGAGCACCATCATCGGACCGGTGTGGCGGCGAATGATTTCCGCAAACTCCCGTTTCGCCTCCGTTTTGACCTCGGCACTTTCGCGCCGCCAGGAGCGGTCCGTCTTGAAGAACATGAAGTTGACGAACTGGCGTGCGGGCGCGGCTGCGGCTGCAGGCGCGGGTTGAGTCTGCGGCTCGGTGATGGTGGTCATAAGGGCGGATTCTAGCGCTGTTGACGACGATGCCGACCGGCCAATTACCGCGGGTGAGTCGTGCTGTTGCGAGGCAGGCGCAGCCGTAAGTCCACCCATTTGCATGAGTTGCAACGGCTTGGTTACGGCGATCAAAAAGAGGGCCGGTTGTCAAGAGGACATTGTGGAAAGTGCAAACCGCCTTGGGCTACTGCACAAACAGTGCTGCTATGGATGTGTCTGAATTCGCGTAACCAACGCTGGTGCAGCGACTTAGATCAAAGCGCCCAGAGAGTTGTGCAAACCGGTCGGAAGCCCGCATTCTGCGCGGTCTTTCGAGTTTTTCACAGGGCTTTCCACAGCCTTTTCCGCAGAAACTGTGAAAAGCCCGGATCACCTTCTCGCACAAGCCGAGGCTCGTCGTCGGTAAAGTCCACGATCGTCGAAGGTTGACCTTGGCGAGGGCCGGCATCGAGCACCGCATCGAGGCCTTCGAGCAACTCCCCGGCGAGCATTTCAGGAGTCGTAATCGGCCGCTCACCGCTGCGGTTCGCGCTGGTTGAAATCAGTGGCCCGGTTTTGTCGAGAAGCCTTCGCAACCAAGGCAAATCGGGAACGCGCGCGGCGATCGTTGTTTCGCCTGACGCAAGAATCGCGGTGAGAGGCGCGGGCCAGATTTCGCGGAGCACGTCCGGAATCGTGGCGACGATCTTTTCCAGCTGTTCGGCCGAGGCGGCGATGACGACGAAGGGCTTTTGATCGCCGCGTTCTTTCATCGATCGGACCCGCGCCACTGCCTCCTCGTCGATCGCCAACGCGTGCAGGCCGTAGATCGTATCGGTCGGCAGGAGTGCCACGCCGCCGGCGCGGAGCACGTCCCTAATCGCATCGAGCACGTCATCGGATGGTTCGCCGTCGACGCGCCAGCGCTTCATCGCCGCGCCTTCGCGGGCCGGCCGCGGGCGCCGTCGAGCAACTCGCGCGCGTGCATGACGGCCGAGGCGGGGATCGTTTCGCCGCCGAGCATTCGCGCCACTTCGTTCACCCGCTCGTCCTCGGACTCCAACTTCCGGATGCGCGCACGCGTGTGGCCGGCAGCGTCTTCTTTCCAGACGAAGAAGTGCGTCGTTCCGAAGCTGGCGATCTGCGGCAGATGCGTGACGCAGATGACCTGATTGCCGCCCGCGAGCTCCTGCAGTTTCCTGCCGACGACCTCGGCCACGCGTCCGCCGATGCCTGCGTCGATCTCGTCGAACACGAGTGTCGCCGCCGCCGCTTTGTTCGACGACTTGAAAAGCGCCGCGGCGATGGCGAGCTGAATGCGCGAAAGCTCGCCGCCGGATGCGATCCGCTGCATCGGCTTCGGCTCCTCGCCGCGATTCGGCGCGATCAGAATTTCGATGCGGTCGATGCCCTGTTGTCCATGGCCGGCTGCGTGTTCCCGCGAAGGATCGGCGGCGTCGACGACGACTTTGACCGTCGTCCGCTCCATGGCCAGATCGTTCAGCTCCGACTGAATCGCGCTCTCGAATTTCTTCGCCGATTTTTTTCTCGCCGCCGACAATCCCTCGGCTGCCTTACGCCATATCGCGAAGCGCTGCTCCTCGATCCGCTGCAGTTTGTCGACGCTGGTCTCGTAGTCGCTGAGGCGCTCGAACTCGTCCTGGATCGCGCCGAGGTGCGCGAGGACGGCTTCGACGGAACCGCCGTACTTTTTCTTGAGACGTTCGATCGTGACGAGGCGGTCTTCGATCTCTTCGAGCCGCGCCGGATCGTGCCGAACCGAATCGGAAAGGCGCGAGAGTTCGCGCGACGTCTCCTGCAGCCGATAGATGGCGTCGGTCAGCTCCGCGGAAATACTGGCGATGCCGGCGATCTCCTTCGCCAGCGGTTCTACGAGGTGGAGAGCGCGCGAAAGCTGCGCGAGCGCCGACGACTCATCATCATCGACCAGCGCAAATGCGCCGCTCGTGGCCTCGGCGAGCTGCCGCGCATTGGCGAGCATGCTCCTCTCGGTACGCAATGACTCCTCTTCCGCCGGATCGATTTTCGCCGCCGAGATCTCGTCGATCTGATAGCGCAACAGGTCGAGCCGCAAGGTCCGATCGCGCTGCGCGTCAGTCAACTCGCGCAACTGGCCGGCGGCCTGATTCCAATCCGCATGCGCCTCGCGCGTGGCGGCGGCGAGCGCCGCATGATCGCCGTAGTCGTCGAGCAGCTCGCGATATCCCTGTCCCGCCACGCGTCCATGCGACTCATGCTGCCCATGGATTTCCAGGAAGGCATCCATCGCAACGCCGAGCTCGCGCACGGACAGCGGCGAGCCGTTGATGAGCACGCGTCCGCGGCCATTCGTTGCGATCTCGCGCTTGACGATGACTTCCGCCTCGCCCGCATCGACGCCGATCTCATCGAGCGCATCATGCGGCGCGCGCGGCACATCGAACACCGCCTCGGCCGTCATCCGTTCCGCCCCGCCGCGAATCATCTCCGTCGACCCGCGCGCCCCCCGCAGAAACTCGAGCGAGTCGATCAGCAGCGACTTCCCCGCCCCCGTCTCGCCAGTCAGCACATTCAACCCGGCCCCCGGCTCGATCGCGAACTCCTCGACGATGGCGAGATTTCGGACTTTCAGGTAGGTGATCACGGCCGGGAAAGTCTAACGCCAGCGGCGCGGCAGCGACTTTGCTTTGATGCCAGGGCAGAACGGGAGAGGTTGACGATGAAACGTTTGAGCATTCTTGCGATGGCGGCGCTCGCCGCGATTGCCTGCAATCGTGAGCAGGCGCATGAGACGAAGGCGCGGGCGCAGAACGCCGCGACCAAGGTGGCGGAGAAGGTGTCGGACACGTTCGACGTGTCCACGCCGGTCGGCGGCAAAGAGCCGGCGTCGACGCAGCAGGAGCTCGACCGGCAGCGTTTCGATCAGCAGTGGCGGCAGTTGCAGTCGTTCCGTGCGCAGCAGGCTGCGCAGGCCGCGGCGCAGCAGCAGCAGGCGGCCGCGCAACAAGCTGCGCAGCAGGCGCAGCAAACATCCACACAGCCGCTGAACGTTCAGATCGTTCATGGAAAGAAGGAATCGTTCAAAGGGCTGGACGCGAATGCGATCAACGGCGCTCCGGTCAATCTTCCGATCACCGGCGACGTGCGCGGCCCTTCGGTGCTGCGGACGCAGGTCTATCTCGACCGCGCCCACTTCTCGGTCGGCTCGATTGACGGACGATGGGGCCGCAATTCAGCGATCACCGTCTGGTGGTGGCAGAAGGCGCACGGGCTGGCGACGACCGGCGACGTCGATGAAGCTACATTCCGCTCGATCGCGCAAACGGCGGGAGACGTGCCGGTGATGACGACCTACACGCTGACGGCTGATGATCTGAAAGGCCCGTTCGTGCAAATCCCCGAGAGTCCGTACGACAAGGCCAAGCTGGACTGCCTCTGCTACGAGTCGCTGCGCGAAGAGCTGGCCGAGCGCTTTCACAGTACCGAGGATTTCCTCGAGGTGCTGAATCCCGGCGTGAAGATCAACGAGTTGCAAGCGGGGGCAACGATCAACGCGCCGAACGTGCGGTCTGCGATGACGCAGGACCAGCCGGATATCGCCAAGGTCGTCATCTCGATTGCGGGCAATTCGTACAACGCGTTCGATGCTGCGGGCAACGTCATCTTCCACGCGCCGACGACGCTTGGCTCGACCTACGATCCGTCGCCCGACGAGACCGTACACGTCGTCGCCATTTCGGCGATGCCGCACTTCCACTACGACCCGACGCTCTACCACGAGGTGCCCGACAGCGAGCCGGACGCGCACCTCAATCCGGGCCCGAACTCGCCGGTCGGCGTGGTGTGGATGGCGCTGAGCAAGCCGCACTACGGCATGCACGGCACCCCCGATCCCGACTCGATCGGCTACGCGTCGTCGCACGGTTGCGTGCGGCTCACGAACTGGGATGCGCAGGAAGTCTCGCATCGCATCCGCAAGGACGTGCCTGTCTCGTTCGTCGACACGACTTCCACGCACATGCCCGACGTGGCGAAAAAGTAGCGGCTGGGAGCGCGGGCTTCCCGCCCGCCGGTCGGTGCCGCGCGACTCCCTGCGGGCGAGACGCCCGCGCTCCCAGGTGATTCCGTTGCGTGGCAACGGTGGCACTTCGTCTAGAATCGCCACACCGTCTAAGACACGCATCGTTGCCGCTCGCGGCATCGCCATGAACTGGGAGACCTTCTTCCTCGACAATCTTTCGCTCATCGAACGCGCGGTTGCGTTCGTCTGCCGGAAGTACGGCCTCTGGGGCGCGGATGCCGAGGATTTCGCGTCGGCGTCGAAGCTCAAGATCATCGAAGACAACTACGCCGTGCTGCGGAAGTTCGAGGAGAAGTCCTCTCTTGCCACGTACTTGACTATCGTCATCGACCGCCACTACCTCGACCAGAAGATTCACGAATGGGGCAAGTGGCGGCCTTCGATGCGCGCCAGGCAGGCGGGCGATGCGGCGATCTTTCTGGAACGCCTGATCAGCCGCGACGGCCTCGGAATTGCGGAAGCTTCGACGATTGTCCGTCAAAAATTTACAGAGCTCGATGCCCGGGCTTTGGAAAGGCTGGCTGGATCGATCGTGGTGCGGCAGCCGCGCAGGCAAGCGAGTGTCGAGCGGACGGAGGAGATGCGCGAGCCCGCGTCAGAAGCGTCGGCGGAAGAGGAGTTGCTCCGCGGCGAGCGCGAAGTTGCGGCTCGCCGCGCGGGCGCGGTGCTGAGCCGCGAGCTCGACCGCCTGGCACCCGAGGACAGATTGATCATGAAGCTCAAATTCATCGATGCGATGAAAGTTTCGACGATGGCCAGAATGCTGCACGCCGATCAGAAACAACTTTATCGCCGCATTGAGCGCCTCGTGGCGATGTTGCGCAAAGCCCTTCTTGCCGCCGGCGTGGCGATGAGCGACATTGGCGACATGCTCACCCACGGCGCCGACACGATGGACATCGACTTCGCCGTACCCGACGCGGCCGCCGGCAAGGGGCCGCCATGACCATGCTCCTCGCTCACCCGGAATCCGAAACCCTCGCCCGCTTCGTCGAAGGAACGCTCGACGAACCCGAACGCGCAGCGATCGTCCAGCACATCGCGGACTGCGACGAATGCCGCATCGTGGTCGTCGACGCCGCGGAGCTCGAGTCGCAGAGCGCGGTTGAATCGCACAAATGGGGCGTGGGTCGGTGGCTGGCGACCGCTGCTGGCGTCGTGTTCGTGGTTTCGATCGGGAGTTTCTCGAATCATGAATATCGTGAGAACGCGGCCGGACGAGAAATCCACCTCGTCGAGGATGCAACGCGCTTCGTAACGGATGCCCTTCGTACGAGTATCAGCGGCTGGGGATGGCTCTTCAATCGGCTACCTGAGTTCTCATGGGCCGACCCTTTGGTGCCTGTCGAAGAAGCCTATGGCCACGTGAACAATCGGCCACTGGAAGCACGCATCAGCGGATTTCCTTACGTGCGGCGTACGACGATGCGGGGCTCCGCCGACGAGGACACGGATCCGGCGGCGATGATCCTGAAAGGCAAGGCGAGCGAGCTTACGGACCTGAGCGGTAGCGGTGCCAGAAGTCTCCACGCTCGCGGTATCGGTCTGCTGCTTAGCGATGACAATCCGAAATCATCCATGGCTCCCCTGCAAGCGGCCGCCGAGCGCGAGCCGGACAACGCGAAGTATCAGAGCGACCTGGCCGCGGCGCTCATCGCTGCTGCACGCGGCGACCGGCCGATGCTGGAAAGCGCGCTCGCTGCCTGCGATCGGGCGCTCCACATCGATCCGCGCTCGCCCGACGCGCTTTTCAATCGCGCCGTCGCGCTGCAGGCGCTCGACCGGCCGGATGCGCTGGCGGCGTACGAGCAGTACCTCGCCGTCGATCCATCGTCGCCGTGGGCCGCGGAAGCTCGCCAGCACATCGAAATGCTTCGCCCACTCCCCTGAATCTCGCCGCGTTACACTTCGTTCTCCACGACCGATGTTCGACAAGTTTCGCGATGAATGCGGTGTCTTTGCCGTTCTCAATCATGAGAACGCGGCGAACATCGTCTACCTCGGGCTTTACGCGCTCCAGCATCGCGGGCAGGAGAGTGCGGGGATTGCTTCGGTGTCGTCGGATCGGCGGCGGTCGGAGACTAACATTGGCGAGGCCATCGGGTCGAGCGGGGCGGGGGAGCAGATCATCGCGCCGGGGACGCAGCAGATTCACTCCGAGAAGGAGATGGGATATGTCGCGGAGATCTTCACCGAGGAACGGCTGAAGAGATTGCCGGGCGATATTGCCATCGGGCATGTGCGCTACTCGACGGCGGGCGGATCGATGTTGTGCAACGCGCAGCCGCTGGTGGCGTCGACGAGCAAGGGTCCGATCGCGTTGGCGCACAACGGGAACCTCGTGAATGGTGCGGCGATTCGGCGGCGGTTGGAGGCGGACGGCGCGATTTTTAACACGATGTCGGACACCGAGGTCATCGTCCATCTCATCGCGCGTTCGAAAGCGAGCGATCTCGAGGGCGCGCTCGTCGATGCGTTGTCGCAGGTGAAAGGCGCGTACTCGATCGTGTTGCTAGCGCCGGGGCGCGTGTATGCGGCGCGCGACTCATACGGATTTCGTCCACTCGTTTTGGGCCGGCTCGGCGAATCGATCGTTGTGTCGTCGGAGACGTGCGCGTTTGATTTGATCGAAGCGACCACGATTCGCGAAGTGCGCGCCGGCGAAGTGATCGTCATCGAGTGCGGCGAACCGTCGCCGCGCGTTCGGCTCGTTCACGAGTTCACCGCGCCGCGCGAGGCGCGTTGTATTTTCGAGCACGTCTACTTTGCGCGGCCCGACTCGGTCATCTTCGGCAACAACGTGGCCGAGGTGAGAAAGCGCTTCGGCGCGCAACTGGCGAGGGAGCATCCGGTGGATGCGGATGTCGTCATGCCGGTGCCTGACTCGGGGGTTTTTGCTGCGCTTGGGTATGCGCATGAGTCGAAGATCCCGTTTGAGTTCGGACTGGTGCGCAATCACTACGTCGGCCGGACGTTCATCGAGCCGAAGCAGTCCATCCGCAGTTTCGGCGTGAAGGTGAAGCTGAATCCCGTGCGCGAGCTCGTTGAAGGGAAGCGCATCGTGCTCGTCGACGACTCGATCGTCCGCGGCACGACGTCGAAAAAGATCGTGCGGATGTTGAAAGACTTCGGCGCGCGCGAAGTCCACATGCGCATCTCCTCACCGCCGACGACGGGGCCGTGCTACTACGGAATCGATACGCCGCAGCGCCGCGATCTCATCGCCAGCGCGCAGTCGGTGGACGAAATCCGCGATTTCATCGAAGCAGACTCCCTCGGCTACCTGTCCGAGGAGGGGATGCTGGTGGCGGTGCGCAACGACGACGATCCGCGCCAGCTGTATTGCACCGCGTGCTTTACAGGGAAATATCCGGTCGTGCATGAAGAAGCGGAAGCCGCGGCGGCGCTGTCATCCTCAGCCGACGGAGCTGCATAGGAAGCCGAAGCAGCGCAGGCGGTCGTGAAACACCCAAAATCTCTTGGTAGAACGACCAGAATCTAGTTGTTAAGCAGCTGAGTTTGTTTAGTAAAATCACCGGAGTCTCTTCGCAAGAGACCCCGAGTCTCTTCGAAGAGACCCTCGAGTCTCTTGCAAGAGACCCCCGAGTCTCTTCAAAGAGACCCCCGAGTCTCTTGCAAGAGCCCCCTGAGTCTCTTCCAAGAGCCCCCGAGTCTCTTCCAAGAGACCCCCGAGTCTCTTCCAAGAGACCCCCGAGTCTCTTGCAAGAAACCCCTGAGTCTCTTGCAAGAGACCCCTGAGTCTCTTCCAAGAGACCCCCGAGTCTCTTCGATGAGGACCTTGGTTAGCAGCTGGGGTGCGTGGACCGTCCCTACGGGTGCGCTCAGGGCAGGCTCTGCGGTGCTTTGCCTTCGGCTACGCGTCCCGCGGCTCATGCTGCCAATAACAACCTACACATGCAGCCGCACCACCCGCTCGTCGAGCGGGTGCTCGAACAAACAATCCGGCAGCGCGGCAGCGGACACCGGCCGGCTGAAAAGGTAGCCCTGCGCGGCATCGCAGTTGCGGCGGCGCAGGAACGAGAGCTGTTCCTCCGTCTCCACGCCTTCGGCGATCACGCGCAGCTTGAGCGCGCGGGCGATGCCCACGACCGCGGACACGATCGCGGCGTCCCCGTCGCTCGTGGCCAGGTCGCGGACGAAGGCGCGGTCGATCTTCACCGCGGTGATCGGGAAGCGTTTCAGATAGTTGAGCGACGAATAGCCGGTACCGAAATCATCGATGGCAATGGAGACGCCGAGCTCGCGCAACGCCTGGAGTACTTCCACCGTCGATTCGGCATTCTGCATCGCTGCTGTCTCGGTAATCTCCAGTTCCAGCGCGGCGGCGTCGAGCCCTGTTTCGGCGAGCACGGCGCGCACGTTCTGGACGATGTCGTATTGCTGGAACTGCCGCAGCGACAGGTTCACCGACATCATCGGCAGATCGAGTCCCGCGTCCTGCCACGCGCGCATCTGCGTGCACGCGGTGCGCAGGACCCATTCGCCGAGCGGGAGGATCAGCCGGCTCTCCTCGGCCAGCGGAATGAACGCCGACGGATGCACGAGTCCGCGCTCCGGATCGTTCCAGCGCACCAGCGCTTCGACGCCGATGACGCCGCCGGTAGTGAGGCTGATCTGCGGCTGGTAATGCAGAACGAGCTGCCCCTCGGTGATAGCGCGCCGCAGACGCGTTTCGAGCGACAGCCGCTCCACCGCGCGGCGCTTCATGTCGTCGGTGCAGAGTTGATATGTGTTGCGGCCCGCCTCCTTCGCGCGATACATCGCGCTGTCGGCGTTGCGCAGCAGTGACTCCGCGTCGGCGCCGTCGTCGGGATACAACGCGATGCCGATGCTCGCGGAGATTTCGATCGACGTCCCTGCGATCGAGAGTGGCTGTTCGATCGCACTGCGCACTTTTTCGGCGACGTTGACCGCGTCTTCCGGCTGCCGCAACTCGGAGAGGATGATCGTGAACTCGTCGCCGCCGAGGCGCGCGACGGTGTCGTATTCGCGGACGTTGGCGCTGAGGCGCCTGGCCATTTCTAACAGTAGCTCGTCCCCCATCTCGTGACCGAGGGTGTCGTTGATCGATTTGAAGTGATCGAGATCGACGAACATCACCGCCAGCGACTTGCCGGAGCGACGCGCGCGCGAAATGCTCTGCGTCAGGCGGTCGGTAAAGAGCTTGCGGTTGGGGAGGTTCGTCAGCACGTCGTGATACGCGTGGAACTCGATCTGTTCCTCGGCGCGCTTCCGATCGCTGATATCGACGACGGTCGTGTGCACGCGATCACCGACCAGCGTCAGATTCTTGAGCGCCCAGATCGACGTACCGTCCTTCTTCCGCAACTCGACTTCGACGCTGTTGAGCGTCTGCGCATCGTGCAGCATCGACAGCAACTCGGTGCGCTCGGCGGGCCGCACGAAGAGATCGCCGGCATTGCTGCCGATCAGTTCCGCGCGTTGAAATCCGAGCATGGCTGCATACGTCAGATTGCAGTCTTCGATCGCGCCGGCCAGCTCCGACACGCAGACGCCGGCGGCGTTCTGCTCGAACAGCAGCCGGTACCGCAGCTCCGACTCCCGCAACGCGGCCTCGGCGGCAAAGCGCGACGTGACATCGCGAAAACTCCAGACGCGAATGTTGGCGACGCCTTCCACTGCGCGTCCGATCGAGTAGCGCTCGAAACGGCGGCCGTCCTTGAACTCGATCAACTCGAAACTCTCCGCTTCGGGCTGCGCGTAGAGCGTATCGATCGTGCGCAGGAAGTGATGCGGATCGAGCAGTTGATCGAGGACGAAGGAGACTAGACCGCGGTCATCGCTCGCTTGGAGCAGTTCAGCGGGGATGTGCCACATGTCGACGAAGCGCTTGTTGTACGTGAGGATGCGGCCGCCATCGCCGATGACGAGGATGCCGTCGGCGGTCGATTCAATCGTCGACTCGAGCAGCGTCACGGCCTTGCGGACTTCGCGCTCCGCATCCTTCTGCTCGCGCATGTCGCGTCCGAGGATGACCACGCCGGCCGGCTCGCCGTGCTGCAGGACCGGTGCGAGCGACATCATCAGGTCGACGGCGCGACCGTCGGAGGCGGTGAAACGGCGCTCCATGTTGCGGATGCTGCGGCGGCGGATCGAATCGCTGAACGGATCGTCATCGCGGTTTTCGAGAAGCTCACCGATCTGCCGTCCCACGAGCGACTCGGCGCGATATCCGAGGACGCGCTCGGCGGCGGCGTTGGCGAATTCGATGCGCCCGGAGCGGTCGCAGACGAAGAGGACGTCCGCCATCGTGCCGATGATTTCGCGCGCGGCGAGCGACGGCGTGATCGCGACGAGATCGTACTTGCGGAAGGCGATCGCGACGATCACGACGAAGCCAAACAGCGCGGCGTAGCCGAACGGATAGACGGAGATGCCGAACTTCGGCAGGTAATCGACGCAGCCGAGGTAGGCGACAGCGAACGCGATGAGCAGCAGGCGGATGCGTTTCTTCTCGACGCCGCGAGACTTCGGATAGGCGCGGACGAATTCGACCATCGCAATGATCAGATAGCCGAAGAAGAAAAGCAGGAACGGCGGTGCGATCAGAAGGCTGTAGCGCGGGTAGTAGCCCCACCAGAACTGCTGCACGCGCACGACCAGGACGCCGGTGACGCCGAGGAAGGAGAAGAGCGCGGCCAACGCCCACGCGGCCACGATCGCGCCGCGGCGTGCTTTCGCGATGCGCAGCATTTCGGCGGTGAAGTGATAGATCGACGGCGCGAGAAATGGGACTCCGAAGTACGCGATGCGCGACCAGAAGAGCGCAGTCGCCGCATCCTTCGACGAGTAGACAAATGTGAACGCGACCAGCCACACGAACGAGGCCGCGGTCATCGCGAAGAAGGCGCCGGCCATGCGCGACGGGCGGCGCGCCAGCACGCTTGCGCCGAACAGCAACATCAGCGCCGCGGTGACGAGCGTCGGCACCGCAAACGGAGAAAAACCGTAGCGGGTTGAATCGAGGATATGGACCAACCGGACCTCGCGATCTCCCTGGGAGCTGACAGTTTGCAGGACACGCAAGCGTTTGTCGAACGCGGGCGGGCGATAATCGCGCCGCCATGCCGTCAGTCGTCATCGTCGGAGCCGGAGTCATCGGCACGAGCATCGCGTATCACCTCGCGGCGCGCGGTGTGCGCGACGTGGTCGTGCTCGATCGCGGAAACGAACCGGGCGCGGGCAGCACGCCGCGGGCGACGGGCGGCTTTCGCGCGCAATTCGCGACTGCCGCGGACATCGCGCTGTCGCTGCTGTCGCGCGAGAAGCTGATTCGTTTCAGCGATGAGATCGGCGTCGATTCCGGCTACAGGCCGTACGGTTATCTCTTCATCGCGCGCAGCGAACAGGCGATGGCGCAACTGCGCATCGCGAACGAGCTGCAGCACGCGTGCGGGTTGCCCGAGGCGCGCGTGATCGATGCCGAGGAAGTGTGCAGGATCAATCCCGCGGTCGTTGTTGATGACGCGATCGTCGGCGGCACGTTCTGTCCCACCGACGGTTTCATTCGCGCGATGAAAATCCTTGGCGGCTACTTCGCGGCCGCGCAGCGTCTCGGCGTCCGTTTCGAATTCGGCGTGACCGTGCGCGGCATGCGCATCGAGTGTGATCGCATCGCGGCGCTCGAAACGTCGCGCGGCGACGTGCACGCGGACGTTTTCATCAACGCCGCCGGCGCGTGGGCGGGCACGCTCGGCGTCGATATTCCGGTCGCGCCGCTGCGGCGGCAGGTGGCTGCGACGGTCGAGACGGATGTCCTCGCGGACACGATGCCGATGACGGTGTGGGCGGACGACGGCTTCCACTTCCGCGTCCGCGACCGCCGCGTGCTGCTGCTGTGGCCTGATTCGCCGCCGTCGAGTTTCGATGTGACATTCGACCCGTCGTGGATGACGCAAGTCCTGGCGTTCACGAACGCGCGAATCCCACTTCTGCGCGATGTGCCGATCGATCCTGATGCGTGCTGGGCCGGTTTGTACGAGATGTCTCCCGACCACCACGCCATCCTCGGCCGCGCGCCGGCTCTCGCGAATTTGTATCTTGCAAACGGCTGCTCCGGACACGGCGTCATGCACGCGCCGGCGATCGGACAGGTTCTTTCAGAGCTGATTCTGGACGGGCGCTCGTCGATCGATATTCACTCTTTGCGGGCCTCGCGGTTTGCGGAGGGCGAGGGGATCGTAGCCTCGGCGCTGCTGTAGTCACAGAGAACGTTTCACGCTCCGCGTGAAACGGTTTTCTTTCGCACATGCCGCGCATCCAATGGCGCATGAAACGATTCGATCCGCGGCTCTACCAGATCGGCGCGCTGACAATCCTCCTGCTCTACGGCATCCTCGCGCTCAACTTCGATGTGACGGTCTTTCGCGCGGTGCTATTGGTCGGAACCGCGATTGCGACGCAGGCGGTTTGCTCCCGGATACGAAACGTCGCATTCGATCCTCGCAGTGCCGCGATTTCGGGACTTTCGTTATCGCTTCTGCTGCGCAGTGAATCGATCGCGCTGCTGATCGCAGCGGCGGTCATCGCGGTCGGCAGCAAGTTCGTGATTCGGATCAACGGCAAGCACATCTTCAATCCGACGAACGGCGCCATCGTCGCGATGATGCTGATGTCGAATCGCGTCTGGGTCTCGCCGGGACAGTGGGGCAACATCGCATTCTTCGGATTCCTGATCACCTGCATCGGCGGTCTGGTCGTCAACCGCGCGGCGCGCAGCGACGTGACGTACGCCTTCATCATTTTCTGGTGCGCGCTCGTGATCGGTCGGTCGCTGTATGTCGGCGAACCGCTCGCGATTCCTTTTCACCGGCTCGAGAGCGGCGCGCTGCTGCTCTTCACCTTCTTCATGATTTCGGATCCGAAGACCACACCCGACTCGCGCGCCGGCCGGATTCTCTTCGCCGCGCTCGTCGCGTTTGGCGGCTGGTACATCAACTACCGGCTCTTCCGGACGAACGGGATTCTCTGGTCGCTCGCCGGCGCGGCAATCCTCGTCCCCATCATCGACGCGCTGCTGCCTGCCGCGCGATACGCGTGGCATCGCGACGCCGCAACGCCCGCGACACAACCTCATCAACTCGCAACCGCAGCTTAAGGAGGCACTCATGCCGAAACGCAGCTTCATCCTCATCCTCACGTTGTTCGCAGCGGCGCAGGCCCACGCGTTCTGCGGCTTCTACGTCGCCAAGGGCGACACGAAGATTTTCAACCGCGCCTCGCAGGTGGTCATCGTCCGCGACGGCGATCGCACCGTCATGACGATGGCCAACGACTTTCAGGGCAGCGCGCGCGACTTCGCCGTGGTCATCCCCGTGCCGACGAAGATCGAGCGCGGACAGATTCACGTCGCCGAGAAAGCGCTCATCGATCATCTCGACGCCTACTCCTCGCCGCGGCTCGTCGAATACTTCGATCCCGATCCGTGCGCGGGGCCGAGGGACGAGGTTCGAATGGCGCCGAACGCCGCCATGAGCGAATCGATCGCCGTCGCGAAGTCACGCGATTCCGCGAAGAGCCTCGGCGTCACGATCGAAGCAAAGTACACCGTCGGCGAGTACGACATCCTCATCCTCTCCGCGAAACAGAGCAGCGGACTGGAAACGTGGCTCACCGAGAACGGCTACACGCTGCCGAAAGGTGCCGCGTCCGTGCTCGGCAGCTACATCCGCCAGAACATGCATTTCTTCATCGCCAAGGTGAACCTCGGCGAGCAGGCGCGGCTCGGCTTCAACTATCTCCGTCCGCTGCAGGTCGCGTACGAATCGCCAAAATTCATGCTCCCGATCCGCCTCGGCACTGTGAACGCGAACGGTGCGCAGGAGCTGTTCGTCTACGCGATTACAACCCGCGGACGCGTCGAGACGACGAACTACAAGACCGTGAAACTGCCGAGCGACGTCGACGTGCCGCTCTTCGTCCGCAAAGACTTCACGCCGTTCTACAAAGCGCTCTTCACCGAGCAGGTCAAAAAAGAAGACAGCAGCGCCGTCTTTCTCGAATACGCGTGGAACATGAGCTGGTGCGATCCGTGCGCCTCCGAGCCGTTGTCGCAGGATGAACTGCGCAAGCTCGGCGTCTTCTGGCTCGATACCGACAGCAATACGGGCAGCAACGTCTTCCTCACGCGTCTTCATGTTCGCTACGACCGCGAGCACTTCCCCGAAGACCTCGTGTTTCAGAAGACGGGCGATGAGCGGCAGTTTCAGGCGCGCTACGTTCTGCATCATCCAGCCACGACCGGACAGTGCGACGCCGCGATCGCGTATCGCCGCGAGTTGCATCAGCGTCAGGAAAAAGAAGCAGAGAACGTGGCGGAGCTGACGGGATGGGACCTCGGCGACATGCGCCGCAGGATGCACCTGGATACGGCCAGCGTCACGCCGGCCGAAAAGAAGTGGTGGGAAAAGATCTGGTGATGTTCACCGATCGCTCACGAACCCGCGGCGAGGCGGTGCGTACATTGGCGCATTCGAAAGGAGAAGCCAATGAAACACTTCCTCGCCGCAGCGGCCGTGGCCCTGACGGCCATCGGCGCATTTGCACAAGGCACCATCACTCTTCCTCCCTCGGGCGGTAACGAACGAGGCACCGTCACGCAGCACATCGGTACCGTCGTCGTTTCGATCGACTACAGCAGTCCGCACGTCCACAGTCCGCAAGGTCAGGATCGCCGCGGCAAGATCTGGGGAACGCTCGTGCCGTGGGGCATGGCCAACCTCGGCTTCGGCACCTGCAAAGAATGTCCGTGGCGCGTCGGCGCGAACGAGAACACCGTCTTCACGACCTCGAACGACATCCAGGTCAACGGCTCCACGCTTCCAGCCGGCACGTATGCGCTCTTCGCCATCCCGCAGCAGGACGAATGGACGTGGATCTTCTCGAAGAACCACACATCGTGGGGCAGCTTCTTCTACGACCCCGCCGAGGATGTGCTGCGCGTGAAGGCGAAGCCGGAAAAGGCCGAGTATCGCGAAGTGCTCACCTTCGATTTCACCGAACGGAAAAACGATCACGCCACCGTCGCCATGAAGTGGGAAGAGCTGGCGGTGCCGATCGACATCACTGTTCCGAACGCCGCCGATCTCTACGTCGCCACGATCCGTAACGAACTGCGCAACTCGCCCGGCTTCAGCGACGCCGAGTGGCAGCAGGCCGCGCGCTACGCGCTCGACAACAAACACTCCGCGGATGCGTTGCCATGGGCCGAGGCGGCGGTCAGCGCTCCCGGCGGCATCGGCAGGAAGAACTTCACCAATCTCATAACGCTCGCGGAGGCGCAGGAAGCGAACGGCAAGACCGCGGATGCCGCGAAGTCGCGCGAGGAGGCCATGAACGATCCGTCCGCGACCGTCTTCGATCTGCACGGTTACGGGCGCCAGCTCATCGCCAAAGGCAAGAAAGAGGACGCGCTGAAAGTCTTCCAGCTCAACGCCAAGCGCAACCCGGGCGTGTGGCCGACCAACGGCGGACTGGCCCGCGGCTACTCCGCGAACGGCAATTACGCCGAAGCGCTGAAGTACGCGAAGCTCGCGCTGGCGCAGGCGCCGGATCCAGGCAACAAGAAGAATCTCGAGGGCATGATCAAGAAGCTCGAAGCCGGTCAGGACGTCAACTAATACCATTCGCTCGTCATCGAAGTTGAAGAGGCCCGCCGGATCGCCGGCGGGCTTTTTTTGTCCAGTCGCCGCGCGCGCATTGCGGAGCCTGTAAATCAGGTTAGACTCTTTTTCCGGTCCAAAGTCGGAGAGGAGTCTCATGCGCACAGCTGCAGCACTGTGTCTCGCTTTCGCTCTCACCGCCCCCGCGTTCGCGGCCATCCCGCCGGAGTGCAACCTCAGCCCGGCCCTGCCGCCCAGCAAAGACACCGTCGCGTTCGAAAAAGCGCTGCGTCCCTTTCTCAAATCGGCGTGCTACGACAAGCTGGGATGGACGCACGATCCCTTCATCCGCGACACCGGCCCGTACATCCTCGGCGACTACTACGGCACGCATCCCGCGGTCCGCATCTGGTATTCGCCCGAGGTGGCGAAGTGGATGAAGCTCACACCGAAGCAGCGGGAAAATACTCCGATCGACGACAACGCCGTCATCGTCAAAGAGATGTACGGCGGACCTGCGAACTGCTATCCGATGGCGCCGCCAAACATCCCGCCTTCGGGATGCTTCCCCTCACCATTCAAGAACCCGCAAACGAGTCCGTGGTGGACAACCCCCGGCAACGCGGGGTGGTGGACGGTCATGGTGCGCGAGGCGAATGCGTCTCACGACGGCTGGTACTGGAGCGGCTACGCCGGTGAAGCCGACACCGTTCCGACGATGGGCAACACCGCCTTCCCGTCGTCAGGCTTCGGAAACTACTGCATCAACTGTCACGCATCGGCGGCATCGAACTCGACGTACTCGACGATGCGCAACGTCGAGGGCACGAACACCATCACCTATCTCAATGTGATGCTCTCGATGAGCAACCCGGTCAGCATCCATCCGGACAGTCATTTGTCCAAGGAACTGCGCAAAGGCGGACCTCCGATCCTCGCCACCGCATCGTTCGACAACGAGCTGCTGAAAATCCTCGCGCCGTGGTTTAACGCTGGCGACAACCTGACGTACCGCAACTTTCCGGGCGAGACGTGGGACCACGTCATGGCCATGAAGGACGGGCCGGAGCAGTTCATCACCTCGGACCAATGCATCGGCTGTCACGATGGCACCGGCAACATCGGACCGTATCCCGCCAACATGATTTATCCCGCCAGCGGCAGCCCGACGCCGGCCTACAACGTTTCGCCGTATGGCGAATGGCGCGCATCGCTGATGGGTCTCTCCGGCCGCGATCCCGTTTTCTTTTCGCAGATCGCCAGCGAGCTGAAAATCCACGCAAACGCCAAGCTGCCGACCACCATCCCGAACATCTGTTTCCGCTGCCACGGCGCGATGGGACAGCGGCAACTTGCGATCGACACCGGCGGCAAGAAGACGTTCGAGCCGGAAATGGTCTACTCCTGGTCACCGTCGCTCGCACAACCTGCCGGCGATAACAAATACGGCGCACTCGCTCGCGACTCCATCTCCTGCACCGTCTGCCATCACATCTCCGATAAGGACCTCGGCCAGCCGTCCACCTTCACCGGACAATTCAATCTGACCGATCCGAAAACGATCATCGGCCCCTTCACCGATCCGCAGGCGAAGCCGATGAGCCACGCGCTCGACATGACGCCGATGCACACCGAGTACGTGAAGGATTCGAAGCTCTGCGGCTCGTGTCACACGATCGAGCTGCCGGTGTTGAACTCGAAAGGCGTGCAGGTCAGAACGGATTTCGAGCAGACCACCTACTTCGAATGGCAGAACAGCGTCTTCCAGAACGAGCGGCAGCCGGCGTCCAAAGACGCGCAGACCTGCCAGGAATGCCACATGCCATCGACGTTCAAGCTCAAGGAGTTCAAGAGCCAGAACCTCGCGTACAAGATCGCCAACATCGAGGACGAGACGTATCCCTACGTCGATGATCGCCTCTCCGACAAAGACATTGCTCTGCAAACGCGGACCGGTTTCGTGCGCCACACGCTGGTCGGCATCAACCTCTTCGTCCAGGAGATGTTCCTGCAGTTCTCCGACATCCTCGGCATCCGCACGACCGATCCGATGCTGATGGATCCGAGCACGGTGGTGAAGGGACTCACGCTCGCCGAACAGGCCACCATCGATCTGGCGCGCAAGGAGACCGCGACCGTCGATGTGATGTCGATGAAGAAGACCGCCACCGACCTCGAGGTGAAAGTTCGCGTGAGGAACAACGCAGGCCACAGTTTTCCATCCGGCGTTTCGTTCCGCCGCGCGTTCCTCGATTTCGAAGTGCTCGACGCGTCGGGCAATCCGGTCTGGGCCTCGGGTGCGACGAACCAGTTCGGCATGATCACGAACGGGCCTGGTGGCGTCATCCTACCGAGTGAGTTTTTCGACGGCGGGCAATTTCAGGATCACCACACCGAGATCAGCGATCAGTCGCAGGTGCAGATTTACGAAGAGCTGGTGAAGGATACCGAGGGAAACTTCACGACCAGCTTCCTGAGTCTGTTCAACAACATCAAGAAGAACCGGCTGCTGCCGCGCGGCTGGAAACCCGACGGACCGCGCGCGGCCGAGACTGGGCCGCACGGTTCGGCAGCCAAGGATCCCGATTACCTCAGCGGCTGCGGCTGCGACACCATCATTTACAAAGTGCCGCTGAGCAAGGTTCCGAACGCGGCCAAGGTGCGCGCGCAGATTTACTACCAGACCATTCCGCCGTACTACCTGCGGCAGCGGTTCACCGACACGTACGATCCGTCAACGCACACCGCAGCCGAGAACACGCAGCGCTTAATGGACTTCATCGGCAAGTTGAACGTGAAGGCCACCGAGATTCACGAGTGGAAACTGCTGGTGGCCGGCACCACGCGCTCGATCACGGACTGAAGCAATGCTTCGGCGAGCCCGCCGTTCTCGAACAGAGACGGCGGGTTCGCTGACAGCGCATTGATGACCGGCAGGATGCCGCCCGCGAACGGCGGCAGCTCGTGGTAGAGATCGCGCGCGGTGACGTGGTTGTACGTGATCGCGTCCGGCAACGATGCGCGCAACTCGATGTCGATCTGTCCGGCCGTCGTTGGATTCCACCCTCCGATGCCGTCGATGAACATGACGTGTACCGGCCCATCGTCAATCGCCTTCGCTTCGTCGGCGATGCTTGCCGCGACGAAGCGGGCGGTGTGCGGATACTTGATCGCCATCAACCGCTCCGCCGCGCCGGCGTTCTGTGCATCGAGCAGTTCGCGGAAACGATCGAATGTCATTCGTTCCGAGGCGGCGAGGGCAAGGACGTTGAAGCGATCGCGCGCGATCAGGCGAACCTTGCCGTGTTCGACGCGGCAGCACGTCGGCGAATTGAAATACGGCCGCTCTTCGCTCTTTGGCGTGATCGACGCGAAGACACCGATGAGGCGATCGTGAAAGCCTCCCGACTCGCCGCCCTGTTTGCGCAGCAGATCGTTCTCGATGAGCGTCCGGCCCGCTTCTTCGTGCAGCCAGTGCCGCGGATCATCTTCGGGACGCGAAATCGTGGCGATGTCGATCGCCTCGAACTCGTCGCGCATGACCATCGCGATGGCGCGTTGCGCAAGTGCCAGATCGAGGTCGAGATACGGCTTCCCAACATGCGCGCCGATGAGCATTTCGATCTCGTCGACGGACGACGTATCGAACAGTGGATGGTCCACGTCGCGCAGCGTCGCGATCAACTCGTGATTCACGCCGCCAATTCGGGCGACGAGTGGCGAGTGAAAGAGCCGATCCTCAATCTCGATGCCGCCCGCGGGAACCGCTTCGAACGTGAACGGCAGCCGCGCGCGCAACTCGCGCACGACGCCGTATCGCATTTCGCGCGGATCGGCGGCGCTGGTGATGCGTTCCTTGAACGAATCGGTTTCATCCTTCGCATGACAAAGGATCGAATACTCCTCAATCGACTGTCCCGCGTCGGCAATCAGCCGCAGCCGGACGTCAACGCCGGCGCGCACGAGCTCGCGCGCCAGCCACGACGCCTGCACGAGATTCACGCAAGCGTCCTCGCGGCAGTGTACCGATTGCCCGCGCGCTTCGACGAGAAGGATGGCCGTGGTCATTGCCGCGCCTCTTCCCACGAAACTTCGCGAAGTTCGACGCGATCGTTCACGCGCGCCACTTTGTAGTACGTGCACGGCCGCGCCGCGTCGTCGTAGTACGGCGCGAAGAGATCGAGAAACGCCGTCGGCTCGATCGCGGTGACCGTGTGCAGCGTCCCGGGCGATTTCCGAAGCACGAGCGCGTCGTCATCAGGCCCCAGCACCACCTCGCCGCAATCACTTGCGTGCAGCGATGTCTGATCGATCCACTCGTACGTCCGGACGCGCATCCGGCCGCACAACACTTTCGAGATCACGTCGAGCGACGGATGATCGTGCAACGGAATCGTCTCGCCTGCGCCAAGCGCAAAGATGCTGGCATGGAACGCAGGATCGGTCGTGAAGACCTCTTCGCGAAATCCGTGATCGGCGACGGGAAGCGCCAGCAGCCGCGCCACTTCATCCGTATCGCAGCGAAGTTCGCGCGCCGCTTCCGTGAGTGACTTCACTGCTTCGTCGCTCCAACCATTGCGCGCGGCGGTCTCCGCTTCCGCCACCACACGCCGCATTTCCGGGGTCATGATTTCCGATGGACTGATGCGCGGATGTTACTTCATCAGCCTTCGCCGCATCTCCTCGGCGCGCTCATGAATGGCCTCATACGACTCGCCGGCAATCTCGATCTGCCCGAGCACGACGCCGAATTCCGACACCGGCCGCACGCGCTCGTCCGCCCGCCGGAACACCGAAAACTCGGGCATTGCCGCGGCGGCGGCGTAGTCGAGCAGATTGCCTGCGAGATCGTCGTCGAACGTGATGACGTTGAACTGTCCCGCCACTCGGCCCGTCGTCTTCGGCAACGCGCGCGGTGGATTTCCACTGGCGACATCGGCGACAGCTGCGAAGATGTCCGCGCCGAGACCGAGCTCATAAATCCCGCCGAAGCAGGCCGCCGAACGGCCGTTGACCTCGGTCAGCCGTACACCGTTCTCCGTCAGCCAGAACTCGACGTTGAAGAAGCCGCCATCGAATGCGAACGCGCGAATCGTCTCGATCGTCTTCGCGCGCAGCGTCTCCGCCGTTTCCGCGTCGACGCGCGACGGCGTCGAGAAGTTGTCGATGACGCGCGTGCCAGGAAAGGTGTTCGTATCGGTCATCGCCCAGATCTGAATCTCGCCGCCGAGCGACCACCCTTCCACCGTGACCTGCCGCCCTTCGATGAATTCCTCGACCAGCATCATGTCGGTCGTCGCCAGCGGATACTTCGCGAGATCGATGGCGCGTTCGAATAGCCGGTAATACTGCCGAGTCCACGCCGGCAACTCCCGCCGCGCCAGCTCCATCGCGTTGCGCGCATCATCCTCCGAGGTGATTTTGAATCCGAGAAGTCCGAGCTTCAGCCACGGAGGCTTCAGGTATGCCGGATATGCGATTGCCGGCAGCGGCTCATCGAGCAGCAGCGGCTGACATCGGATCGGACCCCGCTCCGCTCGCCGCCCATACAGCTTGTGCAAACAAAGAAACACCGCCTCCGGCGACGGACCAGGCAAGCCCGTTTCTTTCGCCAGCACCGCCGCAATCAAATCGCCGAGGTCGTGCGTCGAAACGACGGCGCCAACGTGATGCTCCGCCAGCACCGCCCGGCATCGATCGAGATACGCGACAGGATCAAACTCCGGCGACGCCTCCCAATGACTGATCCCCGCATCGACAAAGTGAAAGCGATGCCCAGCGACGCGCTCGAACGCCCAGCGGTCGTAAGAGTCGGGGCAAACGACGAGGATGTCCACGAGGCGGAGCGTACACGAGACAAATGGCCTCTGGCGGTGGAGTAACATTCAGCGGGTGAACACGAAAGATCAGATCGTGCACAGCGATCCGGAGATCATGGGCGGCGAATTGGTCTTCGTCGGAACTCGTGTTCCCGTCTACAACCTCTTCGACTACCTCGAGGCTGGCGATTCGCTCGATGAGTTTCTGGAGCAGTTTCCGTCGGTAAGCCGCGATCAGGCGGTGGCGGCTCTTGAACTCGCAAGAGAGGCTGTCGGCGTTGCGCATTCTTATTGATGAATCGCTGCCGATCGCGCTGGCTCTCGAATTTGTAAATCAGGACGTCAGTACAGTTCGCGCACAACGCTGGCTCGGTCTGCGAAACAGTGTTCTGCTTCGCGCTGCGGTTGATGCAGGCTTCGACGTCCTGATCACGGCTGACAACGCGCTGCGGTCTCAGCAGAATCTGCCGGCGATCGGAATCGGCGTTGTCCTCATCTCGGGTGTTCGTAACCGGATGCGGGATTTGCGTCCACTCATGCCGAGCGTACTGCAGGCTCTTGGAACGGTTCGCAAGGGCGAACTCGCTGAGGTTGTTGGCATCGCGCGTTAGGCTTGCGGACACGACCCCATTCGCCCGCACAAGCAACGCCGTCGTTGCGTTAGGATGACGCGATGGGCGAATACACGGCGATCGTGAAGCAGGCAGGCGACTGTTGGATCGGGTGGGTCGAAGAGGTTCCCGGCGTGAATTGTCAGGAAGCCACCCGCGAAAAGCTCATCGATACGCTTCGCGTTACGCTGGCCGAGGCACGCGAGCTCAATCGTGCGGATGCCCGTTCGGCGGCCGACGACGATTTCGAGGAACTCCGCATCGCCGTATGAAATGTCGCGCGTTCGAGCGCTCGCTCACGAAGAACGGCTGTACGCTTTTGCGCGAAGGATCGCGGCATTCCTGGTACACGAATCGGACGCTCAATCGGCGGTCCGCTGTTCCGAGACATCCTGAATCAACGATGAGCTCATTCGGAAGACTTGCCGGGACCTCGGGATCGCGCGCCCCGGTCACACGTGGAGTAGGAGGCCTTTGATGCGTAACCTCGCTGCGGTTCTCATCGTCCTTTTTTCCTTCTCCGCCCACGCGCAAGTCCCCGCCGCCTCCGAGGCCGACTTTGTCGTCAAAGACTTTCACTTCCGGAGTGGCGAGGTTCTACCCGAGGTGCGCATTCACTACGCGACGATCGGGAAGTTGCGGCGAACGGAGCATGGGACGAACGCCGTCCTCGTGCTGCATGGCACCGGCGGATCGTTACAGCAGTTTCTGAGCGATCGGTTTGCGGGCGTGCTGTTCAAGCCGGGCGGCGTGCTCGATGCGAGCCGCTACTTCATCGTCATTCCGGACAACATCGGGCATGGGAAGTCGAGCAAGCCTAGCGATGGATTGCGGTTGACGTTTCCGCATTACGGCTACGCCGACATGGTCGAGTTGCAGCATCGGCTGCTCGTCGACGGATTGGGAATCGAGCATCTCCATCTCGTCATGGGAACGTCGATGGGCGGGATGCAGACGTGGATGTGGGGCGAGCGGTGGCCGGACGCCGCCGACGCGCTCGTGCCGCTGGCCAGTGCGCCGGCGCAGATCGCCGGGCGGAATCGCATGTGGCGGAAGATGATGATCGACGACCTGCAGCGCAACGACGTCGCGGGCGCGGTGCAGATCCTTCTGCTCGTTGGCAGCGCGCCGTTGCAGTGGCAGAAATCGGGTCCGACCCGCGATGACGCGGATCGCTGGATCGGCGAGCAGTTGAAAACGCGGCTGGCTACGACCGATGCGGACGATCTGCTGTACGCAATCGAATCGTCGAGTGACTACGATCCATCCGCGCAGCTCGGGCGGATCACCGCGCCGCTGCTGGCCATCAACTCCGCGGACGATTTCATCAACCCGCCGGAGCTCGGCATCCTTGAGGCCGCGATGAAGCGTGTGAAGCGCGGACGATACGTGCTCATTTCGACCAGCGACGCCACGCACGGGCACAGCACGCACACGTGGGCGGCGGTGTGGGAGCGGCAATTGCGAGACTTCCTGGCGCATAATGCGACGGTCGTTTCGCAGCCCTAAGGAGATCTCCCGAATTGTTCAAACGCCCTCTTGCCGCGATGTGCGGCCTGATTCTCTTTTGTCTCGCTCCTCATCTCGCCATCGCCATTCAGTTGCCGTCGGCCAGCGCTTCGGTGCAGGTTTCCGTGGCGCAGATGCAGCCTGTCGCGGCCGGAGCGAACTTCGACTACGTCATCAACGTGAGCAACGAAGGTCCCGACGATGCTGCGTCGCTGACGTTGAACTTTCCGCTCCCCGCGGGAGTTACGTTTCAGTCGGATAGCGCTCCGGCCGGTTGGTTGTGTACTGCGCCCGCGCCGGGCAGTGGAGGAACGGTCAACTGCACGACTCCGACGCTGCCTCCGGGAACAGCGACAGTCACTATCACCGCCTCCACACCGCCCACGGCTTCGGGAACGTTCAGCACGACCGCGACCATCACCAGTGCGACGCCCGATCCCAACGCGAACGACAACAGCTTTGACGTCGACGTTCTGGTCGCGCCGTCAACTGACTTCAGCGTTGCCGTCACGGGCAACCCGAATCCAGTGACCGCCGGCACGAATTTGACGTGGACGGTCGTGGCGACGAACAACGGTCCGAGCACCGCCATCGCGGCTTCCGTCAGCATCCCGCTTCCGGCTCCGACGACGTTTGTCTCGATCGCAGCACCGTCCGGATGGACTTGCAGCACGCCCGTCGCAGGAACGAATGGAACGATCAGCTGCTCCCTGTCAACGACGATGAATTCAGCGACGCAGGCAACCTTCACGATCGTCTCGAACGTGCCGAGCTCCGTCGCCGACGGCACCACGCTCAGCGTCACCGCGTCCGTTTCCGCAGCCGCCGACGCGATTCCGGCCAACGACTCCGCGACCGCGAGCGTGACCACGACGGCGGTCGCCGACATCGGGATCACGAAGACGCGCACTGCCTCGCTCGTCGTCCCGGGCGGCCCGCTCCACTACACCATCACCGTCACGAACAACGGTCCGAGCGATGCGGCCAGTGTGACGATGACGGACGTGCTCCCGGCGCCGCTCCGGTTTACGGCGCTATCCGTTCCCGCAGGTTGGTCGTGTTCCACCCCCGCAGTCGGCACGAATGGGACAATCGTCTGTTCGACGACGCCAATGACAGCGGGAGCCGTGGCAACGTTCGCGCTCGATGTTGTCGTCGATCCCGCAACCTCCGCGGGGACTGCCATCAACAACACAGCGACTGTCACTACGACGTCGTCGGATCCTAATAGCGCGAACAACAGTTCCACGTCATCCGCCGCCATTGCCACTCCACCAAACATCACGGCTACGAAATCGATCGCGGGCGGAGCCACGCATCCGGAAGGCTCCTTCATCACCTACACGATCGTCCTCACGAACTCCGGCAGCATCGTGCAGACGGACAACCCTGGCAACGAATTGACCGACGTGCTTCCGGCGTCGCTTACGCTCGTCAGCGCCACGGCGAGCAGCGGCACCGCGGTAGCGAACGTCGGCACGAATACGGTCACCTGGAATGGCGCCATCGCTGGAAGTGGCAGCGTGACCATCACGATCCAGGCGCTCGTCAACACGGGAACGAGTGGAACGACAATCGCGAACCAGGCCACGGTGTCGTACGATTCCGATGGCAACGGTACGAACGATGCCACGCGTTTATCGGACGATCCGTCCACGGCGGCACCTTCGGATCCAACGGCGTTTCTGGTCGTCGGCATCGTCCCGGCACTCTCGCGGAGGATGATGCTTCTCCTCGCCGCCGTGCTGGCGGCGTTGGCTCTGGCGGTGATGAAACCGTAGAATCTGCGGCCATGCCGAAGACCCGCAACGAGCATTCTTCCGGCGGCGCGGTCATCGACGTTCGCGATGGCGCGCCGTTCGTGGCCATGATCGCCACGCGCGGACGGTCGCGATGGGGATTGCCGAAGGGCGCGGTTTCTGAAGGGGAGACGTCGGAGCAGGCGGCATTGCGCGAGGTGCAGGAAGAGACTGGGCTCGATGCGGAGATCGTCGCGCGGCTCGACACCATCGAGTACTTCTTTCGCGCCGGCGACACGTTGATCAAGAAGAGTGTCGACTTTTATCTGATGCGCTACACCGGCGGGACGCTCACGCCGCAGCTCAGCGAGGTCGACGACGTGGAGTGGGTGCCGCTGCCCGAGGCGATCCGGCGCGCGAGCTTCGAGTCGGAGCGGAAGCTGCTTTCTTCGGCGCTCGCGCAGATCGAGTCGGTGATGACGCGGACGCGCGCTTCTTCGTAGCCTTTTTCTTCTTCGCGGCTTTTTTCTCTGCTTCGAGTTTGGTGGCCAGCGTCGGCGCGTTTTTTTCGGATTGCGATGCGCCGCGATTGCTCAGCCAGATCCGTTTCGACGATCCGATCTCTTCTACGGATTTGTTCGAGATCACTGACCGAGGCGCGAGGACCGTCACGTCGACGTCGGGATTCGCGAACTCGTCGCGATGCTTGAGAAGCAGCCACTCGTTCCCCTTACTGCCGGGCCGTCCGTGAATTTTCACCAGCGCCCACTCGCCGAACATCTTCTTGCCGTACATGCGAAAGGCGAGCTTCCCTGTCTTGATCCCTTTGACTCCGTCGTCAGGCTCGACGAGCTCGAACGTGCCGTTGTCCCAGATGATGACGTTGCCGCCGCCGTAGTTGCCGGCCGGGATGACCCCCTCGAACGACGCGTAGTCGTACGGATGATCCTCGGTCATCATCGCCAGGCGTTTGACCGTCGGGTCGTACGACGGACCTTTGGGCACTGCCCACGATTTGAGCACACCCTCCATCTCCAGGCGGAAGTCGTAGTGGAGGTGCGAGGCGGCGTGCTTCTGGATGACGAAGATGGGCAGCTTCGTCTTCTTTGGCTTGCCGCCGGCCGGCTCCGGCGTGTCGCCGAAGTCGCGCATCGATTTGTATTTCTTGAGTAAGTCGGGCATAGGGAACGGTTTCACGCGGAGAACGCGGAGAGGCGGAGAAAAACACTATGAAGCCTTCCGCTTCTTGTGAGCGGTCGTACGGCGTTTTGCTGGAGCTTTTCGGGCAGCGCGGCGCGGTGCACGGCCCTTTTCCAGACTGCGGCGCAGTGCTTCCATGATGTCGATGACTACGCCGCCTTTCTCTTCTTCCTTCTCCTCGGCCTCGAACACTTTTCCTTTCGATTTCGCGCGGATGCGATCGAGCAGGCGCGTGCGGTATTCATCCTTGAACTGCAGCGGATCGAACTTCTTCTCCGTCAGTTCATTGATCAGCATCTCGGCCAGCGCGACTTCCTTTTCACGCACGGCGCCTGAATCCTCGATATCGATGGCGTCGAAGTCGCGCACCTCGTCGGCGTAGAACATCGTGTGGAGGATCAGCCCCTTCTCGTACGGCCGCAGCACCACCAGGTGCTCCTTGCCTCCGCCGATCCAGCGCGCCACGGCCACCTTGTCCTGCTTTTTCATCGCCTGCGCCAGGAGGCGGTACGTCTTGCCGCCGCCGGCGGAAGGGCCGAGGTAGTAGGCCTTTTCGAAGAAGACCGGGTCGATTTCGTGGAGGTCGACGAACTCCGTGATCTCGACGGCGCGGTTGTCGTCGGTCTCCAGAGTCTCCATCTCCTCGTCGGTGAAGGTCACGTACTTGTTCTTCGAAATCTCGTAGCCGCGGATCAGTTCATCGGAGTCGACGATCTTCTCGTGATGCGGGCACCACCATTTGCGGTTGACGCGGCTGCCGCAACTCTCGTGCAAAAGATGGAAGTGAACGTCCTCCGATTTCGTGGCCGTGTAGAAGCGGACCGGGATCGAAACGAGGCCGAAGGAAATCGTCGCATTGCGCAACGGTCTGAGTGCCATGTGCTCCTCCGCGAAGTGATGTTGCATCCGTCGTTCCACCCCGCGCCGCGCGGAAGTCACTGAAAGGACGTTACTTGAATGCGTGCCTGGCCCATCCGCACCGGCGTCGATTTTGCATTCCGCTGCGGCTGAACCGTCGATGGATTCCTCGATCCGCAGCACGTTGTGGGGCGCCTTCACCGTCCTGGTGGTCCTCATTGCGGCCGGCCTTGCGCTGACGATGGGCATCCTGCACCTCGCCAATCGCCAGGAGTACCGCATCGTCGAAGGCTCCGCGCCGCTGCTCGAAAAAGTCTACGCGATGAACGACGACACGCTGACGATCATGTCGGCGGCGCGCGGCTATTCGCTCACGCATGAGACTCAGTTTCAGCAGCAGTACGATGAAGCGGTCCGCGATTTCACGAAGTCGGCGAACGACGCCGCGCAACTCGCCACCGATCTCAACGACACGCAGCGCATCGCGGCCATGCGCAAGAACTTCGACGACATTCGAGCGCTCACGACGAACGAGATAGACGCTGCACGCGACGGGCGCGACGGCACTGCCAACAAGGCCATGCTGGACGCGTCGCAGCTCCACCGTTCCGCGCCCGACCTCGCGGGAGCCATGGCCGACGCTCACGAACGCAATGAGCGCCGCGAGCTGCAGCGCATCACCGGCATGCGCGCAGAACTGACGCTGCTCATGGTCATCGTCAGCGCCATCATCATCATCCTGGCCGCGTACCTGATCTGGCGTATTCAGCAGTCGCTGCTCGCCTCGATCGGCCGGCAGGTGCGCCGCACCGAAACGATGATCGGTGGCATGGCGGACGGCGTCATGCTCGTCGACGCCGAAGGGAAGACCGCGTATCTCAATCCGGCCGCGAAGAGTTTGCTCGGACGCTCCGAAGTCGGCGTTCCGATCTTCAAGCATGCCGAGGCGTATGGGCTGTTGAATGATGCGGGAGAGGCAATCGACGCGAAGGAGCTGGCGGCGGCGCGGGCTCTTTCCACCGGCCGGCCCGTTCGTGACGACACCATCGTCATCAAGCGCGAGGGGCGGAAGATCGCCATCTCCATGAGCGCCACGCCGCTGCACGAAGACAGCAAAATCTCCGGCGTCATCGTCACCTTCCGCGACATCACCGAACGGCGGCGGCTCGAGGAAGAGATGCAGGTTCAGGCCGAGCGCGCCCAGATCCTCGCCGACGCCGGCGCCTTCTTCTCCAGCAACATCGATCCGGTCTGGGTCACGCAGGCCATCGCCGAACGCGTCGCCGAAGTCCTCGGCGACTGGGCCGCCGTCATCCTGAAATCGTCGGACTCCACCGAGCTGCGCGTCGCCTCGATTTACCATCGCGAGATGGCCTCGCTCGGACTGGCGTGGTCGTACATCTACCGGCAGCCGCTGGTCGTCGGCGAAGGCATCATCGGCCAAGTCGTCAGCACAGGCTATCCGTCGCTCACGCAAAACCTCGGCGCCTCCGAAACGACCGCTCCGGGGCTGGAAGGCGGCTACCACGCCGCGCCGATGAAGCTCGCCTCGCTGCTGATTCTCCCGCTGCGCACGCGCCGCGAAATGCTCGGGGCGCTCGTCATCGCCGCGAACGATCCCGACCGCGCCATGAACGACGAGCGTCTGCCGCTGGCCGAGATCCTCGCGGAGCGCGCCGCGCTGGCCATCGAAAACGCCAAGCTCTACACGGAGCAGGTCGACGCCCGCCGGAAAGTGGAAGACCTGTCGCGGCTCAAGGACGAATTCCTCTCCATCGCCTCGCACGAGCTGCGCACGCCGGTGACGTCGATCAAGGGCTACACGCAACTCGCCAAGACGCTGATCCGCGAGAACGATCTGTCGACCTCGGAGGAGTATCTCGACATCGCCCTCGATCAAATCGACCGGATGTCGCGGCTGATCCTCGAACTGCTCGACGTGTCGCGCATCGAAACCGGCCGTCTCGAGATTCGCCGCGAGCCGATTCCGTGGACGACGTTCGTGAACGACGTCGTGCATCGCCATCACACGGCCGTCAGCGACCGCCGTTTCCAGCTCAACCTTCCCGTGGGCCACAAACGCGTCGTCGGCGACCGCGACCGCCTCGAACAGGTCCTCGGCAATCTGATGGAGAACGCGGTGAAGTACTCGCCCGACGGCAGCGAAATCCTGGTCACCGTCGAAGACCGTGGCGATCAGCTCGTGACCTCGGTCGCCGACCGCGGCATCGGAATTCCGTCCGACGAGTTAGGCCAAGTCTTTGAACGCTTCCACCGTGGACGCCAAGTCTCGTCGACGAACTACGGCGGTCTCGGCCTCGGCCTTTACATCACCAAGCAGATCGTCGAACGCCACGCCGGCGCGATCTGGGTCGAAAGCCGCGAAGGGCAGGGGACGACGTTCTCGTTCTCGCTGCCGGTGGCGACGATCGTCGAACCGCCTCCCGCGCCCGCCGCCGCGGAACCGGAGCCGGTCTCCGCCTGAATTTTCATCCCGCGCGGCCGGTTGCGCGACGGATGCGGCGGCTTGTGGTTTCGCTCGTTCTTCTCTTCCTCGCGGCTGCCGTCAACGCCCAGGACCTCCGGCTCGACTACGAGCGCGAATCGCTCCTCGGTACGTATCGTCACTACACGCAGTACGTGAATGGGCTACCGGTGCTCGGCGGCGAAGTGATCGAGCGCATCGCACGTGACGGAAGCATCCGCGAGCTGCATCGCGCAATCGCCACACCCGCGCCGAAGCGCAGTCTGATCGCGAAGAGCACCGTACTTGCTGCCGCTCCGCGCGGCAACGTGCGCGACGCGCAACTCGTCGCGGTCAATGACGGCGGCGTAGCGCGGCCGGCATGGCGCGTGGTCGTCGAGGAGAAGCCGCACGAACCGGTCGCGCACTACATCGACGCCGCGACGGGCGCGTTGCTCGTGTCCCAACCGCTCTTTGCGCAGATCACCGCGAAGGGGCGCGTCTTCGATACGAATCCGGTGGCGAAGTTAAACGATCCATCGCTGCGTGATCAAAACGATTCCGCCGCCGCGGTGCCGGACGCGGCGTACTCGATCGTCGATCTGCTCGAGCTCAATCCCACCGGCATGCTCATTGGCCCGAACGTCCAGATCGTCGACACCGACGCTCCGAGTACGGTACATGCCGACGCGTCGCAGCCGCTGCTCTTCGACCGCAGCCAGCCGCAGTTCGAAGAGGTCAACGTCTATTTCCAGATCGACCGCAGCGCGCGATACATGCAGTCGCTCGGGTACAACGGCGCGCGGCGCATCGTCGGCTACGCCATTCCGGTCGATCCGCATTCGCTGTCCGGCGCCGACAATTCGCTCTACGTCGGCAGCAGCACCCCAGGCCAGGGAAAGCTCTACCTCGGCGACGGCGGAGTCGATGACGCCGAGGATCCGGACATCGTCCTGCACGAATTCTTTCACTCCGTGCAGGACTGGATCGCGCCGTCGGCATTCTTCGGAACATCGTCGAGCCAGTCGCGGGCGATGGGCGAAGGCTTCAGCGATTACTGGGCCTACTCCTCGAATTACGAAGCAGGCCTCGGCAGCAGCCGCGATCCGTACTGCATCGCCGATTGGGACGCGCGCTGCGCCGGCGACGACTCCGGACAGAACTGCGGCTACGCCGTGGGCGCCGATTGTCTTCGCCGCGTCGACAGCGCCAAGACGATGAACGACTACAACAACTCCGATCTTTCGGGAACGGAACACAAGAACGGCGAGATCTGGTCGTCGTCGCTGCGCGAGATTTTCGACGCGCTCGTGCGCCGCCACGGCACCGCGGATGGACGGCGCACCGCGGACACGCTCGTGCTGGAGTCGATGTTCGGCGCGCCGTCGAATCCGACATACGCGACGATCGCGAAGAAACTCCTCGATGCCGATCGCGCTCTCAACGGCGGCGCGCATGTCGCCACGATCTGTACCGCGTTCACCGCACGGCTGATCCTCGGCGCCGCGGACTGCAATCCCGCACCTCGCGCCGATGTGACGCTGTTCCAGTCGCCGCAACAGGGCCTTGCCATTCCCGACAACGCGCCAGCCGGCATCACGTCGACGCTCGACATCACCGACACGCGCGCCATCGAGCAGCTTGCGGTCAACGTCAACATCGCGCACACCTCGCGCGGCGACCTCCAGATCGTGCTCACCGCACCGGACGGCACGATGGTCATCCTCCAGAATCAGTCCAGTGACCACGCACCGTTCACGCAGGTCACGTTCGGAATCGATGCGGATGCCGCCGAACGGCTGGACATTTTTCACGGCCGCCCCCCGAATGGACGCTGGACGCTAACCGTGCGCGATCTCCAGCCGGAGAACGCGGGGACGCTGCTCTCCTGGTCGCTGGCGATCATCTTCGCGGGAGACGTTCCTGCGACCATCCGTCCGTCCACCTTCGCGTCGCGCAAAGTCATCGCCGCCGTGGCCCATACGCCGGGCGCGCTCGGCACGGCGTGGCAGAGCGACGTTCGTCTCTTCAACCGCCGCAGCGCGATCGCGAACGTGACGGCGATCTTCACGCAGGCGGGCGACGAAGGGTGGAACCACTTCGCCGCCGTGAAACTCGCGATCGGTCCACAGCAGGTCATGGCGCTCGATGACGTCGTCGCCGCGACGATGCGCACGAGCGGCATCGGGCAACTGGAGTTTCTCGGCGACACCGACTCGCTCGTCATCACCAGCCGCACCTACACGCGCGCAAACGGTGGAACGGCTGCAGGAACGTACGGTCAGTTCATTCCGGCGGTGTCGACAACGGAGGCGGCGGCAATCACGTACCTGCCGCGGATTCAGTCAACCCTAAACTTCCGAACCAACATCGGCTTCGCGGAAACCGCCGGCGGCAGCGGCACTGTTCGCGTGACGCTGTTCGACGGCGCGTCCGGCAGCGTCATTTCGCAGCAAGACCTGCCGGTTCTGCCGTTCGGTCAAATGCAGTGGGCCGCCGCCGGCGGCGCGCTGATCACGGCGGAGCTGCGCATCATCGGCGGCGACGCGCGCATCGTCGCCTACAGTTCGGTCATCGACAACCGCACCGGCGATCCGATCTACGTTCCTTCCGTTGCGCCGCGTCCGGGAACGTTCTCGGCGCCAGTCATCAGCCAGCCGGGCGTGAACACGTTTTGGCGCAGCGACATCTTTCTCAGCGCGCTCGGCGACAGTGGCGGCAGCTATCTCCTGACCTACACCGACGCCGTGACCTCCGAACGAGCCGTCAAGTTCGGTACCGTCGGCGCGCATCAAGTGCTCGCGCTCGATGACATCGTGGCCGCGTCGTTCGGCCGGACCGGATTCGGCTCGGTGAAAGCGGAGCTCGACGGCGGCCTCGTCGCCACGTCGCGCACGGCAACGTCGTCGCCCGGCGGTACGTACGGCCAGTTCATACCGCTACGCCTGGCCGATATCGGCGGATCGCGTGAACTGCTTCACATCGAACGCTCCTCCGCCTTCCGCACGAACCTCGGCGCGCTCAACACCGGCGGCATCGATGAAGTGGTCCGCTTCACGCTCTATGACGCGTCCGGCCACGCGCTGGGCAGCACGGATCGAACGGTGGGAGCGCTGAGCGTCGTGCAGTTTTCAGTCGAGGCGATTACCACTGCGCCGATCGTCGACGGCCGTGTCGAATTCGAAGTCCTCCCCAGCAACGGTCATACGCTGGCATGGGCCTCCGTCATCGACAACGCCACCGGCGATCCGATCTTCGTGCCCGCGCAGTGATGTATTCTCAAGACCATGTCCGTGACCCAATCCGAGCCGCAAACGCTCTCTGAGGTGCCGTTCAAAATCCTCGACGAGACGCTCCGGCAACTTCGCAGCACCCGCAACGACATCATTCGCTACGGCGTCTGGAACACCCGCAACCTCACCGACGACGAGTTCAATCACGCCGACGATCACAAGCTCCTCGGCTACTTTCGGCAGGACCTTCTGGAGACGCGCTTTCTCTCGAAAGGCCGCAAGATCGACCTGATCCAACTCTGGCACTGGTTCGACGATCAGATGACCGGCACCGAGCCGATGCTCATCAACGGGGAGGAGCATTTCGTCAACGTGCAGGACAAGGACCTGGAGAAGGTCCGCAAGCGCATCTCCGAGATCCAGTCGTTCCTGCCGACGCTGCGCGGCGACGACCTCGAAGCGTTCAAGCGCGTCAAGTACAAACTGCGGCGGACGGTTCTGCGCCTGACCTACGACCTGCACCACCTCTTCAAGCGCCTGGAGAAGTACCGCAAGAACTTCGGCGGCGCGATGGCTCCCCGCGCGGACCGCATCCCGCTCGAAGCCGCCGTCGATATCCCCGAACCGCCGCCGATCGACGAACACGACCACGACACGGAGTAAGGGTCAGTTGGTGTAGTCGGCGAGAAGACGGACCTGATTCGCGCTTCGTGTCCCCGTTAGCTTTCGCACGAGTTTTTCATCGGCCGTAATCAGAATCTTGTCGATCCGTATCGCCAAAGCTACGTAGGAAGCGTCGTACGCACTGAGGCCCGTCGCGATGGCTAAGTCCAGCGCATCCTGCGCGAGACTCTGATTCGAGACGGTTATGAATGGCGCCGCCACGATCTCCTCGATGATCTCGATGCCGCGCGAAGAGGTCATTTCACAGCGGCGGACGAGCTTCCAGACGATGTTCGCCGTTTCTGCGAACAGAAGATCAGGGGCAGCCAGAGCCGTTTCGGCCGTCCGCATTGCGCGCGCGGCTTCATAGTCACCCTCAGGCACGTACCATTTGATAATGACGCTGGCGTCCACCACCCACAGCGTCACCGTTCACGATCCTCCCGCAGCAACGCAGTAGTGTCCGAAAACTTCTGGCCGCTGTGGCGTAATTCTTCGAAAATGCGGTCGGCCGCAGCCCAGGTCTTGCTCCACTCCTGAGACACCGCCTCTTCGACGATCGCCTTCAACTCGGCCTGAAGCGAACGATTTCGATCGCTCGCTCGCCGCTTCAGCGCTTCGACTGTTTCGTTCTCAAGATCTCTTATGAGCACGTTCATGCTATCAAGCCTTCCTTGCCCCATTGACGCTGGTGCCTGCGCTGCGGTCGGCCGTCTCGTCGAGAATGGCTTTCACCTCTTCCTCTAACGACCGGTTGTTCTCCTTAGCCGACTCCTCGAGCTCCTTGACCGTATCTTCATCGAGATCGCGTATAAGCACTTTCTATGATATCAAAATGATATCATACGTCGTAATCCTTCTGCTGCCCGTCCACGACGTCGATCTCCACCGTCTTCGTGACCTTGTCGTTGTTGTCGAGGACTTCCAGGCGGTAGTGGCCCGCGGCGATGTTGTTCAGCGTCGTCGTGCCCGGCGGGAGCGACATCATTCCTTGCGAGAACGGGTTCATGCCGAAGGCCGTGCCTGACGTATCGACGAGCCGGAATCGGCGCGTTGCGGTGTCGCGCGAGTGCAGCATGATCGTTCCGCCTGGTGAGAAGCGGACGGTCTGCTGCGATGGCGATGACATCGAGATCGTCTGCGGTGCGTAGTTGCGGGCTGACACCGTCACGCGGTACGTGCCGGGCGAGAGCGGCAGTTTGACGACCTCGCTGCCGCCGAAGAAATTGCCCGAGGGGAGATCGTTGCCCTGGGCATCGACGACGCGCGAAACGTTTACGGACAGCGGGGAGTTGTCGCGCATGTCGATGGCACGGATGGTAATGCCGTCGCTGGGCGAGAGGCGGAACTGGACGTCCTCCGGCGTCGAATCGCCGATGATGACCTGTCGCGCGTCGTGGCCGTACCCCGATTTGTCGGCGGTGATCTGGTACGTGCCGGCGGCGATGTTCTCGATCACGAAGTTTCCCGCGGCATCCGTCTGCGCGCCGCGGCCGCCGAAAACGGTAGAACCGCCCGACGGGCGAAGCTCCACGCTGGCGTCGGCGAGCGCGCGCGCGTCCGCCGCATCGACCACGTGGCCGCGAAGCGTGACCGTCTTGATGGTGATGTCGAAGGTGCCGGAGCCGTGGACCTCGTACTGCGTCGCGAACGGATTGAGGCGTTCCATGTCGACGGCTTGGACCGTGTAGGTGCCGTCATCGAGGCCGCTCAGCTCGTAGCGCCCGTCGCCATCCGCGGCGGCACTAGCGGACGTCTGGCTCTTCGCGCCGCGCGGCATGAACATCACCTGCGCGTTTGGCACCGCGGCGCCGTTGCGTGTGACGCGGCCGCGAATGACGGTGCTCGATTTGAAATCGATGTCGACCTGCGCGGTGCCGCCCGGTTCTAACTCGACTGTCTTCGGCGCGGCGGACTTGCTGGAGCCGCCGAACATCCCGCCCATGCGTGCGGAAATGCGAACGGTTCCCGACGGTGCACCTTCGATGCGGAAATTGCCGCCGCTGTCGACGGGCGCAGTCGAACCTCCCATCGGTCCGCCGCCGCCGGCGGCGTTCGCGAAGACGGAGGTTTGTTCGAGCTCCTGCGGCGTAAGCCCGTTCACGTGTCCGGTAATCACGCCGCCGCTCTTGAGGATGACGCGCACCGGGCCCGACGTGGCGATGTCGACGTCGCGGACGATGCCCGCTGTGTAGCCGGTCTTCGCCGCGTTGAACGTGTAGTGGCCGGGAGCCAGACCTTCGATTGTGAATGCGCCGTTGGAGTCGCTCCGGCCGCTGCGGCCGCCCTCCGGCGTCCCCGAGGACGCCATTACCGTCGCGTCGGCGACCGGCGCACCCGAATCCGTCACGACAAATCCCGTGGCGCGGATGCCGGTCGACATCTGCACGTCGAGGCGCGCGTCTTTTCCGGCCGCCACCGTCACCGTCTTCTGCTGCGAAATGTAGCCGCTGCGGCTGAACGACAACGTCTTCTCGCCCGGCTCCAGCGTATCCATCGTGTACTCGCCGCTCGGGTCGGTCGTTGCGCTGCCGTCGTTCCCATCGAAGCGCATCACGCGCGAGTTGCCGGCCATCGGATCGTTGCGTACGAAAACGCCCGCCAGTGGACTGCCATCGGGTCCGGTCACGCGGCCGGTCAGTTTCGCGCCCGTCTCGACGTCGACCTCGACGTCAGGTGCGGTCTTGCCATCCTCGACTTCGATATTGGGGGCGCGCGCGGTCGTGTAACCAGGCGCGTTCACCACCACCTGGGTCATGCCCGGCTTGATGCCTTCGAGGACAAACGAGCCGTCGTCGCTCGTGAACTGCTTCTGCATCGGCGGCATCATCATCACCATTCCGCCGCCGCTGCGCGAGGTGGTCACGCCGGCCATGAACGACGTGACCGGCTGGTGCGAATTCTTGTCGAGCACGCGTCCCGTGATGCGCCCGCCGCCCGGCACCTCGATGACGAGGTCGCGCGTTGGCGCCGACACCGACCGCGTCTCCTGGATGAACGACTCCTGTTTGCTGATACTCAGCATCATCTGACCGGGCGTGAGATCCGTCAGCCGGAAAGCGCCATCGGGGCCGCTGACGGCAACCGACAAACCATCCTGGGACATCGCTCGAACGTTGACCCCTTCGAGCCCCGCACCGCCCCGCGTGATGCGGCCGGTGATCTCGACGCCGGGGTCGAGGACGACGTCCATCGGTTTCGTCGACGAGTCCACTTTCGTGCCGCGCACATTCTTCGCCGCATAGCCGTCGCGCTTGAAGGCGAGGTCGTACGTCCCTTCCTTGACGCGAATCGAGAACGTGCCGTCGCTGCCGGTGCGGTAGGCGTCGTCGGCGCGCTGCAGCATGTTGGACATCACCATCCGCCGCATGCCGCCCATCGGATCGTTCGCCGACTCGATCGCCTCCACGCCGACGCCGGAGATCGGCTTGTGGTCCTTGTCGGTGACGCGGCCTGTGACTGCCACGCCTCGAGGAATGATGACCGTCACGCCGGTCTTTTTTTCGCCCGCCGCCAGCTTCATCGACGCCGATTTGCCGCCGGGATAGCCGCGCTTCAGCGCATCGACCTGGATATCGGAGTCGATGTTCACGTCGCGCAGGATGAAGCGGCCGTCGGGTGCGCTGTAGCTCTCACTGAAGCGTCCGCGCGCAGTCGCGAAGCTGAACATGTCGCGTTGCGCCGTCGCACGCGTGTTCACATGCGCCGCGGCCACCGGCCGCTTGTCTTCGTCCACCACCGACCCGCTGATGTGGCCACGCGCGGTCGCGTAGAGCGCTTTCTGCACGGAGTCGGCGGCCTTCACCGTCATCGACTGCGCGCCGTTGATGCTGTAGCCGGGTCGCGACGGGCGCAGGTCGTATGTTCCCGCGGCGAGCGGCCCGATGGCGAAGTTTCCTTTCGCGTCGGTAATCGCGTCGATGGCCGCTTCGCGGCTGCCGAAGCGCCCCGGAGCGACGGCGACGAGCGCACCGGCGACCGGCAGTTGGGACTTCTCATCGCGCACGCTGCCGCTGACCGTGCCCCCTTTGGCCAGCTTGAGATTCGCCGAAGCAGCCGTATGCGCACGCCGCGAGACGCGATTTCCGATGCGCGCCGCGACCACCTCCCACTCCTTGCGCGCGTGGGCGATTGCGAACGTTCCGTCGGCGGCCGACTTTCCGGCCGGCCAGCCATCCAGAAAGATCTGCGCCTCCGCAACGGCCGTCTGTCCATCCTCGGCTACGACGCGGCCAGCGACCGGTACGCCCGCCGTTACCGAAAAGTCCGGCCCCTTTTTTGTTCCCGCCGGTCCGAGCTGCTCCTCGGTGATCGCGTAGTCGGGATGAATGACGATGACGCGAAACGCCCACTTCGATGAATCGGGCGCCGAGTAATGTCCCTCGGCATCCGTCTTCGTCGCGTACTCATCGATGCCACCGCTGAAGAAAGCGACGGTAGCGTTGGCGACCGGCTTGCCGTTGGCGGAGATCGTGCCGCGCACCATCGGCGCCTGCGTCAGCAACAACGCACCGGCGTCGTCGTCGGAGAGGAGCCGGACGCCGGCCGGCGCGTAGCCGGACGCGTCGATGCGGAGGTCGACGACCGTCTGATCCTTCGGGACGTCGATCGTGAATTTGCCGCCGGAGTCAGTGGCCACGGTCGCCAGCGGCTTCCGCTGCGGCTCGGCCGACAGCAGCCGCGGTCCCTGCGCCGCGATCAGCTCCGGTGCGAAGAGCGACACCTTGGCGCCGCCGATCGGCTTTCCGTCGATATTGATAGCCACACCGGTGACGGCGGCGTGCAGGGATACGACGAACGACAACACGAACGATACGCAGAACACCCGGCGGATTGCAGTCATTACCTGGCCTCCAGAGCCGAACAAATGTACGACCTTTAGACGAAGAATGCTGAACCGGGTTCCGGCGTTGGCCTTTCACATGCCGAGAATGCCCGTTCGCGGGGAGAAGCTGCGCCAGCGCCTGGACGCGCTCGTGGCCACGTTCGATGTGACGACGATCGAGCCCGATCCGCTGCAGCTCGTGCTGCGCTACTCCGATGCGCGCGATCAGGAAGTAGCCGGACTTCTCGCCGCAGCGTTCGCGTACGGCCGGGCGGACATCGTGGTCGCAAACGTGGGTCGCGTTCTCGATCGGATGGCGCCGTCGCCGTACGCGTACCTGTCCGCGTTCGATCCCGCGGAAGGCAAACGGAGATTCGCCGGCTTCACACATCGCTTCCACAAGACGCCGGAGCTAATTTCGCTCCTGAGTTGCGTCGCCGCCGCGATTCGCGAGCACAACACTCTCGGCGAGCTTTTCCGCGTCTGCTACGACGATGCGGATCGCGACATCGGCCCGTCGCTGACACGCTTCGTCGACGCGCTGATCGGCGGCCGCCGCAGGAAAGCGCTCGACTACCTTCTGACGTCGCCCGCGAATCACTCCGCGTGCAAACGAATGAACCTCTTCCTCCGCTGGATGGTCCGCCGCACCCCGCCCGACCTCGGCATCTGGGCATTCGTGGACCCCGCCAAACTGGTCATGCCGGTCGACACCCACGTCCACCGCATCGCCACGTTCCTCGGCCTGAACAATCGCAAATCCGCCGACTGGAAGGCCGCCCGCGCGCTGACCGATCGCTTGGCGAAATTCGATCGCAGCGATCCCGTCCGCTACGACTTCGCCATCTGCCGCCTGGGCATCCTCGATCTCTGCAGCCGCAGACGAAAGAAGGAAAACTGCGACGTCTGTCTGCTGCGCGATGTGTGCCGGTTTCCGGTGGTGTAGCGGGCAAAGAGAAGCCTCCATTCCTCATAGAGTCCTCGGTTTTGAAGAGCTGCCGAGGTAGCCATCGGGAGATGGGAGAAAAGCTGTTTCGTCTTCTCTTGGCTTGCTGACAGCGTCCGAAGGGATCAAGCGCCTTGACGTTAGACGTCTGGACGTCTATCGTGCGTTGGTGCGAACAAAATCACTCAGAAAAGCATTGCCGAAACGGGCGACGAATCAGCAGCTAAGGCGCTCGCCGGGGGACATCCGGGACGCGGTGCTCGCGGTGGTCGCTTCCAAACCACGCGGCGCCTCCGTCGCAGAAATCTCCGAAGGTGTTGCGCATCTGATCGGACGGGTTCCGCCGTCGAGCATTCGGTCCTATCTTCGCCTAAACAGCGAAACGGTATTTCGGCGAGAGCAACGGGGTGTTTATCGGCTCGCGGACGCGAAGCTCGCTCCCGAATCGGAGGGCAGAGCAACTCCACTTAAAGGGGCGTTTGTATTCGGAAGAGCGAGCCTTTTCGCCGGTGATTGCGTTCAGTGGCTCAAGGAGCAATCAGCCAACAGCGTTCACGCTGTGGTTACGGATCCGCCATATGGACTCGTTGAATATTCGGACCAAGAGCAAAAAAAGCTGCGTACCGGCCGTGGTGGAGTCTGGCGCATACCGCCGAGTTTTGATGGCACGCTACGGTCGCCGCTTCCGCGATTCACCGTCCTATCCAGCGAGGATGTAGAAGAGCTGGCGCGGTTTTTTGGGGAATGGGCCAAGGCGTTGTTGCCAGTTCTGGTGCCCGGCGCGAACGTTGTTGTCGCCAGTAATCCCCTGCTCTCCCACATCGTTTCGGTTTCGCTCGCAAAGGCGGGTCTGGAACGACGTGGCGAGATCGTGCGGCTCGTGATGACGATGCGCGGCGGAGACCGCCCGAAACACGCGCATGAGGAGTTTGCGGGCGTGAGCGTTATGCCACGCTCCATGTGGGAACCTTGGTTGGTGTTCAGAAAACCGATCGAGGGTCGGGTTCAAGACAACCTGCGAAAGTGGAAGACGGGTGGGTTCCGGCGTCCGTCCGCGGACAAGCCTTTCGGGGACGTCATACCCTCTTCGCCAACACATAAGTCCGAGCGCGCGCTGGCCCCTCACCCGAGTCTGAAACCTCAAAGTTTTCTGCGCCCGCTTGTCCGCGGCGTTCTACCTCTCGGAGAGGGCGTGATTCTAGATCCATTTGCCGGCGCCGGATCGACGTTAGCGGCTGCCGAGGCCGTCGGTTACGCCAGTATCGGCGTGGAGCGAGACCATCGTTACTTCAAGATCGCGAAGGCAGCAATTCCGAATCTAGCGGCATACCGAAACGGTGCGGGTGAGTACCCTTTCTCCGTATGAATGGCTCTTTTGACTCGCCAGCGAACCAAGACTAGTCCACACTGCTGACGGCGACTCCACCACTCGTGTAGAAATCGTCTGAGGTGACTACGAATGGTTGGAATCGCTGACTTTGATTCGTCAGTTCAACTGCCCTCTGGGCTTGAGGTAACTGCAATCAAGCGGGCTGTCGAGTACGTTGAACGAGAGCTCGCCGAACTCGTCGACATCTACGCGGAACAGGCGAATGTGTTTAGCGCGATAGTCGGAATCTTCGGCACAAAAGCTCTGGACGCGGTTTCCAACTTCGAGAAACACCGGCATGCATATACCGCGCAGCAGCGCTTCCCCGATCTCTGCCGCAGAGGCGCGAAGAAAACGCCACTCGCCGCGCTCGATTGTCTCGAGAGCAAGGGTAGTAAGCGACCCTATGCGATCCAGTCTCACTACGATCATGCCGGTTGGTACATCGTGTGGCGCTATCTGGTTGACCTGACGGAATCGATCGAGCAGAAGCGACCGGTCATTATCTGGCGCGTAGATGTTGTCTTCCTAACAAAAGAGGATTGGAAGTACGAGCGGAGTTCGGCGGGCGAGAGCGGTGGTGGACGCACCCACACTTTTGGTGTGAAGCAAGCCGCAAAAAGGCTGGCCGGATCAGCCGTCTATAGGCGTCGCGATATCATTCTTGTTGGCGGAAAACCTGTGCTTTCGAGCGAGAACTGACGCGCCGGTCACGGCGAGCGGAACGCCTTCTCGTAGCCGGTCATCTCCACGTATCCGCGTCCATTGACGGCGACATTTCCGAACGAGCCGGCGGCGTCGACGGCGCCTTCCCAATAGGTGACATGCGTCGAGCTGCTCGTGACCAGCTCCTGATTTTTCATCACCGGCTGCAACGTGAGTGCGATGCCGAATGAGGGGACGGCGATGCGCCACCCCATTGGATACGTCGCGCCCGATTTCTTCGAGTGCCATGAACCGATCGGCGCGATTGAGATCTGCTCGCGGCGGAGGTGGATGACGTTGCCCTCGCTGCTGATCAGCGAGCCGGAGGATGCCGGGTCCGCGGTGCCGTCTTTGCGGCGGATCTGGTAGAGCATCAGCTCCGCGTCGTTATCGAGTTGGACCGAGAACCAATCCCAACCCTGCTGTGTTTCACGCAGTCCTGAACTTCCGAACTCGTGATCCATCCACGCCGTTCCGTGGCAGTTCGCGCCGTTGACACGGCCGCGAACTTCGAGGCGCGACATCGAGTAGTAGTGCGACGCATAACCCGGACCCTCCGCTTTCACGCTGATGCCGTTCTCGCCGTGAATGGCCGGCGCTTTGCGCGACGTCATCACCAGATCGATGGCGTCTTTGCCGCCGTAGCCGACGATCCGCCACGAGCCGTCCGCCAGCGTGACCGCGCGCCATCCTTCGTTGAAAACGTCGAGCGTCCCCGCGGCCGCGCCGGCAGTAAACGGTGAGGTCCGGTTCAGCTTCTCGTAGTAGCGGAACTCGTTCGCGGCGACGTCGGTGATCGCAAAGTGCGCGAGCGAGAGATTGCGCAGATCCCATCGCGTTTTCGGATCGGTCCCCGGCGGAACGACGCCGACGCGGAAGAACGTCAGCTCGAATCCGTAGCGTTTGCCGGCGTCCGTATCGAGATGACCCGTGTAGTACCACCACTCGGTCCTGTACTCATCGTGCGTGCCGTGATCGCGCGGGAACGAATAGTCGTAGCCGGGCAGCGCGGGCTGGAACTGCTGCAGCGCGAGAAGCAACGCCAATGCGGCGGCCCGAAGCATTCGGCCATAATATTCGCTCGCCAATGGCCGACACCCCAGCACGAGCGCGCTTCCGCACTGTCGCCGCGGAAGGCAGCATCCCCATCGATGCCGACGATCTCGTCGCGCTGGCCCGGCGCTACGCCGATCAGGGGATGTACGACGAAGCCATCCATCTGTACGAGATGGCGGAGAAGCTGAAGCCCGGCTCTGTGGCGGTCCGCATCAACCTGGCGCGTGCGCGGGATCTCAAATCGCAGGCCGAGGCGTCGCGGTATGAATCGGTACGGCAGGATGTGGATGCGCAGCGGGCGCGCGACGAAGTCGACGCCTCGCAGTACGTCGGTCTGGCGCAGTACTACATGGCCAAGGATCAGACCTCGAAGGCCATCGAGCTGCTCGAAATCGCCAAGCTGAAGACGCCGAACAACTATCGCCCCTACGAAATCCTCGGCCGCCTCCACTACTCGCAGGGCGAATGGGACGCCGCGCACGAGGAGATCGTCAAGGCGCGCAAGCTAAATCCATTCGACCGCGGCCTGGCCGAAATCTCCGGCCGCGTCGAGTTCGAGCTGCGCAACTTCGAACGCGCGATGGAAGACTTCGTCGACGCATTTCTCCTCTCCACCGATCAGAAGGGCGAAAGCACCGAGCCGGTGCGCCGCATGATCAATACGCTCAAGCGGATGGAGAACATCGAGACGAAGGAGCTGAATGCGCGCATCAAGCAGCGCGTCGAACAGCTTCAGCTCTGCACCGAACGCCTCGAGCTGCGCAAAGACAACCTCTTCAAAGTCGAATCGAAGAAAGGGCTGCGCGAGATCATCCAGAAGATCACGCGCGACGCCGAGACGCGCGACAACCTGATCACCATGGCTGCCGACCTGCGCGCCCTGGCCGTGTTCCAACACATCAAAGATGAGCAGCTCATTCGCTTATCCAAGTTCGCGCGCGTGGAAGCGCTCGAAGAGGGCGGCCACGTCTTCCGCGAAGACGATCGCTCGATGGATTTCTACGTCGTCAAAAGCGGCCGCGTCGACATCCGCAAGGACACGCCTTTCGGTCCGCAGATCCTCGGGTCGCTCACGGAAGGGACGATCTTCGGCGAGATGAATTTCATCGACCGCACGCATCGCTCCAGCGACGCCGTGGCCGTCGTTCCGTCGAGCTGTTTCACGTTTTCTTTCAGCGCGCTCGACCAGCTCATGGACGAGGATAAGCAGCTCGCCGTCGGCCTGCATTGGGCCTTCTGGCGCTCGCTCACCGAGAAAGTGCGCGACGCGAACGAGCAGCTCAAGCTCTTCTTCCAGGAAGATGCGAAAAAGGGTCAGGGCCGCAAACGCGTCGAAGGCACACGCGAGATGCAGCAGGTCACCGTCAAGTCGGAAGACAAGGTCGACCTCTTCAAGGAGCGCGGCCTCTCCGCGGGTGAAATGAAGCTGCTGGCGACGTTCTCCAGCGAGGAGCGCTTCAGTGAAGGGTCGATGGTTTTCCGCGAAGGGGAGAGGGGCGAGAAGCTCTACATCGTCCTCGATGGCCGCGTGCGCATCTCGAAATTCATCCCCGGCGTCGGCGAGGAAGCGCTGGCCGTCCTCGACCGCGGCGACTTTTTCGGCGAGATGGCGCTGATCGACGACAAGGCGCGCTCGGCCGACGCGAAAGCGCACGACGGCGATGCGACTGTGCTGTCGATCGACCGCGCCACGCTCAACGAGATCCTCTCGATGGACCCGCACGCGTCGCTGCAGTTCCTGAATCTTCTCTGTCGGATGATCAGCCGCCGCCTGCGTGAGATCAACGAGAAGATCGTGCAGTGGAAGTACATGTCGGGCGGGTTCTAGCGCAACGGCCTTAACGTAAGCAGTTTCGATGCTCGCGGCTGGAGCGCTGGCGTCCTCGCCGGCTGGCTCGGCTGTGTCTCGCTGCCGAACGGGCATACCCTCGAATGTTGCTGGTAACGCTGCGCAAGCCTCCCATTCGGCGGCGGGACGCCACCGGTCCAGCCGGCGAGACGCCAGCGTTCCGGCCGCATGGGCCGTAACGCATTGCCATACAGCGGGTTACACGGTGCGGGACGGTGCCTCCCACGGTGTGTGACGGTGCGTCCCATGGTGCGGGACGCCGCGTCCCACGGTGTGTGACGTCCGGGTACACGGTGTGTGACGCCAAGTCCCGCGGTGCGGACGCGACGTTACACGGTGTGTGACGTCCGCGTACACGGTGTGTGACGCCAGGTCCCGCGGTGCGGACGCGACGTTACACAGTGTGTGACGTCCGGGTACACGGTGTGTGACGTGCGGGTACACGGTGTGTGACGCCACGTCCCGCGGTGCGGACCCCACGTCACACAGTGTGTGACGTCCGGGTACACGGTGTGTGACGCCACGTCCCACAGTGCGGGACGCCCCGTCAAACGGGCAAGGATTTAGACCTGTCCGCTAATTTGGACAACTGGAGGCACAGCCGCAAGATGCAGTGCTCGCCCCTGTCAACCAGGATCTGAGCTTCTAAATACTGCGATAGAGCTCTTCCAACCGCGCAATCCGCAGCTCTTTCGAAAATCCGCGTACGACACGCTCACGCGCGTTCGCGGCCACCCGCGTGCGGCGCGGCTCGTCATCGATCACCTCGTCGATCGCGCGCGCCAGCGGCGCGACTTCTTTCACCGGAATCAGCCACCCGACCTCGGGCAACGACACGAGCTCGCGATTTCCGCCGCAGTCGGTGGCGATGACCGGCTTGCGCATCGCCATCGCCTCGCGGATCGTGCCGGTGATCCCCGTGCCGGCCCACGACGCGTCGACGACCAGATCGCACGACGCGAAAACGTTCGGCATGTCGTCGCGATACTCGACCGCGGTGACGTTCGCCGCGATGCCGCGAGCAGTCGCATAGTCGCTGACCGCAGCCTGTTCGCCCGCATCGCGGCAACCGATCAGCGCGAGATGCGCGTGCGGATGCGTCGGGAGAATCGAGGCGAGCGCATCGATCAACTCCTTCCACCCTTTCCACTCCCGCACGCCGACCTGCGCGATGAGAAAACGATCGTCGGCGATCCCTTTCTCGCGTCGGAACGCGCGCGCGTCCCATTTGTCAGGATCGAATAACGCGACGTCCGTTCCCGCGTAGACGACGACCACTTTCTCGCGCGGCAGACCGCCGCTGGCGACGATCACATCCTTGATCTGCTCGCAGACCGTGACGACGCGGCTGACCCGGCGCGTGCGGTACTTGATCCGGTTCCAGACGTCGAGCGGAAACGAAACGCCGCGATTGACGACGAATGCGCGCACCGGCTGCATGAACGTCGCCGCGAGCGCGAGCGAGTGCGCGACGCCTTTGTGCACGTGTACCGCGTCCGGTTTGACGTCGCGAAAGAGCTTGCCGAGTCTCCAAGCGCTCACGACGTCGAACTGATGCCGCATCGCCAGCCCGACGAACTTCACATCCGCCGCGGCCGCCTTCGACGCCAGCACCGCATCGGGCCGGCTCACGATCGTTACGTCATGTCCGCGTTCGCGGAGACCGGCCGCCGCTTGAAACATCTGGTGCACCGAACCGGTGTTGAACTGGTTGAACTCGAGGATCTGAAAGATGCGCATCGGCGAGGGCGCGGATTGTAGCGGCGGTAGCGGGAAGCGCGCACTTGCTATATCGTTTCCGATCCCCGGAACTGCCTAAACTACTGATGACAATGACCGACAAACCGAAATCCGAGATCAAAGTAACTGACAAGCGCATCTTCACAGCCGAGGGGGAGATTCGCGAGGAGTTCAGGCAGGACATCAAGGCGGGGGATCCGTTTGCCGCGAAACCGGCAGCGCCTGCGGCAGCGCCGAAAGAGGCGCCGGCCGAGCGGCGGCAAACGCCGAATCCGGAGCCGCCTGCGAGCGGCGAACGGCGCAATAAATCGATTGCCGACAAAGCGCAGAATCCCGGTACGCCGTTCGCCGACTTCGTCGAGCCGCTCATCGCGCAGGCGTACGTCTCGCTCGGCATGCTGCGCGATCCGTACGGCCAGAAGCCGAAGATCGACGTCGCCGCGGCGCGGCAGATGATCGAGATGGTCACGATGCTCAGGGACAAGACCGCCGGCAATCTGACGCCCGACGAAGACGATTTCCTAGCGACGCACCTCGGAGAATTGAAGCTCGCATTCGTTCAGCGAACGAAAAGCCTTACATGAAACTCCGCCCCCTCCTGCTGCTCGCCGCGTCCGTGTGCCTTGGCTCTCTGGCGGCACGCGCGGAGGATCTCGCGCCGCGCGACATCTGGCCGCAGGCAACGTCCGCGGCCGATTCGGGCAACTTCGCGGCGGCGGTGAAGAAGACGGCGCAGCTCACGGAGGTTGGCAAATCGTCCGGCATCAGAACGTATCCGGTTTACGCGTTGTCGGCCAGTGCGTTGTCGCGTCAGGCCGCCAAACAGGGGAGCAAGTCCGCGGCCGACTGGGGCGCAAAAGCGGCCGACGCGCTCGATCCGATCTCGCCGGCCGTGGCGTTCATGCGCGCGGACGATGCAGCGAACTCGCAAAACTGGCCGGCGGCGCTGACGAATGTTTTTCGCGGATTCGCAGACATCCTCCGCGACTATCGCTCGCGGCTTCTGAGCCGGTCTGATTTCCTGATCACGCTGCTGCTGGCCATCGCGCTGACAGCGGCCATCTTCGCGATCGCGCTCTTCATCCGCTACGGCCGCGCGATGGCGCACGACTTCCGCGAAATCCTCGGCGAGCGGATGCACGGTGGCTCGGTCTCGGTTCTCGCCTTCGCACTCCTCTTCCTGCCGATTTTCCTCTGGCTTGGTCCGGCCTGGCTGATCTTCTACTGGTTCATCATCTTCTTCGGCTACGCGAATCGGGGCGAGCGGATTCTGATCCTGTCGTTCTCGTTGCTGATCGCGGCGGCGCCGGTGCTGCTCGATCTCACCTCGCATTGGATCGCCGGCGTGGACAGCCCGGTGGTCATGTCCGCGATCGCGAGCAACGAGCGCAGCTACCAGCCGGACGCGCTTCGCCGCATGCAGGAGCTGATCAGCATCGTCCCCGACGACGCCACGCTGCACCTGCTGATCGGCAACCTCTATTTACAGGACGGAAATGAGCAGCAAGCCACACAGCACTATCGCCGCTCGGCGGAGTTGCACGACTCCGCCGGGGCGCATGTGAACCTCGGCAACCTGCACTTCGTCAACAACGACTTCGCCACCGCGGTGACGGAGTACAACAAGGCCGAGGAGCTCGATCCGAAACTGGCGATCGCGTTCTACGACGACTCGATCACGCTCGGAGCGTTGTCGAAGTTCGACGAGCAAGCGCAGAAGCTCGATCAGGCCAACAGTCTTGACCGGTCGCGCATCGAACGCCTCACCTCCGCGCCGCCCGCGCAGAAAATCGTTTTCTATGACCCGCCGATCTCGCAGGGGTGGAGCGTGTCGTCGGACATCGCACGCCGAGGAGTGGCGCGGTCGCTCTTCGGAAACTACGCGTGGTTCGATCCGCTGGAAAGCGTGCGCAATCCGCTGACGCTCGGCGCGATTCTGACCATCCTCTTCGCGCCGTTCGTGAACGTCATTCGCCGCAAGACCGGTTACGCCGGCGCGTGCATCAAGTGCGGACGAACGTACTGCCCGCGCTGCAAGTCGGCGTCCGAAAGCGCGACGTTCTGCACGCAATGCATCCACATCTATCTGAAGCGCGACGGCGTTTCGATGGCCACGAAGCGCGCCAAGCTCGAAGAGGTCAGCGGACATCAGAGCGGCGTGCTCACGCGCAATCGCTTGCTGGCGACGTTCCTGCCTGGCAGCGCGCAGTTCATCGAAGGACGGACGGGCGCCGGAACGATCGCATCATTCCTTTTGGCATTCTTCGTTTCGCTGGCGCTGCTCTCCGGCCGTTTGGCGCCGGTGCTCGCTCCGGGCGACGCTGCCCGGATGCTTGTTCGCATCGTGGCGATTGCGATCGCGGTCATCCTTTGGATTTTCATCACGCTGCCGATTTACCGGCGGGGCGTTTCGGTTTAGATCATGGCACTCGAAGGCACGCTCAAGGATTTCAGTCTCGCGGACATCTTCCAGCTCATCGGGCTGCAGCGGAAGACCGGTGTGCTGACGTTGCGCGCGAAGGACGACACCGTCACGGTCACGTTTCTCGACGGGAAAGTCGTGGGCGCCGACTCGCTCAACCATCGCCTCGAAAATCGCCTCGGCCACGTCCTGATCCGCAGCGAGCTGTTGACGCAGGACCAACTCAACCGCGCGCTCGAGATCCAGAAGGAGACGCTGCAGCGCCTCGGATTCATCCTGGTCCACTACGGCATCATTTCGGTCGACGCGCTGAAGCAGGCGCTCCAGCTCCAGATCCTGCAGATCATCTTCCGCCTCTTCCGCTGGAAGGACGGCGACTACCACTTCTCGCAGGAGACGACCATCGAGTACGACCGCGATTACGTCGTGCCGGTCAGCGCCGAATCGATCCTGATGGAAGGCGCGCGGATGATCGACGAGTGGCCGATCATCGAGAAGCGCATCCGCTCGTACGACATGGTCTTCCGCAAGAAGCTGACGGATCAGGAGATCGTGGTCGTCGGCGCGGAAGAAGCGGATGAAGTCGATTTCGACGCATCCGACTCGACGACGCGCCGCCGCCGGCTGATCATCAGCGACAAGATTCGCATCTCGCGCGAAGAGAAAGTCATCTACGACATGGTCGACGGCACGATGACCGTGCGCGACGTGATGGAAATGTCGAAGTTCTCCGAGTTCGACACTGCCAAAGCGCTCTACGAGCTGCTCACGCGCGACCTGATCGAGGAAGTGCGCGGCAGTGCCGCGGCCGAGGTGCTGGCCGCGCAGGCGACGCCGCTGGACGAAACGGATGTCGCGGAAACGCCGGTTCCGCTGCCGCTTGTAGCCGTGCTGGCGATGCTGGCCATCCTGTCGCTGGCGACATCGTTCCGCAATCCGCTGAACTCACTGAATCCACTCGGACCGGCGCAGCGTTCGTCATCCGTCGAAGAAACGCGCAAAGCGATTTCGATCCAGCGCATCGGTCAGATCGGCGAAGCGGTCGAGGCGTACAACCTCGTCAACGGCCATCTTCCCGCGCGCTTGCAGGAACTGACGCCGGTCTACATCTCGCCGTCACTGCTCCACGATCCGTGGGGCCACGCGTACAAATACCTCCCGCAACCGCAGCGCTACCTCGTGATCGGCTTCACGCCCGACGAGAAGCCCGACACCGATCTCTTCCTCTCGCACATGATCGAGTCAGGATCGCCCTCCGCGGCGGCCTCGAAGCCGGTGACGGGCGGAATCCAGCTGCTGGACTGACGAAAGGCTTTTCACGCGGAGGCGCGGAGGCGCGGAGACTTCGCAGTAGACTTCCCCTCCATGAAAAACGTGAAGGTTGGAATCCTCGGATCGGGCGATGTCGGCAAGGCATTCGCGCGCGCGTTTGGTGCCCTCGGGCACGACGTCGTCATTGGCTCGCGTTCGCCGGAGAAGTTAAGTGACTTTGTTGGCGGTGAAGCGGATCGCGTTACCAGCGGTACATTCGAAGAGGCGGCGCGATCGGGCGATTTGATCGTCCTCGCCACGCACGGCATGGCCACGGAAGAAGCGCTCACCATGGCGGGCAAATCGAACTTCGATCACAAGGTCGTCATCGACGCCACCAATCCGCTCGATCAAAGCGGCGGCGCTCCCCGCCTCGCGATCGGTTTCACAGACTCCCTCGGCGAGCAGATTCAGCGTTCGATTCCGAACGCGCGCGTCGTCAAGGCGTTCAACACCGTCGGCAATCCGCTCTTCTTCAAGCCCGACCTACCTGGCGGACCGCCGGATATGTTTATCGGCGGCAACGACGCCGATGCGAAGAAGCTCGTCTCGCAAGTCTGCGACGCGTTCGGCTGGGGCGTCGTCGACCTCGGCGGGATCGAGGCGTCGCGCTACCTCGAACCGATGTGCATGACCTGGGTCCTCCACGGTGTCATCTCAGGCGGCTGGTCCCACGCATTCAAGATGCTGCACAAATAAGTTCCGGATAAATCGCGCCCGTTCACCTCTTCGCAACAGCCGGCCCCGCTCCGAGGAGTAGCATTGCGCTCCGGCCGGGGCAGTGGTTTTGCAACCCGGCCTGCGTAAATCAAGAGTTTTCAACGGAGAGGTCCTTACGATGCGCAGATTCGCAGTCGCTTTCCTCTTTCTTCTTTTCGCGGCCACCTCACTCAATGCGCAGTACTTCGGGCGCAACAAAGTGCAGTGGGAGCACTTCGACTTCAAGGTCCTGAAGACCGAGCATTTCGACATTTATTACTACGACCGTGAAGCGGACGTGGTGAACGACGTCGGACGCCAGGCGGAGCGCTGGTACACGCGCCTCTCGCGGACGTTCAACCACACGTTCACCCGCAAGCCGATCGTGCTCTACGCGAACTCCGCCGACTTCCAGCAGACCACCACCACGCCGGAGATGATCGGCGAAGGGACAGGCGGATTCACGGACCCGTTCATGAATCGCGTGGTCCTGCCGCTCACCGGCGACTACGCCGAGAACGATCACGTCATCGGCCACGAAATGGTGCACGTCTTTCAGTTCGACATCGCCGCGGGCATCACCAGCAGCCGGCGCCGTTTCAACCTGGAGATGATGCCGCTGTGGATCGTGGAAGGGATGGCCGAGTACTTCTCGAAAGGCCGCGTCGATCCGTTGACCGCGATGTGGATTCGCGATGCCGAGGTACACAACCGGCTGCCGACGCTGCGGCAACTCGAGCGCGATCCGTACTACTTCCCGTACCGCTACGGCCAGGCATTGCTGGCGTACATCGGCGGACGTTTCGGCGATGACGCGGTGGTGCGCTACTTCCTCGCGGCCGGCCTGACGAGCCCCGAGGCGGCGTTCGATCGATCGCTGGGCGTCCCGGCGAAACAACTCTTCGCCGACTGGCAGGAATCGGCGCACGAGATGTACGCGCCGATCGTGGCCGACCGTCCCTCGCAACCCGGCACGCCGCTGATCGGCAGCAAACAGGGAGTGCGCGGCAATCTCAATGTCGGACCGGCCTACAGCCCGGACGGCAAGTACATCGCCTTCCTCTCCACGCGTGCCATCTTCGACATCGATCTCTTCCTCGCTGACGCGCAGACGGGACAGGTGATCCGAAAACTCGCCTCGACCGACCGTAACGGACACTACGAATCGTTGCGTTTCATCGATTCGGCCGGCAGCTGGTCCGCCGATTCGAAGCGCCTCGCCTTCGTCACGTTCGAAAAAGGCGACAACTACCTCGGCATCGTCGACGTCGACTCGCGCAACTTCAAGAGCGTCCGCGTGCCGGGCATCGACGCCATCACGAATGTAGCGTGGTCGCCGGACAATCGCACCATCGTCCTCGCCGGCCAGGCCACCGGCGTCTCCGATCTCTTCCTCTTCGACACGGAGACGAAGGAAGTGAAGCGCCTGACGAACGACAAGTTCGCGGATATGCAGCCCGCCTTCTCGCCGGACGGCAAGACGATCGCGTTCGTTTCCGACCGCGGTTCAGGTCCGGAAGCAAATCTCGAGGCGCTGTACTTCGAAGGGACGCGCATTTCCACGATCGACATCGCCAGCGGTTCGATCAAGAACCTGCCGTTGTTCGCCAACGCCAAGAACATCAATCCGGCGTACGGACCGGACGGCAGCATCTACTTCATCGCCAATCCCGAGGGGATGGCCGACATCTATCGTTACTCGCCGGACGGACGCGTCAGCCGCATCACGCGCGTGCAGACCGGCGTCTCCGGCATCACCGAGCTGGCTCCGGCTCTTTCGGTCGCCACGGCAACGGGCGACATCGCCTTCTCGCTGTACGAGAACGACAACTACAACATCTACAAGCTCCCGGCGAACCCGCCCTCGCTTGCGGTGGCGATGACGAATACGGCGCCTTCGAGCGCACGCGCCGGTCAGCTTCCGCCGCTACGCGGCACCGGCTCGACCATCACCGCGTATCTGCAGAAACCGGAAGAAGGACTGCTGCCCGCCAGCACGACCTTCACGCAGGCGGAGTATCGCCCGAGCATGCACATCGCCTACCTCGGGCCTCCGACCATCGGCGTCGGCGTCAGCTCGTTCGGCACGGGCGTCGGCGGCAGTATCAGCGCCTACTACAGCGACATCCTCGGCTATCACAACATCGGGGTTACGTTCCAGGGCGGAGGCAGCTCGGGCGTTGGCACCATCGGTGATCAGCTCGCGGGCGAGGTCTTCTATCTCAATCAGCGGCACCGCCTGAACTGGGGCATCGACGCGACGCACCTTCCATACGTCAGCGCGCTCACGAATACCGGCCAGGCGCCGATCAACCTCAATGGACAGGTCGTAGTCGCCGACGTCGTGCAGCAGGAGCGCGACATCCAGCGCTTCGACGATGTTTCCGGGGTCGTTCAGTATCCGTTCAGCCAGACGCGCCGCATCGAGTTCACCGGCGGATTCCAGCACCAGTCGCTGAAGTCGGAGCTTGAAACGGTCTACTTCATCGGCGACACAATCGTCGCCGATGACACGCAGCGCTCGCCGTTCAACTTCTCGCTGAGCCTCGGCCACGCGGCGACCGCGTTTGTCGGCGACAGTACCGTTTTCGGATTCCTTTCACCCGTACGTGGGACGCGTTACCGCTACGAGCTGTCCGGTTTTTCCGGCGATCTGAAGTTCCAGACTGCGCTGGCCGACTATCGGAAGTACTTCTTCTTCAACCCAGTCACGGTAGCGGTGCGCGGCATCTACTATGGCCGTTACGGCACCGACTCGGAAAGTGGAAGGCTTTCGCCGCTCTACATCGGACAGGACTCGCTGATCCACGGCTACGACATCAACTCGATCGGTCCCGAGGAGTGCGTGCGCACACAGGGCTCGAGCGCCTGCCCGGTGTTCGACCGTCTGGTGGGTTCGAAGATCGGAGTCGCGAATTTCGAAGTGCGCGTGCCGGTCATCGGCACGAAGCAGTTCGGCCTCATCAGCGGCTACGTTCCAACGGAGCTGTTCGGTTTCGTCGACGCCGGCGCTGCGTGGAGCAGCACGCAGCATCTCGATGTCCGCTTCTCTCGCAACAACGCGACGGACCGAGTGCCGGTCGTCAGCGCCGGTGCGGGCGTTCGTCTCCTGCTCGCGTATATCCCGATCGAGTTCTACGCCGCGAAGCCGTTCCAGCGCCCGACGCAGGGTTGGGTGACCGGCTTCAACATCGTTGCGGGCTGGTAGTGGCAGTCAATCCTGCCGAGTTCGAGCGCCTCGTCGAAGAGGCGCTCGACTCGCTGCCCGAGCGATTCGCATCGCTGCTCGATAACGTGGTGGTCGTCGTCGAAGAAGAGCCGAGCGCCTCGGATCTCGACGTCCTGCATGACGGCGATCACGGTCACGAACACGGCGAGCTCCTCGGCCTCTACCGCGGCACCCCGATGACCCGACGGAGTTACGACTCCTTCCGCATGCCCGACCAGATCGCGATCTTCCGCGGCCCGATCCTCCGCGTCAGCCGCACCGCGCACGAAGCGCATCGCCAGATTCGCGAAACGGTGATCCACGAGCTGGGACACTACTTCGGGCTCAGCGATGAGGAGATGGTGTTCTAGCGGGAGTGGGGAGTGGGAGCCACCTCGCTGCATCGTCGCTTTTCTCCCACTCCCCACCCCCTCTACTCCCCACATCCTACGGCACGATGTGAATCGTCGTCTCGCGCTTGTACGCCTGCTTCGCGATCGTGTCGGTCACTGTCAGCCGCACGTTGTAGTCGCCGGGCGGCAGTGGCGTCACATCGATCGTGCTTCCGATCCCGTAATGTCCGGGCATGCCCTTCAGACGCGTCGCCTCGGCGGCCGTCGGCGTCCCTGGGATCGATTTCGCGCTGCCTTCGATCTCGACCTTCGTCATCACGTGCGGCACACCGTCCGCGCCGACGGCGGGATTGCGAAGTTCAGTGAAGAGCCACACTTCGTCGCTCCGTTTGAACGACGCTCCAGGCTTCGGCACGACCTTCGTGCCGCCGAATGCGAACGGATCGAGCGGCGCCTGTGCGGACGGCAGGATGTGAACGTCCGAGGAGACGATGACGCGCGAGATGCCGCTGCCGGTTGCCGTCAGCGGCTCGGGATCGAAGTCGACGCGCGTGAGGCCGATGACGTCGTTGCGCCGCGCGAGGCCAAACGTCCCGCGGCTCTTTCGAAGAGGCAGCGTGAGCGTGCGCTCGAGGAAGAGATCACCATTTGATGCGAGTACCGTCTGCGGCTCGTTGAATGTCGCGATCGTCTTCCCGTTCTCGTCCGTCACCAGTCCGAAGAATGTGATGCGTTCGCCGCTCTTCACAGACGCAGGATCGGACGGTGCGATCTGCAGCGCGAGGAACGGCATCCCGTCCGCCGCGACAAACTCGCCCCACGCGGATTTCAGATCGGAGGATGATGGTGCGTAGTGCTCAATGACGTCCCGATACTTCGGCGTGAGCATCGCGCGCGCCGACGCATCGAACGCGCGCCGGGCCGTGAGCGTGTCATTGGCCCGCTCCGCATCGATCAGCGTCTTCGGATCGCGGTTCGCCTGGCCGAACGCGGACGTGGCGGCGATGAGCAGAAGGAGAAGTGCGGCGCGCATGAAGCCATTATCGCAATTCCCCGATTACGCGGCTGCGTTCGTGGCCTGATCGGACGTGATGCGTCCGTCGTGAATCTCCACCACCCGGCTCGCGCGGCGCGCCAGCGCCGGGTCGTGAGTGATGATCACGAGCGTCCGGCCTTGCTGCCAGAGGTCGGTGAAGATCGACATGATGTCGCCGCCGGCGGAGGAGTCGAGGTTGCCGGTCGGCTCGTCGGCGAGAACGATGTCCGGCTCCATCGCCAGCGCGCGGGCGATGGCCACGCGTTGCATCTGGCCACCGGATAGCTCGGTCGGTTTGTGATCGAGGCGATCGCCGAGTCCGACGCGGTCGAGAAGTTCGGATGCGCGTTCGTGGCGCTCGTGCGGCTTCACGCCGCCGAAGAGCATCGGCAGTTCGACGTTTTCGAGCGCGGTGATGTGCGGTAGAAGATTGAACGCTTGGAAGACGAATCCGACGCGGCGATTGCGGATCTCCGCCAGCTCGTCGCGCGTGACGCCGGAGACTGCCTGGCCGCCGATTTCGTAGATGCCGGAGGTCGGCGTGTCGAGGCAGCCAACGAGATTCATCAGCGTCGATTTGCCGGAACCTGATGGACCGACGATCGCCACCATCTCGCCCTTTTCGATCTCGAGGTTGATCCCCTTCAGCGCTTCGACCTTCACCTTGCCGGTGTCGTAGACCTTTCGGATTTCGTTCATCCGGATAATGAGTTCATTGGTTGCCATAACGGGTCTCCTATTCGTACCGCAGCGTCGACGCGGGATCGACGCTGGCGGCGCGGCGCGCGGGAAAGTAGCCGGCGGCGAGGCCGATCAGGCCGAGGATCAATGACGTGGCCACGCCGATCTGCGGCGAGAGAGTGGGGCGGCCGAGGAACGACATCACGCGGTTGTTTTCGATGGGGACGAAGCTCGTCAGCGACACGAGCAGCGTGGCGATGATGATGCCGAGCGCGCCGCCGATGAAGGTGTAGACGAGCGCTTCGAGAACGAACGGCGCGATGATCCAGCGCTGCTTCGCGCCGAGGGCCATCTTCACGCCGATCTCGCGGGTGCGCTCCTTGACGACCGCGTACATGATGTTGGCCACGCCGACGCCGCCGATCAGCAGCGTCAGCGCGCCGACGATGCCGAGGAAAAGCTGGATGCCGACGGTGATGTTGCCGGTGGTCTTCGAGCTCTTGACCATGTCCCACGTCGCCAGCGCGCGATCGTCGCTCGGGTCGTAGCGGTACTTGCCGCCGAGGAGATCGTTGACCTTTCTCAACGCGCCTTTCATCTCCTCGGGAGTCTGCGTCTCGATCACCATTACGTTGAGCCGGTCGCGCCCGTACTGCGCTTTGAACGTGGTGATCGGAATGACGGCGTGGTTGCCATCCGGACCGCCGTAGACGCCCATCTGCGTTTTCTTCTGCATGACGCCGATGACGGTGTACGGAGCATTGTTGACGAGCAGCGTTTTTCCGACCGGCTGCTCGTCGCCGAAGATGTCTTTGGCCATCTCGTCGCCGAGGAAGATCACGCGTCGGCGCTGCACTTCATCCTCGGGACTTAGAAAGCGTCCACCGGCCTGCGCGTAGTGCTTGCGGTCTTCGCCGAAGATGTAGTTGACGCCGAGGATACGGCCGTTGACGGTCTTGCGTCCGTAGGTAATCGCGTTGCGTCCGGAGGTCAGCTCGCCGTGAACGGCTTTCAGTTCGGGCATGCGCTCGCGGATGAAATCGACGTCTTCGACGCGAAGGCGAATCGCACGCCCGGGCGGCATCCCTTTCCACGCCTTCGTCGTCTCGCTCGGCCACATCACGGCGAGGTTCTCGCCGGTGGAGCGGCGGTTCTTGTCGAGCTGCAGCTTCAGCCCTTCGCCGAATGCGAGCAGGAGCAGGATGGCGACGGTGCCCCATGCGATCGATGCGATGGTCAGATACGCGCGCTTCTTCTGCAGCCGTGAGGACGTGGCGAAGAGATTGAGGATGACGTGCAGATCGTTCTTCATAGTTTCATCGCCACGACTGGATCGAGTCTTGCCGCATCGCGAGCGGGGAAGTAGCCGGCGATGAGACCGACGATTCCGAGGGCGAGCGACGTCAGGATTGCCACGAGCGGCGAGACGACTGGATCGCCGACGTACTGACTGAGTCCGAGTTTTGGGAAGACGACGCAGACGGAGAGTGCGATCGCGAAGCCGATCGCGCCGCCGAGGAACGTCACCAGCATCGTCTCGATCAGAAACTGCCCGAGGATGTAGCGCTGCTTTGCGCCGAGGGCCATCTTGATGCCGATCTCGCGCGTCCGCTCTTCGACCACGACGTTCATGATGTTCGAGACGCCGATGCCGCCGACGACGAGCGTCAGCACGCCGATGATGCCGAGGAAGGCGTTGAAAGCGAGCATGAAGACGTCGAAGAATTTGAACTGCTCGGTGGTGTCCCAGATGCCGAGCGCTTCTTTGTCGTCGGCGTTGAAGCGCAGCCGTTTCCCGAGTGCGGCGCTCACGCGTTTGATGACCTGCTTCGTTTCGTCGGCGCTCGCGGCCTGGAAGACAAAGTTGTCGACGTACTTGTTGCCGCTGAGCGCGCGGAACGTCGTCGAAGGGATGAACATCTTCTGATCGTCGGGACCGCTGTAGTTCGAGTCCTGATCCTTCTCCTGCAGTACGCCGACCACGAGGAACGGCGACTGGTTGACGTTGATCATCTTTCCGACCGCGGGCGTGGAGCCGAAAAGGTCTTTGGCGAGCTTGTCGCCGATGAACGCGGCGCGGCGCTGCTCGTTGTAATCGACGGCATCGATGAAGCGCCCGCCCATCTGCGGGATCATGTTGCGCATCGCACCGAACTCCGGGACGACGCCGGATGTGTCTACCGAAAGCGTCTTCGTCCCGTAGACGACTTTCATGTTGTTCGAGTATTCGCCCGAGATCGCCTTCAGGCCCGGCACATTGCCGCGAATCGCGGTGAGGTCTTCCTCGCGAACGCGGATGCGCCGTCCCTTGCCGAGGCCTTCGTATGGAATCGACGTCAGTCCGGGCCAGGCGATGACGATGCGGTCGCCGAGGCCCGCGGTCGATTTGATGAGTTGCTTGTGCAGCCCCGTGCCGAAGGCGAGCATCAGGCTGATGGCGACCGTGCCCCACACGATGCCGAAGATCGTGAGGAACGTGCGCAGCTTCTCCGCTTTGAGATCGCGCGCGAGTTGTTTGAGAACGTCTTTCATGGTGATGGGGTGTGGGTGTAAGGAGTGGGGTGTGGGAGTTGAGGCAAGTGCGGTGCGGGTTTTTTCTCCCACCCCCCACCCCTACTCCCCACTCCCCGTTAAGAAATCTCCTTCGGTGGCCGCTCGACGAGCTTCTGCCCTTTCGTCAATCCCGACACCACTTCGACATTCAGTCCATCCGAGATGCCGGTCTTGATGTCGACCTTCTTCGGCGATTTCGGATCGCTACCGGGGACTTCTACGCTCGCTTTCTTGCCGCCGTCGCCGAACGTGACCAGGCGCTCGGGGATGACCAGGACGTCTTTCTTCTCGCGGATGATGACGTCGGCGTTTGCCGAATAGCCGGCGCGCAACGTGATCTTGCTCGGTTCGAGCTCGACCTCGACGTCGAACAACGTTGCGCCTTCTTTCTGCTGCGCCTGCGGTGCGATGCGCGAGACGCGTCCGGTGACGACATCGGTCGGGAGCGCACCGACTTTGATGCGCGTGGTCATGCCGACGGAGAGTTTGCCGACATCGATCTCGTCGACCGTTCCTTTGAAGATGAGGTCGCGCATGTCGGCAACCGTCGCCATCTCGGTGCCCGGCTGATAGGACGTCAACGGCACGATCGGATCGCCGGGATTGACGGTACGCGTGAGAATCGTTCCCGCTGCCGGCGCGCGAATGATCGATTCCGTTCCCGAAACCGTGAGCCGTCCTTTGCGCGTCAGGTCGCGATTCTGTTCGGCCTTGGTCATGGCCACACGCGCGAGGTCGTACGATTCTTTCTTCGCCTCGACGTCGGACTTCGGCAGCACTCCCGACTTCGCAAGCTGCAACGAGCGCTGGTAGTCGCCCTCGGCTTTCCGATACGACGCCGCGGCCGACTCGACCTGGCGATCGACCTCGGTGACTTCCATCGGAGTCGGATCGGGCGCGATCTCGAACAGCGGATCGCCGGCCTTGACGGTGTCGCCGACCTGCACGAGCGCCTGCTTCACGATCCCCGAGATCTTCGATTTCACCGAGAACTTCTGCCTCGGCTGAATCTGTCCGACGGCGACGGCTTTCTCGACGATCGAGCCCTGCGTGACCTCGACTTCTTTGAAGCCGCCGTCACCTTTCTTGCCGTTGCGCGTCCACGCGTAAACGCCCGCGCTGACGCCTGCCAGCACAACCAGAATGAACAACGTTTTCCATAGCTTCCGCATGCAGTTTCTCCGAGTTGCTCCTGCCTTGTACGGACGATTGGACGTTGGGTTAACGCGGAAGTTGGTCCGGCGACGAATCAGCGTTCGCGAAAGATCAGCCTCGGCATCCGGCGAGTGACGATTGACGGATTACGCCTGCACGCATAGATTCACGGAACTCAACCGGGTCTCAGCAATCTTCCCCGTAGAAGTGCGTCCAGGGCTGTAGCCCGTCAGGATTCCGCCTGACGGCGACGCTGCGATGGCAGCAGAGGAGAGGAATCGTCATGGCCGATTTTTCAGTCGATATTGTTTCCGAGGGTGGGACGACTTCGTTTCAGCCCGATCAGCTCAACGTTCCGGCCGGCTCGCTGGTCAGTTGGAACAACACCACGAACGACAAGCACACGGTGTCGGCGCCAACGCAAGGCACGGCCGCCGTCCCGGCCACACCGACCGCTCCCGCGGTGGCGGCGTCAGCCAACTACGTGCCGGCATTCGAGACGACGGTGACGTTCCCCGGTCTCTCCACGACACCGGAGTACTACATTCCGAGCACCGCTCCTGCGGATACCAACTATCCGTATTCTCTCGATACCGGCGAGATCGGCACGATCACCGTGGTGACGGTGCAGGTCATTCCGGATATCTGATCCTGTCGCTTTCAATCCGTTTGTGAACGGGCCGCGAGAGAGCGGTCGAGGAGATTCGATGAACATGTTCGAGAACCAGAAACGACTCATTTCCGCAGCGCTTTTTTCGGGGGCGCTGATGCTTCTCCCGGTCATCCCGGCGCATGCCCAGGGCACAGGACCCGGCACGGGAAAAGGCAAGGGGAAGGGCACCGGCAAGACGACATCGTCGATCGTCCAGTCGCAGGACCAGGTGGCCTGCCTCGGGCAGAAGGACCTCGTCAAGATTCCGGAGCTGTCGTCCAACGGCACCGGACGGTTGCACGCGACGGTCACGGTGACCAGTGAGCGCGACCGGATGACGTTTCGCAATCCGATCGGCGGTCAGCCTGGGAACACCGAGGCCTGCTGGCCGCAGTGGGTTCGCGCGTTCCGCAGTCCCGACGCCGACCCGCCGTTCGCGCCGGTGACGAGCCTCAACGAGTTGATGCCCGGTCCGACCCTGCGCGCCCGCGTCGGAGATTTCATCGAGCTGACGTTTCTCAACAACATCAATCCCACCGTCTTCGGCGCATCGAGCGATGGGCCGACGATGGTGGACGCGGGCGACATCGGCGACTGCGACAGCACCTCCGCGCCCTATCCCGGCAACGTGAAAGACGCCAACGGCCAACCGCTCGGCGACACCTTCCCGAACTGTTTCCACGGCTCGACGACGGCCAATCTTCACTTCCACGGCACGCACACGAACCCCAACACGACCGGCGACAACGTTTTCCTCGAGGTGCTTTCCTCGAAGCGGCTGGTCGGAAGTCCGGATATCACCGCTGCCAGCGTCACCGCCGATTTCACCAAATTTTTCGGAGATTGCGAGGCGAAACTGAAGCCGGCGCTTCCCGTCGAATGGCCGCGCAAATGGCTTACGGATCTCCCAACCAACTGGACGACAAGCCAGAAGGATCTTCTGACGAAGTTCGACAATCTGCCGAGTACTCCCGCGGCGAACAAGCTGTGGCCGAAGAATCAGGCCCAGCTCGATCTCGGCAACTGGCCGCAGTACTACCTCGGCTCCTATCCCTACTGTTTCAAGCTGCCTGATTACGATGCGGCCGCGGCGATGCCTGCGATGGGCTCCATGGCGGCGATGAACCACGGCGGTGGCGCGGGGGCGGTCGATCGCGATGGCGCCGCCGCGAGCAATATCCTTTCCGAGGCGCTGCCGACGCATCCGCTGAAGATGGGGCAGTCGCCGGGAACGCACTGGTACCACGCGCACAAGCACGGATCGACCGCCATCGATGTCTCCAACGGCATGTCGGGGGCGTTCATCATCGAAGGCAAGTACGACGACGAGATCAACGAAAAGTACAAGG
>DASYJF010000141.1:0-22713 GCA_035996815.1 Thermoanaerobaculia bacterium | reverse complement strand
TAATGCATCGATGGGTTCGGGGTAATGCATCGATGGGTAGGGGGTAATGCATCGATGGGTACGGGCTAACCCATCGATGGCTCACGCTGACCCATCGATGCTGTCCAGCGTATCCATCCGATGTGACGGCCGACACGCGGCCCTGTAGCAGATGCGCCCTTGCCCCGCACGGCCTCCTGAACGACACTGCGCGTGCATGGCCGCCTCCTCCGACATCGAAGCACAGAATCTCGCCCGCCGGTATGGCCGCCGGTGGGCGCTGGCGGACGTCTCGTTCAAACTCGCGGGCGGCGCGGTGTTGATGCTGGCCGGTCCGAATGGATCGGGGAAGTCGACGCTGCTGCGGACCATCGCCACTGCCGTCCGCCCCGACGGCGGTTCCGCGCGCGTCGGCGGATTCGACGTCGTCACCGAGCGCGAGGATGTCCGCAAGCTGGTGGCCCTGCTCAGCCATGCCTCGTATCTCTATGACTCACTCACGGCCCGCGAGAACCTGGCCATCGTCGCCGACCACCTCGGCCGCCCTCGCACGGGCGTGGCCGCGCTGCTCGATCGCGTCGGACTCGGCCGCCGCGCCGATGACGTCGTGGCCACCTTCTCCGCCGGCATGCGCAAACGGCTGTCATTTGCGCGCGTGCTGTTGCAGGAGCCGCGCGTGGCGCTGCTCGACGAGCCATACGGCCAGCTCGACCCCGAGGGGTTCGATCTTGTCGATGATGTCGTGCGCGAGCTGAAAGCGGGCGGGACGACGGTCATCTTCGCCACGCATCAACTCGAGCGCTCCATCGCACTCGCCGACGATGCCCTTTTGCTCGAAGCGGGGCGGGTGGCATGGCGGGGGAAGGCGTCGGAGGTGCCGTGTTGATGGGAATCTTCGACGCGGACGTGACGCTCGCGCGCGAAGGCGCGCTCGACAGTCCAGCCCCGCGCTCTGCGCGGGGTTGGGGCGGTACGACCAATTTGCGGCCGCGGAGGCGGCCGCTACAAGGTCTCGCGTGGTCGCCTGCGCGGCCACAAACTCCGTACACCCTCGCGCAGAGCGCGGGGCTGGATTGTCGAGCGCGCCTCCGCGCGCGGCCGGCACCTTGCGCATCGTTTGTCATTGTAGGCAGCCCATGCTGACCGCCGCCCTCCGCAAAGAGATGCTCCTGCAATGGCGCAGCCGTGCGCAGTTCATGGCCGTCTTCGTTTTCGGCGCAGCTGCATTGCTCCTCTTCAGCTTCGCCGTCGGACCGGTTGCCGAGCTACTACGCCAGTTTTCCGGCGGGTTCCTCTGGCTTGGATTGCTGCTGTCATCGACGCTGACACTCGCCGAGAGCTTTCACGCCGAGATGGAGAATCACGCCATGGAAGGGCTGCTCCTCCTCCCCGCGAATCCGCGCGCGCTCTACTACGGGAAAGCGATCGCCAACTGGCTGCAGCTCACCCTCCTCGGCATCGCCCTGATTCCGGTGATGGTCGTCCTCTACGACGCCGGCACGACGCGCATTCCGATGCTCATCCTCGTCATCGCCCTCGGTGCTGCCGGCCTCTCCGCGCCCGGAACGCTCTACGCCGCCATGACCGCCCAGGTGCGGTCGAAGCAAACGCTCTTGCCGTTGCTTCTGTTTCCGCTTATCGTTCCTGCATTACTGGCATCCGTAAAAGCGACCTCGCTGATCATCCTCGGCGACCCAATGAATCAGGTGCGCTCGTGGATCGTCCTGCTGGCCTCGTTTGATGCAATTTACTGGTCCCTGTGTGGACTTCTTTTCGGCAAGGTCGTGGAAGAGTGAGCGGTCCCCAAACAATGCACATCGACAACAATCGCTTTCCGCGGCTGCCGTGGATCATCCTCGGCCTGGGCATCATCTTTCTGGCCATCGGCTCGTACATCGGCCTCTTCGTCGCGCCCCCCGAGGCGTTGATGGGGCAGGTGCAGCGGATCATGTACGTGCATGTGCCGACAGCGTGGAACGCGCTGCTGGCGATGACGTTCGCGTTCGTCTGCGCCGTCATCTTCCTCTTCAAGCCCGACTGGAAGTGGGACGCGCGGATGGAAGCGGCCATCGAAGTCGGCGTCGTCCTCGCGTTTCTGCTCTGCTGTCAGGGCGCGATCTGGGCCAAGCCGACGTGGGGTGTGTGGTGGGATTGGGATCCGCGGCTGACCACGACCGCCGTCCTGCTCTTCGCCTTCCTCGGCATCCTCGCGCTGCGGAAGTTCGTCGACGATCCCGCGCGCCGCGCCATCTGGTCGGCCGTGGCCACGATCATCGCGTACGTCGACGTCCCGATCGTTTATTACTCGGTGCGCTGGTGGAACTCGCTGCACCAGTTGCAATCGAGTCCGAGCACCGTCTCGCGCCAGTTCTGGCTGCCTCTGCGCATGAACGCGTTCGGCATCCTCTTTCTGATGACGGCGTTCATCATGCTGCGGGCGCGCGTCGCCTCGATGCGCCTCGAGCAGGAGCTCGTGCCGCCGCCGGCGTTGGGAGAAACGATATGAGCGGACAAATGATCCCGGGCGGCTGGAACTTCGTCGTCGCCGCCTACTCAGTGACCGCGATCGTGCTGGGCATCTACGGCGCCAGCGTCATCGCGCGGTTACGCAACGAAATCACCCGGAGGAACCATGACTGAACCGACTGCCAGCGATGCCATGCGCCGCAAGACCCGCCTCTTCATGATCGGAGCGTTCGCGGCGGCAATTGCCGCGTTTCTCGTGATCGCGTACGGCGGCATCAGCAAGAATCTTGTCTACTACTGGACGCCGACCGATCTGCACGCCGCCGGCAACAAAGCCTACGGCGCCACGATCCGCCTCGGCGGCATGGTTGCGCCGCACTCGGTGAAAGGACGCAACGGCGTCTCGGGTCTCGAGTTCGACGTCAAGGATGCCACCGGCATCGTGCACGTGAAGTCGTCAGGCGTTCCGCCGCAGATGTTCCGCGAGAACATCGGAGTCGTGGTCGAAGGGACGATGACCCGCTCCGGCTACTTCCAGTGCAACCGCCTGATGGTCTCGCACAACAACGAATACCGCGCGCCGAAAGCCGGCCACGCGGTGAACAAAGACGAGCTGCAGAAGTTGATGAAGTCGACGGAAGGACTGAAGGACTAAGGAAGTGGCCAGTGGTCAGTGGTCAGTGGTCAGAACCAATAGGGATGCTGACCACTGACCACTAGCCACTGACCACTCGAACACACCATGACCGCTACACTCGGACGTTTCCTCATCCTCGCCTCGGTCCTCGTTTCGACGACCGGCGCATTCATCGCCTACGCGGCCGGCGCGAAGCGCTCGCCCCAAGGGCTGAAGTGGTCGCAGCGATTTGCGTACGCATTCGCGGGGCTGATGGTGCTCGCGACGGGCGTCATGGAGTACGCGCTCATCACGCACGACTTCAGTGTGCAGTATGTTGCACACGTCGGATCGACGCAGGTGCCGCTGTGGGTGACCATCGTCAGTCTCTGGTCGTCGCTCGAAGGGTCGATCCTCTTCTGGGGATTCATCCTCGGCATCTACATCGCGGGCACGACCTGGGTGAACCGCAATCAGCATCAGGAGTACATGCCGTTCGCCATCGGCACCTGGCTCTCGTGCGGCGCGTTCTTCAGCTTTCTGATCGCAGGTCCGGCGAATCCGTTCCTCAGCGTCAGTCCGGTGCCGCTCGACGGGCCGGGACCGAATCCGCTCCTGCAAAACCATCTATTAATGATCATTCATCCGCCGATGCTCTACCTCGGCTACGTCGGGATGACGATCCCCTTCGGCTTCGCCGCCGCCGCGTTGTTGCGCGGCCGACTCGGCCAATCGTTTCTGCGACCGCTGCGCGCGTCACTTTTACTGCCATGGGTCTTCCTGACCATCGCCATCATGCTCGGCGGCTGGTGGGCGTACGAAGTCCTCGGCTGGGGCGGTTACTGGGCGTGGGATCCCGTCGAAAACGCGTCGCTACTGCCGTGGCTCACGGCGACTGCCGCGCTGCACTCGGCGATCGTCATGGAGCGCCGCGGCGTTCTCAAAGGGTGGACGGTCACCCTCATCCAGGCCAGCTTCCTTCTGACGATCCTCGGTACGTTCATGACGCGCTCGGGCGTCTTCAACTCCGTCCACTCCTTCACGCAGAGCTCGATCGGACCGACGATCCTCGTTTTCCTCGCCGCGATCCTGCTCTTCTCCGTAGTCCTGCTCGCGTTGCGTATCGACTCGCTCGAATCCGAGGGGAGAATCGAGAGCGCGGTGAGCCGGGAGGGGATGTTCCTCGTCAACAACCTCTTCTTCGTCGTGTTCACGTTCACGGTGCTCGTAGGAACAGTCTTCCCGCTCGTCGTCGAAGCCGTGAAAGGGAAGCAGATGAGCGTCGGCCGGCCGTACTTTGACGCGATGGTCGTTCCGGTCGGAACGGCTCTGCTGTTCCTCCTCGGCGTCGGCCCTGCGCTGCCGTGGGGCAAGGTTTCGCGGAAGGAGATGCTGCGCGCACTGCTGCCGCCGCTGATCACCGGCGCGATCGTGCTGATCATCGGCTACGTCCTCGGCGTCCGCAACGCGTGGACGCTGGTCACGCTGCTCTTCGGCGGCTACGCGGCGCACGTCACCTTCGCGCAGATGTGGCTTCCGCTTCGGCAGCGATTGAAGAAGGGTGACTCGTTCGCACCCGCGCTGATCGACACGCAGCTTCGCCGCGGTCGCCGCCGTTTCGGCGGCTATGTCGTCCACGCCGGAGCCGTCATCGTCTTCGTCGCCATCGCCGTCAGCAGCACGATGCGCACGCAAGAGGAAGTGACGCTGACGCGCGGCCAGAGCACGACGTTCGCCGGCTACACGGTCACGTTCCTCGGCACCGAGGAGCGCACCGAACCGCATCGCCAATCGACGATTGCGCGGTTCAACATCTCGAAAAACGGCCAGCCGGTGACGACGATGGAGCCGCGCATGAATCAGTACGCGGCCATGCGCGAACCGGTCGGCACGCCAGCCGTGCATTCGACGATCGGCCGCGATTACTACCTCTCGATCATGAACATCCAGGGCGATCAGGTTGGCCTGTTGATCATCAACATGCCGATGGTCGGCTGGATCTGGGGAGCGGTGCTGCTGATGGGCGCGGGCGGTTTGATCGCGCTGATCCCGATGCGTCGCCGCACGTACGTCGTCGTCCCCGAGAGCGCTCCGGCGATCGATGATGAGGCGATCGCGTGAACCGGACGGTTCTGATCATCGGCGTCGTCATCGTCGCCGTGATCGTCTTCGTCCTCTTCGCCGGCCTCGGCAAAGATCCGCAGCACATCGACTCGCCGCTGGTCGGCAAGCCCGCGCCGCCGTTCGCGTTGAAGGCCGTCAACACCGGCCAGACCATCGATCTCGAATCGCTGCGCGGCAAGCCGGTCATCGTCAACTTCTGGGCGACGTGGTGCGTGCCGTGTTACGAAGAGCATCCGACGCTGGTCGCCAACGCCCGCCAGTTGCCGAACGTGCAGTTCGTCGGCGTGGTGTTCAACGATACCGAAGACAAGATCAATCGCTTCCTCGCCGAGCGCGGAAGCGCGTATCCGACGCTGCTCGATACGAACGGCAAGACCGCCATCGCGTACGGCGTCGGCGGCGTGCCGGAAACGTACTTCATCAATGCCGCGGGAACGATCGTGGCCAAATTCGAAGGACCGATGAGCACTGAACAACTGCAGGAGAATCTGGCAAAGGCGCTTCGATGATCGCAACCTTCTTTCTGCTCGCGCTGCTCCAAGTCAAAGTGCCCGACGCCGCGCAGTTCGTCGGCACGCCGAAAGGGACGCCGCTGACCGGACAGCCACTCGAGCAACAGACGATGGCGATCTCCCACGAGCTTCGCTGTCCCGTTTGTCAGGGGCTGGCCATCGGCGACTCGCCCTCGATCATGGCCTCCAACATGAAGGCGCAGGTTCGCGAGCTGCTCGAGCGCGGATATACCGAGGAGCAGATCCTCAGCTATTTCGAAAAATCGTACGGGCAGTTCGTCCTGCTCAAGCCGAAGTTTCAGGGCGTGAACACGCTGGTCTGGATCCTGCCGATCGCGGTCCTCGCCATCGGATTCGTGCTGGTAGTTTCGAAAGCGAAGAAGCTGGAGGTCGCGCCGGTGCATGCGATCGCTGAAGAACCGACAGACGATCCGTACCTCGCCCGCGTCCGCGAAATGGTGGAGAAATCATGACGGATTGGCTCAGCGCCGGCGGGATGATCTTGTCCGGCCTCATCGTCGGCTTCATGTTCTGGTACGGCATGAAAGGCCGCGCGGCGAAGCCGGACGTGGAGCGCCTCGACCTCGAAGCGAAACGCGATCTGCTGCTCCAGCAGTTGCGCGAATTGAAAGAAACCGGTGGGAGCGTCGAAGAGCAGCGCCGCCTGGAGCGCGAAACGGCCGATGTGCTGCGCGCGCTCGACAAACGCCATGGGAACGCGGGCGTCCCGCCCGCTTTACGTGGCAAGACCCCGGTTGCCGGCGGGCGAGACGCCCGAGTTCCCAGCGTCGCCGACGTTCGTGCCGCCTCGATCCGCGGTTTCATCTGGGGTGCTGCCTCGGTGGCCGTCCTCGGCGGCATCGGCTGGTTCGTCACCGAAAAGGCCACGCCGAAAACGGAGACTGCTGCTGCTCCAATGGCCTCCGCGCCGCAATCGCAACAGCCGCAACAGCCCGATCCCGCGCTGCAACAGATCGAAGCCGCCGTCGCGAAATCACCCGACGACCTGGAGATGCGCAATCAGCTCGCCAAGGCTTACCTCGAACGCGAAAACCTGATGGGCGTGTTCGAGCAGACGAAGTACATCCTCGCCCGCACTCCCGACGACGCCCGCGCGCTGACGTATCAGGCTCTCGTGCGCATGTCGATGGGCCAGCGCGATCCTGCCGCGGAGATGTTGCAGCACGCCATCAAATCCGATCCGCAACTCCTCGACGCGTACGTGGCCCTGGCTTGGGACAACATCCAGCGCGGCAAGACCGCCGAGGCCGAAGCGCAGATCGCCGAAGCTACGCGTCGCCATCCCGAGCAGAAGGCTCGCCTCGACGACGTGCTGGCCAAAATGAAAGAGCAGGCGAAGAATCCGGCACCTGCTACCGCGGCAGCGTCAACTCCCGCCACCGCTCCCGTATCTGGTCCGTCCGTCCACGTAACGCTGACGCTCGCCGGCGCCGCGCCGTCGCCGAACGCCGTCCTCTTCGTGATCGCCCGCGCGGCCGGCCAGACCGCCGGTCCGCCCGCGGCCGTCAAACGAATCGCCAGTCCGACCTTCCCACTCAACATCGACCTCAGCACCGCCGACTCGATGATGGGCCAGCCGCTTCCCGCCACTGTCCGCATCGAAGCCCGCCTCGACTCCGACGGCGACGCCATGACGAAAAACCCATCCGACCCGCACGCGGTTCAGGACGGCGTCGCAACGAATGGGACGAAGGTTTCGCTGGCGCTGCAGTAGAAAATCGTTGAACCACAGAGACACAAAGGGCACAGAGAAATCCCTCTGTACTACTAACCCATAGTTTTTTCTTCTGACGCGAAGATTTAAGCGCCTGCGCGTCGCTCGCCGTCGGAACGCTGGCGTCCTCGCCGGCTGGCTCGGCTGCGTCCCCGCTGCCGAATGAGAGCTTGCGCAGGCGTTGCGTTCATTAGCGACATTCGAAGGTTTTGTCCGGTCGGCAGCGAGACGCAGCCGGGCCAGCCGGCGAGGACGCCAGCGTTCCTTTTGGTTGCGGCTACGCCGCGCTGTGTTTCTCTGTGTCTCTGTGGTGATCCGCCTTCAAGTGATCGGGTGACTGAAGTGAAAGCCGAGCACATACATCCGTTCGCGGAAGTAGAACCGGTGGGCATCGGCGCGATGAACGGCGGAATCGAGCTCGACGACGCTGCAACCGTTGCTGCGCGCGAGGTCGTAGCACCAATTCAGCAGCTGCTTGCCGTAGCCTTTCGAGCGCGCGGAATCCGCCGACACGAGATCGTCGACTTCGAGCATTCGGCCGGTACGTAACATGTCGATGATCCGGTAACCGACCACCGCTTGCACGACATCGTCCGAGGTCAGGTACGCGAGGCGGTATTCCTGCGGGGCCATGCTCCTCACCAAGCCAACGAAATCTTCGCGTTGCAGGTGAGGGCGAAGGAGCGACATGACCGGGAAGCAGGAATCGATGTCGGCGTCCGACTCGGCAATCCTGATCTCGCTCATTACAAGCCCATCACGTACGCGAACATCAGCGGCGCGACGATCGACGCATCCGATTCGATCACGTGGCTCGGTGTATCGACGCCGAGTTTGCCCCAGGTGATTTTCTCGTTCGGGACGGCGCCTGAGTACGATCCGAAGCTCGTGGTTGAATCGCTGATCTGGCAGAAGTAGCCCCAGAGCGGGACGTTCGTTCGTTGCAGGTCCTGATGGAGCATCGGGACGACGCAGATGGGGAAGTCGCCGGCGATGCCGCCGCCGATCTGGAAGAAGCCGATCGTGCCGGATTCCGAGGTCTTCGTGTAGTAGTCGGCCAGCTCGATCATGTACTCGATGCCGGTGCGGACCGTGTGTACGTTCTTCACGTCGCCGGAGATGCAGTGGCCGGAGTACATGTTGCCGAGGGTCGAGTCCTCCCAGCCGGGGACGAACATCGGGAGATTCTTTTCGGCGGCAGCGATCATCCACGAATTCTTCGGATCGATCTGGTAGAACTCGGCGATCGAGCCGTCGCGCAAGATCTCGTACATGAACTCGTGCGGGAAGAGGCGGCGGCCTTCCTTGTCTTTCTCGACCCAATGCTTGAGCACCGCCGATTCGATCCGGCGCATCGCCTCGCCTTCGGGGATGCACGTGTCGGTGACGCGGTTCATGTGCCGGTCGAGCAGCGCTTTCTCGTCCTGCGCGGAGAGGTAGCGGTAATGCGGGACGCGTTCGTAATGATCGTGCGCGACGAGGTTGAAGATGTCTTCCTCAAGGTTCGCGCCGGTGCAACAGATGGCGTGGACCTTGTCGCGCCGGATCATCTCGGCGAGTGAGATACCCAGCTCCGCCGTCGACATCGCGCCGGCCAGCGTGACCAGCATCTTGTTGCCGCCGTCGAGGTGCTTGATGTAGTCGTCCGCGGCCGCGCGCAGGGCCGCCGCGTTGAAGTGGCGATAGTGATGCTGGATGAACTCCGTGATCGGTCCGGGCATGGTGGTCAGCTCCGCAAAAACGCGGCGAAGATTACCATCACCATGCGATGGGACGGCGGTCGTGGAAGAAGCCGCCGGTCGGCCCGTCGTCAGGCAACGTAGCCAGCCAGACGATCGTCTCCGCGCCTTCCTCGACGCTGCGCGTTGCGTTCCGCCCGCCCATGTCGGTGCGCACCCAGCCGGGATCGACGCAGTTCACGCGCGCGTGCGGCAGTGCATGCGCGAGCATGACCGTGATCGCGTTCAGCGTCGCCTTCGAAATCGAGTAGGCGGGCGCGTAGCTGCTCATCGACGAGATCTGTCCCGCACCCGAGGAGACGTTGACGACGCGCGTGGCCTTGCTGCGGCGGAGGAGGTTCGCGACGGCCTGCGTGACCAGCAGCGGGCCGAGCGCATTCGTGCGCAACGTTTGTTCGAACATTTCCGGCGGCGTATCGAGGATGCTCGTAGTCTCGCCGAGCAGAATCGCGGCGTTGTTGACGACGACGTCGAGCTGGGCGAACTCGCCCTTGATCCACGCGGCAAGCTCGCGGATGGAAGCAGCGTCGGAGGTATCGAGTGCATGCGCGACGGCGTGGCCGCCGATCTTCGCCGCCGCGGCGGCCGCGGACGTTTCGCTGCGGCTGGTTACGATGAGGCGGTAGTCGCGCGCGGCGAGTTGCTTCGCCACTTCGAAGCCGATGCCGCGGCTCGATCCGGTCACAAGTGCGATTGGATTGATTGTCATGCTGTGGCCCTTTTTCGTGCGAAGCACTTTGGAGTGCGGTGGCGACCGAGCCACCGCTTTGGGAGGGCGGTGGAAGCCTGACAACACGCGGCGTGTGATGCTTGCGCGATCATCGTGATGACTCTCGTCCTCCACCCTCCCAAAGCGGTGGCTCGGTCGCCACCGCACTCCAAAGCTTCGCGAAATGTGCTGCGAGTCGTCGTGTGCGACAGCCGTGCCGCGCTTAGAATGATGCAACTCGCCGTCCGAAAGGCCCCAAAATGAACGTTCGCCGCTTCGCCGTTGCCGCCTCGATCCTCCTGTCTACTGTCGCCTTTGCCGATGAGCCGCAGCTTCGGAAAGACGTCGCGTTTCTCGCCGCGCCTGCTACCGAGGGCCGCGGAATCAACACGAACGGCATTCACAAGGCGGCCGATTACATCGAGGGACGCTTGAAAGGGATCGGACTTGAGCCCGCGTTCGGAACGTCGTATCGCGAGCAGTTCCCGATCAAGACCGGCGTCGCGCTCGGCAACGGCAACAAGTTGGAAGGCGTCGCGGATGGCGATTGGACTCCGCTCGGATTCTCCAGCGCCGGCGCGTTCGCGGGACCGATCGCCTTCGTTGGCTATGGCATCGACGCTACGCCGATCGGCTACAACGATTTCGACGGCATCGACCTGAAGGGCAAGGTCGCGGTGATGCTGCGCTACGAGCCGCAGGAGAAGGACGACACCTCGAAGTTCGACGGACGCAAACCGAGCCGCTGGTCGGCCATGCGCTACAAGGTTTTGCAGGCGCGCGAGCGCGGCGCGGTGGCGGTGATCTTCACCACCGGTCCGCTGCAGGACGAAGGGAAGGACAAGGTTCCGCCGCTCGTCAACGACGGCCCGGAGAGTCCGGCCGGCATTCCTGTGCTGCAAGTGAAAACGTCGGTCGCCGAGAAGTGGGTCGGCGATCTGACGGCGTGGCAGAAAAGCGTCGACGCCGATCTCAAGCCGCGCTCGCGCGTTCTCGCAGCGCACATCAGCGGCGTCGCCGATGTGAAGCCGCAGTTCGTCGATGCAGAGAACATCGCCGGTGTTCTTCGCGGCCGCGGGGCTCTGGCCAACCAGGTCGTCGTCCTCGGTGCCCACTACGACCACCTCGGCTACGGCGGTCAGGGCTCGATGAAGCCGAACGAACACGCCATCCACCCAGGCGCCGACGACAACGCGTCGGGCGACGCCGCGGTGATGGCGATCGCGGAGCGATTGAAAACGCAGCTTGCGGACGTGAACAATCGCCGCACGATCGTTGTCGTGCTCTTCTCCGGCGAGGAAGTCGGCTTGGCCGGATCGTCTTGGTTCGTCGGCCACTCGCCGCTGATTCCGCGCGTCGTGGCGATGATCAATCTCGACATGGTCGGGATGATGCGCGACGACCGGCTGATCGTGTTCGGGTCCGATTCCGCGCCGCAGTGGAAAGAGGTCGTGGACGCCGCCACCTCGTTCGCGAAGATCAATGTCACGTCGAGCGGCGATGGCTATGGGCCGTCGGACCAGACCAGCTTCTACGCGAAGCAGATTCCGGTGCTGCACTTTTTCACCGGCGCGCACGATCGCTATCACACACCCGAGGATGTGGCGGAGAGCCTCAACTACGCGGGCATGGAGCACGTCGTCGATTTCGGGACGAGCGTGATGATGCATCTCGGCGCGGGACGCGTGACGCCGCAGTACGCGCGCGCCGCCTCCGCTCCCGCCATGGAAGGCGATTCCCGCGGCTACGGCGCCTACCTCGGCACGGTCCCCGACTACAGCGCGATGGGCGAGACCACCGGCGGTGTTCTGCTCGCGGATGTTCGTCCCGGTTCGCCCGCGGACAAGGCCGGCATTCGCGGCAAGGACCGCATCGTGTCGATCGGCGGCACGCGTATCGAGAACCTCTACGACATGTCGTACGCGTTGCAGGATCACAAACCCGGCGACACGGTCGACATCATCGTCATGCGCGACGGCGAGCGGAAAACGTTGCGCGCCACGCTGACCACGCGCGGCGTCGCTCCGCCCGCGCCGAAAGTTTCTTCGCTCGTGATCAAAGCGGGCAAGCCGTACGAGAAAACCTTCGACGGCGAGAAGCACCTCAAAGACATCCGCCAGCTCACGTTCGGCGGCGAGAACGCCGAGGCGTATTTCAGTCCTGACGGGACGAAGATCATCTATCAGGCCACCGTGCCGGGCGCGGGATGCGATCAGGAGTACACGATGGATCTCTCTACCGGCGAAACGAAGCTGGTCTCCAGCGGCAAGGGGCGCACGACGTGCGGCTACTTCAAGTATCCGCAGGGCGATCGCATCGTCTATGCGACGACCGAGGGTGGCGCGGCGGAGTGTCCCGCGAAGCCGGATATGTCGAAGGGTTACGTGTGGCCGGTGTATCCGACGTTCGACATTGTCGAGGCGAACGTCGATGGATCGAACGCGAAGAAGATCACCACGACCAGCGGCTACGACGCGGAGATGACGTGGTGCCATCAGGGCGGGAAGATGATCTTCACCTCGATGCGCGACGGCGATCTCGATCTGTACGAGATGGACGCGGCGTCAGGAAACGTGAAGCGGATGACGAACACGCCCGGCTATGACGGCGGCGCGTTCTACAACGCCGACTGCACGCAGATCGTCTGGCGCGCGAACCATCCGGCCGGTCCGGCGCTCATCGAAGACCGCGCGTTGCTGGCGAAGGATCTCGTCAAGCCGCTGCACATGGAGCTGTTCCTGATGAACGCCGACGGCACGAACCAGCGTCAGATCACGAGCAACGGCGCCGCGAATTTCTGTCCGTACTTTATGAACGACGGCAAGCGGATCATCTTCGCGTCGAATGTGAATGCGAAGGGATTCGACTTCGATCTCTGGACTGTCGGCAAGGATGGTCAGGGGTTGGAGCGCATCACGACCGCGCCCGGCTTCGACGGCTTCTGTGTTTTCAGTCCGGACGGGCAGTACCTGATCTGGGCTTCCAGCCGCGCGCAGCCGGAAGGGCATGAGATGAATCTGTTCATCGCGAAGTGGGTGGATTAGGTACCAAAAGCGTTTCACGCGGAGTCGCGGAGAGAGGCTAGTTTTCGATTTTCGTCGCCTCTTCGAGGCGATCGACGCGAGTCTGTAGCCCGACGAAGCGGTCTTCCAGCGTTTGCAGGGTCTGCTCCATGTAGCGCACGCGCCGATCGAGCTCGGCGTGGGAGAACTTGATCATCGCCTGCGTGTCGGCGAAGCCGAGGTCCATGCGCTGTTCGACGGCGTTCGTTTTCCCTTCGATCGCGCCCTCGATACGCGCGACATTCGCTTCCAGCAGCCGTCTAAGGTTGTCGTCGGTCATGACGCAATTCTGGTTGCTACCCCTTCTTCAGCGTGATGGTCGTGGTCGTGGTGGTGCGTGAGCCGTTGTCGTCGATGCCTTCGACGCGGATGTCGCCGTAGACGGAGCTGAAGAGGCTTGAGTCGGGAACGTCTTTGCGCGGCGCGAAGTGATAGTGAATCTCACCCTTGGCCTGAACAGCTATGGCGAAGCCGAGGGACTGGATTTTGGCGGCGTCGTAAGACTCGGTGGCAACCGGGATGCCGCCGGCCGCGAACACATTCGCGGTCACGCGCTCGATGGTGACTGGATGGCCGCCGGTCTCCTTGACCACGGCGTCGAACGGGAACTCGTATGTGTTTCCGCCGACGTTCGTGGCCACCACCGGATTTGGCGTGATGGTCAGCTTGATCGCACCGCGGCCCGGCGTTGAGGTGCTCTTGGTCGTGCCGGCGCGGTGCGCGCAGGCGAGGGGCAGCAGGACGAGCGCGATGATTGCGAGACGTTTCATGGCTACATGTTTCCCATCAGCGTGACGACGCCGCATCCGATGCGCGGTCCGGCATTGCCGGCCGGCTGCGAGACGAGATCGTCGGGATTGCCGTGCAGGACGACGGCGTGACCAACCACGGCATTCGCGCCGGTGTTGATCGAGATGGAGTGTGTGGTGAATCGCGCGTGGACCTCGCCCTTGTCGTCGGCGGTAACGTTGCCGAAGTCGCCGGCATGATGCGAGACGGCATCGGGAGCGCCGTGAACCATGGTGGTCGGATTGAAGTGGCCGCCGGCATTCGTGGCGTTGTTGCCGCAGTCGCCCTTCTCGTGGACGTGGAAGCCGTGGACGCCGGGCGGGACACCGGTCAGATCGGCGACGACTTCGACGCCATCTTCGCCGGCATTTTGAAAGTGCACGGTCCCTTTCGCCGTCGAGCCGCTCGTGGAGTCGAGCGTGGCCGTCGCCATCGGTCCTTTGCTATGTGCGCATGCAGCGAAAACGAGCGCGAACGGGATCACCATCAGTTTTTTCATGTTGCCTCCGAACGCGGATTCTATTGCCAATGCCGTTCCACCGCCCTGCCAAAGCGGTGGCCTCGCCACCAGCACTCCAAAGTGCTTCGCACGAAATAGCGCCACATTGAATCGCTCCACTCCCTACTCCCCACCCCCACGCTGTAAACTCCCCGTACAGACTTTTTTCAGGGGAGCGTCCAATGCGTACCGTCCGTATCGCTGTTGCCGCGTTCAGCCTCTGCGTTTCCCTCGCCGCGGTTGCGCAGGTTCCGACCATCATCAAAGAGATCGATCAGCTCGAGTCGCAGCGCGACCCAAAGTGCTACGCCACGGCCAACCGGCTCGAGGATTTCATCTACGGCACCTCGCTCGATTTCGACGCCCGTGCCGAGAAGATCGCGCTGCAGAAGCGTCTGATTCGCGATGTGTGGGTGAAGGCGACTGACGCCGCGAAAGGCAAGACCCAGATCGGCGTCGATGACCTGCGTCCGGTGTTGCAGGCCGCGGTTCCGTACGTGACGACGCCGGCCGGCGATTGGATCATCCTTCCCGACGATCCGCGCCGCACGGAGATCACCGCCCGCGACAAACGGCAGTACGGCGCCGTCGCCTACGCACTGCGCGCGATTCTCTCCGTCCAGCAGGATGCCTTCGTCGACGGGACGAACCTCCTTCCGCTCGATGAAAAGGCCGTTGAGTTGTTCAAGGAATCGGTCGATCTCATCACGCTTGCCGCGCTGCAACACGCCGACCGCGATACGCGCACGAAGAACGTCCATCAGATCAACGGCGCGGAGATGAAGGCGGCGTGGGCGGGCATCGTCGGCACGAACAAGCCTGTGGTTGCATCACACGCGGCACCAGCCAAGACCGGCGAAAAGTTCGCCACCAGCAAAGCGATCGTCGCCGAGAAGCTGGCCGCGTTCGAAAAGTACAACGACCTCTCCAACGCCGTCTTTTCGCGCAACGTGCAGGTCTACATGGCCCGGCACATGTGGCCGAGCGATGCCGAGGATGGGACGGCGTTCAAGAAGCAATTCACGGAGACGATGGTGGCGTGGACCGGCGACGTCATGCTCGAAGCGGAGAAGCGCGCGAAGAAGCGCGGCCATCCGCTGATCCGCATCGACGACGTACACGACGCGGTGCAGATGTACGAACCGCATGTGCTCAACGAATACGAGGACTGCATCTACTTTCCGCGGTTGCCGAAGTCCGATCAGATAGTGATCGAGGCGTATGACCTCGATGCGTTCCGCGATCCCGGTCTGCACTGGATGTATCTGAACGAAGTCCTCAACGATCCGAAATACAAAGGGACACTGGAGCCCGATCCGTTCGCGGCCGAGTTGCTGACCGAGGGCGGCGCGCAGATGGGAACGTTGATCTTGCGTGTGGCGGGGAAGAGCGCTACGGCCGAGAATCGCGACCGTCTCGATCGAATGGATCTCACCAAGTCGGTCAAGAACATCCAGACTCTGCTCGATAAAAACGCCGCGCTAACTCCCGCGAAGAAAGTCACCACCACCATCGCCTCAGCACCGTCGACGGCGAAAACCAGCGGCAAGTTCTTTACTGACGTGACGGCCGGCAGCGGCATCAAGTTCGAGCATCGCATGTCCGACTGGCTGGCCCGCCTCATCCGCAGCTATTCGGTCAAAGAGACGGAAACGGTGCTGGCCGTTCCGCCCGCATTCGGTGGATCGGGTATCGCCGCCGAGGATGTGAATGGCGACGGCAACATCGACGTCCTCGTCCTCAGCGGTTCCGGCAACGCCCTCTACCTCGGCGACGGCAAAGGCCACTTCACCGACGTCACCGAATCGGCCGGCTTGGCGTGGAAGCGCACCGACGGCCGCCCCGGCGAGCCGCGCCAGCCGATCATCGCCGACTTTGACAACGACGGCCTCCCCGACATCCTCATCACCTACGCCGACGACGATCACCGTCTGTACAAGAACTTGGGCCGACTCGGAGGGTCATCGAGTGATATCAAGTTCGAGGACGTCACCGCCCGCACGAACCTCGGCGGCAAAGGCCTCGTCGGCGGTCCCGCCACTGCGCTCGACTTCGACAAAGACGGCTTGCTCGACCTCTACATCGGCTACTTCGGCGACTACGTCCACGGCATCCTGCCGACCTTCGCCCGCCGCAACACCAACGGCCTCCCCAACAAGCTCTTTCGCAACAAAGGCAACTTCGTCTTCGAAGATGTCACCGCCGGCAGCGGCGTCGACAACACCGGCTGGGCCCAGGCCATCAACCACGTCGATTTCGACGGCGACGGATGGGAGGACCTGATCTGCGGCAACGACTTCGGCGCCAACTCCTGGTACCGCAACCTCGGCAACGGGAAATTCGAAGAGGTGTCATCGAAACTCGGCACCGACAAGCCGAGCTACACCATGAACATCGGCATCACCGACCTCAATCGCGACGGCTTCCCCGACGTCTACATCTCCAACATCGTCACGATGAACAAGGACGAAAAATACGTCCTCCCCGACGCCAAGACCCGCCTGAAGTTCAATCCCCAGAAGATGGCCAACATGCGCGTGGTCGAAGCCAACGATCTCTGGACGTCGAACGCCAAAGACGGAAAACTCGTTTCTTACGACCAGTCGCAGGCCATCGGCCGCGGCTACAAATCGACCGGCTGGTCGTGGGGCGCAAACTTTTTCGATTTCGACAACGACGGCGACGACGATCTCTACCTCGTCAACGGCATGAACGAATACGCCGTCTACTCCAGCGTCAACCCCTACTTCACCAACTCCTCGGGGCAGCAACAGCAGACCATCGTCCCCGTCGCCGAAAAAGAAGCCCCGGTCTTCTTCGTCAACCGCAACGGCATGCTCGAAGAACAGTCGTCCCAAAGCGGCGCCGATCCCGCCGGCAACGCAAGATCCGTAGTGATGTTCGACATGGACAACGACGGCGCCCTCGACATGATGGTCAACAACTTCAACGGTCCCGCCATGCTCTACCGCAACAACGGAGCGACCGGAAATCACTGGATCAAAATCCACCTCACCGGCGATCCCTCCAAAGGCGTAACGAGAGACGCTGTCGGCGCCAAGATCCTCGTCGACACGCCACACCTAAAAAACCTCTGGCGCGAAGTCTTCAGCACAATCGGCTACCTGACGTCTCCCCCAAAGGAACAACACCTCGGCCTCGGCACCGACACAAGGGCCGACGTAACCGTGATCTGGCCCAACGGCGACCGCCAGACGTTCAAAGGCCTGTCCGCCGACCGCACATACCGAATTAACCAATCCACCGGCCTCCAAAAGTGATCATCGCCTCCCTCGCTCTCGCGGCGACGATACAGGGAACCTCGGTCACGCGGAGCCGCGGAGTCGCGGAGAAAAAAGTCTCTTCCTCCGCGATCCCCGCGTCTCCGCGTGAAAAAGGTCCCCCTATAAATCACCTCGCAAACGAAACATCCCCCTACCTGAAACAACACGCCAAAAACCCCATCAACTGGTACCCGTGGGGCAAGGAAGCGCTCGACAAAGCACGTAAACAAAACAAACCAATCTGGATCTCCATCGGTTACTCCACCTGCCACTGGTGCCACGTCATGAACGCCGAGTCGTTCTCGGACAAAGACATCGGCGCCCTCATGAACGCCAGCTTCATCGCCATCAAAGTCGATCGCGAGGAACGCCCCGACGTCGACAGCACCTACATGGCCGTGGCGCGGAAACTGATGTCTGATCCCGGCTGGCCGCTGAACGTGATCCTCACTCCCGACGGCAAGCCGTTCTTCGCCGCCGCGTACATCCCCAAAGATCGCCTGGCCACACTCCTCACCAACCTCAGCAAAACCTGGAAAGAACACCCCGAACAGATCGCGTCGACTGCATCGATGGTCATGCAATCGCTCGCGCCCGATACCGCATCCGCCGAAATCCCCGGCCCCGAGCTACTGAAGAAAACGTACGATCAATTTGCCGAGCGTTTTGATGAATCGAACGGCGGCTTCAACCCCCCGCCGAAACTCCCCGCCGGGCACCAGCTCATGTTCCTGCTCCGCTACTGGCGCCGCACCGGCGAGCCGCACGCGCTGGAAATGGTCGAGACGACACTGCGGAACATGCGCGCCGGCGCGATCTGGGACGCCAAACGCGGCGGCTTCCACCGCTACGCCGTGGACGCCGAGTGGAAGCAGCCGCACTACGAAAAGATGCTCTGCGATCAAGCCCTGATCGCAATGGCCTATCTCGAAGCGTTTCAAGCCACGCACAAACCCGAGTACGCCGCCACCGCACGAGCGATCTTCGCGTACGTCCTCCGCGACCTGCGCGCCCCGAACGGCGCCTTCTACGCCGCCAACGACTCCGACGAGCGCACCGCCCGCGACGAAAAAATCCTCACCGACTGGAACGGCCTCATGATCGCCGCGCTCTCGCAAGGCGCCGCCGTCCTCGACGACGCGTCCTACGCGCTCGCCGCCCGCCGCGCCGCGAACGTCCTCATCGCGAAAGTAAAACTCCAGCACTCCGACAAACAGCAAGCCGTCTTCCTCGACGACTACACCTTCCTGATCTGGGGACTGCTCAACCTCTACGAAGCGACGTTCCAAGTTCGCTACCTCGAGAGAGCCATAAAACTCCAGCGCGAATCCCTGACCCGCTTTCGCGACGCCACCGGCCGCTTCTACCTCACCACGTCCAACGACCTTCTCCTCCGTCCCCGCGAAACCACCGACGGCGCCCTTCCCTCCGGCAACTCCGTCCAGCTAGCGAACCTCGTCCGCCTCTCCCGCATCACCGGCGAGGCCGTTTACGAAAAAGCCGCCAACGACGTCCTCCGCACCACCGCCGACGAAATCACCCTCATCCCCTCCGCCTCCGCCCACCTCATGAGCGGACTCGATTTCCTCCTCGGCCCCTCCTTCGAAATCGTCCTCGCCGGCGCGGATGTGCGTACGCTCCAGCGCGCCTTGTTCGTCACATTCGTGCCGAACAAGGTCGTGCTGCATAGCGGTACAGATATCGCTGCCATCGCGCCGTTCACGGCGTTGCAGCGGGCGATTGGGGGGAGGGCGACCGCGTACGTCTGCACGAATCACCTCTGCCGACTGCCCACGGCCGATCCTATGAAGGTCGACGAGCTGCTTGAATCCCACCTGTCATTCTAAGAGGGCGTGAAGGTGGCGCTCGTTTCGTGCGAAGCACTTTGGAGTGCGGTGGCAAGGGCCACCGCTTTGGGAGGGCGGTGGAAGCGTGATGCCTCGCAGCGCTTGATGCTTGCCCAGTCCGCGCGTGTTCACCGTTCCCCCTCCCTCCCAAAGCGGTGGCTCGATCGCCACCGCACTCCAAAGTGCTTCGCACGAAATGAGCGGCGTATTTCTTCACACCCACTCGGAGACAGTTTGATTAAGTCGCGTTGAGGCGTAATGATGTTCGAAGTCGAAACAGGAGAAGCGACATGACCAGCGTAGAGATCATGCTGCCCGACAGCCTCTTCGCCGCATTGCGCAAAGCGCCGCACGAGGTTCCGCGCGAGATGCGGATCGCCGCCTCCATCCACTGTATCAGCAGAGCGCGATCTCGCTGGAGCGAGCCGCCGAAGCAGCAGGAATGACGCTTCCGGAGTTCCTGTCCGAACTGGCGCGCCGCCGCGTCGATGTATTGGTCGTCGATGAGGAGGACCTCGCCAGGGAACTGCGCAGTGTCTGACACTCTCGTCGTCTCGGTAACCAAAGATGAACACAACTGCGATTGAAGAACTGCTAAACGAAGAAGAGAGCACCTCGCTCGACTTCAAGCGGGATCAATACCCTTTTGTCGGCGCAACAGACGACCAGAAGAGTGAGCTTCTTAAGGACATCCTTGCGTTCGCGAATGCGTGGCGCCGTTCGGATGCCTTCATCCTGATCGGCGTAGCCGAAGTCCGCGGAGGGCGGAGCGTCCCTGTGGGCGTGTCGGCACATCTCGATGATGCCATCCTGCAGCAGTTCGTGAACTCGAAGGTTCAGCGACCCGTCGCTTTTTCTTATCAGCCCGCGAATTTGGACGAACAGGAGGTTGGAGTCCTAGTGATCCCGCTTCAAGATCGGCCGATCTACCTCAAGAAGGATTACGGACGTTTACGAAAGGGGACTGTTTACATTCGCCGTGGCAGTTCGACGGCGGAAGCCACGCCTGACGAAGTTGCGAAGATGGGTGTGGTTGCGGCAGGTTTGGCGCGACCAAAGCTTTCGTTAGTCGGTCACCGTGTTAAAGAACGCGAGACGCAAATAGTGTTAGGTATCGAGAACGAGATGGGTGCGAGTGCCGCGAGGGCGCCGTACCTTTCATTTGACCTTCCTGAAGGGTTCACCTTAGCGATGCACGGCCTAGATGGAAACGGCAGCGACGGACTGCCCCAGTTACCTGAACCGGGATCACAATGGCGAAAGCCAAAATTCGCAGGTACGGCGGCGCAAGTGGTTCACGGAGGAACTACTCACTGGGTAACGCGAATCGCTACGAACGCGAATCTTACACAAGGTACCGTTCGCGTCGCGTATGAAGTTGCCGCAGAAAATGCGGAACTAACACGTGGGATAATTGACATTGACGTGATGTGGCCCTCCTAGAGATCTTCGCGCCTCGCGCTACTGAAGAAACGAATCCGGCGGCGCCGTGTCGAACACGCGCATCAAGTCGCGCACCTTACATTCGAGCGCGCTGGCAAGGCGCAGGATCATCGTCAGCGTCGGAGCCTTCAGCCCTCGTTCCAACTCGCTGATGTAGGGAATGTTCGACCCGCAGCGCTCGGCCAGCGCTTGCTGGCTCAGGCCGCGTTTCAGCCGGACCTTGCGCAACTCGCGCCCGAACGTCTCTGCTTCGCGCCGGACGTCAGCCACTCAGTCGCACTCCCTCTTGACGTACTCCTTTAGCAGTATTATCTTATCGCAGTACATCGAGAAGGGATCACTCATGGACAAACTCACCCGCATTTCCATCCGCCGTATCTTTCTCAATTCTCGTCGGAATGTGACCTTCATGATCGCTGCTGATCGGTTGGGGATGACGTTTCTGCAATTGACGTCCGAGATCGCCGAGGGGACGATTGTAGCGGTTTCGACGCAGGCGGGGATGCGGGTGTCGAAGGAAGAGATGATCGCGGCGGCGATGCGGACGTGGCCTCAGGCGGTGATCGAGGAGGCCCTCGGCGGCGACGCGGTGCGGGTGATGCCCGAGGCCATCCGGCTGGTGGAGTTGCGGACCAGAGTGCCGCGGTATCAGAAAGAGATGCTGCAGTGGCTGGCGCGCCGGAACCAGACCTCGGTCGATGACGTGCTGACGCGCGAGCTGGAGGATGTGGTCTGCGCGTACGCGGACGAGATCGCGTCCGACGTGGCGGGATTCGAGATGGCGATGTCGTGGCCGGAGTGTGCCGCGTCGGCGGCGAAGTAGTGCTTTGTCATCCCGAGAGGGTGTGAAGAAATCTGACGTCCGTTTCGTGCGAAGCACTCTGGAGTGCGGTGGCGAGCGCGCCACCGCTTTGGGAGGGCGGTGGAAGCGTGATGATACGCAGTCTGTGATGCTTGCTACGTCTGCGCGAGGTCACCGTCCCCCTCCCTCCCAAAGCGGTGGCTCGCTCGCCACCGCACTCCAAAGCTTCGCGAAATACGCCGCGACTCGGTTGTCAGGCCACACCTTGCCGATTGCCAAAGCACAGACACTCTTGTCTGTGCTGGTGAAGCTCAGGGTGCTCGTGAAATCAACGTTTTCACGATTGTTTGACACTTTAGCCTCCGGAGCTTCAAAACGAAGCATCGATGGTTCAAAACGAAGCATCGATGGTTCAAAACGAAGCATCGATGGTTCAAAACGAAGCATCGATGGTTCAAAACGAAGCATCGATGGTTCAAAACGAAGCATCGATGGTTCGAAACGAAGCATCGATGGTTCGAAATGAAGCATCGATGGTTCAAAACGAAGCATCGATGCTTCGAAATGAAGCATCGATGGTTCAAAATGAAGCATCGATGGTTCAAAACGAAGCATCGATGGTTCGAAATGAAGCATCGACGCATGGCGCAGGACAGAGAAGGATCTCTGATGCGCGGACCTCTGCTTAAGCCAGGGTTCAGCCGGCGTTGCGAAGCTTCAGATCCTTCGCCGTACTCCCGGCGCCTCCGCGGGCTTAGAGGGTGTGTAGAAATGTGCGCCGGTCATTCTGGGGCGATTCGCGGCACATTTCGCGAAGCTTTGGAGTGCGGTGGCGAGCGAGCCACCGCTTTGGGAGGGAGGGGGAGGGTGACCTCGCGCAGACGTAGCAAGCATCACAGGCTGCTGGTCGTCACGATTCCACCGCCCTCCCAAAGCGGTGGCTTTGGAGGGTGTCTCAAAAGCCCTTAGCGTCACTCCTTGGATGAGGAGGGCGCGAACGAATGAGCCAAGAGCTACGAGCGGACTACACGACACAGTTCCTGTTTCCGCCGGCGTTGGAGAACTGGGTCGGAGCGGACGATCCGGCGCGGTTTATCCGCGCCTTCG